>PLLP01000011.1 GCA_003141315.1 Phycisphaerales bacterium
GTGCTCTCGGCGGTCTTCGGCCCTATGGTGTTTTTCTCAGGGTCCACAGGGGTCATCTACCGTCAGTTCTCGATAACCATCATTGCCTCCATGCTTCTTTCAGTGGTGGTGGCACTGGTTTTGACACCAGTGCTGTGCGTCTCGCTTCTCAAGCCTGTGCCCAAAGGGCATGAACCGGCAGAGTCTGGAGTCTGGTTCCTGCGGGCGTTTTTCCGATGGTTTGACCGCGTTTTCTTTGGAGCCAGAGACAGATATCTGCGACTGATAGACCACTCTCTCTCCAGGAAAATCCGTTACGTAATTATATTTCTTTTGATCGTGGTGGCGATGGGATTCCTCTTCAAGCGGATGCCCACAGCCTATCTTCCGGATGAAGATCAGGGAATCCTGATGGTGCAGGTCTTGCTTCCGGCCAACTCGACTCTGGAGCAGACAAAAGTAGTTATGGATCGGGTGAAAAACCATTTCCTGGAAAACGAAAAGGATGCGGTGGAATCCTGCATGACGCTATCCGGCTCCAACTTCTCCGGCCGGGGACAGAACGCAGGTATGTCCTTCGTCAAGCTCAAGGATTGGAAGCTCCGTAACCGGCCGGACCTGAAGGTCACCGCCGTGGCGGGAAGAGCGATGGGAGCCTTTTCCCAAATTCGTAACGCGATGGTATTTGCCTTTGCGCCACCGGCGGTTGTGGAACTGGGCATGTCCAAGGGGTTTGATTTTCAGTTGCTTGACCGGGGCGGTCTGGGCCACGCCGAGTTGATGGCAGCCCGCAACCAACTCATCGGCATGGCTGCGCAGAGCCCGATATTGACGAAGGTTCGACCTAACGGTCTGGAAGATGTGCCCGAATACAGAGTTGACGTGGATTGGGACAGGGCCGGTGCGTTGGGAGTGCCCATTACCTCAATCCACAATACGATATCTGCGGCCTTCGGCAGCGCGTATGTCAACGACTTCATTCAAGGTGGACGGGTGAAACGGGTCTATGTCCAGGCTGATGCCATTTACCGCATGTTGCCGCAAGACCTGGAAAAACTTTATGTTCGCAATAATGCAGGCAAAATGGTTCCGTTTTCTTCTTTCGCGTCCGGTCACTGGACTTCCGGTTCTCCGAAATTGGAGCGATTCAACGGCTTTCCGTCTATAAATATTTTGGGTGAGCCGGCGGCAGGGAAAAGTTCCGGTGAGGCGATGCAGGCTATGGAAGGATTTGTCAAGAAGTTACCTCAAGGAATTGGCTTTGACTGGACCGGGCTTTCCTACCAGGAGCGGCAGGCCGGCTCCAAGACAGGCCTGCTGTACGCATTTTCCATTTTCGTGATATTCCTCTGCCTGGCGGCACTCTACGAAAGTTGGCCCATTCCCATCTCGATTTTGCTGGCTCTGCCACTGGGGGTCATCGGCGGCGTGATTGGCTCGACTCTCCGAGGGTTGCCCAATGACGTCTATTTCCAGATCGGACTATTGACCACCCTTGGATTGACTACCAAAAACGCCATCTTGATCGTACAGTTTGCCAAGGCGAGGGTGGAACAAGGGAAGGAGCTTATCGAGGCGACTCTGGAGGGCGCCAAACTAAGACTGCGCCCCATTGTCATGACTTCGCTGGCCTTCGGATTCGGGGTTATGCCGCTGGCTTTTGCTACCGGGGCTGGCGCAGGCGCACAAAAAGCCATCGGCACCGCTGTGTTGGGTGGAGTAGTTACCTCTACTTTCCTGGTGACTATATTTGCACCGCTCTTCTATGTGATGATAGAGAAGACCTTTGGCAAAAACAACCAGCCTAAAGCGGCTAAGAGCACTGAACCAAATCCATCTGGAGAACAATGAAATGAATAAACACCTGTTTCTTTTACTAATTGGAATTGTCGCCGTCTTTGGCGGCTGCACCCTGGCTCCAAAATATGTTCGGCCGCAAGCACCCGTGGCTTCCATATGGCCCAGTGGTCCTGCATATAAAGAGTCTGTCGTCAAGCCGGGCGAACCATTTGCCGCAGATATTCATTGGCATAATTTCTTTGTCGACGAAAAACTGCGTAAGGTGATTGACTTGGCGCTGGCTAACAACCGCGACCTGCGGATTGCTGCGCTCAACATCGAAAAAATGCGGGCGATTTACCAAATACAGCGAGCAGAACTTTTTCCGATAGTGAATGCTGCAGGCACCGGAAGCAAAGAACGAGTGCCCGGCGTTGTATCAGGGACCGGACAGGCTATGACTGTCGAATTATACAATGTCAATCTGGGCATCAGCTCCTGGGAACTGGACCTTTTCGGCCGTATCAGAAGCCTGAAAAAACAGGCACTCGAGCAGTACCTCGCCACGGAGCAGGCCCGCCGCAGTACACAAATCTCTCTGGTGGCTGAGGTTGCCAACACCTACCTGACACTTGCCGCCGACCGAGAGCGTCTGAAACTTGCCCAGGATACCCTTGAGACCCAACGGACCTCGTTCAATCTAATCCAGCGTCGTTACGACGTGGGAGCCTCCTCTGAGATAGATCTGCGTCAGGCGCAAACCAGCGTGGATGCGGCACGGGTGGATATCGCCAGATACATCGGCCAAGTGGCACAGGAAGAGAACGCACTGAATCTTCTGGTCGGTTCACCAGTGCCAACAGAACTGCTGCCTGACGATTTGGCTGCGGTTGTGCTGATGAAGGATATTACTGCCGGTGTGTCGTCCGAGGTGCTTCAACGCCGCCCCGACATTCTGCAAGCCGAGAACCAGCTCAAGGCCGCCAATGCTAATATTGGCGCCGCACGGGCAGCATTCTTCCCACGCATCGCCTTGACCACCAGCATCGGAACCACCAGTGACGAGTTGTCCGGGCTCTTCAAGTCCGGTTCGGACGCCTGGAGTTTCTCGCCACAAATTACACTGCCTATCTTCGATGCCGGCAGAAACCGGGCCAACCTGAAGGCAATTAAGGCCGACCGCGACATCTTTCTGGCCCAATACGAAAAGACAATCCAGGTTGCTTTTAGAGAGGTAGCCGATGCCCTTGCCCAACACGGAACAGTAGGAGATCAGTTGGTGGCGCAACAGTCTCTTGTAGATGCCACTGCCGCGAGTTACCGACTTTCCGAGGCGCGTTATCTAAGCGGTATAGACAACCACCTGGTTATTTTGGATGCGCAGCGCTCACTCTATGGTGCGCAGCAGGGCCTGATAAACGTCCGCCAGGCTCATCTTGCCAATTTGTTGACACTTTACAAGGTGCTGGGTGGAGGAAGATGATCCTATGCTCGTCGTTGTTGGTTTGCTCCCCGAAGTTTGATCCAGTCTTAGTGAGAGGATAACCGAGAAAAATAAAGTTAAATTTATTATTTTTGGAGGTTGTTCTCATGAAGAAGAAGTTTAACGGAACGGAGATTGTAGGCAAGTTACGGCAGGGGCGTTGAATTCTTCCCGCAGGGCGATCCTGAGCGGGCAGTAATTAACATCCGCCTGCCGCAGGGTTCTAACATTCGCGAAACGGACAGTATTATGCGTTTAATCGAGGAAAAAATTAAGCCTTATCACCCATGGATTAAACACGTTGTGGCGAGCGTAGGCACGGCGGGCGGCGGTATGATGAATATTATGGCGACTACCGGCGGGCCGCACCTGGCTAACATCAGCCTGGTTTTTTACGATTTTGTAGAAAGGCAGAAGCCTTCGATGGAAATCATCGCTGCGATAAGGCATGATATTGCCGACATTACAGGGGCAGAAATAAAGGTTGAGAGAGAAAAGGACGGCCCGCCAACGGGTGCGCCTATGACAGTGCGTATTATAGGCAAAGACTTCAAGATGCTCGAGCAGATAAGCGAGCAGGCGCGACAAAAAATTGCAGATGTGCCGAATCTTGTGAACTTGAACAGTGATTTGGAGGCGAGGCGTCCGGAATTAGCCTTTACAGTAAATAGAAGTAATGCGATGCTTACCGGCGTGAATACCGCTACGGTAGGCAATTTTTTCAAAACGGCTATCTTCGGCACAAAGGTCGGTACATACCGGCAGTTTAACGATGAGTATGATATAACTGTGCGATTGCCGCAGGAGGAACGTACAAATATCGACGACTTGTATCAGCTGCGAATCCCAAATATGGCGGGCTATGCGGTGCCGTTAAGCTCGCTGGGGCGTTTCGAATATCGCGGCGGATTCGGCACTATCAACAGGGTTAATCAGAAACGGGTAGTGACGCTGACGGCCGATGCCGAGGGCAGGCTGGGCACAGAGGTGCTGGCTGACGTGCAGAATCGACTTGGCACACTGGATATGCCGTCTGACTATGAAATTAAATACGCCGGGGAAAAGGAAGAGCAGGATAAGGCACAGGCGTTTTTGTCGAGGGCTTTTGCAATCGCATTACTGCTGATTACTTTAGTATTGGTGATTGAGTTCAATTCCCTGATGGTTCCGTTTATCATTATGACTACAGTTATTCTCTCTCTCATCGGTGCATTGTTGGGATTGCTGCTCTGCAATCTGCCCTTTGGAATTATAATGACAGGTATTGGCATAATCAGTCTGGCCGGCGTCGTGGTGAATAACGCCATCGTTCTGCTTGATTATACTCAAAAACTGCAGGAACGCGGAATGGACCTTGTCTCTGCCGCTGCAGAGGCTGGTGTCACGCGTTTGCGGCCTGTGCTTCTAACAGCGGGCACAACGGTTATCGGCCTGATACCGATGGCCGTCGGCATCTCTTATGATTTTCATACCTTCAGCTGGGCCACCAGGAGCGAATCCACTCAGTGGTGGCGCAATATGGCGGTTGTGGTTATCTTCGGCCTAAGCTTTGCTACAATCCTGACGCTGGTGGTCGTGCCATCACTTTATGTTATGCTCAGTCGGCTGTCAGCCCGGCTGGGATTCAAAACGACATATACTGCGCAGCCGGCAGAAGAGCCTGTGCGGCCTGCCGATGTTTAATTGAATCATTTTTTTTGGAGTAATTGAAGTGAATATAAAAAAATTATCTAAAGGTCGATTGACAATAACGGTCGTCATAATAGTGCTTGCAATCCTGGTCGGAATTGTCGGATTGAGGTATCTGTTTTTTGCGATGGCACACGAGACCACCGATGACGCTTTCATACAGGGACATATTGTCTCAGTAAGTGCGAGGCTGGATGGCCACGTGACAGGGGTGTATGTAAAGGATAATCAATGGGTAGAGAAAGGTGATTCGCTGGCGGAGATTGACCCGAATGATTTTAAGGTAAGTGCCGACCTGGCGGCAGCGCAGGTGGCTATGGCAGAAGCGGACGTCGAGCGCAGCCTTGCACAGGTCGGGCAGGCAGCGGTGGAGGCGAAGAGAGCAGAAAAGGATTACAACAGATACCGCAAATTATTTGACGCAAATGGCGGTGTCACGGAGCAGCAGATTGACAATACAGCGGCAGCGGCACAATCTGCAGCAGTAATGCTCGAGGCTGCCAATAAAGAGGTTAATGCTGCTCGTGCGAGGGTTGTTCAGGCCAAGGCGGCTTATAACCAGGCACAACTGAATCTCTCGTACACGAAGATATGTGCGCCGCAATCCGGCAGGGTCACCAACAAGGCCGTTGAGGCGGGAGAATATATCAGGACAGGTCAGCCGCTGCTGATGATAGTCCCGCGGGAGGTCTGGGTGGTGGCGAATTTCAAGGAAACGCAGCTAAAGAATATGAAGGTCGGCCAGCCCGTGAAAATCAAAGTGGACGCATATCCGCACAGAAAATTCACGGGACATATTGACAGTATCCAGTCGGGAACAGGCGCCGTTTTCAGCCTGCTGCCGGCAGAGAATGCCACAGGCAATTACATCAAGGTTGTGCAGCGGGTGCCGGTAAAAATTGTTTTCGATGAAGACCCAAATGAAACAAAAATGCTCTCGCCGGGGATGTCGGTTCTTCCTGAGGTGAAAGTAAAATGAGCAGTTCTTCGGAGAAACTGCTGAGCGAGCATGAGGATTGGCTGCCGCACAATCCCTGGGTGCTGGCGGGGGTGGTGATGCTCGCCCCGTTTATGGAGATACTCGATACGACCATCACCAACGTCGCCCTGCCTCACATCGCGGGCAATCTCTCGGCGACGATTGACGAAAGCACCTGGGTCCTTACCTCGTATCTTGTTTCTAACGCTATTATGCTGCCGCTGTCGGGATGGTTCTCGTCTTTGTTCGGACGAAAGCGTTTTTATATCAGCTGCATAGTGCTATTCACCATTAGTTCCTTTCTTTGCGGGCTGGCTCCGAGTATTGGTTTTCTCGTGTTTTACAGAATCCTTCAGGGTGCGGCAGGCGGCGCTCTCCAACCGATGGCCCAATCTATACTCATTGAGAGTTTCCCTGTCAAAAAACGCGGGATGGCAATGGCGATGTTCGGGATGTGTGTCGTGGTCGCACCGATAATCGGGCCTATGCTCGGCGGATGGATTACAGACAACTATACCTGGCGGTGGGTTTTCTATATAAATGTTCCCATTGGAATCCTGGCGGTATCGCTTTCGGTGGCGCTCTTAAAAGACCCGCCATATTTTATTCGCAAAAAACTTGGGCCGGAATTCAGAATCGATTATATCGGCCTGGGACTGATTGCCCTTGGTCTCGGCGCCCTCCAGATGGTTCTCGATAAAGGCGAACGCGAAGACTGGTTCGATTCCCATTTCATCATAGCGTTTTCGGTAATCTGCGCGGTTAGCCTGGTTTCGGCGGTGTTCTGGGAATTAAAACAAAAAGACCCCGTTATAAAATTGCGACTGCTTAAGGACAGGAATTTTGCTATCGGGGTTTTTATGATGTATGCCCTCGGGTTTGCGCTTTATGGCAGCACGATACTGCTGCCGCTTTTTCTGCAGAACCTGATGGGCTACAATGCCTTGACCAGCGGCCTGGTGCTTTCACCGGGAGCGGTTCTTACAATGCTCGGTATGCCGCTGGTAGGAGTTTTGATGATGCGATTTCAGGCTCGCTGGCTCATAATCCCGGGCCTGATTATCGGCGCGGCCGGACTTTTTATAACGGCGGGTTTCAATCTGCAAATCAGCTATTCAAATGCGGTCTGGGCGAGGTGTGTCCTGTCGGCAGGGCTGGGGTTTTTGTTTGTACCGATTAATACCGTTGCCTACAACTACATAGCGAAGACGGAAACAGATTATGCGTCCGGCCTGATTAACCTGGCAAGAAATCTCGGCGGCAGCGCAGGTATCTCGTTTGTGACAACGATGCTCGCCCGCAGGGCGCAATTTCATCAGAGCGTATTAGTAAGCCACGTTAATGAAACCAACCCCATTTATATCAGGGCATTTGAGGGTGCGAAAGACACGCTGATTCACCAGGGAGCAAACGCCGCCGATGCAGCGATGCAGGCCAAGGCCTTGATTTACGGGTTTGTCCAGCGGCAGGCGTCTATGCTTGCTTTTATCGATATTTTCTACGTGCTGGGATTTGTTTTCCTGCTGATGATACCGCTGGTATTCCTGATGAAAAAAACGACAAATCACAAAAAAGCGTCCGAGGCTTAATCGGAAATTTTATTGCGGGATAAGCAGTCTTGTTCCGGGGGACAGCTTGTTGGGGTTGATTGAGGGGTTGGCACTTTTGATTTTCGTCCATTTCGAGGCGGAGCCGTAATACTGTTTGGCGATGTCGGAAAGCGTCTGGCCGCGAAGCACGATGTGATAACGCTGGTCAGGGGGAGTGGCGGTTTGTTCGCTTTCGGCTGGTTTGTTTTCAGCTGCGGCTGCGGGGGTATCAATTTTGGATTTTACAGGTTGAGAATTTGGTTTTTTAATCGCGGTTTGTGCCGGTGCGGATTTTGGAGCAGTCGGAGGATTAAAGATACTATCGAGAGGATTGACCTCTGCGTTCTGGATGTCGCGAAATCTGGAAGCGACGCTTAAAGAGGGCAGCGTAGAGAGCCAGATTAAGCCGGCAATGACCACAAACAGGCCAATAAACAAACCTATTTTAAAGTCTCTCTGCATACAAGACTCAATCCGCCTTCGGCGGACAGACTCAAGACCTATGGCACAAGACACAACTCGATTTAATCACGAGCCGGTTTTTTTTCCTGTGATTTGCCCTGGCTTCCAAACAGCAGAATAGGAGCCGATATAGCAATTGATGAATAAGTGCCAATGAGGACGCCGAAACTCATAGCAAAGTTGAATCCCCGCAGGACTTCGCCGCCGAAGATATACATAATCGTTACGACGATGAATACGGTCATACTTGTTATGATTGTCCTGGACATAGTCTCGTTGATACTGTTGCTGATTATCTGTGGCGTAAGACCGCTCTTTGGCCGGTTCTCACGGATACGGTCGTAAATGACGATTGTGTCGCTCAAAGAATATCCGATGAGGGTGAGGAAGGCGGCAATCATAGCGAGGTTAATCTTGAAATCCCCGATAAGAAGCGATTGGCCTAAATTTGTCGATGCGATGTAAGTGCAGGCGCTTACAACGCCGAGTGTCACACAGGTATCGTGAAACAGGGTGATGACGGCGCCGAGACCGTAACGAACATTGCCGAACCTGAACCAGATGTAAATAAGCATCGCCAGCAGTGAAAGGATTATGGCGAGCAATGCCCTTGTTTTGGCTTCGGCTCCGACCGAAGGACTGATTTGCGTTACGCGCGGCAGCGATTCAGCCATCTGCATAGCTGTTGTGATTTTGGTTTTTTCTGTCTGTTCGTAATTGTTCAATTCATCGGGGTTCGGCTGGCGGAAGGCAAAGTTCGCATTTGTGGATACATATACAAATGAATTTACAGGCTGAGCGGCAGGCAGGGCGGTTAAATCAGAGGCGAACAGTTTGAAGCTGTGCATCGGAAGATTTTTCATATCTGGTTTGTATCTGAGGTCCTGGAATCTGCCGGCGATTTCATCTGCGCCGGCGGGTTTTCCGAGAGTGCAGGTAATTTTAATACCGCCGACAAAATTAGCGAGCTGCGGCTCGGATTCGATGAGCTTTTCGTTAATTTGCTGGACTCTGGTGATTTGAGGTTCGAGATTCTGAAGGATTTTCATATCAGGGCCGAAGGCCTTGATTATGGCATTGTTAACGGTTTCCTGAACCTGGGTTTCTGAAATTTCCACTTCGGGGAAAGATTCCTTAATAACGTTGGTCACATAAGTTGTGTTTGTCTGGCTTGAAGTGATTTCGAACACATTCGGCTGGCCGGTTCCAATAGCAGCGGCATCACCGATTCTGTCGGCAATTTTCGAGACAATAGCCTTGTCCGTTATCTGCGTACTGGCGGGGAAGATAACTTTAACGATGGATTTATTTGTTTCGGTTGTTGTGATTTCATACTGCTGGAAGATTTTTTCGCCGTTTTTCTTTTCGCCTATGGGTTTCCCGATACTCCAGACATTAGAGGCTTCGATAGCGCGGTTTGGGAGTTCGGCTCCGATTTTTTTAATCCTGTTCTCGACGTCCTGCCGGGAAATCTGGCTGGCTTCCTTTACATCAATTACAACGGATGTGCCGCCCGTAAATTCGATGTCGTATTTGTTGCTTCTTGTATTGTCTCTTGTGAAGAAAACAATCAGGCCGCCAATGGTAAGTATAGCCGAGATGGCAAAGAATACCGGCCTCAGTGCCATCCAGTTAATGTTCGGTTTGCGTATGAGGTGGAGCATAATCAGGTGGTCTTTAATAATCCCTTTTGTCACGAGAAGCTCGAAAACCACCCTTGTTGCAAATACGGCGGTGAAGAGGTTCGCCAGAAGGCCGAGGATAAGCACAATGGCAAAGCCCTTTATATCTTCTGAGCCGACCCAGTAAAGAACGGCGGCTGAAGTAATTGTAGTGACGTGCGAGTCGAAAATTGCGGTGAATGCCTTCTTGTAGCCGATTTTAATGGCGTTCCGCAGTGTTGCGCCTCGATGCTGCTCTTCGCGTATCCTTTCAAAAATAAGGACGTTCGCATCGACGCTCATACCGATAGTCAAAATTGCACCAGCGATGCCCGGCAGGGTAAATGTGGCATTGAGAAAGGCCATAATGGCGAGCGTGAAAAGCAGGTTCACAAGCAGAGCAATATCAGCGATGAAGCCGCCAAAGGTGTAATAAACAATCATAAAGACAATAACGAGGACAAGGCCTATTACGCCGGATGATATTCCTTTGTCCCGGTTGTCGGCGCCGATTGATGGGCCGATGGTTTTTTCTGATATTGGCGGCTCGACAAGGCGGGCAGGCAGAGTGCCTGCATTGAGCTTATTGACCATATCAGTCTGGGCAGTCTCGCTGTACCCGGCGGCGCCTCCTGTAATCTGGCCGTTGGTATATATCTGCGAGTGAATAGTCGGAGCAGAAATGGCCATATTATCGAGAAGGATACACAGCGGCCTGTTGATGTTTTGGCCGGTTATCTTTGCGAAGATTTGTCCGCCCTTGGCGTCAAGCTCGAAAGCAATTGCTCTTTTGCCGCTGTCATCCCGGCTGGCCTGGGCTTTTTTGAGTTTCCAGGGCGTCTCGGAGCTGTGCAGCAGACATTCATCCGGTTTGCTGCTGGCGAGGACATACCATTTGCCGCCAAAGGTTTCGGCATAAACGGGATTTTCGTCCCTGTCCCGCCATTTGATATAAGTATTGCCGTTTTTGTCTTTACCGTAGATTTCATCAGTATTTTCGACCTCGCACCAGATGTATTCATTGTCGGAGGCGGAGGCATAAGACGGGCCGTTGGTCCTGAGCCGCTCGATATAGGAGGTAATTTTGGGGTCCTCGGCGGTCTTGTTCTTGGTGGGCAGGATTCTGAATTCGAGGATGCCGGAGCCTTTGAGCATTCTCTGCAGGTCTTTAGGGTCGTCAAGCCTGCCCTGGTAGGGCTTGTATTCGTCCCAGGTCTTGGCGACGACATCGATTTTCTCTGAACGGTCCGGAAAATCGGCTTTGAGCTTTTTAATTTCATCCTGCCTTGTGTATTTACTTTCAATCGACAGGATGGTGTTCATTCGCTCTTCAGTAAGATTCAGACGGTCTATTTGCTTTTGAGCCTGATTGAATTCGAAAGCCGGACCTTTTTCATGACTGAGGAACTGTTCGCTTGTAGATGCCCACTCGGAAAATTGCTTCACATAATTGTTGAGCAGTGTGAGTTTACCGGGGTCTACGGCGTTGGGGTCTTTAGGAGAAATAAATAAGCGTAATTGCCTTTGCATTTTGGGTTCTTCAAGCTGCGTCCAGTTATAGACGTTGGCCCGGGCCTGTTTGGCGTCGATGCCGGCGGCGGTCAATTTATCAGCGAGGGATTTAACGGTTTTATCGAGGTCTTCGCCTTGCTTGCGGAGTCTGTAATAGTTGTCGTAAGCGGCGGCGATGTTATTAAGAATCTCAATTTTTGCCGCGTTGCCGGCAGTGATTTTTTTGAAGTATTCAGCCCGCTGTTCGGCAGGCTGCTTTATGGCCTGAAGGATGAGAGCAGTATTGATATTGTCAACCTGTAAGCTTAGCAGGGCATTCTCATAATCCTGCCTCTTGGCGCGGACTTCTTCGCTGGCCAGCGGCATCTGAATTTCAAAGCGGGTATCACCCTGCGGTCGCCAGATGAGGTTGCGGATATTACCGGGGTCGATACGGCGCCTGAGGACGTCAATCATTCTGGATGCAAGGTCTTTCCTGTCCCCCAGGGAGAGGCCGGTGGTATCGATTTCGTATATAAGGCTTGTGCCGCCCGCGAGGTCGATGCCGGCCCTGAGAGTTTTATTCGGCGGCCAGAAAAATAAAAATGCAATAGCTATTGAACCGGTAATCAGCAGGATTTTTGCCCACAATTGTTTAGACATAAGTTTATTTCCCTTTGAAAGATTTTTTAAAAAAGTCGAAAGATGTTTTAACTCCCTTTCTCATCAGAAAGATTTTTACCGACAGCAGAAGGAATTACCCTGATTTTCGTATTGTTGGCCTCATCGACCTTGAGGGTAATCTCGTCATCCTTTACGTCAACGATGACGCCGATAATGCCGCCGATGGTCCTTACCTTGTCATTTTTCTTGAGGGACTGAATCATCTTGCGGTGTTCCTGCTCCCTTTTTTTCGGCCCTCGAAAGAGGATAAAATACATAAAGACGAACAGGAAAACCAAAAGAAGTATTTGCATCATACCAAAACCGGCGGGGCCTTGCGGGGCTTGTCCCTTGGAATTCGGGTCAGCCTTCGAGATCTGCACGGTTTTTGACTGTTCCTGGCCAACGGGCGTCGAACCAATTTTACTGACCGCTGGTTCGTTGACGCCGCCATTAGCGACAATCCATAGACTTTTCATTTTTTAATCCCTTAATTTTTCGACAAAACTTCGTGTTTTTTCCAACGCTACAATAGCTTCAAAGGATGGGCGTTTTTCAAAGAAACAACTCATTATGTTGAAAAGTAAAAAAAAATCAATCTTTTTTTGATAAACCTTCTGATGAATTATAAAGGGAATAATAAATGGGCATCTGCTTATCCGCCCAGGATGCAAAGCGGTTTTCTGCGATAAGGGAGCGGATTTCGGTCATAAGCCTCTGGTAAAAGCGTATATTGTGGATTGAGAGCAGGATAGGGCCGAGCATTTCGCCGACGTTGAAATAATGCCGGATAGCAGCCCTTGAAAAATTTTTACAGCAGCAGCAGTCGCATCCCGCCTCAATGGGAGCGGTATCGGTTGTGTAGGCGGTATTTCGCAGGCGGAGAGGACCTTCTTTGGTAAAGGCGTAGGCATTTCTGCCGTTGCGGGTAGGGAGGACGCAGTCGAAGATGTCGATGCCGAGTCTGACGGCGGCAATAATATCGGCGGGAGTGCCGACGCCCATCAGGTATCGCGGCTTGCCAACCGGCAGCAGTGGAGTCGTTGCGGCGAGCGTGCCAATCATATTGGTGTGTCCTTCGCCGAGGCCGAGGCCGCCGATGGCATAGCCGTCGAAATCGATTTCGATAATTTTCTCAGCGCATCGCTTTCTTAAGGCGGGGTCTGTGCCTCCCTGAACGATGCCGAAAAGCATCTGGCTGGGATTATCGTGTGCGTTTTTACATTCGGCTGCCCAGAGTATGGTTCTTTCGACCGCCTCACTGAGCTGGCCGCTGTCGCAGGGGTATTGCGGGCAGTGGTCGAGGCACATAGCGATGTCGGAGCCGAGCCTGTTCTGGATTCGGGTGGCGATGGCGGGGTCGAGGCGGATTTTTTGGCCGTCAACGTGCGAGGCAAATTCGAGAGAGGCATCGGTAATTTTTGTAAGCGGGCTCAGGGAAAAGACCTGGTAGCCGCCGCTGTCGGTAAGGATTGGGCCATTCCACGCCATAAGTTTATGCAGGCCGCCGATTTTTTCGATAACGTCGATGCCGGGCCGCAGGAGCAGGTGGTAGGTGTTGGCGAGGATAAGCGAGCAGCCCAGTTCAACCAGGCGGTCAGGAAGGATGCCTTTGACGGTACCTGTGGTGCCGACAGGGCAAAAGACAGGCGTATGAACTTGGCCGTGAGGGGTATCGAGCAGGCTGGTTCGCGCCTGTGAGCCGGCGTCGCGTGCGATGATTTTAAATTTTGCAGGTTCAATAGACATAAGCAATCCGTGAATTTGGATAATAATAGGATAAAATTTGCTCTGCGGTTTTGGATTCGAATCTTGCCATCGCCTCGCAGCCGCACTGGCAGAGGCCGCAACCGTGCCCGAAACCCCTGCCTCCGGTAATCAGCCACTTACCGCCGGCATCGCTGATTTTGCACAGGGTGCTTTTGAAAGTTGTGCCGGCAGGGTCGATGGCCAGACGGAAATCTTCAGCCCTGAGAAAAGAGATGCTGCCGCTGGAACCGACGAGTTTGAGCGACGTGAGCCTCGATAATTCCGATGAGCCGGTATTGTCGACGTTTTTTATTTGAAAAGAAGTTTGTTTCGCAGGAGAGATGGCGGCTATTGTTCCGAGATTTTCGAGTGAAGGGTACTTTTGAATCAAAAGCCGGCTTACAGCAGATTTATCGAAAGATAAATTGCCCCAGGAGAATAAATCGCGACGGGCGGTAAGTCTGCAATAGGGACAGGCAACCTGCTGGATGGATTCGAAATAATCGCCGCCGAAGACGGCCTGACTGCTTTCCGTGAAGCCTCCGCAGCTCGAACAAAAATAGGCGGGCAGAATATCAAAGGATGCATCGGTTCGCCTGGAAAGGATTACCAGTCCTTTTGTTTTATTGACCGCCTGCCAGACGGAATGAGTCTCTGCAGAGACGCCGAGATAGACCTGGTTTGCCTGTGTGGCGGCGACGTCCCAGTTTCGCGACGCCCCGAAATGCCTCTTAATATAAAGGCAGTATGTTCTGGAGCAGATGGCCTGTGCTTCGAGGGCGGCAGGCTCCCAGTAGAAGGGCATTTCCGCACCGATAACGCCGGCGAGGTACGGTTCGAGAGGGATGATGTTTATCACCTCGAAGGAATTGCTGTCAGGATTCGTAATGAGCGTAAGTTTTCCGCGATAATCCCTGCCGTTGAGATTGAATATATAAGGCGATTGCGGGGTAATAGCCAGATAAGTGCAGGAGAGATATTTTTCGCCGACTGAAAATGAGCCGTTGCTGGATGATATATTCAGACTGGAAGGGGTTGGCCCGAAAAGGGAAAAGGTTTGTGCGTCCTCGTTTTGGGCAATAGTCCAGGCGGAATCAATCCGCAGGTTTATCCTGGTCGCATTTTTTAACAAAAGCACCCTTACCTGAAAATCAGGGGATGTATTCATTTGAGCAGCGTCCCTGCGAAGGTTTTTTTTGTCGCAGCCTGAAAGGAGAAAAAAAGACGAGAGGATTAACAGGCTTACCATAAAAAATATGAGATTCGACAAAAAGCAGCAGAGGGCGGATTTTCTGATGGGCAAAAACTCCCTGCAATCGGCGGCGCAGCACACTGCATCGGTCGGTCGGCGAGATTGTGCGGACATTTTTGCTTTTCTCAAATTCTTTGACCTAATCGATGGTGCGAAGCGATAAGCCGTAATTGCTGAGAACTTTTTTAATCTCATTTAAGCTGGTTGCCCCGAAATTTTTGATACCGAGCAGTTCCGGCTCGCTTTTGCGGGTTAGTTCGGCGATGCTTCGGATATTGAGTTTCTGCAGGCACTTTCGTGCTCGCACAGAAAGCTGGAGGTCATCGACGGGTTTGGAAAGGATGCTCTGATTTTCAGGAACGATTTCTGACGTCGGCTCTGCTGATTCCTGGCGAGATTCCTCGACAGCCATACCGAGCCGGAGACCTTTACCGGCAAGGATTATCTTGATTTCCTTGAGGGATGTTTCGCCGAAATTTTTATAGGAGAGTAATTCGGTCTCCGTGATTCTCATAAGGTCGCCCACGGTTGTGATGTTCATTTTCCTCAGGCAGTTTCTGCTCCTTACAGACAGCTCGAAATCGGTAATCGGGGTTTCGAGGAGCTGGTTTCTGATGGTTTTCTTTTTCTCTTTTTCCTCGTCGTAGACCATTGTCTTGGAGCTTTCGATATCTTTTTTGAAGAGGGTAGCCCTTTTGTGGTTCGGGTGGTGCTGGAGAACTTTCTCGACGCACATCGAGGCCTTCTCGAACTGGTTGTGGTCTTCATAGAGGACGGCCAGGTTCAAAAGGGCGCTGACAAAAACAGGGCTCGAAGAGGTAATATGTTTGTAATAATCGATGGCTGCTTCTTCATCGCCCATAAGGTCGCAGCGGTATGCCAGGTGAAAGATTGCCTTTTGATGGTCGGGCGAAAGCTCAATTGCGGTCTTGTAATTTTCAATTGCCTGGTCGTAAAGGCCCTCGGCCTCGCGAAGCCGGGCGAGCTGATAATGGTAATCGGCGCTGACGTTTTCGTAGTTTGCATTTTTTTTCAACTCGTTTGCAGCAGCCTGTAAATTCGAGCTGCAGCGATAGACGGCAATCTTCTGCAGGCTGACGGAAAGGGGGTCTGCCTGAAAATCGGGACATTTATTGAGGGCTTCGATTGCCTTGTCGAACTGCCTCATTCTTCGCAGGGATTCGGCGAGGTATAAGAATTTTTCGAGGCTGTCTTTGCCCTTTTCGAGTTTTTCGATAGCTTCCCTGTATCTGCCAACGATTACAAGGCCTATGCCGTTGGCGAGGTTGGCCTTCGGGCCGGTTTGCGAAAGGTTCTGTTCGAGCTTTTGAACGAAGGCGATGATATTAGCCTCGCTGGAGTGAATATAGCTTGATATTGCTTTAATCCGGTCTATGGATGGCAGATTTTCGGCGAATAAATCAGATACTGGCTGGACGGCAACTTCCATAAATATCACTCCTTGACAAAGATAACCTGGTTTATTTTCACAGCATAAGAAGAGCAGATTATAATCGCAAAAAATATTTATGCAATAGTATTTTAATGAGCATTTTGAGAAGAGAAGGCAAATATGAACTTGAACTTTCAAGAAAGGATTGATACTCTGTTGGAGGTTAAGTAGCGTATTTGAGCAGGGATAAATGGGAAATCACATTGGAAATAAAGAATACTAAAATTGAGTCGTTTCTTAAAAGCTTTACTTTTAGTTTCCTGTTATTCTCGTATTGTGGGTATTCTGCTTTCGGTCACATACAGGCGCTTTTAAAAGGCTTTGATTTCTTTGAACTATTGTGGCTTGTCCACAATGTGATAATGTCGGTGCTTTTCCTGCTTCGAATAAAACCATCTGTGGTGAGTATGAATCCCATCCACTGGACAGTTGCCCTGATTACTTCTTTCTCTGGCTACTTCTTTTTAAGAGAAGGTACAAATAGTAATCTTGTTTTGTTGGTTACGGCTGATGTTCTTATATTTGTCTCGTTCATTTTTGGACTTGTGGCAGCGCTTATACTCGGAAGGAGTATGGATTTCTTGCCCGCCTTGAGGCGTGTAAAGACGCAATATTTATACCAGATTGTTAGGCATCCGATGTATCTATCGCTTATTCTCCTTAGATTAGGATATGTCCTGAAAAATCCTTCGATTTACAATTTTCTACTTTTTATGGTTTTTACCATTCTCTATGATAAATGGGCAAGGTACGAAGAAGGCGTTATGTCGCATAACAATTCATATGTGGACTATTTGCACACAGTGAAGTACCGGTTTGTTCCGGGAATATATTGAGCCAAGTCATAAGCTGTTTTTTGATTATTCTGAGAGCAGCGTTATTAAGCGTTTGAAAGTGCGAGGATTTCAGCGACCGACGGCGGACCAGACAAAAGGCTGGTTATTTACCTCGGTTATTTCTACGTCGGCGATTTTCCACCGGCGGTCGGCTTCCTTGTTGAGAAATATTTTCAGGGCGACAGAAGCAGTTGTATAAATGTATTCTCTGACGACGAAACTATTCTGGTTAAATGTTAGAAAAAAAACCGCGTCAACAGTCGCCGTGTCTTGTTTTATGTCGATTTTCTTAGATGGCCATTTTACAGAGTCGCAGAGAGGCTGGGCAAAGTAAGAACCGAAGTGGCCGAGCAGGGCCTGCTTATCGGGGTGAAAAGAATCCTTGTATTTGTCGGAGATAACCGAGCTGAAAAGTTTCAAATCCTGCTGTTCGACGGCGCGGCGGGCGGTGTTGATTGTGAGTTTTATTTTTTCCATATCAGTTTTGACGAGCCAGTCGATGCCGAAACCTGCTATCGTAAGGATTAGCGGCAAAAGCCATATAAGAGAGGAGCGGTCGTGCAGCCGGATTATGCTGATGATAAGCCATATCGAAAGCCCCGCTGCGGCTATGGGCAGCAGGATTTCGAGAATGGTTATGGTTTTGGGGCTGAAGAAAAAGAATTGTTCCTTTAAAAACAGGTTCAAAAAAGCGAGGCAAATCAGGATAAGCAGCGAAAGCCAGTAAAATTTTCTTTCGAGGGTCGAGATGTAAAGGTAAATCAGGCTGATAAGGGCAGCGACAAAAAAGAGCACGGGCTGTTCAAAAATATTGAACATTATTGTTTCTCCTGGAGCTTGCTATTTGTGTTTTCGGATTTTTCGTATTGTTCTATGAAAGGCTGCGATGATTCATAAAGCCGCAGCCGGTTTTTAATTTCTCCGATAAGCTGATTATTGCCCTTCGCCTCGGCAAGAGCGATTGCTTTTTGAGCGGTTTGGATGGCAGAATCAAACTGGCCGTTTGCAGCATAAGCAGCAGCGAGTGTATCAAGCAAGTCAGGATTTTTGTATTTGGTGACCTCGTTGGCTTTTTGTGCAAGTCGCAGGCCTTCAGCAGGATTAAAAATATTTTTGTCGGGTGAGGTGGAAAGCAGAAAGGCCAGGTTGTTGAGTGATTCTGCTTGGTCGGGATTTAAGCGAATGGCGGTTTCCCAGTAGTAAATTGCCTTTTCGGTCTGTCGGCGGCCGTAGTAAATTACAGCCAGGTCATTGTACATTTTGTCGAATGAGGCGTTTAATTCAATGGACTTGTTAAAGTTCTCTATCGCCTGGTCCGGCTGGTTTAGCCTGTAAAGAGCCTGACCTTTAACATAATACGACTTGGCAGCCTTGGGATTGATCGCGAGGGACTTGTTAGTGTAGTCAAGGGCTTCTTTGTATTTATTTAGTGCTTGATATGCAAAACCAAGCCCTTCATATGACTCAAAATTGCAGGGGTCGATAAGAATCGCTTTATTATAAAAATCAATGGCCTGTTGGCATTCTTGTTTATTATAATTATTATAAATACTCGTTGCCTTATTATAAATGGTCGTTGCTAGATTGTGGTTTGGTCGCCATTTAGTGGGAGATTTGGCGACGCAATCCTGCCACAGTGTAATTTCATCGGCCCAGACCTTGTTTCTTATGTATGTGGCAGACAATAGCAGCAGGGCGAGGATTGAGAAAACAGCGGCCTTGAGCAGATTCGGTTTTAGAAGTTTCCAAAGCAAACAGATGAGAGCAGAAATCGCCAGCATTGACGGCAGATATAATCGATGTTCATAAATCAGCTCAATACCTAAAAATGAGGATTCAATCAGTAGGTTACCGAAGAACCATAAAATACAAAAAGAAAACAGCCGGTGTTTTTTCGCCAGCAAAACAGCTGCCAAGATAAGTCCCAAAATAATTATTATCGTAACCAGCGTTTGCGGCGGATTGAGCAGGCTTGTTGAGATGGAAAAGTCATGGTCGAGGTTGAGGCATGCAGGGTTCGGATACAGGAGCAGGCTTACGTAAAAAACCACAACCCGAAATTCGGTGAGCTGTCTTTGAAGAGGAGTGAAATGCCAGCGGGAGTGTTCGGTCGCCATTTGCCGGGCGGGTCCAATGGAAAAGTAGAGCAGGGCAAGGAGTAAAACAAAAACGAAAACGGCCAGAAGAACATAAAATCTCTTTTTCAGCCATTGCCACTCCAGATTCTGGAAGAAAAACCATTCGTAAAGCAGGATAAAGAATGGCAGCGTAGCGGTGATTTCCTTGCTGCCGAAACTCAACAGCCCCGAGATTACACAGGCGAGAAACAACGGCCAGCTTCGCATCCTCGACTGATATGCTAATCTTGCTTTGACGTAAAAGTAGATTGAGATTATATAGAACATAGATGCCAGACTCGTCATTCGCTGGACAATGTAGGTAACCGCCTGCGTTTGAATCGGGTGGATAAGCCACAAAAGGGCGGCGGCGAAGGCGAGGTATTTGGGATGCGGAAATTTGTTTTCCAGAAGCGGCAGAGCAAGGGTATTTTTAAGAAGCAAAAACAAAAAGACGCCGCTGATAATGTGGATAAAAATATTTGTCAAGTGGTAACCGACAACATTATATCTGCCAATCATATAATTGAGGGCGAATGTGATATTGGCGACAGGTCTTTCTGGCAGTGGGCTTTTGAAGGCGGCATCGGCAAGGGTTTGTAAATTCGGGTCTGTTATGCGGATATACCGGTTCTTGGTGATGCTTCCCTCGTCGTCGAATTGAAAAGGAGAATTAAGAGTGTTGCAATAGACGAGAAAACCGATTGCGGCGAGAGCGATAATCGGCAGAGAGGATAAAAAGTAATTATTACGATTCAACCCGGATATTGTTTTGTCTTTTTTATCGGTTGCAGGCATAATAGATTTACAATTTTTAGTTTCTCATCGCGGTCACGGGCGAAGGAATCCTGCCGCGGCGAGCAATAAATTTCGGCGAGCCGTTTTTCGGGATTTTCATAATGGGCGCGGAACCGAGCAATCCTCCGAAATGAACGATTTGTCCCGCCTTTTTTCCTGGGACGGGTATCACGCGGACGCCGGTAGTCTTATTGTTGATAACTCCAATCGACAATTCATCAGCGATAATAGCCGACAGAACGTCCGCGGTGGTGCTGCCGGGAACGGCAAACATATCCAGCCCGACGGAACAAACGCTGGTGAGNNCGAGCTTTGCGAGAGTGAGCGTTCCTTTTTTTACCGCGCGAATCATACCGGCATCCTCGCTTACGGGCAGGAAAGTGCCTGATAGTCCCCCGACGTTGCCGGACGCCATAGCGCCGCCTTTTTTCACGGCGTCCATAAGCATCGCCACGGCGGCGGTCGAGCCAGGCAGGCCGAAACCTGACACGCCCATACATTCGATTATTTCGGCTACGGAATCGTGGGCGGCGGTTGTCGAGGCAAGGGAAATATCCACGATGCCGAATTCGACGCCTAAAGAACCGGCGATTTCGCGCCCGATGAGTTCACCCGCACGGGTAATTTTGAATACGGTTTGCTTGATGACCTCCGAAAGTCGCGTAAGGTCGCAATCGGGATTTTGGGCGACAACGTTTCGCACGACGCCCGGGCCGGAGATGCCGATGTTTAGTGAGAATTCCGGCTCGCCTATGCCGTGATGAGCGCCCGCCATAAACGGGTTATCTTCTGGGACGTTTGCGAAGACTGCAAACTTTGCGCAGCCGACGCCGTTTTTGGTTCTGGATGCGAGGTCTTTAATCGTATGCCCGATTTTTTCAACGGCGTTCATATTAATTCCGGCGGCAGTCGAGGCGAGGTTCAAAAAGCCGCACAGCCTTTGCGTGGAGGAGAGAGCAGCCGGTATTGATTTAATCAGATTCTCTTCTGCTTTTGTGGTGCCTTTCTGCACCATAGCGCCGAAGCCGCCGATAAAATCAATGTCGGCTTTTTGGGCGGCGGCATCGAGCGCACGGGCAAGCTTGACGGCGGCGGCAGTTGTCCGCGGAAGAGGTTCGAGCAGGATTGAAACGGGCGTCACGGCGATGCGGCGATTGGTTATTGGAATGCCATATTTCTGCTCGGTAAGGTCTGCGAATTTGTTGAGGAGGACGCCGTTTTCGACAATTTTCCTGTTGATTCTGCGGGCGCATTTATCGACATTGCGGTCGATGCAGTCCTTCAGGTTTATGCCCAAAGTCACGGTGCGGATGTCGAAATGGTGGTCGAGGGTCATTTTGACGGTTTCAAATATTTCTTCAATGGTTTCGCTCATAAATTACACCCTGTGCATTGCCTTGAAAATGTTCTGGTCCTGAATAGTTATCAGAAGTTTCATTTGACTGCCGATTTTGTCTAACTGTTTCTTTATCTGTGCCATATCCACGGTCGCTTCGGCAATATCTACGGCCATTGTCATAACGAAGTAGTTTTCCATAACCTTTTGGTTGAGGTCGAGGATGTTGATGTTGGCCTTTGCCATTGTGACGGCCAGTTTTGCGATGATGCCGACGCGGTCTTTGCCGGTGACGGTGACGATGCAGACCTGCGGCTCTTTTTTTGCGGCCATTTCTTTCTCCTGTAAATAAATAAGGCTCTAAAAACTTTAGCCACAGATTACACAGATTTCACTGTAATATTTTTATCAAACAGCTTTTCCTTCTGTGCAATCAGTGAAATCAGTGGCTTAAATTAAATTTTATAAAAAAAGGGTAAAATTAGAATCAAAAATTTTATTCAACTGCCCGGTTTTTTCGTGTTCGGTCATATCAGGATTCAGGGCGGTTATGGTAATAAAACCGGCGGCAAGAGAATTTGTATCGGTATTTTCCGCGGATTCAGATTCGGTGTGGTCGAGAGAGCCTGCCAGCTGGAAAACAGTCTGGCCAAGGTCATTAGTCTGCCTGATGTAGTATTCCTCGAAGCCTTCGTTGGCCTGCGTAACGACTTTTACACCCTTAGGTTTGCCTTTTGAAAGTTTCGGGATGTTGATGTTATAGACGGCGCCGCTTTTAACGGGTAGTAATTTACGAATGATGTCTAAGCAATATTTGGCGGCGGTCTCGAAATTCATAGGCTCATCCCTGTCGAGGCTCAACGCAACGGCGGGGATATTCAGAAATGCGCCTTCCATAGCGGCAGCGACGGTGCCGGAATAATAGACATTGATACCGGCGTTGGCGCCGGCGTTAATGCCGGCCACGAGCAGGTCGGGTTTTTGCGGACAGAGCTGCATAAAGGCCAGCTTAACGCAGTCAGCAGGCGAACCTTCTACGGAAAAACCGCTGAATGCGCCTTCGATTTCTACCTTGTTGCAGACCAAAGGCTCGTGAAATGTGACGGAGTGGCTTGCGCCGGATTTGCTGGAGGCGGGCGCAACGACCAGAACATTGCCGAGCCGGGTAAGCTCTTTGTATATCGCGGCCAGGCCCGGTGCAAAAATACCATCGTCATTTGTAAGAAGTATCTGCATAAAGGGAATTGTAAATGCAACAGGAAGTTCTGTCAATTGCTGAAATTCGAAGCACGAATCTCAAAATCAGAAACAATGTCGAATGACAAAAAGTACTAATGACCGAAACGTTTCGGATTTAAGGTTTCGGATTTTTTTGTAATAGGAAATAATTTTTAGAGAGGATATAATAGAAATTATGAAACGATATAAGCCGGGTGAAAAGTTTGTTGTGATGGATAGAGACCAATCGCGGGCATTTGACAGATGGGCGATAAATACTCTTGGGATAGCAGGGGTGGTGCTGATGGAAAATGCCGGCAGGAGCTGCGCTGAACTGGTTTTGGAAAAATTGCCGGGAAAAGCGGGTGCGAAGGTTTGTATATTTTGCGGAACGGGCAATAACGGAGGCGACGGATTCGTTGTCGCAAGGCATCTGCGGAATTCACAGCGGCCAATCGAGGTTGTTGTGGTTATTTGCGGCCAGCGGGATAAAATAAGCGGTGATGCGAAGGCGAACATGGATATTCTCGAAAGGATGGGCCAATCTATAGAGATTCTGGATATAAATAGTCCCGAAATTGGAGGGCGGGTGCGGTCTTTGGCTGCTGACGCAAATTTGATTGTGGACGGTATTTTCGGTACAGGCTTAAAGGGAGAGGTAAGTAAGCCTTACCAGCGGCTGATTGAGCAGATTGGAAAACTCGACAAAAAGATTTTGGCGATAGATATACCATCAGGTCTGGATTGCGATACGGGAAAACCACTGGGGATTGCCCTCTGTGCGAAATGGACGGTGACATTTGCAGCGGTCAAAAAAGGATTTCTGGCGAAAGAAGCGGCAGACTATACCGGTGAGATTTTTATCGCTTCAATAGGCGCCGAGCCGATAGATTAACGGCTCGGCTAGACTTACCACAGATTAAAGGGCGCCGGGTTTTGTCACCTGTTCCTTGTAGCCGGTAAAGAGCAGAAATCTCTCGAAATTAAGGATAGGCACGGACAGGGTTTTGGCGTCCTGCTCGACCTGTCTGTAATGTTCGTAAAGTTTTCTCGATGCCTCGTATTTATCCATAGCTGCCGGGTTCAGATCTATCTGATCGGGCGTAGGTTTCGCGAGGACAATGGGAGCAGCGCCGAGTATCACAAAATCGGTATTGACGGTGACGTCTTCTTCGATACGGCCGCCCATTTTCGCAATGAGGGCTTTAATTTTTTCTGAATTTTCGTATTGTTCGAAGTTTCCGACCACGACAAAGTAATTTACCCGGTTTTTGTCCCAGACGAGATTTGCGATATAATCGCCCTGAATTATCGGATTGCGGGGATTGGCCTGTGTGATTACACGCGCCGCTGAAATGGTTTTTTCAACATCGTAGACCTCTATTTCCCCTTTTCCTTTTCCGTCCTTCGGAATAGGAAGATTTTTATCATAGACCGCGAATGTCAGGCCGCGATAGACACCGTCATCGATGCCAAGGTTGATGTGGACGATTCGCGTCTGCGGGTCGTAAAGGATTACCTTTCCGTCAGGCTGATAGGCGGGGGTATTGCTGTCGGGCATTGGTTTTATTCTTTCAAGCTGGTCGAGGGCTTTTTTCATTTTGCCGCTGGTCATAGCAAGTACCGCCTGGGTCTTGAACAGTTCTTCCTTAATCTGTTCCTGGCTGACCTTTGCCGCCTTGAGGTCGTCTCTTAAATTTTGCACCTGCTGCTCGGTCGTCTGCTGCAGAAGAGATTCGAGCTTGGAATAATCGGATTTTATCTGTTCGACCTGGTTCTGGTATGTTTCGAGCCTGGCATTAAGGGTGGTGACCATTTCGCTGTTGGTTTTGTTGGCATTTTCGAGCTGGGTGTAGAGCTGCGCATTTTTACCGCGAAGGTCTATCTGCTCCTGAACAGCCTGGTCGAGTTTTTCACCGATGATTTTTATGCCCTTTGCCAGCGACATCTTGTTGGGGTCGGATGGCTTATTGGGGTCGTTGGAATCAGTGGTGGAGTATTTTTGGATAACAGGCAGGACATAATCGTTAATGGCTTTTGTAGCAGTCTCGAATTTTACCTGGATAGTCGCATCGGGGGGCAGGGTGCCTGCAATTAAACTTGTAAGCTGGTCAAGGTCATCTATCAATACCCCGGTTGCGCTCTTGCGGGCGGGAATTGTCCCGACAACAGCAACTGCTCCCTTGCTTTGTTCGGAAACGCCTACCCATTTTTCGAGCTCGACCTGTGTGTTTTCTGAATTAGCCTTTTGCTCTGTGTATTTGACATAAAAAATTATCGCAAAAGCAATAGATATAACAGAAAGGGCGACAAATAGTACGAGCGAAAGGAATACGGGGTTGCTTTGCTGTCTTCTGGCTAACGCCATATAAAAACTCCTTGAGCATAAGTAAAAACTGGTGTTTAGGGTATTTTTACCCCCATATTATCGTCAAGAACCGGCTACAAGTCAATGAAAAAACAGATAAAAGTGCTTACAGTCTGATAATTTGGGTTTTTAGGGTATTTTAGAGGGACAAAAGGATGTTAGGATTGTAAAATTGGTAAGTTTTCATTTGCGTATATCAATATCTGCTAATCGTCTCTATTTCCTCTTTTGGTGAGCATCCGGATTTTTTGCGGCGGATTTATCGGGTGAAAAACGTCAGGATTGGTATAATTACCAAAAAAAATCAAGACACAAGGGTTTCGTATGGGTTTGCAAAGATTACAAAAGATAATAGCGGCAGCAGGCGTGGATTCACGCAGAAAATGCGAAGAACTGATTTTGAGCGGGGCGGTTTCGGTCAACGGCAGGGTGGTAGAGATGCTGCCTGCCTTTGCCGACCCGGACAAGGATATTATTACCGTCAACGGCAGGAAGATTGCGCAGGCGAAGAAGGTATATTATCTTTTGAACAAGCCCAAAGGAGTACCCGGCACAAATGTTGACTCGCAGGGCAGACCCACGGTGGTAGATATTATTCAGTCCGCATTAGGCGGGGGCAGAGAGCGGTTATTTTGCATCGGCAAACTTGATGCCGACACGAAAGGCCTGATTATTCTTACCAATGACAGCGAACTGGCGAGCCGTCTTACGAACCCGCGATATCGAGTGGTAAGGACTTATATTGCGGAGGTTGAGGGAAGGGTATTGCCGGAGCATGTTGAGAAAATGAAAAAAGGGGTTTGGCTTTCAGATGGCAGAACCGGGCCCGCGACGGTGAAGATATTGAACCGCGGGTTTAGAAGGACATTTGTGGAGATAACGATAACCCAGGGACTCAACAGGCCGGCTCGCAGGATGCTTGCGAAGGTGGGATTGAAGGTTAAATCGCTAAAGCGGATAAAAATTGGCAAGATTATCAGCAGCGGCATCGGCGTGGGAAAAGTCCGGCATCTAAAACATAGTGAAGTGGCGTATCTTAAAAAGATTACGGAAACGTAAAAGATAAACCCGGCTGCGAGTACCGTGCTAATCGAAGTAGGCTCTTAGCCATAATTCGATATTCAGGCACTTCCAAATTACCTGCTCGTTGTTTTTTTTGCCTTCGATTTGCTCAGCGAGTTTCTTTGCGACCGTTTTCCATTTCCAGTACGGCCGATTCTTGAAACTATCCGAATAAAAAATGTTCCTCAAAAAATCGGCGACTTTGGGGCTTTTGAACAAATCTTTTGCGGGGGCGGCGAAACCGATTTTATCTTTTCTGTCGCGAATCATCGCAGGCAGTATGTCGGCGATGGCTTCTTTGTAGGTTGCCTTGGTTCTGCCGTCCTTGAGTTTTGATTCCGGCGGCTGCGAAAGGGCGATTTCAACGAGATTCACATCGAGGAACGGGACGCGGCTTTCGATACTCCATCGCATCGAATTTTTATCTTCCCAGGAAAGCAGGTGCGGAATGGCGGTCGAAAAAAGCGTGAGCCGGAGAATTTCGTCGAGAGGTTTCCTGTCCCATCGCGGGTCGCTTTCATTCGGGCAGAGATTGTAAAGTAGCTTATGATTAATCCATGTGTTTATCGATTTTTTCCAGATTACAGACTGGATTTTTTTGGGCAGCAGCATAAATGCGAACATCGCAATAGGAAAACAATTTTTGAAATTGCGGACGTAGAGGAACATTTCGCGGGCAAGGCGTATCAATTTGAAATGCCTCAAAAGGTCGATGTAGAGGTAGGCGAAATAATAGACGTAGCCTGCGAATATTTCGTCGCTGCCTTGGCCGTCGAGGAGGACTTTTGCGCCCTGTTCGTGGGCAAGCTTCATAACCCGGTACTGGGCATAAGGACTCAGGCTCATGACCGGCTCTTCGAGAGAGATTATGAAATCCTCAACCTCCCGCAGAAAGTCATCATCAGAAAGCCGGGTGAAGTATTGTTTGGTATTGGTTTGCCGGCCGACTTCGAGGATGTATTTGCTTTCATCGAGGGAAGGGTCGGCGGCGACAAAGGAAAACGTGTAAAAGGGATACTTGAGAATTTGGTTCAGCGTGCAGACGATAGCCGATGAATCGAGCCCGCCCGACAGGCAGCTTCCAATAGGAACGTCGGCGACGGTGTGGGTCCTGATACTTTCGATTAAGGTGTCGTGCAGGGCTTGGCTATCCGTATCGAAACGGACTTTCGGCGAATACCATTTTTTGACGGAATAATCTTTTGACTTCAAATCCCATTTCAGAAAACAACCCGGCTGAAGGGAAAAAATATTTTCAAAGAAGGTATATTCTTTATGCTGGGCGAGGTTGTAGGCCAGATACTGCATAATCGCCCTGTCGTTGGGTTTTGTTTTTACATCACAAGAGAGGATGGCGGAAATCATAGAAGAAAAAATCAGGCCTCTGCCGTCAACATGGTAATACAATGGCTTGATTCCGAAACGGTCCCGGCTGAGGATAAGCTGATTTCTTTTTTTGTCGTAGATGCAAAACGCCCACATCCCGTTGAACATATCGAAACTGTCCGTGCCCCATTCTTCGTAGCTGTGGATGATAACTTCGGTATCGGTATGGCTTTTGAAGACGTGGCCTTTTTTCAGCAGTTTGTCTTTTATCTCCTGGAAGTTGTAGATTTCGCCGTTGAAGACAATCCAGACCGTATCATCCTCGTTGCTCATCGGCTGATGGCCCTTGGGCGACAGGTCAATAATAGAGAGCCGCCGGTGGCCGAGCGAAATATTTTCATCGAGCAGCACGCCCGAATCATCGGGACCTCTGTTGCGTGTTTTATCGTTCATTGCCCGGATGAGGTTTTCATCAGGCCATGTAATGCCGTTTATTCCACACATCGATAATTTCAGCCCAGTTTTATTTTGCGATACCTGTCGTTATATTGCCGGCTCTTGGCAAGTCTGCTTATACAATCCATCGCGTTCAAATATAGAACAATTATATATTCTACAACAATAGCGCAGGTTTTTTCAAATAAAACACGCTTTTTATTATTCGTTCTTTATCGCGAGGGCACGATAGACTATACCGCCGATGGATGCGCCTATGACAGGAGCTACCCAGAAAAGCCAGAGCTGGGCAATCGCCCATCCGCCGGCATAGATTGCGACGCCGGTACTGCGAGCAGGATTCACCGATGTATTTGTCACCGGAATACTAATAAGATGAATCAAGGTAAGGCCCAAACCAATGGCTATAGGCGCAAAATTCTGTGCAGACAGTTTGTCGGTGGCGCCTAAAATAATCATCAGGAACATAAAGGTCATAACAATTTCGGTGACTAAGCAGGCAATTAACGAATAACCGCCCGGTGAATGTTCTGCGTAGCCGTTCGAGGCAAAACCTCCCGCCGTATCAAAACCAGCTTTACCGCTGGCAATGATGTAGAGTATGCCTGCGCCGGCAATTGCCCCAAGAACCTGGGCGGCGATGTAAGGTAAAATATCCTTTGCAGAAAAACGACCACCCGCCCACAGCCCGATAGTGACAGCCGGGTTCAGATGACAACCGGAAATATGACCAATGGCAAAAGCCATTGTAAGCACCGTTAATCCGAACGCAAGCGCCACTCCGAGAAAACCAATCCCCAGATGCGGATAAGCCGCCGCCAGAACGGCGCTGCCGCAACCACCAAGAACCAGCCAGAATGTCCCGAGGAACTCGGCTCCTAATCGTTTTTGTATCGGTACCATGTTAATCTCCTTTCGTTAAATTAGACCTTATCTGTTCATAAGAATCTACATAACTCCATTTGCATACAGAAGATTTTCACATTCAATACTCTAAATCCAAAAAACGTTAGTAAGGTTATTACTCAAATATAGTTTTAAAATTTCACGCCGACGCCTAAAAGATATTTCACGTCTGTTTTTCCAGATCCCTCGGCAGGGGTGGTGTTATAGTTGTAAATGACCTTGAAATTCGTAAATATCTGTTCGGTGACCGTGAAGCGAATTTCGGCGGTTGTCGTAAGGAAATAATCAGACAGCTTTTTAAGACTCGGATAGCAAGTAAGGTCATTGATAAACTTTATGTTTTTGTAAAGCTCTTTATCGAAATGGTATCCGAGCTGCGCCGAAAGGGCCGACCTGCTGTCGGTATTATTGGTATATTTTTCATAGAGTGAAGCAAGACCTGCCTGGGTCGAGAAATTCGTTTTCGCGGATTCTATCCACTGGTAACCGCCGCCGCCGCCGATTATTACTCTGCGGTCCAGCTTTGCGATGGCGTCTCTTTCATAACGACCGTCTCCATAAACGAAGAATTTCTTCGAAACGAAATAATTATATTCACCTTTAATCCACCAGCTATCTTCAGTCGTGATGTTCTTTCCGGTGGCAGGGTCTTTCTGTTTGCCATTGATATAGTAGCCGCTTAATAGAGTCCGGTCTTGTTCCGTCCTCTTCGTCAGGTTCACACTTAAATTACTCGTATCCGTGACCGTGTTGCCTCTTGACATAGCAAGTCCCGCTGAGATATCGCCTGTCCATTTCGGCTCAGGTTTTTTGGGCGGGTTGATTGAGGCTACCTTGTCGAGCGCAATTTCCTGGCCTTTCAACGTCTCGTTGCCCTTGATAACAAAAGTTCCCGGGTTGGATTCGACAATAACCTGGTTGAAAGTTGTGCCGTCGGTTAAATGTACTTCTACGTCCTTGTCTGTTTTGAACGTTTGAATTTTTGACAAATCGACCTTGATGCTGCCGGCAACGTTCGAATCGAAAACTAATTTTCCATCGACGAATTGCACTACCTTTCCATTGAGCTTGTCTCCATTCTTGAAGACCAGTTCATCGGCACAGGCCGCCTGCCACAATCCCGCCGCCAGTAAAACACCGATAATTACCCTGCAACGCATAAAAATCTCCTTAAATTAAATTGTGAAATTCTTATAAATCTGAACCGGTTAATTCTGTTTAATATCAAATCTGTGTCCGACACACCACTTCCTTATGTGAAATTCAGGGTAAGTTATCATAGCCATCAAAAAACCGCAAGTAATTTCGATAGTTTCACCCCTGATTAAAATTTATGGTGCATCCGGGTTTTGGGCTTGCAATTCCCTGATAAATCGATATATTATCGCAAGTTTTGAGAATTTAACTGTGGTCTTTTGATAGGTAACGAATTGGAGTTGAAGATATGTCGAGAGTTTGTTTTTATACCGGCAAGAAGACGATTTTCGGAAACAGTATAATCAGACGCGGCAAGGCCAAATACCTCGGCGGCGTCGGCAGAAAAATAACCGGCATCACCAGGAGAAAGTTTAAGCCGAACATCCAGAAGGTGCGGGCGGTTGTTGACGGCAGAGTCCGAAAGATAAGGGTCTCCGCAAAGGCAATCCGTATGGGCCTTATCCAAAAGCCCCTCAAGAGAAACTATCAGCCGAAACAGGCTTCTGCTGAATAAGACAAAATAATTTACCGCAGAGACCTCAGCCTGCCCTTCGCAGCGCAGCGTAGAAGGGAGAACGCTGATATTTTTTAGCCACCCAACTTCGGCGGACAGGTCTTGTCCGATTCAATGTAGAAGCAAGATTTGAACCCGTTAATTAATGGTTTTAATAAAATCTGAATCCTTAATTAATTCTTCGATATTCAATTTAATTACTTCGTTCAACGTGCCGAAAGGATTTGAAAATTTATCCGTTTTCTTATGGATTGCTTTAACAGATTTGTACACCTCCACATTTTTGCTTTTGTCCGTAATGCGATATTCTATTTCTAATGTCCACTTTACGCTAAATCCCAGATCATCAATTAAGAACTCAACGATATCTCCTCGTAGAACCAAATTATCGCTTTGTGGCGTAATGCCGACAAACCTTAATTCTTTAAATATTGATTCCTTTATTATTTGGTCGATATTTTTTTCAAAAATAACACATCCAATGGCGGTATTTCGAATTTGATTCGGCTTCACTTTCTTGTTTATAGCAGGTTGATACGTAAAATCCCCCACCTCAACATTCCCTTTGGCAGTTAATATCGAGCTTGGGGAATAGTTTAAGCTCATAGGTGTCGGTTCGCATCCGGCCATTATTAATATTGGCAGAATCATGATGAGTATTCTTTTCATATTGCTCTCCTTTCAATAAATTATTTGGACATAACAATATACAGCATTTTTATCGTAAGTCTGTCAAATCTTTTTGTCAGCAGTTTAGCCTGCTGTGGTTATCGCTTTAACTCACATAAACTAAAATTTAGAAGACTGAAATTTTGCCTTTTTCCTTCAGTTTTTTGGTGAGCTGCTGTAAATCATCGATAAGCACTTCCAGCTGCCTGCTGTTTTCCAGCATACTCTCGTAGAATCTGGAATCGTTGATAATCCTGCCGGCTGTTCCCTGCCCTGAGTTGACCTTGTCCATAATCACTCTCGCAGTCGCCATCATCTTTGTAAGCTCCTCGCTGGTCTGATTTGCCGATGCCAAAAATGATTCGAACTGCTTGAGCGTCTTGGTTGCTTCTGCCGTTGCCTGCGAGAGGTTCGCAAGCGACTTTTGCAGATTCTGCTTATTGTTCGGGTCGCCGATTATATCGTTTGTGTTCTTTACCATTACAACCAGGCCGTTAAGCAGCTCGTCGAGTTTCCGCTGGCTTTCCTCCGAAAGAAATTCGCTCGATGCCCCGATCTGCCCCTGCACCAGAATTCCGTCCGTCAAAAACCTGCCTTCTCCCGGTTTATTCGCTTCCGCCGGCAAAAGCGGCAGATTCGGGTCGCTCACAAGCTCTATATAGCTGCTGCCGAGCCCGCGTGTCACAAGTTTTATCTTTACGGTCGATGGTATATTTGTGTATTGTTTGTTGATGCTCAATACCACAAGGCTCTGGTAGAATTGCCTGCCTGTTTTTTGGCCGTTTCTTAATTCATCCCGTATTTCCGGCGCTTGCACGTCTGTCACTCTGCCTATCTGAAAGCCGCAGAATCTTACCGGCGTATCATTCTGAACGCCCGGCGCCGTTGTGAACTGCACCATCACCCGATAAGAATTCATCCTGCTCACTGCTGTCGGCAGGTCATTGAATTTAAAGATAAGCCACCCCAGGGCAATAAGGCCTAAAACCACAAAACTCCCTACCGCCATATTCTGATACCTTTGATTCCTTTCGTACCCGCTCAACTTTGCTTCCTTTCAAAAATTCATCCAGGCTTATTCGCCACTGGCTAAAATAACTTACTATTCTATGCTCCAAACCCGCATTGGCAGCAGCTCACTTTTTACTTGAGTTCTATCTGCGTGTATTTCCAATCGGTAATTTCCATAACGCGGATGTTGTCGGGCGTCATTTTCAAGACAACATACTCCGGCGAGGCCGGGTCTGCAATGTGTTCCTTCAGGGCCGGAACAGCCTTGTAAAGCCAGAGCTTATCGGCGTTGTCGCTGCTGATAGTGCAGGCACCCGCGACACGAACGTGTTTGCCGGTAGAATCGCAGAAACAGTATTCGGCATAAGGCACTTTTTTAAGCTGAGCTGCCTTGCTGGAAGAAGCGCCCGTCGCACACCATAACTGGTTTTCCTTCCACGCCAAACCGCTCATCGGCCTTACGCCGACCTTGCGGCCATCGGCTGTGGCTAGCGCTCCCCAGCCTACCTGTTTTATGAATTTCTTTACCTCTTCGAGGTTCATATTTGTTCTCCTGCGGATAAACCCGCTATCGATTTTCGGTTTTAAGTTTTTAAATTCCCTGTCCCTTGTTCTTTTTTCCTTCGATGAATAATTCCCGTATCGCCCTTAACGGATAGCCGCTCTTGTTGAGTTTCTTTATAAGTTTAATCCGTTCGATGCCTTTTTCGTCAAAGAGCCGCCGTCCCGTTTTTGTCACCTCTGTTGCTTCCAGCAGTCCGACCATAAGATAATACTGAACAGTCTGTCGCGAAACCCCCGCCAGTTTCGCCGCTTTTCCTATCGGTAACAATTTGCTGTCCATTTTCACATCGTCCAGTGGCGGGGACATTCGGCTGCAACTCAGCTGAAGCTCCTGTCAAACCGCCGTATTTTACCTTAGCCTGCCCGTGCTGTCCAGTTCTCTTGTCAATGATAAAAAAGACTTTTCCACATCTTTTAATTTTAGATTTTTTATCGCTGCTGGTGAATCGACCGGTTGCGGTGAATTCCGGCCCGGCCTGGAAGCCGTTTTTTTGCTCGCCCGCACCCTCCTTAAAAAATGCGGCGACAACATAACGAGGTAATCCCACCCCTGCGGTATCTGTTTCTGGTTGAGCCGCCAGGCCTCCCGTATCAGCCTTTTCATCCGGTTGCGCTGAACGGCATTACCCGCGGAACGGCTTATCGAAATCCCAAGCCGCGGATGTTCGCACTTATTTTTTGCGACAAATAATAACAGCAACGCATCACTGGCTGCTATCTTCCGCGACAGGACTGTCCTGAACTGCCCGTTTTTGAGCAGTCTCGCACTTTTTGGTAGAGTGAGGCTCTTCATTTATTATCGATATCGGCCAATTTCCCTGTTTTTACTTAAAAATATGGGATGCCCCTTTATGATTGAATATTTCTCGTCCTTCGGCTATATTTTCCTCTTATGCCAGGCAAAATACAAAAGCCCAAAATTATTACCTTTGAGGTCACCCGGCATTGCAGGTTTCATTGTCAGCATTGCCGCACCACTGCCGATGCCGGCAGGGCAGATGACATCCCGACAGATAAGTGCAAAAAAATCCTCAAAGCCGTTGCCGATTTTACTAAATGCACCCTTGTCTTTTCAGGCGGAGAGCCGATGGAACGGCCTGATATTTACAAACTTATCCACTACGCCTGTTCGCTCCGACTAAAACCTGTCCTTGCCACCTGCGGCTATCTTATAAATGAGAAGTCCATCGTCAAATTGAAACAGGTACACCTTTCCGCACTTGCTTTTTCTCTCGACGGCGCAACAGCACATACCCACGATTTTCTCCGCCAGAGCGAAGGCTCTTTCGACCAGATTTTGCGGGCTGCAGACCTTGCACGAAAGGCTCATCTGTCTTTCCAGATTAACTCAACAATTTCCAGATACAACTTTAATGAGATAAATGCCATCGCCGACCTCGCTTACAAAATTGGCGCCGCCTGCTTCAATCCCTTTATCCTTGTGCCAACGGTCTGCGATGAGCAAAGCCAAACCGACCATACGAATAATTCATCCGACCTCATCCTCGACCCTGTCGAATATGAGGCGCTTCTCAATCAGCTGCTTGAGATGAAATTAAGTTCCCCGATTGATATAAGAGTTTCTTGTGGACCTTCTTTTTCCAGAATTATTGGCCAGTCCGGCGCCGAAAAAAGACTCAAAATATCCGAAGGCTGCAGGGGCGGCGTCGATTCCGGCTTTATCAGCTTTAATGGCGACCTCCAGACCTGTCCATTCCTCAATATTTCCGCCGGCAATATAATCGACGAAAAATACGACTTTGCCAAAATCTGGCTCCACTCAAAATTCCTCAGTGAAATCCGCGACAAATCAAAATACGAAGGTCCGTGCGCTGCCTGCGATTATCGTGACATCTGCGGCGGATGCAGGGCAAGGGCCTATTTTGCTTGCGGTGATTACCGCGCCTCTGACCCCGCCTGCTCCTATTCTGAAAAGCAGAAGTAAAAAGGTATTGCGAAAAATGGGCTTGACTTTTCCAGATTAATCCTGTATATTTATAGCAATCGTTGAGAGGCAGAAAACTTGCTGTTATGGCGTTTTTGCGTCACCGTGAGTTTTCCAAAGGTTTTTACGGAGGTTGGTCTTATGAAAAATGCCCGGATTATTTCTTGTATCATCGGTTTTTATCTTATGGTTCTCTGCCCCCTTGCCGCACGTGCGGTAATATTTACCCTGTCAGACGATGCCTTGATGAGCTTGGATTACAATTATCTCGATTGTGGCGACTCGTCGGCCACCATAACCAGTGTTACCAATGTTGCAGGACCGGGTGTCAAATTTGATATTCTTTATTCCGACCCAACTGGCAGTAGCGGCAAATACCCGTATCTGCAGTTTGCCTCATGTATATATGGCGGCAAAGGTTCCCTTACGGGAATTGACATAAGTTCATTCGATGCCTTCGCTCTGAAGTTTACTATACTTTCTGCTAATGGTGTTAAGTCGCCCTCTGCGGGGGGGCCGCTTGTTGTCGGCGCTTTAATCAACTTGTCCAATGCGGTATACGCGTATCGTCCGGAGGTTATCGCTTTTAACGACCCATACAATCCAACAAGTGCCACTTCGGTCACAACAACAGATGCCGATCAAATTAGTCTGATAGGTTTTACCTGTAACATTCCTTACTGGTGGTACAGCCCATCGGGGCCTCTTGGGCCGAGTCCGTGGGACCCCACTGGGGCAACGATTAGTCTCCTTGTGGAGCCGGCGCCGGGTGCTATGGTTATTACGCCCGAACCAGCCACGCTTTTGCTGCTCGGCTTTGGGGCGGTGCTTTTGAGAAAAAAACGCAGTTAAGCCGCATAGAATCTTACGGAATAGCGACTACAGCCACCTTACGCTATCCCTAACCCCTATCCCTTTATGGTTTTAACGAACATCTGCCGGCCGGCGGTCGTATAAATAAAAAATCACAACAAATTTCTTGACGATATCTATTGCAGGAAGTATACTAACATAATTGGGTGGTGATTAACCCAATTGAAAGGGTTGAAAGATTTTGCAAAAAAGCATGTTAATCTGTTTTTTGTGAAGTTGAATTGTATCTAACTGGCGTTTATGGAAGCTTAAAACCGCCGGCAATTCAGCCGGCGGTTTTTTTTATTGCTCTTTTTTAAGTATATATGTAAAATGCCGAGCCTGTAAAACTCGAATCTTACTAAATTTGAAACCATTTCGGGTTTCGGGTTTAGTGATTCGGCGGGCTCGTAGCTCAGTTGGTTAGAGCGCACGCCTGATAAGCGTGAGGTCGGAAGTTCGACTCTTCCCGGGCCCAGTTGGAATTTAAAATTTCAAATTTGAAATTTTCCGCCTTGGCGGGTTCGGGGACGTAGCTCAATTGGGAGAGCGCCAGCTTTGCAAGCTGGATGTCGTGGGTTCGAATCCCATCGTCTCCAATAAATAAAAAAAAATTTATTTTTTTTGTTGACGTAGTTTTTTTCATTACTATACTTGAGCGTCTCTCAATTATTTTGAGTGATTATTGTTTAGGTCTTTGACAAGTTAATACAGATTCAAGGTAGAGTTTTTCCGTAAAATGCGAAAAACTTGTACAATGAGCGCAAGACTTAGTAGAAAAGGAGAAAACGTTTTTTTAACGTTTCTCTGATTCTCCAAAACCAAAGGCAATCAAAGATTGATATGGTCAAGTTACTAAGAGTGTATGGGGAATGTCTTGGTGCCGAGAGGCGAAGAAGGACGTGGCAGGCTGCGATAAGCCTGGGGCAGGTGTCGAGCAACCGTTAATCCCAGGATCTCCGAATGGGGAAACCCGGCGGAACCGGGCAACCGGATTCCGTCATTGCCGGCTGAATTCATAGGCCGGCAAAGCGAACGCAGGGAACTGAAACATCTAAGTACCTGTAGGAAAGGAAATCAACCGAGACTCCGTCAGTAGAGGCGATCGAAAGCGGACAAGCCCAAACCATCTTGAGAAATCGAGGTGGTGTTCAGGACACTGATTAGGAGTTACAAAGGTAGCGCAAGCAAAATCCGCTGGAAAGCGGAACCACAGTGGGTGATAGTCCCGTATGTAAAAGCGTGTACTCTCCGTTTAGTCAGTGTTCCAGAGTAGCACGGAGCTCGTGGAACTCTGTGCGAATCCGGGGGGACCACCCTCCAAGGCTAAGTACTACTCGGCAACCGATAGTGAACCAGTAAGGCGACTGAACGATGAAAAGAACCCCTATTAGGGGAGTTAAAAGGACCTGAAACCATACACTTACCAGCTGTGGAAGGGCTATGGCCCGTTTCGACGGGCAATGCCTAACCGCGTGCCTTTTGCTTAATGAGCCGGCGAGTTACCGTCTGTGGCAAGGTTAACCCCTTAAGGGGAGTAGCCGTAGCGAAAGCGAGTCTGAATAGGGCGAAATTAGTCGCAGGTGGTAGACGCGAAACCACGTGATCTACCCATGGCCAGGTTGAGTCCCGAGTAATATCGGGAGGAGGACCGAACCCGTTAACGTTGAAAAGTTATGGGATGAGCTGTGGGGAGGAGTAAAAGTCTAATCAAACTGGGAGATATCTGGTTCTCTCCGAAATAGCTTTTGG
>PLLP01000021.1:0-53113 GCA_003141315.1 Phycisphaerales bacterium
CCACCGCCGCCACCGCCGCCGCCTCTGAATTTATTCACTTTCGGGCGTGCTTCGCTGGTCGCGATATTTTTTCCGCCGAGGTCTTTATTATTCATTCCCTCGATAGCCTTGTCAGATTCTTCCTTCGAGGGCATTACAACAAAGCCAAACCCCCGCGATTCTCCGCTGAATTTGTCTTTAATGATGCTCGCCGATTCGACCTGGCCGAACGCTTCAAACGCCTGACGCAGTTCATCCTCAGTTACCGTACTGGACAAATTTCCTACATAGATATTCATATTTTTCCCTTTTACACATAAATAAACTTTTTGCCGCCAGTCCACGTGGCGGCTTCGATTGTCCGACCGCCCATTTTATTTGATTTGTCAGACACAAGCAAGAAATAATTTATTTTTTGTGCATTTTTTTTGCAGAATGCCTCGAAACACAGGATACGACCCCCGCCGCCGGGATTGATTCCAGATTATTGACTAAAAACCCGATAGCCTGTAGTATATCAACATTACTATCATTAAAGGATGCAAATTATGCCCGCGGAAACAAGAAAAACGCTCATTATAGGCATTTTATCAGTATCAGCCTTTTTTGCCGGCTGCACACCATCGCCAGCCAGAAAATCAGCACCGGCAGTAACCGAAGAAAGGATACAGGTAAGTGCGGATGCCACTATCGGCCAACTCGGCGAAATTCTTATACCACAGGCAATACCCGTTGAAGGGTATGCACTAATCGCAAATCTGAAAGGTACCGGCTCGCCCCAGTGTCCGCCGGCAATCAGGCAATACCTCGAACAATACCTGCTCAAGCAGGTTCCCGCTGGAACAAACGTTGACAAAATCATAGACAGCCTCGATACCGCAGTCGTCCATCTGGCCGGCACCATTCCGCCAAACGTATCCAAGAACGACCGTTTCGACCTGAAGATAGCTGCCCTTACCAGCACCCAGACCACCTCGCTCGAAGGCGGTATTCTTCTCGGTGCAGAGCTTAAGGTTAAGGGACAATTCAGTACCGGTTCGCGAACACTTGCTCTCGCTGATGGGCCTGTCTTTACTGACAACCTCGCTGATGCCGCTATCAACAAAAGAACAGGCTTTATACTCGCGGGAGGCAGGGTCTTAAACGATTACCAGATTAATTTGGTAGTCCGGCAGCGAAACTTCCGCCTCACCAGGCAAATCTGCGACAGGATAAATGAACGTTTCGGGTATGATGCGGCACAAGCCATTATAGCCGGCCAGATTACCCTTTCTGTCCCTGCAAAATATAAAGGGCAGGAAAACCATTTCTTCGCTCTTGTCAAGGCGACTTATCTCTTCTCCGGCGCCCAAAATCAGAAAATTGACGGACTTATCTCCAAACTATCCGCCGCCCAGGATATGCAGCAAAGCGAAACCGCACTCGAAGCAATCGGTATCGCCGCCGCCGACAGGTTAGCTTCTCTTCTCACTTCTCCTGATGAAAAAACAAGATTGTCAGCAGCAAGATGCCTGCTCAATATGGGCGATGACAGGGGTCTCGATTGTCTCAGGACTATTGTCTTCGACAAAAATTCAAAATACCGCATCGACTCGCTCAATGCCATTACCTTCGCCGCAAAGAGAAATGACGCCTCCGTAATCCTTCAGAGGCTGCTGCGAGATGATGATTTCGATATCGTCCTGGCCGCTTACAATCAATTGTGCAAAATCAACGACATCGCTGTCTCACGGCAGATTATCGCCGGAAACTTCTGTCTCGACATCGTCGCCCAGTCCTCAAAGCAATATATTTACGTTTTCCGCAGCGGCACTCCGCGAATCGTCCTTTTTGGCGGCCCAATCTATTGCAGGGTCGGCTCCTTTGCACAATTCGCTGACAGCAGTATTACCATAAATGCCCCTGAAAATCGCGATCGCGATAATGTCCTCGTCACGAGAAAGATGCCCAATTTACAGCCAATAACCCTTGAAAGCTCGCACGCCCTCGAAGACGTTATCCAAACACTCTGCGAAGAGGCACAGCTCCCGCAAGACTCGCCCAAAAAGCCGGGATTGAATGTCTCTTATACCGATATGATTGCCATTGTTAAACAGCTCTGCGACAAACAAGCCATACTCGCTCAATTTTTCGCAGGCCCTCTCCCAAAAATCGACTGATTTATCAAAGAAACAATGTTGCGCTTACCGATAATAATATAATTATAGGAGTTTGCCGCTCTGCCTTTGGCTGACCGCGGCGGTCATTATACAAGTTTTTATTTCTATTAAGGGAAAAGATGAAACTCGAAAAGATTATCCTCGATGGCTTCAAAAGTTTCGCGGACAGAACAGAACTCGATTTCAATTCTCAGATTACAAGCATTGTCGGCCCCAACGGGTGCGGCAAAAGCAACGTCGTTGACGCCGTCAAATGGGTACTCGGCGAGCAAAGCACTAAAAGCCTTCGGAGTGACCAGATGGCAGACGTCATTTTCGGCGGCTCCAGCAGCAGAAAGCCCCTCTCAACCGCAGAGGTTTCCATTATTTTTTCAAATACCGCGGGCAAACTCCCAATCGATGCCACCCAGGTGCAAATCAGCAGGCGCATCTTCAGAACCGGAGAAAGCGAATACCGCATTAACAATAAACCCTGCCGGCTCAAGGACATTCGCGAGCTGCTTATGGATACCGGCGTAGGCGTCAAGGCATACTCGATTATCGAACAGGGACAGGTCGACCACCTGCTCACTTCATCGAAGGTTGACAGGAGAAGCATCTTCGAGGAGGCTGCCGGCATCAGCAAATTCAAGGCGCATAAAAAAGAGACTCTCCGCAGACTTGAACAGACCGAACAGAACCTCCTTCGGCTCGCCGACATCCTTAATGAAATCGCAAAACAGCTTCGCAGCGTGAAACTTCAGGCAGGAAAAGCCAGAAGCTACCTCAAATATACCGAAAGGCTGAAAGAACTTCAGCTTAACTATTCGCTCGCCGAATACCATAAAGTTCATACGGAAAGCGCCCAGAAACAAAAAGAGCTGAATTCAATCGAAGAACAGTTTGCCGCATCGGCATCCCAACTGGCGCAAAAGGATTCTCACTTCAGCAATCTCGGCGAACAAATAATCAACACCGAAAACCAGATAAATCAGGCCGACAATGCCCTCGTCTCCGTCCAGAGCAAAATCGAACAGCAAATGCAGCGAATCGAATTTCTTTCCGCCCGAATCAAAGAGCTGCAGGAAAGAAAAGATTCCGCACAGCAGAGAATTCAAAAACTCGACGAACAAAAAAAATCGCTTTCGTCGGGCATCCTGCTGCACCAAACCGAGCTTGCGGAATGCGATAAGAAATTCTCGCAAAGCCGTTCCGCAGAAAACACGCTCCAGCAGATGATTCAGCAGCTCAATTCCGACTGCGATTCTTTCCAGGCAGACCTCGACGATGAAAAGTCCGGCATTATCGATACCGTCAGGCTCACCGCACAGCTTCATAATGAACTGCAAAGCCTCTCCCTCTACCGCAATAATCTCGCAAATCAGAAAAATCATCTTGCCGGCCGCGCAGAGACAAGCCGCTCCGAACTCGAAAAACTTCTCGCAGAAAAGGCCCAGCACAAAGCCCGCATCGACGACACCGAAAAACTCCTTTCTGACCTCGAGCAGAATCTGGAATCTAAACGGAATGAAATTGAGCAGACAGCCGCTAAAATTTCAGTCAGCAGCAAAAATCTTTCCCAAAGCAAGGAAACACGAAGCTCTCTTACCGGCGAACTCGCCGTCCTAAGCGATATGGAGCAAAAACTCGAAGGCGTAAGACCTGCCATAAAAAGCATCCTCTCCGAGAAATCATCAGGCAGATTCGATTATGTCGACGGCCTGCTCGCAGATATCGTCAGCGCCGATATGCAATATGCCGCCGCCGTCGAGGCTGCACTCGAAGGCAAAACGGACACCCTCATCATCAGCGACAGCAAAAATATCCTCGCCGACATCCAGTCAATCGAAAAACTCGACAGCAGGGCCCATTTTTTAAGCGGCGATACCATCCAGCCGTTTGCCAACAGCGATAATCTTTCGGGCCTATCCGGCGTAAAAGGAAGACTCGCTGAATTTGTAAAATTCGATTATAAATTTGCGCCTTTCATCTGGCATCTGCTCGGGAAAACCCTTCTCGTCGATTCCATCGAATCGGCTGCATGCCTTTCGCGGCAGCTTTCTGCCGGCTACAGCTTTGTCACATTAAACGGCCAGTTCCTCTCTTCCGACGGCACTCTAAAACTCGGGCCGCTCGGCAAAGCCGCCGGACTTATCTCCCGCAAAAGCAGATTGCGACAGCTTGAAGAAACAATCGCCGGTATATCTGCCGAGATTACCCAACTGGAAAACCAGATAGACAGCAGCAATAATTCCCTCGAACATTCGAATAAACTTTTGAAAGACCTGCGCACCGCCGTCTATGAGACCAACACGGAAAAAATGCAGTTAAATTCAAAACTTGCCATCCTCGAACAGGGCATCAAAAAACTGCGGGATGAAGAGCCGCTTATCGCCGGCGAAATCGACCTGCTCGAAGAGCAGATAACGGAATCCGTTCAAAAGGAATATCAGTCCAAACAAAAATTAACCGAGCTCGAAGAAGTCAACAGGCAGCGTACCAGCCATATCCAGCTGCTCGAAAACGGCTTGGCGCAGAAAAAATCCGAACAGCTAAATCTCGCGAATCAGCTAACCGACCTCAAGGTCTCTATCGGGCAAATCTGCGAACAAACAAAAGGCATTAAACAAACGCTGGCCGGCCTCCAGAATCAGCTCGCGGAAAATACCGCCTCATCTCATACCGCACAGAATGAAATACAAACCTGCAGCGAACAATCGCAAAAGGCGACCGGCGAAATCCTGAACGCGGAAATGCTCGTCTCCGAAATGTTCGTCGAAAAGGAAAAAAGCCAGCAGGCCAGCCGCCTCCTTCACGACCAGGTCAACGCACTTCTCGAAGAACAGAAACTTACCGAACAATTTATCAGGCAGAAAAAGACCGAGCATACTCAGCTCGAACAGAATATCAACAATCTCAAAATCGAGCTTGGCCAATTTTCCGTAATGAGACAAAATTTAATCGACAAAGCCCATGAGCAATTACAGATAGACCTTTCCAAATCTTATGAAAACTATTCCGACAGCTCGATTGACTGGGAGCTTGTCAGAACCGAAATGACGGACCTGCGGCAGAAAATCGAAAGGCTCGGCAACGTCAACGTCGATTCGATTCAGGAGCAGGACGACCTCGAAAAACGAAACGATTTTCTCTCGACCCAGGTCGCCGACCTAAATAACAGCAAAGACCAGCTCCAGCAGCTTATAAGCCGGCTTAACAAACAATCCAGGGAAAAATTCAGGGAATGCTTTGAGCAAATCCGAACCAATTTCCAGATGCTCTTCCGCAAACTCTTCGGCGGCGGAAAGGCCGACATCCTGCTCGAAGATTCGGAAGACATACTCGAAGCAGGCATCGAAATCGTCGCCCAGCCTCCGGGAAAAGAAACCAGGAGCATCTCGCTCCTGAGCGGCGGTGAAAAATCAATGACCGCAATTGCACTGCTCTTTTCCGTATTCAAAACAAAGCCCTCGCCCTTCTGCTTCCTCGATGAAGTCGATGCCGCTCTCGACGAAGCCAACAACGAACGGTTCAACCTGATTATAAAAGAATTCCAGAAGGAATCGCAGTTCGTCGTAATCACGCACTCGAAACGCACGATGAGCATCGCCGAAATCCTTTACGGCATTACAATGCAGACGAGAGGCGTGAGCAAAAAAATCAGCGTCAAGTTCGATGAATACGAACCGGAAAAAGAGCCGCGTGAGGCCGCCGCTGTCGCATAACCAAAAATACAATTGTCCGAATTTTTTGTTTCGGATTTTGGATTTAGATTTTCGGATTTTCTTATGAAGAAATGCCCGTTCTGTGCCGAGCTGATTCAGGATGAAGCGATTAAATGCCGCTTTTGCAACGAATACCTCGACAAACCCCCTGCCTCGGCGGCAAAATGGTATAACAAAACATCCACAATAGTGCTTGCATTGCTCCTCCTGGGGCCTTTCGCCCTGCCGCTCGTCTGGCGTCATCCCACCTATAAAACCACCACAAAAACAATCGTCACTGTTATAGTCATCGCCGCAACTGTGCTCTTCCTTTATCTGTCTATCCGTATCTCCAACCAGTTGATGAATCAGATAAACGCCCTCGGCATCCAGTAAAACCTGCCGAAGAATTCCCGTCCCCGCTGAAGTTATGGCGGAGACCATTTTCACGCTCATCCGTGCCTTTACAGACTCCTCTTTCTGCGAAGGCGGGCAAAATAATTCCGGCCGCATCTTCAATTCTTAAAAAAACAATATCCAACAGGCCGGCAATCTGTTAATATACCCGCCTGTTTTATAAAAGCAGAAGGAATTATAAATGCCGGAAAATTTCGATAAACACACTCTGAAAAATGGTATGGTCCTGTTGGGCGAGCAGATGAAGGGCGTCGAGTCCGTCGCATTTGATTTTATGGTGCCCTCCGGCGCAGCAATGCTGCCCGAAGGCGTCTGCGGCGCAGCAAACGTCATCGAAGACTGGCTCTTCAGAGGCGCCGGAGAAAAAAACAACCGGACGCTCGGCGATGCACTCGACGGTCTCGGCCTGCACCGCAGCAGCTCTGTTGGAAGCTCGCACATCACCATCGGCTCGACTCTCGAAAGCAGCAGCCTGCATCAGGCAATCGACCTCTATGCCGATATTATCCTCCGCCCGCAGCTTACAGATGACCAGTTCAAGCCGGCAAGACAATTAGTTATCGACGAAATCACCGCACTCGACGACGACCCGAAACAGAAAGTTATGCTCAAGCTTCGCGAGCTTTTTTACCCGCAGCCGCTCGGCAGAAGCACCGCTGGAGATATCGAACAGCTGCGCAACCTGACCCCGCAAAAAACAAGGCAGCTTGTGAGCGAGCATTTTAATCCCGCACAAACCATTTTTGCCGTTGCGGGCAAATACGAATTCGACAAAATCGTCAGCCAAATAGAAAGGCTTTTTGAAACCGGCACCAAAAGATCCGCGCAGAAAATCCGTACGGAACCGGTTGCAGGAAATTATACTCATATTCATAACGAGGGCGCACAGGTGCATATCGGCCTGATGACGCCGACCGTCGGGCCCGCCGACGAGGACTACTACAACGCAAGGGTCGCAATTTCGATACTGGCGGGCGGTATGAGCGCAAGGCTCTTCACCGAAGTTCGCGAAAAAAGAGGACTCTGCTATGCCATCTGCGCCCGTTATCACTGCATGAGGGGCTACGCAGGCATTATGTCCTACGCCGGCACCACGCCCGAAAAAGCTCAGGACACAATCGACATCATCATTGCCGAATTTAGCCGACTCTCCGATGGAATCACCGCCGACGAAATCGACAGGGCAAAGGCCGGCCTGAAAAGCGCACTCATACTTCAAAGTGAATCTTCCTCAGCCAGGGCTTCTGGCACCGGCAGCGACTATTTTTTCCTCGGGCGAATCAGGAGCCTCGATGAAATAAAGGAAAAAATTGAAAAGACAAACGCCGATTTCGTAATCAGCTTTTTGAAAAAGAATCCGTTTAAGCAATACTCGATAGTTTCAATCGGACCAAAGGAAATAAATCCGCCGTCTGCGCAGCAGACAAGAGTCAATTAAAAATATGGAATTTAAACAGAAAATACTCAATAACGGGCTTAATATAATCGGCGAACTCAACGATTCGGCGAAATCCGCCGCCGTCGGCTTTTTTGTTAAAACCGGCTCCCGCGACGAAAGCATGCAGATAAACGGCGTATCGCATTTTCTCGAACACATGCTTTTCAAGGGAACCGAAAAATTATCCGCTTTCGAGGTCAGCGCCGCATTTGACCGCACCGGCGCACAATTCAACGCATTTACCAGCGAGGAAATAACCGCCTTTTACGCCGCCGCACTGCCCGAATACATATCGCAGATAACATCCATCTGGATTGAGCTGATGAGGCCCGCCCTTCGCAATGAAGATTTCGATATCGAAAAAAACGTCATCAAAGAAGAGATTGCGATGTATCAGGATATGCCTGATTTCGAGGCGGCGGAAAAATGCAGAACCCTCTATTTCGATTCTCACCCCTGCGGCCAGAGCATCCTCGGCAGCGCAGAGAACATCGACAATCTCACCGCTGACCAGATGCGTTCCTATTTCAACAGCCGTTATGTCCCGAACAATATGCTGCTTGTCACCGTCGGTAATTTCAACTGGCGGCAAATCTGCTCTCTCGCCGAACAAAGCTGCTCCGGCTGGCGGCAAATCCCGGCAGGCAGAAACAGCGATGATTACGCAGGCTCCTGCAAAACAGGCCGTATCGAAAAACCGAATATCGCAAGAGAACATATCTGCCTGATGAGCCACGCCGTTTCCGCACAGGATGACAGACGCTTTGCCGCATTCCTCCTGGCAACCATAATCGGCGACAGCACAGGCTCACGCCTCTTTTGGGAGATCGTCGATAAAGCCCTCGCCGAGGAGGCTGTTGTGCGGCTCGGCGCTATGGACGGCACCGGCGTCTTTCAAACCTACATCCAGTGCAGCCCTCAGAATGCCGACAAAGCGATGGATACTGTCAGCCGGATATTCTCGGATGTCGCCAAAAACGGCATCACCGAAGACGAACTTGCGAAGGCAAAGAATAAAATTTTAAGCGCACTGGTCATAAAAAACGAAATCCCGATGGGCCGGCTCTTCGATGTCGGCCTCAACTGGCTGTATCTGAACCAATACCGTTCCGTTGCCGATGACCTCGATGCAATCAAGTCCGTCACGATAGACCAGGTCTGCCAAATCGCACGAGAGCTTAAAATCACCGATTACACCCGTTTCTCAATCGGGCCGTCGCAAAAAAGCTGACCAGCCTATCAACCAATTTTTATTTGCAGTAAAAAAGCTATTATGATAAATTGCTTCTACAGTTTGTGGAGTTTGACCTGTGAATAACGCTGATAAAAATGCCGCCGATGCAAACATCGCTCCGCGTATCCTGCGTGCCAAAGACATTCTCCCCCCTTATAATCAGAATCCGCCTGTTGCAGATAATCCGGACAGCCTTAATCCCGATTTTAATATCCCCAAATTTGACCTCGCCGAGCAAATCCTCGCCCAGCAGCGAAGACTTTCCGCAGAAAAAAGAAAATCACCCAGTCAAAAAATCGTCACCTCTTCGCTTCAGGCAGGCACCGGCCTCATCAATCGCTCTGCTTTGCCATCCACTACCCTTTCCATACAGCAGGATTTTGTTATCGTAAGAGAGATTGTCAAAAGGGACATTGAAAAACTTTGTCGAGGCCGACGCTTTCATCAACAATGATAATCTGTTTCTGATTTTATTTTTGCACTTTACACTTTGCACTTTTAACTTTGCGATGTCTTTGCGCCTTCGAACCTTCGTGGTAATTTCCGGCTTAAACGCACAGTCCCATGNNATCCGCTTCTGCAAAATAATCGCTCCTGATTCCGAAAATCCGATAAAACAGCAAGTAAAGTGACCCTCAATATTCGCCGAAAAATCATTATGATTACACCCATTGAAAATGGTGCGTAAGTTGAATCAAGGCGGGGTAATTTTTCCCGTTTATCGTTGTTAGGATAATGCGAGGAACAATGCTATGAGAAGTTCAAAACCAATAATGCTCATCGAAGACGACGCCGCTGATGTCCTGATTATAAAAAGGGCGCTGAAGGACTTGCAGATAAATAACGAACTTGTCCAGATGAACAACGGCGAGGAGGGTGTCGAATACCTCAACAATCGGGCAAATCCCATTCCCTGCCTTATCTTTCTTGACCTGAATATGCCAAAAATGAACGGGCTCGAATTCCTCAAAATCATAAAAAATGACGACAGGCTCAAACCAATACCAGTAGTTGCCCTGACTACTTCTCAAAACAATGAGGACATAGCCGCCTGCTTCAAATCAGGCATCGCAGGTTATATCGTTAAACCCGTTGATTATAAAAAATTCGTAAAAGCTGTTCGCATCGTTGACCTCTACTGGATGCTCAGCCAGATGCCCAGCGAATCGTCGTTAGATATGAATCTTGAAAACATCGACCTCGAAAAACTGGATGAGGAAATCTTTTTTAATCGGAATTGATTACCTGGAAAAATATCAGAAGGGGCTTTGGAAAATGAAACTTAAAAATTTCAGCATTGGCAACAAGATTAACCTGATTTCACTGACGCTCGTCATACTTGTAGCAGCTATTGCCACACTGTCCATTCACAGCTACAACTACATCGAGGGGGCTTACAAAGAGCTGAAAAACAATTCTGTGCCTGACATCATCGCAATTTCCGAAGCCGAAAATTCCTGCAGGCGCTCATTTGCTGCCGTCAAACAGTTTACCTCTACAGGCGACAGCAACAGAATCGCATCTTACAGAAAGAACTCCGACAGTTTCCGGCTGCTCCTCGAAAAATATGAAATAAATGACTCGCATAAAACCAGCGATTCCGGCATAAAGAACACCATCCTCTCATCTCAAAAAGATATGGATGCTTATGCAAATATACTTTTTGCAGATTATATTAAAAAAGCAAACCTTCTTAAGGAATTCGATAACATAAGCGAGAAACTCGGAAATACCTTTCACAACACACCTAACACCGAAGCAGACTTGTCCACGGTTCGTGCGGCGCAGAAATACGCCATTGTTGAAGCCAAAAACCTCTATGCGGCCGTATCCGTTTTAACTACTCAGGACAGCGAATACAATGATAAGCTGCAATATAACAAGCTGTCGCAGCAGATTGAGCTTTCAAAGTCAATTCTGCAAAAGTTCATAAATGATAATCCGCAAAATGAATCTTCCGATCTCGGCGGCTCTATCCGCAAAGTCCTTGAAGTCTCATCTAATATAACAGAATTGAACGCAAAAATCCGGGCAGAAACCGCCAGGCTGCGACAGTTCGAAATCCAGACAATTAAGGCCCTTAATAATGCAACCATTCTTGAAAATAACGAGCTTTCTCAGCGGGCAACAGATTACGACTCGCTTATCGCTGCTTCCAAGATTACTCTTATCGTTCTGGCAATCGTATTCATCGTTTTTGCCCTGATGGTATCACATTACTTCGCAAAGAAAATAATTGCCTCGATTTCCAGCCTCGTTGAATCAACTAAAATCATGGCAAAGGGTGATTTGGCACACAGAACAAAAGTAATAAACAACGACGAAATCGGCCTGCTCGCCGATTCATTCAATGCTATGGCCGAAGAACTCCAAAAACAGTCCGCCTCCGTTGACAACCTCAACAGGGAAATGGTCGAGAGACGGCACGCCGAGGAAATGCTCAAACAGGCCAATCAGCAGCTGGTTGCATCAAACAGCGAGCTTATGTCGCTTACGGGCAAACTCGAAGAAGCCAATCGCGAATTAAAGGATTTCGTCTATATCGCTTCACACGACCTGCGAGAGCCGCTCAGAAAAATTACCTCTTTCGGCTCTATCCTGAAGGAATCCCTCGAGGGTAAACTCTCGGGCGAGGATCAGGAAAATATGAAATATATGATAGACGGCGCCGAAAGAATGACCAAGATGATCGAAGGACTCCTCGCATATTCGCGGGTCGGCTCAAAAGAAGTTGCTATCGAAGAAGTTGACCTCAACGAAATCGTCGAACAGCTCAGGCAGATAGAGCTGTCCAAACTCCTCGAAGAATCAGGTGCGATATTAGAGGTTCCCCGGTCGCTCCCGAAATTATCGGCAAATACCGCCCAAATCAGGCAACTTCTGCAGAATCTCGTAAGCAACGGCATCAAATATCGCGGCAAGGATGTTAAACCGCACATCACAATTTGTGCAAACCAGACAGATACAGACGAAATCAGGATCGAAGTGCAGGATAACGGTATCGGCATCGATGAAAAATATTTCGATGACATATTCAAAATGTTCAGAAGACTTCATTCCAGAAGGGAATATGAAGGCACAGGCATCGGTCTTGCCATCTGCAAAAAAATTGTCGAAAAACATAATGGCAAAATCGGCGTCGAATCCAAACCGGGTCAGGGGTCAACTTTCTGGTTCTCCCTGCCAAATAAAACCGGGGTTAAAAGCGAACAAACAGAGCTTGTATCTGTCGCTCAGGATTGATTCTGTAAATATACTTTGTCGAAGCAATATTAAAAATGGAAAAGAAACAGATAAATCTCTTACTTGTTGACGATGACCCGGCTGACCGCAAACTAACACAGCTGGCGCTGAGAGACGGACTGTATAATATCGCACTCCAGATTAATACCGCGGACTCCCTTGCCAGCTGCCTTGAAGCAATACGAAGTGGAAATATTGATTTGATTCTCCTTGACCTCGGTCTTCCGGACAGCCGCGGAATGGTCACCATCGACCAGGTCAGGCAAACTTCCCCCGATATTCCAATTATTGTTCTTACAGGTCTTTCCGACGAGGAAATCGGCGTCGAGGCTATCAAAAGAGGCGCGATAGACTACATTACCAAGCCCGTCAACCAGACCGTCCTTAAAACCCGAATCGGTATTGCGCTGCAGACAGTTGAGCTCAAGCAGAAGCTCCTCCAGCTTGCAAACACCGACGGGTTAACTAACCTCGACAACCGCAGACACTTCTTCGATATCCTCGACCGCGAGATACTCAGGTCTAAAATCAACGGCACCGACCTTTCTGTTATGATGCTCGACATCGACCATTTCAAAAGTACGAATGACACTTACGGGCATCGCGGCGGAGATGATATTCTCCGACAGATGGGGCAGATATTAAAAGAAAATATTTACCCCCTCGACTTTGCCGCACGTTATGGCGGCGAAGAATTCATTGTTCTTATGCCCGCAACTTCTCCAATAAAGGCTGCCCAGGCTGCCGCCAGGCTCAGAAAAGTTATCGACCGGTATCAGTGGAAGGTCGGCGAAAATACAATCTCCATCACCGCCAGCATCGGGCTGGCAAGCATCGATGCTTATAATCTCGTCAATTCCTACGACATCGTGGAAAAAGCAGACGCAGCTCTCTATGCAGCGAAAAGAAGGGGCAGAAACTGCGTAATCTGCTGGGACGAGGTCAACGGCGAGCAGGAGGACGACCATCCGGATAACAGGGTCTATCGTGAACTTCAGCGAAAAGTAGGCTCGCTTGTCAAACAGCTGCAGTCGCATGCTCTCGGCACTATTTCCGCTTTCACAAGAGCTTTGGATATGGTCGTAAAAGAACCTTACCTGCTCCATCACGGCGAAAACGTCAGAATTTACGCCACCGCTATCGCCCAGGAAATGGGGCTCTCGAATGAATTATGCGAACGAATCGGACACGCCGCCCTGCTTCAGGATATCGGCAAAATCGTTGTCCCGCCGCAAATCCTGAAAAAAACCACTCCGCTGTCTAATGAAGAAATGGCGATAATAAAACAGCACCCTTCCGCTGCCGCCAGAATTCTCGAACCTGTCGGCCTGTTCAGTCTCGAACTGCAGATTATCAAGTGCCACCACGAAAGATTTGACGGCAAAGGTTATCCGGCGGGCTTAAAGGGCAGAGAAATCCCTATCGGTGCGCGAATCCTTGCTCTTGCGGATGCATTAGATGCTATGACTTCAACGCAAAGCTACAGGAAGCCAAAATCCATTAACGACGCTGTCGCAGAAATACACGCAGGTTCAAACACACAATTTGACCCTGAAGTCGTTGAAGCCTTCAACAAGGTCTATGCAAACCACAAAGGGGACTGGCCTTTATCCGCAGCCTTCACCGAGGTACCTGCTGCGGCAGCAACCTCTTGATATATATACCTCGCCCCGGTTATGCTGATGACCTTATCTTTTATTCCGCGTTATGTGTTCTGTTTTTAGAATACTTCCGGCAGTACCTTGCGGGTGGCATTACGGAGGAAACTCGATATGTGCCTCTCGGAATTCATCGTTAGTATCTTTCGGGCTATCCGGTTGCATTCCTCTATCGTCACAGAACGGATAACCTGTTTTACCTCCGGTATCATAGGCGGCGCAAGCGATATCGTCCTTACTCCCATTCCCAGCAGCAGCATTACTTGTTCCGGCTCCGACGCCATTTCTCCGCAGACGCTCAGGCCTATCTGTCCCTTTTGGGCATCCTGGATAACCGTTCTTATCAATCGAAGCACCGCCGGGTCCACCGACGAATACAGTGTCGAAACCAGCTCATTACCCCTGTCAACCGCCAGCGTGTACTGTGTAAGGTCATTGGTTCCGATACTGAAAAAATCAACGTCTCTGGCCAAGGACGCCCCCGTCAGCGCCGCGGACGGCGTCTCTATCATTATCCCTATCTCCATATTGCGGTTGTAGCTTATCGATGCCTCGTCGAGGTCCTCCATTACATCGTGCAATATCATTTTCGCCTGCATCAACTCCTGCAGATTCGTTATCAGCGGGAACATTACTTTGACTTCGCCGAGAACCGATGCCCGCAAAATTGCCCGAAGCTGCGCCTTGAACATATCCAGATTCCGCAGGCAAAATCTTATCGAGCGCAATCCCAAAAACGGGTTCGGCTCCCGCATAAATCGCTTGCTCTGCGTGAATTTATCCGCCCCGAGGTCCATCGTCCTTATTATCACAGGCCTCTGCCCGAATACCGCTACCGTATCCGCATAAGCCTTGTAATGCTCCTCTTCGGTCGGCTCTTCCACCCTGTTTAAATACAGAAACTCTGTCCTGTAAAGACCTATTCCCTCGCCTCCCTTGTCGAGAACCGTTGACGCCTCTTCCGGAAATTCGATATTGCCCAGCATTGTTATTTTCACACCGTCGCGAGTGACGGCGGGCTTCTCTCTTATCAGTACCAGCTTCTCATTAAGCTCGACAAACTCTCGTGCATACTTTTCATACTGCTTAAGAGTATCTTCATCAGGGCTTACTATTACTACGCCGTGATTGCCGTCTATTATAATCGTGTCGCCTGCTTCGATATGCTCTGTAAGGTCCTCGAGCGCAACCACCGCAGGAATCCCAAGCGACCTTGCCACTATAGCCGTATGGCTCGTACGTCCTCCCGCATCCGTCGCTATGCCTTTGACAAACTGCTTATTCAACCCCGCCGTCTCTGTCGGGCTCAGTTGCCTGGCGACTACCGCCACTTCATCTTTGAGCCGCCCAAGGTCCTCTTTCTTTCTGCCGAGAAGATGTTTGAGAACTCTTCTTTCTATATCGTAAATGTCGGCTGCTCTTTCGCTTATGTAATGGTCTTTCACCTTGGCAAAGTGGCCGGCTATATCCCGCATCGTTGTCGATACCGCAAATTCCGCCGTCACAAACTCATCGCGTATTAAATCCGTAATCCGCTTGACGAGACTCTTATCGCGCAAAAACCGTAAATGTACGGCAAATATGTCTTTTATTTTCTCTCCCTCTATCCCCTTTTTGCCCACTTCCATTTCCGCCAGCTCGTCAATCGATGCCTTGAAAGCGTTCTTTACCCTCTGAATCTCTATCATTCGCTGCGAAAACTCTATCTGCCGGCGCGGAATCAGGTAATCCTCTGAATCGATAATCATCGCCTTGGATATACCTATCCCCGGTGATACCGCGATTCCTTTTTTAATCTCCATCGCTTATTTTCTCTTGCTTATAAAATCCGCCTGCGAGGCCGGCTCCCCTCAAGCCGGCGGCGGCTCGCCGAATAATTTAACCTCGACAAGCTCCCTTAAAGCCTTTATCGCCTCTTTCGCATCAGGCCCTTCCGCTCTTACTATTATTTTTGTTCCGCATGTCGCCGCGAGCATACTCACCTGCATTATGCTTTTGCCGTCAATCTCCATCCCGTTTTTGATTATCGCCACCCGGCTCTTGAATCCGCTGGCTACGTCTACGAACTGCATAGCCGGACGCATGTGAAGACCTTCTGCGTTTTTTATCGTCATCTCGGCTTCACAAACAACTTCGCTCAAAATTTTCTCTCCGGCTTCGTATATCAACTTCAATACCCCTCATCTGCACACTTTGACGATGCAGAAACCTGCCGTCAGGAACCTCTTTTATTACGCCATTCTTACAGAAACGGCTTCTCGTCCGCCTCAAGCAAAAGGTCTTTTATCTGCTCAGCATTTCTCGATTGTCTCAGGAACTTGCGGAATTTTTCCTGCTGAAGATGCTTGAAAACTTTCTCCATCGCCTCGAGATGTTTATCCGGCGCATCTTTCGGGCTGATAAGCAGCACCACTGAATATACCGGCTGCTTGTCGAGAGAGCAAAAATCTATTCCCTTGCTGCTTTGCCCTATCGCCGCCACTACGTCTTTGGCAATTTCGTGTTTGACGTGAGGAACGGCCACTCCTTTGCCCATCCCCGTGCTTGCCTCATTCTCCCGCTTGATTATCGATTTGATAATCTTTTGACTGTTTCCCCGGCCAAGTTTCTTCGCCTTGTCCAGTGCCATCACTAATTCCGCTATTACTCCGTCTCTGTCCGTGGCCTCCAGCTCCGGCACGATGGCCTCGAAACAAACAAAGTCAGCAAAATTCATCGCAGCTCCTGTAATAAACACCAGATATTTTTCGTTTTACAAGTCGCAGTTATTATCGCCAAACTGCTTATAATGTCAACTATTGCTTTGCCGCGTGTTTCCTTTCGCGCTCTTTTGTCTTTATCTTGCGAAGCTTTTGTTCGAGCCTGTGAACAGCCGCATCGATACAAACCTGGGCGTCGTTACCTGCCTCGGTCACCACAAAAACACGACGCCTCTTTGCCCTCGCTATGACTTCGACTCCAATTTTTTTGCTTCCGCGTGCCTCCCGCTCAATGATGACGTCTATCTGGCTGATACTGCTGTAAAATCTCGGCAGTCTGCCTGTCTTTTCCTGTGCATAAAGCCGCAGTGATTCTGTTATCTCGATATGTTTGCCTGCAATCGTAAAAAGCAAGTGCCTTCTCCTTAACTCAATTTGAAATTTCAAATCTTAAATTTCGAATACAATTGCTGTACCATCCTTTTTCTCTTTGGTGCACATCTGCCCTATTATAACCGTTATTCCTTCTAAATCAAATTCTTTCATTTCTCCTTATTGACAACCAACCCGAATATTCCGCCCGCATAACTATCCGCAGGCGACTGTAATTTGACCGTTATCTTGTCTTTACCTTTGGTCAAATCCTCCGGTATCTGGAAAGTATCCGTATAGAACACCTCGCCGTGGCTTTCGTCTATCTTCACCGCTGCCAGCTGCTTATCGTTAACCAGTATTGTAAACTCCCTGCCGACGTCGCCGCCCCACCATGTGCATTCCAGAACCATTTTCGCATCCGGCAGAACCTTCACGTCGTAGCTGAACCAGCCGTTCTCGCTCGCATCACGCCAGTTACGCTCCCGATGAATTCCGTTAGAGGTACCTTCGCCCTGCTGGTTATGCGCTTTTTCGGATTCCGCATCACCAATCTTAACCTCATCGACCATCAGGCCGGCCTTTGCTTCCGCTGTCTTTTTTTCCGCGGATTGACTTGCCTTTTCCGCGTTTTGCTTTGCTTCTTTCTGCTTATATTCCGGTTCGGTCACCAAGTTCCAGTAAATATTGTATCTCTGGTTATATAATTCATAAAAAGGCGACAGTATTACATCATTCGGCTTACCGGCGCCTGTCGTCTGAAATACCAATTTCTGCCCTTCAACCGGCTTAATCCAATTCTCAAGATTAGTCAAATCGCCGACCAAAACCGGCACCTCTATTGACGGGGCATTATGCTGGCTTCGCTGACCCGGAACATACTCCATCGTACGATTAAGATTTTCCATCCCAAGTTCGCCCGCCAGCACCACCGGCCCATACATAATCGTCGCCACCTTCACATCATCCGGCATCCGCTGTAAATGCAGGCTCATCGGCATTTCTATATCAATCCTGTCGCCGTCTTTCCACGTGCGATTGAGAACCATATATGACCCCGGCACTGACTTCGTATCCAGCGCCCAGCCGTTTATCGAAACTTTCGCTCCTTTCGTTGCCCAGTAAGGCACCCGCACCCTGATCGCAAACTCCGCCGGCCTCGACGCCTTTATCAACAGGCTCGTTTTGTCTTCCTGCGGGAATTTTGTCTCCTGCCTGATAACAAAACCTTTCTGTTTCCAGTTCAGCTCCGATGCGATAAATAAATTAACATACAGCCCGTCTTCATCATAAAAATATATGCTGTCGCCGTACTTCGCATGATTTTCCATCCCTGTCCCAGTGCAGCACCAAAATGAATTTTCCGGCTGGCAGAATACCTTGAAATGCCCCGGCTTCAACGCCACATAATACATCATCATCCCGTTTTCAGGACTTTGCGAAGCCAGAATATGATTAAGAACCGCCCTCTCGTAATAGTCAGCGTATTTAACATCCGCCGTCCACTCGAATAGGTGCCTGGTGAGTTTCAGCATATTATAAGTGCAGCAGGTCTCCGCGGATTCCACGCTCAACTCCGCAGCAAGTTTGCCCGGCGGTGTTCGCCAGTATTCATAATTGCTCGTCCCGCCTATCGAATAAGTCCTGTTATCGATTACCGTATCCCAGAAAAATGTCGCAATCGTCTCGTACTTCTGCTGGCCCGTTATCTCATATTCCCGTGCCGCCCCGATTACCTTCGGTATCTGCGTATTTGCATGCAGTCTCTCCAATTCATCTTTTCTCTCCGCCAGAGGCCCGAAAACCATTTTATGGTCAAACCTTTGTGCAAGCGCAAGGTATTCCGTTTTGCCAGTCGCTGTGTATAAATTCGCCAGAACCTCGTTCATCCCGCCGAACTCATTTCGCATCATATCCTGCATCTGGCTGTCGCTGAGCTTATCCATCCGCATCTTCGCCCAGTTCGCCATTCCGCAGACCACCTCAAGGGCCTGCTTGTTGCCGCAATAAGTATAAGTATCCAAAAGTCCCGCCATAATCTTATGCAGCGTGTACCACGGCGCCCACACCATCTTTCCTTCAATCACACGGTCGATAAATTCCTCAGGATAAGCGCTCAGGTATCCGGTTGTGCCAAGCGCCTTCTGGCACTTCGCAAGCTCCGCTGTGATATATTCTGTTCTTTTCTTTAATTCCTCATCGCCGGTGGCTGAGTACATCAGCGCACAAGCCGACAGATAATGTCCGATTGAATGCCCTCTTAATTCACTGGTCGGCAGCTCCCACCCGCCATAGGGTTTGGCCTTCGACGGCAACCCAGCATTCAACCTGAAAGTATGCAGGAGTCTATCCGGCTCAATCTCCAAAAGGTATCTTTTATCACGTTTCATCGCATCCTTAAAAGGCCCATCCAGCAGTTTGACATCCGGCAAATCGAACGCCTTCGCCTTAAAGGCCTGTTTGGGCTGCACCTTATCAGCAATCGCCGCCCTGCCGCCCCCGCTATATTGGGAAGCAGTCTGACAACCTGACAAAACCAAAATTACTACAAACAATACCGTCAAACTTGTGCTGAGTGTCTTCTTCATAATAATTCTCCACATTCTGAATTCTGTATTCTGGATTTCGGAGATCCGCCATTCTTGTGGCGGACTGAATTCTGTTTTTATTCTGGTTTTGCACTTCGAATTTAGTTTATCATTTTCCTCTTCTTGCTTCGTCGATTACGTATGAAGGCGTAATCACCCCGTCGCTTATTACGAACCGAAGCGCTTCCTCCACCGTCATATCGAGAGGCACCGTATCCTCTTTGGCCATCAAAATCAGGTAGCCGGACAATGGCGACGGCGCCGTCGGCACCAGGATACTAAACAGCTCTTTCTCCTTTCCGCCCACAGCCCATTTCATTCCCTCGCCCGTCACAAAACCGATTGTCCATATCCCTATCCTCGGGTATTCGAACGCCACGACCCGCGAGATAAATTTCGTCTGCTCTTTTTGCGAAAGCAGAAAATCCGAAACCTGTTTCACATATGGGTACACCTGTTTAACCAGCGGAATAATTCCTATGAACCGCTCCGTACTCCGCCACAGCCTTTTGCCTATCACATTCGCAAGGATTACGCCGACGGCAAACACAATTATCAGCGCTATGATAAACCCCGCCATGGAGCCCAGCCCTTCCACCCAGAACCGCTCCACCCGCATTCGAGCCTCAGTATCCGCCAGCGACAGCCCCGACAGTTCCATCCAAACAAAAGCAATCCCCTCATTTATAGCCCACCCTATTGTCTTTTGTATTAAATGGTATATCCAGATGAATACCCATATCGTCACCGCCGCGGGCAGCAGAACCGCCAGTCCCTGCAAAAAATATCTTTTAAGCCGCCCCGTTTTTTCCTTATCGCTCATTTTTCCAAAACCTTTCACTTATACGGGCATAACCTAACCCGTTTTGTCGCCCTCTTCAAGCGTAAAATCTTTCGGCAGATGCGCGCCGGCAAGATGAATCCACCCGCCCGCCAGCGACGCTATCATCCATATTATCCTCTGGCACAATGCAAGCGCAAGCGCCGCCTCGGCGCCCACCGACGCAAATTTAACAAACATCCCCGCAAGCGAACCCTCCACAAGAACCGCTCCGCCCACCGTCAAAGGCACCATCCCTATCGACCAGCTCAATGTGAAAAATACAAAATAATAGCTAATGCTCACATCAACTCCCAGCTGCCTGCCAGCCAGCCAGTATCCCGCTATAGTCGCAAGCTGCAGCGCTATCGTCAAAACCAAAGTTGCAGTCACTTCGACAGGCCTCTTTCTGTAAAGCACTCCTGCCCTGCCTAATTTTTGCAGCAGTTTCAATCCTTCTTCTTTTCCTCTTATCCATAAATTCTGCATAATCCTTCTCGTTGTCGGAATTACAAAAAGAATCACAACCGAAACCGCTATAATCAATCCTGCCGCCATGAAAATCCGCTCATACAGACTCAAAGAGCCGAACGAATCGCTCCCCATAGCCAAATCTATATCTTTTCTACCCGGCAAAAGAAAATAAAACACGACCGCTATCACTACAGACCCGACCAGCCCGACTATCCTGTCAACAAGGATGCTCAGCACCGCCTCGAATCTTTTCTCCGTATGTTTCGTCACATACCATGCGCGCACGAGGTCGCCGCCGACCGCACCTGGCATAAAATTATTATAAAACAGGCCGAGAAAAACCAATCGTATCGCTGACCCTAATGATATGAAAATCCCCTGCGTCCTAAGCAGTATCCACCATCGAAACGCCACGGCAACCTGACCGGCTATATAACCCGCAAGCGCTACGATGAAAATCAGCGGATTAAGCTGCCTGAAAATCCCCACCAGCCTGCCAAACCGGCCTTCCTGGCTAAGCCAGATACACGCCCAAATAAGCCCCGCCGCAACGACTATCAGCCGGATTGCCAGGAATAATTTACTGCCGCCTGTTTTCTTTTTCCGCTCCATCAAAAACCATCATCCTGTTAACCCGCCTTTCTCGCGGCGGAATTCTCTTGTTTTTCCTGATAATAACGGCTAAATTCTCTTTTAGCAAGAACCGTTTTGCCGTTCGTTTCGTCGTTATATTTAGGCGTTTAGCCCAGTCCGCCGAAGGCGGAGCTTCGGGGTTGTTTTGCTTATTTTGAGTTAATAATTATGCCTGACAAAAAACAAATTGAAGAAGGCCTCGACTTTACCCCGCAATTCGATGCGAACGGCCTCATCCCCGCCATCGCCCAGGACGCTTCTACCGGCCAGATACTGATGGTTGCTTATATGAATAGAGAAGCGCTCGAACAAACCATTGCGACGGGCAACGCCGTGTATTATTCCCGTTCGCGAAAAAAACTCTGGAAAAAAGGTGAGCAGTCGGGCCATTTCCAAAAAGTCAGGCAAATACTCGTCGATTGCGACCAGGATTGCCTTATTCTGAAGGTGGAAGTGAACGCAGGCCAGTGCCATACCGGCTACCAATCCTGCTTCTACCGCGCTATCGAAGACAAGGCCGGCAAAAAACTAAAACTTATCGCTAAAAAAACCTTCGACCCCCGGAAAATATATAAAAATCCTTAATTTTCGGCCTGTCTGATTTTGAGCGAAACGGCCCCGGTTTTTCGGAGTCATATTATTTATTCGAAATGTAGAATAAAAAATAAAGGAATATTATTATGGTAAATGGATCTGAAGCCGGCGCAATTGCTGCGATATCGGAAGCTGCGAAGGCTTTCGGGGCGATTATCAAAGTGGAATCCGCCGATTTCGATGCGATTGTCCGGAAGCAGGATGAGCCGCTTGTTGTTTTCTGTCAGGGCGGCATCTTCTCAACAAAATATCAATATCTGATGGGATACAAGGGTCTGGTTTTTTATACGAAGACGGCTGCGCCGCTGAATCTGCCCGCCAAAACCGAAATAATAAAGGCAAAAAAAATCTGGATTCCGGCATAACCCCACTGGTTCGGTAATTTTATGGATATCGACAACATTATTGAGAATATCGGCTTATACGTGCATATACCTTTCTGCAGGTCGAAATGCAGATACTGCGGTTTCTATTCGCGGCCTGTCGAAGATTACGACGTCGAAAGACTAATCGCAGCCGTTATAACCGAACTCGACAACTGCAATTGCATCGGTTCGATTCAAACGGTTTATATCGGCGGAGGAAGCCCAAGCTGCCTGCCGGAGAAAAGCTTACTGCGGCTCATCGAATATATTTACAACAGATGGAAAAATATCGAGGAGTTCACAATCGAATGCAATCCCGGCCAGGTTAATATCGAGGTTCTGCGAAAAGCGAGGAAGCTCGGCGTGAGCCGCATTTCAATCGGCGCACAATCATTTGACCATGCCGAGCTTGAATTTCTGGGCAGAACCCATAACGTAGGCGATATTACAAATGCGGTAACGCAGGCGAAAAATGCGGGCTTCGATAATATCAGTATCGATTTAATCTTCGCAATACCAGGCTCGACAATTTTGTCGTGGCGGCAAAACCTGATGCGGGCAATAAAGCTCGGCGTCCCGCACATATCGGCATACAGTTTAAGCTATGAGGACGGCACAATTCTGAAACAGCAGCGGGACGCAGGCTTATTTGCACCTGTCGATGAAGAAACAGACCGGGCGATGTATGAGCTTACAGAAGAGCTGCTCGAACAGGCCGGCTTTGAACATTACGAGATATCGAATTTTGCCAGGCCGTCCTTCCGCTGCAAACACAATATGCGATACTGGCAAAACAAGCCTTATATAGGCGTGGGGCCTGCGGCGGCATCCTGCACAGGAAACCAGCGAACAAAAAATATTGCCGATATCGATAAATACATACAGGCTGTCGAAACGAACGGCACCACCGCACAGGAAACTATAAATCTTTCTGCTGCCGATATTGCAAGCGAAACCGCCGTTCTCAACCTTCGCACAGCAGATGGTATCAACATCGAAGATTACAGGCAGCGGCACAATCTCGATATTTGCAATGTCTTTGCCGGGCCGATAGAACGTCATTGCAGCCTCGGCCTTATCGCCAGGGAAAAAAATAATATACGCCTTACGAAAAACGCGCTTCCGATAGCAGATTCGATTCTTTGTGATTTTATTATAGATTGAAGGCCAAACCAGATGGATGTTAAACACATAAGAAATTTTTCAATCATAGCCCACATAGACCACGGCAAAAGCACGCTCGCCGACAGGATGCTCCAGATTACAGGCACGGTGGACAGCCGCCAATTCAAAGACCAGATACTTGACGATATGGACCTCGAGCGCGAACGCGGCATAACAATCAAGGCGTCGGCGGTAATGATGAAGTATGACTACAACGGCGAAACGTATATGCTGAACCTTATAGATACGCCCGGCCACGTTGACTTTCATTACGAGGTGTCGCGTGCGCTGGCGGCGTGTGAGGGGGCGATTCTGGTGGTCGATGCCACTCAGGGCGTCGAGGCACAGACGGTAGCGAATACTTACCTTGCTATCGAGAGCGGCGCCGAAATTTTGCCGGTGCTTAATAAAATCGACCTGCCATCCGCCCAGCCCGACGCCACCGCAGAGGAAATCGAACATATACTCGGAATGAAAAAAAATTATTGCTTTAAAATCAGCGCAAAGACCGGTATCGGCGTCAAAGAGCTGCTCGACGCCGTCTGCGAGCTTTTGCCGCCGCCGGCAGATAGAAGCGGCGAACCCGTGGCAGCCTTGATTTTCGACAGTCACTTTGATGAATACAGGGGCGTAATCTGCTACGTTAGAATCTTCGCCGGAAAACTTACGGTAAAGCAAAAAATAAAACTCATAGGCAGCGGAAAAATTTACCAGATACTCGAGCTTGGCAAATTCGGACCGAAAATGACGCCCGTCAGCGAGCTCGGCACAGGCGAGGTCGGCTACGTAATCGCCAACATCAAAGGTCTCTCGGATATCACTATCGGCGATACGATTACCGATGCGGTTCAGCCCGCCGAAAAGCCCATACCGGGTTATAAGAAACCTATGCAGATGGTTTTTGCGGATTTCTATCCCGGCGATGATACGGATTACTCGAAACTGCGAAAAGCTTTCGAGAAACTATCATTGAACGATTCGAGTTTTTCGTTTTTCCCGCAAAATTCACCTGCGCTGGGCTTCGGATTCCGGTGCGGTTTTCTCGGATTATTACATATAGATATAATCCAGGAGCGATTAGAAAGAGAAAATGATATTGACGTGGTGCAAACCGCACCTACTGTAAGTTATGAGATCGTCACTACCGATGGCGCTGTCAAAAAAATCGATTCGCCGAGCGAGCTGCCCGATGTGACACAAATAAAGGAGCTTCGCGAACCTTTTGTAACACTGGAAATTATAACGCATACGGATTCCATCGGCGGAATAATGAAACTGGCGGAGAACCGCCGCTGCACCCTTATAAAAACCGATTACATCAGCCAGACGAGGGTTATGCTGGAATACAAGGCGCCGCTTGCCGAGATTGTTTATGATTTTTACGACCAGCTAAAAGGAATCAGCAGGGGTTATGCGACGATGGATTACAAGTTCACAGGCTTCGAAGAAAGTGACCTGGTGAAAATCGACATACTCGTCAACAAAACCGCCGTCGATGCCCTTACGCTTATTGTGCATCGCAGCAACTCAGAGGCGAGAGGCAGAAAAATTATCACGAAATTGAGAAAGGCAATACCGCGGCACCAGTTCGAAATACCGCTGCAGGTAGCTATCGGCGGAAAAATAATCGCAAGGGAAACAATAAAATCATTTCGCAAAGACGTGACGGCAAAACTTTACGGCGGAGACGTCACGCGAAAAATGAAGCTGCTGAAAAAACAAAAGGAAGGCAAGAAGCGGATGAAGAGTATCGGCTCGGTGCAGATTCCGCAAAAGGCCTTTATGAGCATCCTCGACACAAGCGACTAATTTTAGCGGCGTTTCCAGGAATGCCTGCGAGCTTTATGGCCAACAGAAGCAGCCCTTGCAAAATGACGAACATTACGAGGTTTATCTTCCAGCCGTGCCTGCAGCAGAGCGGGTGATGCATAGTTAAAGCCTTCGCATTTTTCCGGGGTAAATTTTCGCTCGATAAATCTTTCAATCTGGCGAAGGTATTTTTCCTCATCATAAGAAACGAACGTGATGGCGTCGCCTATCGCGGTCGCCCTGCCTGTGCGACCGATGCGATGAATATAGTCTTCCGCAAACGTCGGCACATCGAAATTGATAACGTGCGAGATGCCCTCGACATCGATTCCACGGGCAGCGATATCGGTCGCAACCATAACCTGGAATTTGCCGTCCTTAAAACCATCCATCGCGCTTTGCCGCTGCGACTGCGAGCGTCCGGAATGAATCGAAACCGATACAATCCCGGCGTTCTTCAATTGCCTGCTGATTTTATCCACGCCATGCTTGGTGCGGGAAAAGACCAGCACGCAGTACATATTTTTATTTTTAAGCATATAAAGCAGAAGAGCTATTTTCTGCTCCCTCTGAACGGGATAGATATGCTGCGTAATCGTTTCGATGGGGTTTTGCTGCCGGCCAACCTGGATAATTTTCGGAGATTTAAGTATGCCGGCGGCGAGAGATTTTACTTCCGGCGGTATTGTAGCCGAAAAAAGCATAGTTTGCCGCTTCTGCGGGAGTGCGGCAACAATCCTTCGCACGTCGTTTATAAATCCCATATCGAACATACGGTCGGCTTCGTCAATAACGAGGACTTCGATATTCCGCAGGTCGACGGTTCTCCGCTGCATGTGGTCCATAAGCCGGCCGGGAGTTGCAACAACGATGTCAACGCCTCGCTTAAGCGCGTTTAGCTGGCCTTTAATATTTACGCCCCCATAAACGGCCAGTGTGTGTAAATTCAGGAATCGACCATACGACATTATGGCCTTTTCGATTTGTGCCGCCAGCTCACGGGTCGGCGTAAGAATCAGGGCTTTGATATTTTTTCTTTTGCCTGCATGCTCGTGACAGAGGCGGTTCAAAATGGGCAGCACAAAGGCGGCTGTTTTGCCTGTGCCGGTCTGGGCGCAGCCAATAATATCGCCTCCGGAAAGTGCTGCAGGAATCACCTGAGATTGAATTTCGGTTGGAGCAATAAAGCCGGTTGCAAGAATACCCCGCACCAGCGGGTCGAATAAACCTATTTTCTTAAATGGCATCGGATAATCCTAAAAAAATTAACTTAAACTGTTTTAAGCACAAAGCTTTATAATACATTATACCAGAAGGCAGCTCCAGATGATACCTTTTAATTTGCTATGCCGAATTCCAGATTTTGTCTCTTATTTTTGCCAGCTTGGGCCGATGGAGATGTCAACCTTCAAAGGGACATCGAGTTTTATGGCAGTTGTCATTTCCTTGCTTATCCATTTCGAATAAGTATCGGCTTTGTCGGCAGGTAATTCAAAGACAAGCTCATCGTGAATCTGTAAAATCATTTTTACCCCGTTAGAGAATCCGCCTTCTTTAACGGGGTTTGCTGAGAGGTTTTCGTGTTCGATTTTCCGCTGGATGTTTATCATCGCTACCTTTATAAGGTCGGCGGCGGAACCCTGAATGACAGTGTTAATGGCCATTCGCTCGGATTGATTACGCTTATTGGCGTTTTTGGATTTGATGTCCGGCAGTATCCGCCTGCGGTGCAGGATAGTCTCGGCAAAGCCGCTTCGCCGTGCAGATTCAATAACGCTATTCAAAAAAGCGCGGATAGAGGAATAGCGAGCAAAGTAATCCTCAATAAATTTTTTGGCATCGGCCTGGCTTATGCCGACGGTCTGCGAAAGGCCGAACGCCCCCTGCCCGTATATGATGCCGAAATTGACAGCCTTGCAGTGCGAACGCATCTCGTCGGTCACCTGCTCGATTGGGATGCCGTAAATCTGCGAGGCAACGAAGCGATGAATATCCCTGTCCTCTTCGAAGGCTTTCAGCAAAGTTTTATCCTTTGAAAAATGGGCGAGCAGCCGAAGCTCTATCTGGGAATAGTCGGCGCTCAAAATACAATCTGTCTTTTTCGCAGGGATGAAGGCCGAGCGAATTTTTCTTCCAAGTTCCGTCCGGATTGGGATGTTCTGCAGATTAGGATTCGAAGAGCTAAGCCGTCCCGTTTCGGTTATGGTCTGATTAAAAGAAGTATGCAGCCGGCCTGTTTTCGGATTTATCATAAAGGGCAATTTATCGACATAAGTATTCTGAAGTTTGCTCAACTGGCGATATTCGAGAATGAGGGGGATAACTTTATGCTGGCCTTTGAGCTGGTCGAGAACGTCCGCGTCGGTGCTGCGTCCGCCCTTGCCGATTCTAAGCGACTGCAGATGCATTTTATCGAACAGAATTTCGGCAAGCTGCTTCGGCGAATCAATATTGAACGCGGCGCCGGTAAGTTTATAGATTTGGTCGCAAAGACGCTGAATTATTTCAGCGATTTCGCCCGACATTTTTTTAAGCAGGCCGACATCGAGTGAAACGCCGTTGAATTCCATCGTAACCAGAACCGATACGAGGGGCATTTCAACTTCCTCGAAAAGTTTCTTTATCGCCGGCTCCGCTTCGAGACGGGATGTGAAATATCGATAAAGCTGAAAGGTAATATCGGCATCCTCGCCTGAGTATTCGCAGGCAGCGGCGGTATCGACCATATCGAAAGTGAGCTGGTTTTTGCCTTTGCCGATAAGAGATGAAATCGGGATGCCTTCATAACCTAAAAAATCGAGCGACATCGAATCCATCGAATGGCTGGTGCGGGTCGGGTCGAGACAGTAGGAGGCAACCATCGTATCGAAGAAGGCGCCGGCCAGCGGCATCTTTGCGTTTTGCAGAATGAGCATATCGAATTTTATATTCTGGCCTACTTTTTTGATGTTTTCATCCGCCAAAATGGGAGCAAGTTTTTCCCTAACCAAATTAATATCAAGATGTTTTTGGCCGAGCGAGGCTTTTACAGGCAGATAATAAGCCTTATGCGCCTGCCAGGAAAAACTTATGCCGGCAAGCTGTGCTGCCATCGGCGAAAGCGAAGTTGTCTCAGTATCGATGGCGAACAATTTCTGCTTTTTCAAATCGGCAAAAAAGGAATCGAATTTTTCTGCGGTATCTATCAATTGATAATCGTGCGAAACGGTTTTCACCGAATCCGGTGTGCCAAAATTCGTTGCTGGCTGCTCGTCGCTCGCCTCTCGTTTTGAGTCTTGAGCCTGCTTGCCCGCCGTAGCGTTAGCGAAGGCGGGGTGTCTTGTGTCTTGGGTCTGTGTCAATCCCAACTGGGTAATCAAACGATTGAAACCGAGTTCGGTAAAAACCCCGGCGAGCTTCTGTTTATCCGGCTCTTTCAGTTTGAATTTCTTATAATCAATATCAACCGGCACCTTCGTATTTATAATCATAAGCTCTTTGCTGAGATACGCCTGCTCCTTGAATTTACGCAGGTTCTCCCCCCTTTTGCCCTCGATTTTATCGACATTTTTATACAAATCATCGAGCGAGCCGAACTGCTGTATCAGTTTGATTGCGTTCATTTCGCCAATCAGCGGCACGCCGGGGACATTGTCGGAGGCATCGCCCTCCAGTGCCAGCACGTCGACAAAATGATGCGGCTCAAATTTGTATTTCTCGAAAAGCGTTTTATCATCGAGGCTCTCGCCTTTTTTTACATCGTAAATATGTATATGCTCATCGACAAGCTGGTACATATCCTTGTCTTTTGCGCAGATGTAAGTATCGATGCCGTTTTTAGAGGCTGCCTTGGCGACAGTGCCGATTACGTCGTCGGCCTCGAAGCCATCGACTCTTAAGACAGGTATATTTAGTGCATCAAGAATTTGCTCAATGCGATTTATCTGCACCGGCATATCATCGGGCATCGGCGGACGATGGGCCTTGTATTCCTTATAAATTTTTTTGCGGAAGCTCGGCGTCTTGCTGTCCATCGCCACGATGAGCATATCGGGTTTCTGATCGGCGATAAGGCCCAGAATCGTGTTTGTGAAAATATACGTTGCCTTTGTCGGCTCACCTGAAGGACTTGTGAGTCGCTGGCTCATCGGCGCGAAATACGCAGCGTAGATATGTGCGTGACCATCGATTATATACAAAGACTTCGCCATAGAAATGAATATACCGCCGAGCAGCGGTTATTGCAACAGCCAACAAACCCCGCAAGTTTACTCGTCACATAGACCGCCGAGAACACAGAGAAAAAATCAGCTGCGGATTTCAGAGATTGCACAGTTCGACTTTTGCGGACAAGTTTACTCATCATAGAAGACGCTGAGAATACTATTACTTATTTATTTCAAATAACCCGATATTACTTTTTCAAGCTGCAAGCCTCTTAAGTTAGATGAAATGATAATTCCATTAGGATCAATCAGAAAATTCATTGGTATAAAAGACACATTATATTGATGGCATATTTTTCTTTCCTTATCATATATTTGAGGGAAAAAGATTTTGTTGTTTTTAAGGAAAGACATCAACCTTTTCTGGTCCATGTCTAAGCTTACACCAATTACTGTTAACCTGTCTTTATTATACCGTTCGCTTATTTTCCGAACGTTAGGCATCTCTAAAACACATGGACCACACCATGTTGCCCAAAAATCCAAAAGAACAAATTTACCTTTGAAAGTACTAATCGATATATTATTTCCCTCTTGATCAGTAGCCAAGAAATCAGGAGCTTCTTGGCCAATTTTCGAAGAGATGGTATTCTCTTGAGGGTAATCGATAGAATCCCTATAACGATGCAGATTTATAATGTTGTTTTCGAAAAATAAGTAACCTAATACACACGTAGCTAATACACAGAAAATATTACTCATAACAGCTAAACTTTTCCAACTCTGAAATAATTGTTTGTGCGGCAATATAAGCCTAACTCCGTTAAGTAAGCTCATCACCGATGCTGGAACAACAACAATGAGAACGGGGATTATATGCTCCCAGTATAGATCATATTTGCCAATTCGGATGGCCATCGAATAAATATAAAAAAAACACAGAAAGCAAAGAAACAGAAGGTATAGACCAAAAAAAATTTTAAGTAATCGCATTGTACCACTCCTTTCACCCTGATTTCAGAATAATTATACCTTAACACTTATGAAAAGAAAGAGAATTTCGAATATACAAGTTCTTATTCAATCTTTGCATTAATAAACGTCTCAACCATTTATTCAAAGTTTGTTTTGAAATTGCAATTTCCAATATTATCCAGCGGGCATTGACAATACCGCGGGATTTGATAGCATAACTATTTTATATTTTAACGCGAAATGTATAAAAGTTCAGGCAAGGAGTTATACAGATGAAGTTCAGCAGAATAATAACGGCTGTTGATTCGCATACCGAAGGTGAGCCGGCAAGAGTCGTAATCGGCGGAGCGGTGCCGTTCATACCCGGCAAGACAATGTTCGAGAAGAGGCTGTGGTGCATGAAGAATATGGATGACTTTCGCACGCACCTTATGTATGAGCCGAGAGGCCACAGTGCAATGAGCGGGTCAATCGTATTGCAGCCGACAACTCCCGAAGCCGACATCGGCGTCTTGTTTATCGAGGTGAGCGGGTGGCTGCCAATGTGCGGACACGGCGCAATCGCAACCTGCACGGTGCTTGTCGAAACAGGGATTATCAAGGCAGTCGAGCCGGTAACCAAATTCACGCTCGATACGCCGGCGGGGTTGGTGCGGGCTGAAGTCGAGGTCAAAGACGGCAAGGCGAAAAGGGTGACGATTAAGAACATCCCGTCATTTTTATATAAAGAGGATGTCTCAGTGAACGTGCCGGGAATCGGCAAGCTGAAAATGGATATCGCTTATGGCGGCAATTTTTACGCGATACTGCCGGCAAAAGACGTTGGTCTGGAAGTCAAGCCGGAACATAATAACGAACTTATCGAAACCGGAAGAAAAATCAGGGTCGCCCTGAATGAGCAGGTTAAGGTCGTGCATCCGGAAAATCCGGATATTAATTTCTGCTCGCACGTCCGGTTCATTGGGCCGACAAAATTAGCGAAAGTCGGCACACGAAACGCCGTAATTTACGGCCCGGGCCAGATAGACCGCTCGCCCTGCGGAACAGGCACGAGCGCCGAAGTAGCAATGAATTTCGCAAAAGGAAAACTGAAGCTCAATCAGGAATTTGTAAGCGAGAGCATTATCGGCAGCCACTTTGTCGCAAAGGCGGTCGAGGAAACAACGGTAGCGGGACTGAAGGCAATTGTGCCTGCGATTACGGGAAGGGCCTGGGTGATGGGAATCCAGCAGTTTGTTCTCGACCCGGATGACCCGTTCCCGAATGGTTTTTATATCGGGCCGAAAGACCCGAAATATGGTGGAATATGATGAAAACAGAACACAGAATACAGGACACAAATTACAGAAGACAGAAAACAGAAGACAGTCCGCCAAAAGGACGGCGGATCTGCGAAATATGGAAAGTATTCCTTATAGTTGTTCTGGCGGCTTCGTCGGCGGTGTTTGCACAAAGCACAGTCGATTTCAATGATTACTTTGTCGATAAGACAATGCGGGTGGATTACTATATCACCGGCGACAGCAATGAGGAAATAATTTCAATAGACCAGATTTATCAGACCGACGGCTGGGCAGGCAATCCTAAAAATTTAATCTTCCCATTCAATAACGGCGACCATTTTGTCAAGGTCTACAGCGCAGCAACGAATGAGTTTATCTACTCGAAGTGTTTCAGCACAATTTTCGGCGAATACAAGACTACCAAGCCCGGCAGGAACAAAGTCAAACGGACTTTTCACGAATCGGCTCTTATTCCATTTCCTAAAATGCCGGTCGTCTTCGTAGTCGAGGCCAGGAACAGAGATAACAGTCTTCATCCGGTTTTTATCGAAAAAATCGACCCCGCTGATGCGAATATAGTGAAGGATAAGCCGAACAAGGAAGACCGGATTTACGAATCGATGAAGAACGGGCCCGCACACGAAAAACTCGATATGGTTTTTGTTGCTGAGGGCTACACGAGCGACAAGTGGGAAAAATTTCAAAAAGACGTGGATAAGTACAGGGATGTGTTCTTCTCGGCTGAACCATACAAAGACCAAAAAGATAAATTTAATATTTACGGGGTTTTCAGGCCTTCATCGGAAAACGGCGTTGACGAACCCAGACAGGGTAAATTCAGAAATACGGTTGTGAGCGCTTCGTATAACGCACTCGGCCTGGACAGGTACCTGCTTGTTAATGATTTGAAAACGCTGAGAGATATCGCGGGCAATGTGCCTTACGATTATCTTATTGTCCTGGCCAATACCTCTCGTTATGGCGGCGGCGGCATCTATAACAATTACACAATTTTCACAGCCGATGACAGCAGAAGCAAAGAGATATTTATGCACGAGTTCGGCCACGGTTTTGCTGGGCTCGCTGACGAATATTATGATGCATCGGTTGCTTATGAGGAGTTCTACAAGCCAGGCATCGAGCCTCTGGAATACAACATTACCGCCCTGCTCGATGCCAATAACGTCAAGTGGAAACGCCTGCTGAGCCCCGGCATCGCTGTGCCAACGCCGTGGGGAAAAGACGAGGCCGAATCGCTGGAGAAGCAGAGGCAGGAAAACCAGAAAAAATCGGATGAAGAAGTTGCTGCCCTGAAAAAAGAAAACGCCGATGACGAAAAAATTCAGGAAGTAAAAAAATCTTACAGGGAAAAAAATAAACAGATAAACAGTCAGATTTCTGAAATCAGAGATAAATACAAAAAGATGTACGAAGGAAAAATCGGAGTATTCGAAGGCGCGGGCTATTCATCGAAGGGATTGTATCGCTCCGAGCTCGAACTCGGAATGTTTTATACCAAAGGTTTCAGATACGGCATAGTAAGTCAGGATGAGATTAAAAAGTATATAGATTTTTATACGAACTAAAATGATGAGTCAAGAACAATGGATATGAGAATCGAAGAACACCCCATATTAGGGACGCTGAAAAAAGGCAAGGCGGTAAAAATAGAAGTTGACGGAAAACCCGTTGACGCATTCGAAGGTGAACCTGTGGCGGCGGCGCTTATGGCAGCGGGAAAAACAGTTTTCCGCTACACCAGAAAGAGGAAAGAAGCCCGCGGTGTATTTTGCGCAATCGGGCAATGTACCGATTGTATGATGACAATCGACGGCGTGCCGAACGTGAGAACCTGCGTCACAGCAGTTAAAGAAGGAATGAAGGTTAAGACACAGATTGGGACCGGAGAAGACGGGGACACATCAAAATGAAAGAAGCTGAACTGGTAATTGTCGGGGCGGGACCTGCGGGGCTGTCGGCGGCTATCGAGGCGGCAAAGGCAGGCGTTAAAGTTATGATTTGCGATGAGAACCAAAGGGCAGGCGGACAGCTCTTTAAGCAGATACACAAATTTTTCGGCTCGCGGGCGCACCAGGCAGGCACAAGAGGAATCGATATCGGCCAAAACCTGCTCAATGAAGTCGAGAAAATCGGCGTCGATGTAAAGCTCGATGCGGTCGTATGGGGAATATTCAGCGACAGAAGAGTCGGAATTGTTCACGAAGGCAAAAATACGCTTGTTAAAGCCAAAAAGATTCTGCTCGCCACAGGCGCCGCTGAAAACGTTCTTGCTTTTCCCGGCTGGACGCTTGCCGGCGTGATGGGTGCGGGCGCAATTCAGACAATGGTGAACGTTCACCGCGTTCTGCCGGGCAAAAATGTTTTGATGATTGGTTCCGGAAACGTCGGGCTGATTGTGAGCTACCAGCTTATGCAGGCTGGCGCAAAAGTGGCGGCAATCGTCGAGGCGATGCCGCGAATCGGCGGCTACGCCGTTCACGCAAGCAAAGTACGACGCGCGGGCGTGCCGATTCTCACATCGACTACGATAAAAGAGGCAAAAGGAAAAGAGAAAGTCGAAAAGGCTGTTATCATAAAATTGGATGACAAATTCAAACAGGTTGCAGGCAGCGAAAAGGAATTCGATGTCGATGTTATCTGTCTTGCGGTCGGATTATCGCCGCTGGCGGAGCTTGCGTGGATGGCAGGATGTAAATTTACCGATGTGCCGGAACTCGGCGGGCTGCTGGCGATTCACAACGAAGATATGGAAACGACCGTCCCGGGAATTTACGTGGCGGGCGACATCGCCGGTATCGAGGAGGCAAGCACCGCTATCGAGGAAGGAAGATTGGCTGGGATTGCTATCGCAGAATCGCTCGGATACATAAACGCAGCGGCAGCAAAAGAACAAAAGCAGCAGATTTATAAAAGGTCGGACCAGCTCAGGGATGGGCCGTTCGGCATCGGCAGACGCAAAGCGAAGGAGGTTTTAATCAGCAGGAGTCTCAAACAATGACACTGATAAAAGACGGTTTTTTTGATGCCGATGAATTAAAGATTCTGCCGGGCGTGCCTTCGGAAGAAAGGCTCAAAAAAGGCCCCGTAGTCGTAATCGAATGCGCACAGCAGATTCCGTGCAATCCCTGCGAAGAGGCCTGTTTGAAGGGAGCAATTGAGATTGGCGAATCGATAGTGAACCTGCCGAAACTAAATGCGGACATGTGCAGCGGATGCGGACTTTGCGTGGCAGCGTGTCCCGGCCAGGCGATATTCGTTGTCGATATGGCCTATTCGCAAACCGAGGCGACGGTGCAGCTGCCTTACGAATTTCTGCCCTGCCCGAAAGAAGGCGAGGTCGTCGCCGGCCTGAACCGCGCAGGAGAAAAGGTCTGCGATGCGAAGGTCCTAAAAGTTCTGGCGCCGAAAAAATTCGACCGCACAGCCGTTATTAAAATTGCAGTGCCGAAAAATCTTGGAATGATAGTTCGCAATATTCAATTGAAAAACTCTGACAAAGAGGATTAGCGATTAAGCAATCTGCGACAATCTGTGAAAAAATGAATCCACAGATTACGCAGAAAACGCAGATTAAAAGGATAAAACGTATGACTTTAAGAATAGAACAAAATGATTTATTCTGCGAAAATCTGCGGAATCTGCGGATAGAAATAAAACAAATGTAATTGGAAGTTTAAGCCATTTTATTGGAAGGTATAAAGAGTTAGAAAATATATGAGTAAGAAAAATAATAGAACTTATGAAGGCGACAGCGATATAAAGGTTGAAAACCCGGATATGATAATCTGCCGGTGTGAAGAGATAACCCTGAAGGAAATCATACAGGCTGTTTCGGACGGCGCAACAACCATAAACCAGGTTAAACGCAGGACGCGGGCAGGTATGGGGCTTTGCCAGGGCAGAAGCTGCGGCAGACTTGTGAGGAAACTATTGGCGGAAAGGACGGGCAAAAAAGTGAGCGAGATTTTGCCGGGAACGGTCAGGCCGCCTGTCAGGCCGATGCCTCTCGATATAATGGCATCCCTGGAGGAAGAATAAAATGGCCAATTCTGATGTTGTGGTTATCGGCGGCGGAATCGTCGGAAGCTGCTGTGCTTATTACCTGGCGAAGGCGGGATTGAAGGTCAAGCTTGTCGAACGAGGCTCAATCTGCACGGAATCATCCAAAGCCTGTCAGGGACACCTGTTCCTCTGGGAGCTGCCCGAAATAAACGTAAAACTCGGAAGGGAAAGCAAGAAGCTTTATCACCAGCTCGCCGAAGAGTTGGATATCGATATCGAACTTCGCGATACCGGCAGTATGTCGGTTGCGGAAAACCCCGCAGGCCTCAATACGCTGAAAACCACCATAGACGAGCTGCACAAATACGGCGTCAAATGCGAACTGCTCGATGCGAAGGAATTTATAAAAAGGGAGCCGAATATCTCCCCGCAGATTGTCGGCGGCGGATATTTCCCGGAGGATGGCCAATTAAACCCCCTGCTTACAACTATCGCAATTGCGATGGCTGCACAAAAAATGGGAGTGGAAATCCTGACCAATACCGAAGTCGTCGGCATCGAACTCTCGAAAGATAAATCATCCGTTAAGGCAATAATAACCAGCCGCGGCAAAATCGAAACGTCAACGGTCGTTAACGCAGCCGGCGCTTGGAGCGGACTGATTGGCGAAATGGTCGGCGTGAATATCCCGGTTATCCCCCGCAAAGGCAATCTTCTGGTAGTGGGAAACGTTCCTGATAATTTTATTAATTGCAAAATTATCCTCGCTTCCGGCTATCTCGATTCCCTAAAGGGCGATAAGAAGGTGGCGGTAGCGGCAAACGTCCAGCAGACCAGCGACGGCAGCCTGCTTTTGGGAAGCAGCAGGGAATTCGCCGGCTTCGATAAGGCGGTAAATCCGGAAGTAATAAGCCAGATAGCAAAACGCTGCATAAAATTTTTCCCTGCGCTGGCGGGTATGCAGACGATTCGAAGCTGGGCTGGCCTGCGCCCTTACAGCCCGGATATGCTGCCGATAATCAGCGATTCAGCCGTCAAAGGTTTTTATGTAGCGAGCGGCCACGAGGGCGTCGGCATTACGATGGGGCCGATTACCGGAAAACTGATTACGCAAATCATTATGAAACAGAAAACCGATTTGCCGGTCGAGCAGCTGAACGTTTCGCGATTTGCGAAAAAAAAATAAGAATGAAAATCGTCCTAATGGTTTTTTATCATTGAAAGGAAAAATTATGGCTAAGAAACTTCAGGGTGTTTTTGCGGTATTAGTAACGCCTTTTACGAAAGACGATAAAGTTGATGAAAAGACGCTGAGAAAACACATCCGCAACCTCATCGATAAAGGCCATGTCCCCGGTGTTATCCCGACAGGCAGCACAGGCGAGTGTGCGGCGTTATCAGATACGGAAAGAATGCTCGTCGCGCATATCACGGTAAACGAAGTTGATGGCGCAATCCCCGTGGTTGTCGGCACATCGGCATCCGCTACAAAAGACGCGATACGCTTTTCGCAATACGCCCAGAAAATCGGCGCAGATGGCGTCCTTACGCTGCCGGGCTACTACAGCCACCCGGACCCGAGAGAGATTGTCGGGCATTACAAGGCCCTGTCGCAAAATATCGATATACCAATTATGGTTTATAATAATCCCGGGCCGTCGGGCGTGGATATGAAGCCCGAACTGATTGCGAAACTTGCCGAGTTCGATAACGTCAAATACATCAAGGAAAGCAGCGGCGATATGACAAGAGTGGCGGCGATACAGCGGCTTTGCGGCGACAAGCTCACCGTTTTTTGCGGCTGCGACGCACTGTCGATGGAGATGTTTTTGATGGATGCTGCCGGCTGGGTCGCCCCCCCTGCCAATCTTATACCGAGGCAGTGCAATCAGCTTTTCGAGCTGGCTTATCTGAAAAAAGATATAAAGAAGGCAAAACAGTTGTATCTTAAATTGCTGCCGCTGTTCAGTCTTTTCGAATCGAGCGGAAAATATGTTCAGATCACAAAGGCCGGCCTCGGAATGCTCGGCACACCGTATGGCGAACCGCGAAAGCCCCTGCTCCCGCCGGACAAGGCACTATTAGGTGAGTTTAAGAAAATCCTCAACGACATCGTTAAATAATTTTGGATTTTCGATTTCTGATTTTCTTGATATATCCGCCACAGGCGGACCGCCTGCCCCGATTCCTCGGGGTTTCACGGCGGGTTTCTTTTATAGAGAGAAGAAATAAAATAATGAATATTTCAATCAGATTAGAAGAAAAACAAGATTACAAAAAAGTAGAGTATTTAACAAGAGAAGCCTTTTGGGACTTATACAGGCCAGGGTGCTGCGAACATTTGATAGTTCACAAAATAAGAAAAGTGTCTGCATTTGTAAAAGAATTAAGTTACGTTGCCTGTGATGATGATAACGTTATCGGCAATATTGTTTATTCGACGGCAAAAGTGGTTAATGATGAAAATAAAGAGTTTGAGGTTTTGTGTATGGGGCCATTTGCAGTATTGCCTCCTTTTCAAAAAAAAGGCATAGGTTCACTGCTATTGAACTGTTCTATTAAAAAAGCAAGAGAGCTTGGATTTAAAGCAATTGTTATTTTTGGTAATCCAGAATATTATCAACGATTTGGTTTTGTAGACGCTAAAAATTATGGAATTACCACATCCTCAGGTGAAAATTTTGATGCGTTTATGGCATTAGAATTATTTGACGGGGCTCTCGATGGAATAACAGGCAAATACTATGACAGCGATGTTTTCAAGATAGATGATAAAGAGCTTGAAGTTTTTGAAAGAGAATTTCCTTATAAAGAAAAACATATTACAGACACTCAGATTTTTAAGTAGATATTATTTGACCAAAACGCGAAAAAACGATAATCTACTACTCCGTAACTACAAAAAATATAGGCAGTGTAATTCCGTGTTAATCTGTGTCTGAAAGAAATTATGCTGACGGATAATATACTGGATTTAATCGGCAAAACGCCCCTGGTAAAACTCAAGGGGGAAAATGTCTACTGCAAGGCGGAATTCCTCAACCCAGGCGGCAGTATAAAAGACAGGGTCGCACTATCGATGCTCGAAGGGGCGGAACGCGACGGCAGATTAAAGCCGGACTCTGTAATCGTTGAGCCTACAAGCGGAAATACAGGTATCGGAATCGCACTCGTCGGCAGGCTCAAGGGATACAGGGTCATTATCGTTATGCCGGAAAATATGAGCGAGGAGCGGAAGAAACTTATTCGCGCACTCGGAGCGGAATTAATTTTAACAAGCGCAGATAAGGGTATCGGCGGAGCAGTGGAAAAAGTAAAACAGATGGCAGCGAAGGATAAAAAAATCTTTGTGCCGCAGCAGTTTGAAAACCCTGATAATCCGCGCTGCCATTATGAGCAGACGGCGGTCGAGCTTTGGCGGCAAATGTCAGGCGATATAGCCTGCTTTGTCGCGGGTGTCGGCAGCGGCGGCACGCTTCAGGGCGTCGGCAGATTCCTCAAAGAGCACAAAAAGGATACTATCATCGCTGCGGTTGAGCCGAAAAATGTCAGCGCACTTTTGGGTCATGAGCCGGGCCTTCATCAGATTCAGGGTATCGGCGACGGCTTTATACCGGCTGTTCTGGACGTCTCGCTTGTAGATGAAGTAATTGAAGTGACGGACGAAGACGCAATTGAAACGACAAGGCAGCTGGGCAGCGAGTTCGGACTGCTTGTGGGGATTTCTTCCGGCGCAAATGTCTGGGCGGCTCGTCAGCTTGCCAAAAAACACAAAGGCAATATAACAACCGTCCTGCCCGACAGGGCCGAACGATATTTCAGCACATCACTTTTATAGATTTATTTTTCCGGCAACATTATTGATGAGACTTTGTGTATAAGAATTTGAGGGATTCTTCAGGATTGATTCTGTTTCGCCCTGCTCGACGATACTGCCCTTATTCATCACGGCAACATAGTCCGCCCTATCGGCAACAATGCCAGGATTGTGCGTAATCAGCAGGACACTGATATTCTCATCTTTTTGCAGCCGAAATAGCAGGTCAAGAATACCCGCTTCGGTAGCAACATCGAGAGAGCTTGTCGGCTCATCAGCGATTAAAAGTTTCGGCCTGCAGCATAAAGCAATCGCAATCATAACCCTCTGCAGCATTCCGCCTGAAAGCTGATGCGGGTATCTGCGAATAATTTTTTCGGGCTGGTCGATATCGACTTTTTTCAATAAATCCACGGAATCAGCCAGAGCATCCTTTTTGTTTTTCCCCTGATGGAGCATTATAGTCTCGGCGATTTGACTGCCGACGGTAAATACCGGGTTAAAGGATGCCGCCGGCTGCTGAAAAATCATTGAGATTTGTGCGCCGCGAATCTTTCGCATCTCTTTTTCTGCAAGCGAGAGCAAATCAACACCATCAAAAATAATATTCCCGCCTGTGATTTTGCCCTGGCCGTTCAGCAGCCTCAGGATTGCAAGAGCGATAGTGGTTTTACCGCATCCGCTGCGGCCAACGAGGGCAAAGGTCGAACCTGGTTTTATTTTGAAACTTACATTTTCAACGGCCTTTACCGCTCCGTCCGCGGCAGAATAATTTACAGAAAGATTACTTACAGATAAAATCGCGTTATCACTGTTCATAACTATCCGCCCTCAGCCTGTGAGCAAAAAAATCTTTCAGGAAATCGCCCAGACAATTTACCGAAAAAACAATAAGAAATACGGCAGCGGTTGCGGAAAGCATCTCCCACCAGCCCGCTTCCGGAATGGTCAAGCCGAGCCTTGCGGAATCCATCATCGTTCCCCAGCTCGGCTGCGACTTTGCACCGAGGCCGAGAAAGCTAAGCATAACCTCTGCGAAAATATAATAGACAAATCGTATCACAAAAGTAATGATTATCAGGCCCGACAAATTCGGCAGAATATGCCGCAGCAGAATCCGCAAATTTGAAAACCCGCGGGATTTTGCGGCCCTTACATAATCGAATTGTTTTTGCCTTATAACCTCCGCCCGCACCAATCTGCAGGTGCTTACCCAGCCCGTAAGCCCGATAGCGATGCAGACGGCGGCAATCCCCTCAACCGGGATGCTGCCCAGACCCAGCGAGGACAAATTTATGGTTTTATCTTTAAGGACAAGGGCGAAAGCCGTCACTAAAAGTATATACGGAATCGAAGCGAAAACCGAGTTTAGCCAGAGAACTATATAGTCGAAAGCCCCGCGGAAGAAACCGGCTGCTGCACCGAGAGAGACGCCGACCGCCATACTGATAATCGAAGCAAAAAGAGCAACCGTTAACGAAACCTTTGCGCCGTAAAGGGTCTTGCGAAGTACCGACCTGCCGAGATAATCTGTGCCGAGAATGTTTTTCGCTGAAGGCCTTTCATATTCGGCGCCGACAACCTGGTCCCACTTTACAATACCGGTATTCAGATGAAAAATTTCCGTCGTATATATGAACAAAACGACAACCAAATAAAACAATATCACAAACAAGCTCGCCGCAACGATTTTTTGACGCCTTAACCGCCTTAAAAAACCATCCCGCAGCATCTGCCCGGCAAAAGGCTTACAATAAGTTGTTTCAGTTCCCCTGCTCAAGATTTACCCTCGGGTCGAGTGCGGCGTAGCAAATATCCGCGATAACAGTAAAGACCGCAACAAGAATTGCGGAGAGAAAAACCACCGCATTAAGCACTTTGTAATCACGGGCAGATAACGCATCGATAACGATGCTGCCGAGACCCGGTATCCCGAAAAATTTTTCAAGCAACACCGAGCCCATAAACAAAAATGGAATCGAAAAGACTAAGCGTGTGATAATCGGCATCATTGCATTTTTCAGAACGTGCTTAAACAGAATCCTGGCCGGCCCTACTCCCCTGGCCATCGCAAAGCGGACATATTCACTCTCGATTTCATTGCGAAAAATGGTTTTATAAAACCTGATATTGAAACCCGCCCCTGCGGCAATGCCGATGATAATCGGCAGAGGCAAATACTGGAAAGGCGACAGGTCAGGCCAGAAATATACGGGAAATAATTTCCATTTATACGCAAGATAGTACTGGCCAAGCAGGATAAAGCTTAAAAAGGGAATGCTCATACCCACAATACAGAGCCAATTGCCGATGCGGCTCAACAGGTTTTTCTCCCTGTAAGCCATTATCAGACCGGCGGCGATTGAAATTACGAAGGTGCCGAGCAATATCGGGATTGTAAGGGCAAGCGATATTTTTGCCCCCTGCCGGATTTTTCTGCCTATATCTTCCCTGTCGCGCGATAACCCGAAATTGAAAGTGGCGGCATTCTTAATGTGATTTACGAACTGACTGTCGGCGAAAAACAGCAGGGGTTTGTCGGTGCCAAGCTCTTTGCGGATTTTATCGAGCGTTTCGTTGCCGGCGTTTCGGCCTGCGTATTCGTAGCTGATGTCGCCGCCGATACAATTGAAGAGCAAAAATGTTATCAGCATTACCCCGAAGATAGCGGTTATTGCGAAAACAATCTTTTTTATTACGAAGGCAGCCATTTATTTCCTCGCGAAGGCAAATGCAAACCGGCATACCGAATATTATATTCAAAATTATACTCTTTTCTTCCCGGCTATAAAGCCGTAAATTTCACAAACGGTTTATTTCATCGCTGAACTGGCGATAACGCAAAGAAATAATGCCATTTAACCGCTGATAATATTTTTCCCCGTGTATTGACTGTATTTGTAAAAAAGATATGATTTAGGGGCGATATGTTCGTTTGTGCATAACCTCATTTTTTGAGAGGATTCTGGATGCAAAAGCTTCAGGCAAAATTTCGGCTGTGGATTGATACGAAGAGCGGCAAAAGCATTATCGGTGACGGAAGATGGCGGCTGCTCGATACAATCGAGAAGACCGGCTCGCTCGCATCGGCGTGCAAAATACTCAACATCAGCTACCGCAAGGCCTGGGGAGACCTCCTGGAGATACAAAAAGCGACGGAAGCGGCTGTGATTGAGAAACATCGCGGAGGCAATAAAGGCGGCGATACGCACCTTACGCCCTACGGCAAAAAATTTACGAAGGCATACAAGTGTATGCACAGCGATATTGAAAAGGCGGTTGAAAAGTCCTGCAGCAAATATTTTCATACGATACTGAAATGAAGAAAAATTTTGCAAAAATATCTCCTGATTTGTCCCATTCAATGGGGTTCGCCCCATTAGAGACCCGCCTGCCGAGTCCGCCTGGGCGGATTAGAGGCAATGGTTTAAATGGGATTAGAATACTTCGTTCTCTAACGGGGTTCACCCTTGTCGAGATGCTGGTGGTCATATCTGTTATTTCTCTGCTGATGGCGATACTAATGCCTGTCCTGGGCCGGGCAAAAGCGGCTGCATACCAGGTCGTTTGCCAGTCGCGGCTGCGCCAGTGGGGGCTGGGTTTTGAAGGATATGCGACACAAAACCGCGGTTTTTACCCGCACACGGACGGCCTTGACCGCAGCCCTCCCGAACCAAACAAATGTCTCAACATTGCCGACAAAGCAGACTGGTTTGGCTGGGTCGATATGCTGCCGCCCCTGTTCGGCGAGAAAAAATGGCGAGACCACGCCGCCGGCAAGGCGCCGGGCAGAGACACGATATTTCAATGTCCTGCCGCAAAAGCCCCGCCCAAAAGGATAGAATATTTTTCTTACGCTATGAATTCCTGCCTCGAGCTCGACAAGAACTGCAAGTCGCCCGCTACTGACCCTGGATGCAATAATATGCCGTCCTTTCTCAATACGGCATCTGTCAAAACGCCGGCGCGTGTAATCCTTTTATTCGACCAGCTTCTTGAGCCGGCAAAAGGTTATAACAACACCGGCAATCCTGACAAGTCCGCAGGCACGCATTGCGGAAGCTACCCGAAGGCATTCTCATCCCGTCATGCCAGGCAGCAGGGAAAACTGGGCGGCTTAATATTATACTGCGATTATCATATCGATTGGACCGCTTCCGTGTGGAAACCCGAATGGCCTGACAACCTCGAGGTGCCGCCGAGAAGCGATAAAGACTGGTTTCCTTATTAACTTTTTTGGAGGTGTGAACAAATGAAAAACAGTAAAGGAATAATGATTGTAGTTATCGCTGCGGCAATACTGGCGCAGGTTTGTCTGGCGGATGTGCCGACATTATCAATCTACCAAATCCAGTACACCACCGACCCCGCTGGCAACAGCTCCTACGATGGTCAGATGGTAAATTGTACGGGCGGAATTGTAATTTATAAATACTCCAAAGGCAGACAGCGAATAATTCTTTACGACGGCGTTCACAGCGACGGCTGGGGCGGCATCACCGTAAAGGCCTTAAACGGATATCCATTTAACAGCGTAAATCTCGGCGACTGGGTTTCATTGAGCAATGTTTGGGTGTATGAAACCGCATACAAATCATCGGGCAATACGACGCTGTTTTACGACAGTTCATTTTCATCTTCGTTCACGGTTGACAGCAATAATAATCCCCTGCCGCAGCCGACAGTTGTTTCAATTACCGATATTCCTGCTCCGGTTTATGACCCGGCGAGGTCAGGCTGGTACGTCGCCAACCACAATGCTGAAAAATATGAGTCTATGTATATAAAGGTAAAAGATGTCAATGTCGGCAGTATGAACCTCGGAAAAAGCAATCCCCCGGATAATTATTCTCTCTGCAGTCCCGCCGACCCGAGTATCAGCTGCTGGGCATCCGATTATATGAACAAAGACAAGGACCCCGCTTTGTATTATATGTCAATTATCGCTCCGGGTCTGCATTTGTGCAGCGTGAGCGGAATACTTGAGCAATATACGAATCTGGGCGGTTCAACCCGCTGGGATTATTACCAGCTTCTGACAACCAGCTCCGGCGATTTGAAAACGCAGACAGGCGACCTCAACAGAGACTGCAAAGTTGACTTCGCTGATTTCGCTTATTTCGCACAGCAGTGGCTCAACGATTACTGCAACGACCCTGACTGGTGCAACGGGACAGATTTTTCGAAAGACGGCATTGTCGATGAGGCAGACCTTGCTATACTCGTAGATAACTGGCTTTCGATTACAGATTAAATTTTGCAGCTATCCTGTAGAAAACCCAGGCCGGCGTCATTTCTGGTCCTGATTTCAACGGGTCCCGAAATGATCCGCTGCAGATCCGCCGTGGCTTCTGAATAATTTTTTCAGGCGACACTATTGCATTAAAGGCTGAAAAATGTAGAATTTTAATGCACGGTAGACCCGGTTAGAAAATTTAAGGAGAAGTTATGAAAAAGGATTATATTCTCGGGGTGCTTTTTTTCAGCGGGCTTTGGGGATTATCGGAGGCGGCGCTTGGCGGGGTATTATATTCTGCGAAAGTCCCCCACAGCTCGATTATCCTTACACTGGCAGCATTCGGGATTCTTGCGGTTTCGAGGGCATATCTGCCGCAAATAGGAACGGCGACACTGATAGGGCTTTGTGCGATGCTCTTTAAATTTTTTAACTCGCCGTTTTTCGCCTGCCATTTCGCCGGTATCGCAATAGCAGGCATCAGCTTCGATTTGTTCCTCTCGCTGATTAATATAAAGAACAAGGCGATTGCCGGGTTTGTCGCTGCGTTTTTCAATTACGCCGCCTTCGCGATATTTATGACTTTTATCGTCAGGTATCATTACTGGACAGGCTCGCTTGATAAATTTAACAACCACATCGTGGAAGGAATTTTCGCGGCGGCGGGATGTGCAATCGTTGTGCCGGTTATGCTGAAGGTCGGCCAAATGATAAAGGTGAAACTGGAAACGCCCTTCAGCCTGAAATTCAGGCTGGCAGAAGGATGTGTTTCGCTCGCGACAGCTGGCCTGTGGGTTTTTAGCTTAGTTGTTTTCTCGCATACACTAATTGCAGGCAAATAATGGAACGCAAGGAATGCCGGCTTATTTTACTTGCTGGTAAAAAGCACAGCGGCAAAACGACGTTTGTGCAAAGGGTTATAGAAAAGCTAACAAGGGAAAATTTCAAAATTGCCGGTCTATTAGCGCCTTCGGTTTACGAGGGCGCTTTTTTATTGGGCTACAACCTTGTCAATATCGATAACGGCAAGAGAGTTAAATTTGCCCGCCGCAGAAAACCGGAAGAACCTTTTCAATTCAGCAGCAAAGGCTGGCGGTTCGGACAAGCGATACTAAACAACAGGAAGACCCGAAAATCGGATTTGGTTATTATCGATGAGTTCGGACCGATTGAACTGGCAGGCGGCGGCTGGCGAAAAGACGTGGATTTGCTTTTGTCATCGACGAATTGTATTATACTGCTCGTGGTGCGAAAAGAAATTGTCAGCAAAGTAAAAAGATTATATAAAAAGTATGAGCCGGCAGAATTAGCAGCAAAAAGAAACGATTCCATTAACAAATGTCTACAAATACTCAACGGCAGGAAAAAGATTAAGGATAAACAAATGGTAAATGAAAAGATTGCCAAAAGGCTCGGGCGGTTTGTGAAACGCGGGCAGATTAGCTGCAGGCAGTGTTTCAAAATCGCAGGGGAATCGAAGGTAAATCTGAAAAGTATCGGCGACGCCTGCAATAAAATGAAAATTAAAATCCGCTCCTGCCAGCTTGGCTGCTTCAAATAATATGGCCGGTAAAAAAAATAACCGCAAAATCAGGCTCGATGGAATGCTCCTTATCGGTTCAACCGGCAGAAAGTCCGGCAAGACCACCCTCGTATGCCAAATCATCCGAAAATTCCGCAAAAAAAATATTATCGCAATAAAGGTTTCAACAATCGAAAAGGCTGATAAGGATTTTCATCACGATTTGCCAGCAACCAGCAAAAAAGGATTCTGTCTCACAGAAGAAACCAGAACAAATACGAAAAAGGACACGTCAAAAATGCTCGCAGTCGGCGATTCGAGAGTATTCTGGCTCCGAGCGGAAAAGAAGTGTTTGAGAAAAGGCTGGGCCCTCCTGCTGAAAACAATCGGCCGAGATGCTGTCTGCATCTGCGAATCGAATTCGCTGAGGCAAATCGTCAGGCCGGGATTATTTATAATGGTGAAAGGCCCTCGTTGCAGGAAAATAAAACCATCAGCAAAAGAAGTTCTAAATTTTGCCGACAGGATAATCTCTCCTGATGACAACGGGTTCGATAACTTTCTGAGAGATTTAAGACTCATCTCAGAAAAATGGTCAATAACAACCAAATGCGAGTCCCTGCAAAATCGAGACTCGCAATGACAAGATACCCATAGAACAATATCGTTATTGCTGCTGTTCTTCTTTTACCGGCTCTTTGTTCCAGTCAGGCGTTTCCTGGCCAAGCAGATTTTTTACGAAGAAGTCGCGTCTTTTGCGTTCGCCGTATTGCCCGCCGTTCGAATGATCCATACCCGGCACAACGAGCAAATCGAAATCCTTTTTAGCCTTAATCAGGGCATTTACGACCTGCATTGTCGATGACGGGTCAACATTGTGGTCCATCTCGCCGACAATCAGCAGCAGTTTTCCCTGAAGCTTGTGGGCATTGGTGACATTGGACTGCTCTGCATATTCCTTGCCGACGGGGTAGCTCATCCACTGCTCGTTCCACCACATTTTATCCATCCTGTTATCGTGGCAGCCGCAGGAAGAGACGGCCACTTTGTAAAATTCAGGATGAAACAGCACCGCTCCCGTTGAACTCTGGCCGCCCGCGCTGGTGCCATAAACGCCGACACGGGTAATATCCATATACGGATATTTTTCAGCAGCCTTCGTCATCCATTTTATCCTGTCGGGCAGGCCTGCATCGGCAAGATTCTTATAGCAGAAATGATGAAATTCCCTGCAGCGGTTGGAAGTACCCATGCCGTCAATCTGCACGACAATAAAACCGAGTTCCGCCAATGATTGCTGATAATAGAAGTTTCGCCAGCTCTTCGGCACAAACGAATCCTGCGGCCCGGCGTATATGTCCTCGATAACGGGGTATTTATTATTGGGGTCAAAATTGGTCGGCCTGAAAATGACGCCCCAAATCTCGAACCGGTCATCCCTGCTCATAGCTACGAATGGCTCCGGTGTCTTCCAGCCGGTCGCCAGCAAATCCGACGCCTCGGCCTTTTCAAGTTCGCATACGAGAGAGCCGTCCGCTGTCTTTCTCAATTCACTGACGGGCGGCATATCGACGCGGGAATAAGTATCAACAAAGAAAAGCCTTTCCGGCGAATACCGAACCGTATGCGTGCCGTTGCCTTTGGTAAGTTCCACAAGGCCTGTGCCGTCAAAGTTGACCCTGAAATACTGGATAAAATACGGGTCCTGCCCCTTGTAATAACCACAGGCTGTGAAACAAATCTGCCTTTTTTCCTTGTCGAGTTTTTCAACGCTCTTCCAGACAAACTGGCCTTTTGTAATCTGATTTTTTACCTTGCCGGTCTGCGTATCATACAAATACAGATGATTCCAGCCGTCGCGTTCCGATGACCAGATAAGCTCGTTCGTATCATCGATGTAAGCGAGATATTTTTTGCTTGAATAATCGATAAAGGTATCGCTTTGCTCGTCAACTACAATCCTGGTCTGGCCCGTGCCGGCATTAACCGCAACAATCCTGCCGACCTGGTGGCCTCTCTGGTTATAATAGAAATAAAACTCTTTACTGTTCGGCTTCCAGTGGTAGCTTCCGCCGCCTTCATCCTCGCCGTAATATGGATTCGGGAAAAATTTATCGCTTACCTCAATCTGCTTTTTGGTTTCGACATCGAACAGACGCGGCTTTTCTATTGTTATAGGGTCGCCGGGCTTTTCATATTCGAAATCAGAATATTTGGGCTGAAGCTGGTCGGCAGGTGACGACTCAATATAATGAATTATGCGCTTTTTGACAGGTTTTACGATATTTGACACGATTTTTTTCGAGTCCGGCGACCACGAAACCTGCCCGGAGTAAAAACAATCCGCAGAACCATCGCCGGTAAGCTGATATACCTCAGAAGTAAATGTGGAGCGGATATACAGATTATTATCTTTGGCGTAAGCCTCCCAGTTTCCATCGGGAGATTTTACGGGTTTTTCTTCTCTTTTTTGTTCCGGCTGCTGATCGGGCGGCGGACGCCTGCCAAACCTGCCTCTCGGCGGCTGCCCAGACCTGCGAATTTCAGCATCATTCAAGTCTGCGATTTTTTTGCATTGATACGTATCGAGTTCGCACTGCCATTTTGCCTTTTCGGCATTGACCTCAATTGCCTTGGCATCTTCGACAAATTTTATGTCGTTAAAGGGCAGCTTGTCGGCGTCGATTTGTTTTCCAGCGGCCTGCGAAAGGGCTTCCGCCATTTTTTTGTGGTCAAACGCCGGCTGCTTTGTCCCTTTTTCGGAGTCAACGAGAATGAATTCCTTTGCGCCGCCTTTGAGGTCGTTTTTGTACCAGAACCGCTGTTCGTTTTCCAGCCAGTGCGGCTCTACCCTCGCTCGATAGACAAGCCCTTCTGTTCTTGTCCGCAGGGAATCCGCCCTGTTGTAATCTTCGACGGATAGTTTGGCAATGGCCTTGCCTGATACTAAAAATAATACAATGATACCAGCCCAAATAACGAAATGTTTTTTCATCACAAAACCCCTTAAAAAAATTTGGATTATCCTCCGCCGACAGCAGGAGGGAAAATAAATACCGTATCGCCTTCAGACAAAACCGTCTGCAGGTCCGATTGCTTTCCATTGACGGCTATGAGCCGGACATGTTCTTCTGGAAGCCCCAAAAACCTTACCAGGTCAAGAACCGTTCCGCCGTCTTTTAGCGCGGTTTTGCCGTCCGCATCGCATTTATGAAACTTCGCGAATATCGACATAAGTTTTACGTCAACCTTCATCGATTTTGTCCTCGTTCATTAATGAAAGGCCGAGTCGTTTTAGGGTCTCTATGCCAGGAGAGCCATTGCTGTCCCAGCCCCTGATTTTGTAATAGTCGGCCATCATTTCCTTAAACGGAATAACTTTGCCCGCGCGGAAACCCTGCTTTGCGGAATTATACATTTTTTTCGGAAGGACGTCGGTCTTTGCGTCATAGCCGTCGCGGACATTAAGAATCCTCTGCAGGTTAAAAATCCTCTCGCCTGCGAGCATCAAATCATCGACCGTATATCCCCAGCCTGTAATAGCGTTAAACATCTCCGCAAGGCTCGTAAGCGACCAGCCGCCGCCATCGACCATAAACAAACAAAGCACCAGCGCGTTGACGACCCCGCCGAGGTCCTGGCATTTTATCGCAACAAGGCTCTGGTTTTGCGGCTCGAAAAATTTTACCATCCCCTGCTTTATGCCGATCTCCGGCATAAAAAATCCGCCCATCTCGATGTCTTCACTTGGGCCTCTGAAATGGCATGCCCCGCGAGTGCCTGTCGCATAAGTAAGCGCAAGTGAGATACAGGAGCGGGCATCGTGCGCCGGGTAATCGAGGCCTTTATTATGGACAACCCTCTCGACCGCTTCCGGCCCGAATTTTTCCGCGGCCTTCAATGTGCCGTCCGCAAAGACTGCGCCGAAACCTTCCCTTTTCCCTATCTGCTCGATGAGCGTCAAAAATGCTTTTGCGTCTCCGAATTTCAAAATCATGCCGCCGGTATCTTTTGTTGTAATAAGCCCCTTCTCGAAGCAATCCATAGCAAACCCGACCATCGCCCCGCCTGAGATTGTGTCAACGCCCAGCCGGTTTGCGATGTCGTTGCCTATCGCCACGACCTTCGGGTCGTCGATAAGCAGGTTCGAACCCATCAGCCCCATCGTTTCATATTCAGGCCCGACCCCTTCGTAAGCGTATTCGGGCGGTTCGGTAATTTTAATTTTCCGGTGGCAGCCGACGGGGCAGTGTGCGCAGGGCCAGGGCTTTGCGCCGAGGACATTGGTATAATTCGGCGCTCCGAGTTTTTTTGCGCCTTCGGGCCAGGTATCGCCATCCCAGTATTTTATGGGCATATCGCCGAGACCTTCAGCCGTCTCGCAGAGCATCGGCGTGCCGTGTTCCCTGAACTTGTTATCCTTGACCGCCTTGTGAATTTCGAGCTGAAATTTCTTAATCAGTTCCTTTGTCTTTACAGGGTCGCTTACCGGCACTTCTTGTGTGCCTCGAACAGCGACTGCCTTTAAATTTTTCGAGCCCATAATTGCGCCGAGGCCGCACCTGCCCGCGAAGCTGTGCTTATCCATTGCCACGCAGGCGATTGCCACTTTCCTCTCCCCTGCCGGCCCGATTGCGGCAACGCTCACTTTCCGGTCGTCGATTTGCCCGTGAATCTCATCAACTGTCTGATACGTATCCTTGCCCCATAGCGAAGAAGCGTCCCTGATTTGGACGTTGTCATTATTCACAAATAGATAGACGGGCTTTTTTGCTTTGCCCGAGATTACAAGTGCATCATAGCCGCATTTTTTAAGTTCCGGCCCGAAGTCCGCTCCGCCGGCGGTATCGGCAAAAGTTCCGGTCACCGGCGATATGCTTATTATGCTGAATTTCGCCCCGCCCGGCACAGTGTGTCCCTGAAATGCCCCCGTGGCAAAAATTAAAAGGTTCTGCGGACTGTAAGGCTCGATTTTGGCGGGCAGTTCTTTATTCAGAATATACGCCCCGAGTCCCGCCCCGCCGATATATTTTTTCAGAACCTCTTCGCTGATTTGTTCAACCCGGCTTTTGCCCGCCGTTAAATCGATCCGCAGAATTTTTTGCCAATATCCGTTACCCATCTATTCAGCTCCTTCTACAATTTCCCTGTTAGAAATTTTCAGAAGCATATTATAGCCGATACAGCCTGCAAGGTCAATGAACCGGGCTACAGGCAGGCGATGTTCATTTCCTTTGCGGCGATGACTTCATCCGGCCGGCTCACCGGCGTTGTTATTGGCGCAGCCTTTAATTTTTCCGGCTCGGTTTCCGCCAATTTTGCAATCTCAATCATCGCATCGACGAAGGAATCGAGGGTCTCTTTGCTCTCGGATTCGGTCGGCTCAATCATAATCGCCTCTTTGACAATCGTCGGGAAATAAATGGTCGGCGGATGAAAGCCCCTGTCGATAAGCATCTTGGCGATATCGAGGGTATGAACGCCGTTATCCTGCATCTTTTTGGTCGGCATAAAAACGCACTCGTGCTTGCAAACCCTGTCGTAAGCAATATCGTAATGGCCTTTAAGCCTGGCCCGGACATAATTGGCGTTGAGTACCGCATTCTCCGCAACCCTCGCCAGGCCGTCTTTACCCAGCATCAGGATATAAACAAGGCTTCGCAGAACAATGCCGAAATTGCCGTAGAAAGGCGCGATGTAGCCGATGGATTTCGGCCTGTCGTATTCGAGGGCAAAGGTGCCGTCGTTTCTTTTCACAACAATAGATACCGGCAAAAAGTCGAGCAGGTTTTCTTTTACGCCGACAGGACCTGCGCCTGGCCCGCCCCCGCCGTGCGGCGTGGCGAACGTCTTGTGCAAATTTATATGCACGATATCGAAACCGAAATCGCCCGGCCTGGCTTTGCCGACTATGGCATTGAGATTTGCGCCGTCGTAATACGCGAGGCCGTCAACACTGTGAATCAAATCGCAGATTTCTTTTATGTGCGGCTCGAACAGGCCAAGCGTGTTCGGGCAGGTGAGCATTATGCCGGCTACTTCATTGTTAATGTATTTTTTCAGAGTTGCAATCTCCAGAAATCCTCTTTCGGTTGTCGGCACCGAAACAACATCGAAGCCGGCAATCGCGGCGCTGGCGGGATTTGTGCCGTGACCGCTGTCTGGAATCAGCACGGTCTTCTTTTTATTGCCCTTATCATTATGATAGGCGGCCATAATCATCATACCTGTAAGCTCGCCGTGAGCGCCTGCCATCGGCTGCATCGTAAAGCCTGCCATACCGGCAATTTCGCGAAGCAGCATATCGGTTTCGTAAATTACCTGCAGCGCACCCTGCGTGAGCATACCGCCGCGACGAAGCTGCGGCAGAAGCGGATGCAGATGCGCAAAGCCCGGATAAGCGGCGATGCGCTCGGTCACCTTGGGATTGTATTTCATCGTGCANNATCGTGCAGGAGCCGAGCGGGTAAAAATTGGTATCGACTCCGAAATTGCGGCGGGAAAGCTCCGTAAAATGCCGCACAACGTCCAGCTCGCTAAGTTCGGGCAGGGCCGCCGGCTCTTTTCTCAAGAAATGAGCTGAAATATTTACCGTCGTCGGCACATCATTACCGACAACCTGCACACCCTGCCGACCGGAAACGCTCTTTTCAAAAATCAGTTTCATAAAATACTCTCCAGCGATTCTGCCAGCATACCGATTTGCTGCTTGGTTCGTTTTTCGGTGACGCAAATCAGAATCGAATTATTCATATCCTTATAATACCTGCTCAATGGGAAACC
>PLLP01000021.1:53149-98367 GCA_003141315.1 Phycisphaerales bacterium
TTGATAAGCGAAACTCGCCTTATCCGCACATAACTGGGCAGTCTGGCGCAGGCCGTCTTTTCCGAGCAGCGATAAATAAACCAGTGCCGTCAGCGCACAGAGTGCTTCGTTGGAGCAGATATTCGATGTGGCCTTTTCTCGCCTTATATGCTGCTCGCGTGCCTGAAGCGTAAGCACAAATGCGCGTTGGCCGTTGCGGTCTTTTGTAAGTCCTGAAATTCTGCCCGGCATTTTCCTTACGTATTCTTTCTTTGTTGCCATAAACCCGAGGTAAGGCCCGCCGAACGACATCGGCATCCCGAGGCTCTGGCCTTCGCCGGTNNGGGTTCTGCAAAATCACAGCGGCGGTTTTGTCATCGATTTTTTTCAGAATCTGCTCGCGGCTGGCCTGGCCGTCAACGCAATGCGTTTCCTCAAGCTCGATATTCAAATTCCGGCTGTAAGAATGAATCATAACCCGATAAATCGGATTTACGCTGTCGTCGATTATAATTTTATCCCTGTCTGTTATCCGCATTGCCATCATCATCGCCTCATACATAGCCGTTCCGCCGTCATAGAGCGAGGCGTTCGAGACCTCCATTCCGGTAAGCCTGCAGATAACCGACTGAAACTCATAAATAGCCTGAAGCGTCCCCTGCGACAGTTCCGGCTGATACGGCGTATAGGCCGTGTAAAATTCGCTGCGGGATGTAATCGCATAAACTGCCGACGGTATAAAGTGGTCATAGAAGCCGCCGCCGAGGAACAGGGTTAAATTGGTCGAGTTTTTGCCTGCCAATTCAGCAAGCCTACTCCTTACCTGCTGCTCGGCTAATCCTGCCGGCAGGTCAAACGAGCTGTGTTGCAGGTCCGCAGGAATATCCGCAAAGAGTTGTTCTGTTGACAGCCCGATTTTAGAGAGCATCTGCTTTTGCTGCTCTTTAGTATTCGATATAAAAGGCATTGCCGCTACTCCTTAAAAAAACAAAAGTGCATTGGCTCTTGACCAATATGCACTATGCGTTAATTGAGAGTGTTGGGATTCGAACCCAAGACCTACGCATTAAAAGTGCGTTGCTCTACCAACTGAGCTACACTCCCGAACTTCAAAGTCAAGCAGGATAACACCGCAGGCCTGAATTGTCAAACCCTTTCCGGTTAGCCCGTCCGCCGAAGGCGGGCCGCAGGCGGACTTAATTTGGCCGCAGATTTCACATTGAGCAAAGTAAAATCCTAATTTATCGGAATAAAGATAGGTAAAGAAAATAGTCTTATGCCGTAAGCCGTAATGCGAAAATGTGTGGGAATCGCGAAAGGTGTGAAGAGTAAAAAGTGGCACATTTCAATGGGCAAAAAAAAATCACGCTATCAAAATAAAATTTGTGAAAAAAAATTTTACAGCTCATAAAAATCTGGTTAGCTGTAAGTTCATTTATTTTCGCAAGTTAGCAATTCTTCTAATAGTCCCATAATAAAATTTTACAAAAATTCCAAAAAAAATAATGTTTTTTGTTGACAGTATGGGAGAAAGTGGTAATCTTTCCCATACTTTTTAATCCCAGTGGGAAAGAAGTTATGATTTCATTAACAGGCGAATACTCACATACAGTCGACCACAAAGGCAGGGTCCTAATATCTAACAAATTACGGAACCAGATAGATGCGGTCGAGCACGGCAGCGATTTCTATCTTGTACTGGGTTCTAACGGCATATTATCGCTTTATCCCGAAAAACCATTTGAAAAATTAATCCGGGCAGGAGCGCCCAAGGACGCCGCACCGGATGAGGTGGTGGCTTTCGAGAGATTGGGGTTTGCCCTGTCAAGCAAGGTTGAACTCGATAACCAGGGAAGGCTGTTATTGAACGAAAGGCTGCGAAAAAGGGCTGGACTGAAGGAAAATATTACCCTGGTGGGCGTAAGAGACCATATTGAGCTTTGGAACGATGAAAGCTGGGAGCAATACCTGGCAGACCACCTTGCCCAGTATCAAAAGCAGATGTCGCAGGCAAGACAGGCGGTTCTGCAGGAATACAATACGCAGGATAGCGAATAGAAACACTAATTACGAGGTATGACAGATAGAACAAGGAGGTACGATGTCAGAATACCAAACAAATCATCACAGGATTGTAAAAGAGGCATTGGAAGGAAAACGTTCGGTCAACGAGCAGACCCATGTTTCGCTGGAAATTCTCGACGAAAGGCTTCAAAGGCTGAGAAAATTAGACAAAATCTTCGATGAAGTCGAGTTTTCGTCAGCGGTCAGAAAGATTTTGACCCAAAAAGATACGTGTACGGTCTGCTGAACCAGCCGTGGAAGAAGGATTAATCGAACATATTCCTGTTCTGTCGCAACAATTGGCCGAACAGGTAATCTTACCACCGGATGCGGTAATGGTCGACGCGACCATCGGACAAGGAGGTCACAGTTACCTGTTCGGCCGTGCTTTAGGGCCTCAGGGGGTTGTGATAGGGTTTGATGTCGATGAAAAGGCGATGGAGAAGGCAGAGGAAAGGCTCAAAACCCTGAAATGCAGGGTCATATTGGTACACTCAAACTTTTCGCAAATCGCTGATGAGCTGAATAACCAAGGCATCAAAGGGGCGGATTTTATCCTCGCTGACCTCGGGGTAAGCTCGCCGCAACTGGGGGCTTCGGAATTCGGATTAAGTTTTCTCGAAGATATGCCTCTGGATATGAGAATTGATAAAAGAATTCAGAGGTCAGCAGCCGATATAATCAAGTATCTGGACGAGAAATCGCTGGCTGATTTGATATATCAGTATGGCGAGGACAGGGCATCTCGCAGGATAGCCAGGTTTATCGTTCAGAGCCGCAAGGATTTTCCAATCACGACGACAGGTCGGTTGGCTAACGTCGTGTGCAGGGCGTTAGGAAATCGCGGGAAGGGCAGGAGCAGAATACATCCTGCGACGAGAACTTTTCAGGCCCTTCGGATAGCGGTGAATGACGAGCTGGAAAACCTGAAGGCCCTGCTCGATTCGGCGCCGGAAGTTTTGAAGCGAGGCGGACGAATCGCAGTAATTAGTTTTCACAGTCTGGAAGACAGGCTGGTTAAATATAATTTCAGGAAGAATAAAGAAGAAAATGTTTACGAAATCATAACAAAAAAGCCGCTTATCCCTACACGGCAGGAAATCTCTGAAAATCGAAGGTGTCGCAGTGCAAAACTCAGAATCGCACGTAAAATTTCAGAAGGAGATTGATGTAAGAAAGGGAAAAGGAGTTTCATTTATGACATCAGAAGCAAAAATCGGGTTATTACTGGGTTTAGTGGTCATTTTCATTATCGCACTTGTAGTAAATGGCTTGCCATCATTTCATAAGGGAGATTCAACCAATGATATGACCAAAGATATGGTCACGCTGGACAACAATCCGCCGGTGCTGGCGGGAGGCGAGAGACAGGTGAGCAGGGATTTGGGCCAGAGCAGCAGCCTTCAGCCTCTACCGGTAGGCGCAGGTGTAAATCAGCAGACAACCAGCCCCGATACCACCGGAGTGCGAAGCATAACACCGGCACCACAGGCCATAGGAAATCAGCCGCAGGGAATAACAACCTTAACAACTCAGGGAATACCGGCGGGTCAAAATGCAATGACGAGCAATAATCCATCCGCTGCCGGCACAACAACATTAAGCGGACTTTCAAACCCGCCAGCCGGGCAGGCAGGAAACGTCATTATAAGCGGACAGCCGACAGTGCCTGCTCCACAACAGGGAACATTGACACAAAACCCCCCTGCCGTCAAAACTGAACTAAAGGCAAAGCCGACAACAACCCAGACAAAAACTTACGTTGTCAAAAGCGGCGACAGCCTCGCGTCAATAGCGGTAAAATGCTATGGCGCAAAGGAAGGGAACAAGAAGGCAAACATCGATAAGATTTTTAACGCCAACAAAAATGTCCTGAAATCGGTAGATGAGATTTACGAAGGCCAGAAGCTGGTCATACCGGGCATATCGACATCAGAGAGCGCCGTCTCGACCACAAGCAGCCATAGTGCAGCGGAAAGCAATCAGGGAAATCGAATTTCTGCGAGCGGAGAATACGTAGTAGCCGATGGCGACAGCCTGTGGAAAATTGCACAGGCCAAACTCGGTAACGGCACCCGCTATGCGGAAATTATCAAGTTGAATTCCGACGTGCTGAAAGACGGGGACAATCTCTCGGTAGGAATGAAATTAAGAATGCCGGCCAAATAATACTTGTACGGCTTTTAATAAATTACTCACTTGCTTTCAAAGCCCCCGCCCTTGTCAAATGCGGGGGCTTTGAAGCACAAGGAGTTGTGTGAACGGTGGTTTCGCGAATATACCTTGTAATAGTTATTTTTTGCCTCACGGCGCTTTTGGTGTTTACAGTCTACCTGCGAAGCGCAAATAACAGATTGTTTTTCCAGTATTACCAGTGCAGGGCAGAGCAGAAACGCCTTACACAGCAATTAGGCAATAAACAGATTCAGGTGGAAGGGCTGATAAGCCCCGCGTCGGTGTGGAAGTCGTTAGACAAAAGCAGTCGATAATGAATATTCGTCAATCGCAAAAAACAAACGGACAGAAGAGGGGACGGGTAATCAAATATTGAAAAGCAATCGATTAGCAACTTTTTTATTCGCATTTCTATTGGCAGCCTTTGCCGGACTGATGGTGCGGTGTTTCTATCTTCAGTGCATAAAATATGATTATTTCAGCACCGCATCACTAAGACAGCGGCAAAAGTGGATAGCTGAACAGCCGCAACGCGGCGTAATCCTCGACAGCCACGGCAGGGTTCTGGCGGCAAGCAACAGATACCAGACAATCTACGCAGAGCCGAGAGCCATAAAAGATATAGATGATGTTTCCGCAAGGTTATCCCCAATTTTGAAAATGTCCGCTGCCCAGATTTCAGACATTGTCGGCAGCAGCAAAAATCCCGGCTACGTCAAATTGAAAGAAGGAGCAACGGAGGAAGAGTGCAAGGGAGCAGTAAGTTTAGAGGGTATATCAGTTGAAAGCGACTGGCAGCGGTATTACCCCGGGGGCAGGCTTGCTTCAAATATCGTGGGGTTCACCAGCGCGGATAACATAGGGCTCGAAGGAATAGAGCTGAAATACAACCACGACCTTACAGGCGACGCCGGGCAAAATATAGTATTTGCGGATGTGATGCGCAGGCCAATCCGGATGAAGGAGCAAACCACTTACGTGGAAAACGGGTATGGCCTTATTTTAACCATCGATTCGACCATTCAGGAATTTGCGAGAACGGAACTCGAAAAGGTGATTGGCGATTACCAGGCAGAATCGGGAGTGGCGATAGCAGCCGACCCGAAGACCGGGGCGATACTCGCTATGGTTTCACTTCCTGATTACGACCCGCAAAAAATAGTGGCGTCGGATATGAGCAGACTACGCAACCACGGCATAAGTGACCAGTTCGAGCCGGGCAGTATATTCAAGCCGTTCGTGGCGGCAATTGCGCTCGATTCAAATATGGTATCGAGAACCGAAACGATATTCTGCGAATACGGAGACTATCACGGCAAGGGATTCGGCAGGATTGGCGAATACGGCAACCACCGGTACGGGAATATGACCATCAGGGAGATACTGGCGGAATCGAGCAATATCGGGATGGCCAAGATTGGCCAGAGAATCGGGGCAAAGCGAATATATGACGGACTGCACAAATTCGGTTTCGGGCGAAAGACGGGAATAGATTTGCCCGGCGAGGTAGAGGGAAATTTAAGGCCGCTGAACGGATGGACGGGCTACAGCGTCACGAGAGTGCCTTTCGGACAGGAAATTTCGACAACCGGTATCCAGATTGTGCAGGCGTTTTGCATAATTGCCAACGGGGGACGATTTGTAAGCCCGTATCTCGTAAAGGCGATTGTGAATAATAACGGCAGCATTATAAAAGTCAGGCAGCCCACAGGTAAAAACGTATCTGTTATAAGGCCGGAAACGGCTAACTGGCTTGTTAACGTGGCGCTGACGGCGGTGGTAAATGAAGGAACAGGCAAACCCGCGAAGCTGAAAAAATGGCAGCTGTTCGGTAAAACGGGAACGGCCAGCATGGCGCTTGCCGACAGGAAAGGATATTCGGATTCAGATTATGTGGCGTCATTTGTAGGCGGCGCACCGGCAGAAAATCCGGTGATTGTGGTTTTAGTATCAGTGGTAAAACCGAATAAAAAATTGGGCAAGGGCTATACGGGCGGAGTGGTGGCATCCCCTGCCGTTTCACACATTATCGAGCGGACATTAAACTACATGGAAAGCCGCAACCAGTAATTTATACTATAACAATCGTAAGAAATTTTAGCGTCTTGTCGGCGACAAAATAAGCAAAAACTGAACACAACCGGTAATACTATGGCAAAAATAATTTACGCAGTAGCAGGTGAAGGTTTCGGGCACAGCAGCCGGGCACACCTGATAGGCCAAAGGCTTATCGATGCTGGAAACGACGTAATATTTGCTGCGTCGGAAAAGTCGCTTGTCTATCTGCGTCAGTATTTCGGCGAGCGGGTCAAGCCGGGCTTCGGTTTATCGTTCGCCTACAGCAAAGGAAAGGTCAAGGCGTTAGGAACAGTTAAGAAAAATCTATTGAGAGTTCCATCGGCGGTGCGGGAAAGCAAGGAGCTTTTCAGAAAACACCTGAAGGATTTTGAGCCGGATGTTGTCCTGACGGATTTTGAGCCGATAACGGCGTGGTGGGCTTTTGTAAAAAAGGTGCCATTCGTGAGCATCGACAACGAGCATCTGCTGACGATCTGCAGACTGGAACACAGGCTGAAAAACATCTGGCCGAGATTCACTTCTTATGTGGTAACAAAATCATATTTCTTCGGCGCGGATAAATATATCATTCTTAATTTTTTCCAGGCCCCTTTGAAGTTTAAAAATGCCTGTCTTGCTCCGCCGATTATAAGGCCGATTGTAACGCAGCTAAAGACAACCTCGAACGGCACAATCGTTTATTATACGACAATTGCTTACGGCAAAGAACAGCTGCTGGATATATTCGGAAAATTCCCGGGCGTGAAATTTATTATTTACGGATTCGACGTCGATGAGGAACGCGGCAACTGCCTTTTCAAAAAACGCTCCACGGAAGGATTCCTTAACGACCTTGCGGCGAGCAGCGGGGTTATTGCGTCAGCGGGGTTTTCCCTGATAAGCGAATGCCTGTATCTGAAAAAGAAGATGCTGCTGCTGCCGGTTGCCGGCCAGTATGAACAGATGTTAAATGCTCAATATGTCGAGGAGCTTGGGCTCGGCGTGCAGGGGAAACAATTAGACCAGGAAACATTGAACCGGTTTTTGAAGAACGTCAATGAGCCGATGAGAAATGATGACCGGATTATCTGGCCTGATAATGAAAAATTTTTCGGCATCCTGCAGGACACGTTCGATTCAATGAGCCTGCCGATAAAAATTTCCTGATGCAGAGAGATTTTACCCCGTTAGAGAGCTACACAGATTTCGGCAAATCGAGGGCAAATACTAAACCCTTGAAGCGTAGCTCTCTAACGGGGTCTACCTTGAATTTTTGCCGGGGTAGCCGGCGTCAACGCAGAGCGAAAGAATATCAGCAGCCAGAGGAGCGGCGACATTCGAGCCGCTTTTGCCGCCTTCAACAAGAACTGCAACTGCGATTGAATGGCCTGAATTGTCTTTAGCGAAACCGGCAAACCAGGCGTGTTCGGGGGCTTCTGTCGAACCGGTTTTGCCATAGACCGTAATACCGCGGGAGGAAAATCTGTGACGTGAAAAGGCATTATAAGCGGTGCCTTCCGGCTCATTTACGACTGCGTGCATACCATCATAAACCGTATCGAGAACGGATGGAGAAACTCCGAGAAAGACTGGTTCGGCCCGGCCTGCAGCCGTGGATGGTTTATTTTTTATATCGTTAATATCGTCGATAAAGAGTGTCGGGGCAAGGAAGTAGCCGCCGCGAGCGATTGCAGACATCGCATTAGCAACCTGCAGAGGCGTTGCGCGAAGATTGCCCTGGCCGATACCGAAATATCTTTTCTCATCATCCACAAGAGGCGGCAGCTGGTCGATATTCTGGATATTTTTTGTCGGCCTTGAGCTTGAGATGATGCCGCCGGCCTGATTAAAATTCCTTTGCGATTCGCTGTTGGCGCCGGCAGGCCCGCGGAGGATTCGGCGTCCGTAGCCGAAATTGAAAAGCCATTTTTGCAGGACAGCCGAATTGATTCTGTCAGCCAGATGTGAGAAGTAAATATTGCAGCTGCCCTTAATCGCATTTCTGGCATTGACCGAACCATGAGACTGGCCATGCTGCTTGAAAATCCAGCATTGTGGCCAGCCCTGCGGCGGCCTGCGAGGCAGACAATCCATGGTTTCCTGGGGCGTGATTGCGCCGGCCTCCAGCCCCGCGATAAGAATTACCGGCTTGACCGAAGAACCCGGCGGATACAACTCGTTTATGGCGCGGTTGGATAGAGGTCTGCCGGCATCATTTATAAGCCGGGAATAGTCGAACCTTACACGATTAAGGTCAAAGGTTGGAAGCGACGCAAGGACAAGGATTTGCCCCGTCGAAACATCAATAATTACAACTGACAAGCCTGGGCCGGCATCCGGCGGAAGGCTGTAAGAGGTCATATATTTTTCTATTTTTTCCTGCAATTGAATATCGAGGGTAAGGCGAACGTCTTTTCCGAATTGGGTTTCAAGCCGGACCTCGTTGCCGTCGGGGTCGTAATACAGCTCCCCTCTTTTTCCACGCAGGAGGGTTTCGCAGACGTATTCTACGCCATCATCTCTGCCGCTGACGTCGCCGGATACATATTTCGAATACCTGTCGTCTTCGAAGAGCTGTATATCCTCCTGCCGCGGCGTGCTTACCCACCCTATCGTTTGAGCGGCGACTGAGCCGAAAGGATAAGCCCGCTGTGAGCGTGGCATAATTTTGACATCCGGGATATTCATAAATTCGATTTGGGCAGCGATTACGTCGTCGTCAGTCTTTAGCTGGACGATTGGCAAATCCTGATGCATCTCGACAATATCGGTTTTGCCAATTTTGACAAGACGGTCGTTCGTATCGGGAAAATTATTTTCGAAGTCGGCGATGTAATCTGCGGATTTGACCGCCAGGAGGTTATCTTTATACTGCTTGTAAAGCGGAGACTGCGGGCAGTTTTTTCGCCAAGCCTGGAAGAGGCGGATATTCCAAATCTGGTCGTTTTTTATCCTGATTTCATCCTCAAGCTCGCTGCGGACGGCTCCAAAGCGGGCGGACTTTTCAATTACCTGCTGAAGGATTTCGGAATCGCCCTGGATTTTGCGGATTGTCTTTTGTGTTTCTTTCTGGGGGTCCAAGGTGCGTTCTGCAAGGAGGATGCCGGCTTTGTTAAAACGCTGGTCTAAGAGACCGGCCAGCCGGCAGCTTATATACAAATCGAATACGGGCTGGTCGGTAGCGAGAATCTTGCCGTTCCTGTCGAGGATTTTTCCGCGCAGGGTCTTCAGTTGCCGGGAACGGCCCTGCTGCCGTCTAAGGTCGGCAATTTTTTCAGAGATTTGGGTGTCGGTTTTCAGCTGGAGCTGGGCAAGGCGAAATAAAAAGACCGCAAGCAGAACAGAACCTAAAACAACAAAAATTTTTATTCGCCTGTCATACATATAATTTCCCGGTTAGTAGAATCTCCGGTTTTCGGAGAACAGACTCATCAACCATTTCATCGGAGGAAAGAGAAAAGGGCCGGCGACGGCAGAATAAAGGGAAGAATAAACAAACAAACGAAAAAAATCGCCGGCGACAGGCGTCTTTAAGTAGCTTAAAAAGAGAATCAATATTGCACAGAGCACGCCGGCGACAAAAATAGCGATTGCCTGAAAAGGTGTCTTCCTGAGAGAGATGGTCTGCTGAAGATAAGCAAGGCCGGTTCCGACCAGGCCGAAACTGATAATCCCCGCGCCGACAGGCGTGCTCGCGATAAGGTCAGAAGCAAGGCCGATAGCAAAAGAGGTAATGATTGCATCAGAGATTGTGCCGTGGACTGCGAAAAAGACGAGCATAATCAGCAGGAGGTCAGGATGGATTCTTAATTTCGAAAGCAGTCCGTCCTGAATCAGCATAATAAAGATAATCAATATAGCAAAACGTATCCATCGCATTTTATTTACTCGAAGCAGCCTCCTAATATTTAATAATACCGACGCTGTTCAGGGCGGAAATGTCAGCGGCAGGCGTGACCGTAATATCCCAGAGATGAGGATTTTCACTCAATCTGCATTCAGAAACCGTTCCGACGATTATGGGCGTATTGAGCAAGCCCGGTTTTGGCTGACAGAAAACCTGCTGGCCAATCTGGACAGGGCAGGTTTTAGGAAGGGTTTTGATTTTGATGTTTCTGCCGTCGCCCTGCAGGATAGCGGATTTATCGGCAATTTTAACTTCCAGTTTGCACGAGGAGCTTGTTATTAATCTTACCTTTGCGGTGTATGCGGTGACGCCGGCAATAGTTCCGATGACGCCGTTATCGCCAAAGACAAAGAGGCCGTCAATCAGCCCGTCTTTTTGGCCGCTGTCAATAATAAGCTCCGAATTTGTTGCCCTGGTAATGTTGGCGGTGATGAATTTTGCGCCCTCGAAGGGATGTTTGGCCCTGAATCCTGCGACCTGCTGGTATTTTTTTTCGACCTCATCAACCCTTGCCTGGAGATTGGCAATCTGATTCTGATAGGGCAGCCCCGCCCTTTCCGCATTACCGCCGACAGGCTGCGAAGTGACGGCTGAGAGCATAAGATTCCTCGTGAGATTGAGAGGCCAGTGAAAGGCGGAAGCAAAAAGGAGCTGAAATTTGCCGGTGATTGCCTGCGGGCTGAAAAGGACAATAAAGCCTGCCAAAAGAAGCCATGTGAAAAGCGTTCTTTTGTTGAACCTGACTTTCCTGTTAGTCATAATTATTTATTCGATTCCGCTCATTGCTTTTCGGCGCTGCATACTTACCGATTCTGCGTGCCGGAGCCGGAGCAGTAAACCCCGTTAGAAAACAATGTTCTCTAACAGTCTGAACTGACGGCGGCATTAAACCACAGTCGGCTTTAAACAATAGACCACCAATTAAAATCAGCGGCTTTCTCTAACGGGGTAAAAAGGCACGAAAACTATTCCCAAGTGTGCTGGTCGTGGTCCATAGTCTCTTTCCAGATTTCGAGATTTTCAAGAAAGACGCTTGTGCCAAGGGCAACTGCGCTCAGCGGGTCTTCGACCCTTTCAACCCGCAGGCCTGTAGAATTAGCCAGCACCTTGTCGATACCCCGCAGAAGAGAAGTGCCGCCGCAAATATGCATGCCATTGTCAATGAGGTCTGCAGCGAGCTCCGGTTCGGCCTTTTCGAGAGTTTTCGAGACAGCATCAATGATAGCAGAGACCGGCTCCTGGAAAGCTTCTCTTATTTCTTCACTTGTAATAGTAATTTTTCTGGGCAGTCCCGTGATAGTATCCCTGCCCGACACTTCCATAGTCAATTCCTCTTCGAGAGGAGCAGCCGACCCTATTTGAATTTTTACTTTTTCCGCCCTCGGTTCGCCGATAAGAAGATTATAGGTTTTTTTAAGATGGTTGATAATAGCCTCATCGAAGTCATCACCTCCAACCCTGATGGACTGGCAGCAGGCAATATCAGCAAGACTCATAATGGCGACTTCAGTAGTGCCGCCACCCATATCGACAATCATCGATGCGGTAGGCTCTGTAATGGGCAGGCCTGCACCAATACCGGCAGCCAAGGGTTCATCGACGAGAAAAACCTTTCTTGCGCCGGCGCGTTCTGCACTATCGATAACGGCACGCCGTTCGACGGCGGTAATTCCGCTCGGGACGGCAATGACGACGCGGGGCCTGATAAGATTTCCGCGGCCGTGCACCTTGCGGATAAAATAGCCGAGCATTTTTTCGGTAATTTCAAAGTCTGTAATGACGCCGTCCTTGAGAGGTCTGATTGCGGAAATGGAGCCAGGTGTTTTCCCGAGCATCTCACGGGCAACATCGCCGACGGCATTGCCGCCATTCAAAACGATATTGGTGCCTTTTCGAACTGCAACGACTGAAGGTTCGTTGAGGACAATCCCTTTTCCACGGACACAAACGAGTGTATTACAGGTACCAAGGTCGATACCCATATCCATACTGAACCAGCCTGCAATCGTGTCCAAAAACACTTTAGACTCCATTCTTTAAGTTATGCGTCTGCCTACAAGAATGCATTTAAATTTATAGAGGCTGAGTTGTCAACAGATATTTTTGATTATTGGGTTGAAAATAAAGAACCAAAAAGACTGTAGCTTTTTACAGCCACAAACAGGAAGGTAACCAGGACGGTGAAAAAAGCTGCCGCCGCCAGAACAGTATAAATATCACTGGCAGCCTGAGGCAAAATCGGTTTTGTACGCAGTTCAGGACACATTCGGTTTCCTCAAAAATACACAAACCTTTGCGGCGGATAAAAAGGCCAAATAAGTTTTCCGGGGCAAAAAGGGCTTTTTCGGACCCAAAACCGCTACAGATTCGTAGCAGCAACATCCCCCGGCTTAGGCTCCAGCTGAACAAGTTCAAGAGAGCCAACGGCCTCTTCGGCAGCCACATCGACAACAAAGACATCACAAATATACTCACCGTTGCGGCTGATATGGAATCTCATACCTTTTTTGACGCCGTCGGCCTGACCGATGGAGATTTTGGCAAGAGACCTTTTCATATCAACAGCGGTTATTTTTCCTTTAAGGCCTATTTCAACTGCTGCCGGCTGGGCTGCAGCGGTCTGAACAGGCTGCGCTTTATCTCTTTGGGTTGTCACCGGCTGTTCGGGAGCAGCTTTCTGGCCATAAGGCTGCATAAAGTTGCCGAGCTTTTTCTCAAGAGCGGTTTTTTCCTCAAGCAGCCGTTTCGAATCGCTCTGGAGCAAATTTATAAGATTCTCTCTTTTGAGCAGTTCGTCTGCAACCTCATCATATTTTTTCTTCTCGGTGACTAAATCGCTTTTTACCTGTGTTAATTCCTTTGAACTGCTGTCAGCAATATTTGTTTGAACTTTTGTAGCAGTAGCAAGGGTTGCGTTCTCACTCTGGAGTTTGTCAATCTGGGTCTGGAGCGTGGTCTTTTCAAGCTCAATTTTATTGAGAGCCTCCTGCAATTCATTCATTTTGGCCTTGCGGGTCTCTATTTCCCTCGATTGAGTGTCAGCGAGACTTTGTCCTTTTGCAGTTTCATCCTGAAGCTGCTTGGTGAGACTTTTCTTATCGTTTTCAAGTTTTACAGCATTGGCTTTGGCATCGTTATACAGCTTCTTAAAGTTTTCAGAATTAGCAACATACTGAACAACAAAGCCGCAAAGGAACAGACTTGCTAACGTCAAAAGGATAATAAATATTTTTGTAAGCGTACTCAAGTTAGGCTCCTTTCAGGGAATTAGGCCTTTTTTAGTTCCCCCGCCGGTATTCTAAACTAAATATATCCACTCTAATACCGCAATTTTACCTTTTAAAGAAGAAAAGGTCAAGCTATTTTTACCAAATACCCCAAAACAAACTTTCCCCTTCAATATTTAATCGGGATAAAGCGGCTGCTTCTTCTGTAAAAGATTAGTTAGACCTTTGGCAGAGCAGGACAGCCTCTGCAGCTGCCAATTGAACAGATTTTGACTCATTTTTAAGCAGTTTAGGCAGAAATTTCGCAAGGGAAGGGGTTTTTATATGACCTATGGCCAGTGCAGTAAGACAATTAATTCGCTGTGCCTCCTGGGGATCCATTTGGTCAGTGAGGTTTTTAGTAAAGACATCGAGGACTTCCGGCTCACCTGTGGGGTAACCTAAAATTCCGAGCTGTTCGGCAGCAACAAGCCTTACCTCAAGGACCTGGTCCGATAACTGGGTGGTGAGAGCGCCTCTGGCCTGTGCATTACCCAATTCTCCAATTGCAATGGTGCCGAGGACCCTGACATCTGCGTTAACACTCAGCATCATCGTCCAAAGTTTCTGATAAATAGTTTCATCTTTGAGTCTTGCCAGAGATTCAGCAGCCTGGAGCCGGACTTTATCGTCGGAATCTTTGGAAATCATAACCTGCCGGAGAATATTTATGGCTTCGGGACTGCCGGATTTACCGAGCAGCAGAGCCGCATTCGCCCTTATTTCCATATCGTTATTAGCGAGGCGAAAAACCATAACAGAAAATTTGGATTTATCGCCCAGCATATAGAGTGCATAAGCAGCGGCTAAAGAGGTATTTTCATCAGCGGATTTTGAGATCTGAACGAGCACGGATTTAGCTGAACTGTATTTTGTGTCACCGACAGCGAGAGCCGCGGCAAAACGCACCGGTACACATTCGTCTGCAAGCAGCTGCTCCACTTTGGGCATCAGGTCCAATTGACCGGTGACAACCACCGCTTCGATTGCATTTGCCCTGATATGCGGGTCGGCATCATCTAAGCCGGCATGGAGAATCGCCAATGCCCGGGCAGTAAGATTTTCAAGGCGAACGTCTTTTGTGTCTGTTGTGGATGTGCTTGTAGTGCAGCCGCCAAACAGAGCAATAAAAAGGAATACAAAAAATACTTCAAAAAATTTCTGTTTCGGAAAATTCATCGTTCTTTATGACCTTTTCATTGTAAAAAACATAGTAGCCAGGCCGGCAACAACAGCCCCGGCAAGGCAGACTGCACAGAAATTATCCAGCCATTGGCCGAACCTGCTGAATAAAGTAACCCTTTTATCTATCGGCAATTTATCAACAAACCATCCAGCCATTCCTTTGCGTTCTAATGCCCTTTTGGGGAGGTTTCCGGCGAGAAAACCATCCCTGATTTTTCCGGTCGAATCAATAAGGCAGGAGATGCCGGTATTGACGCTGCGGACAACGGGCGTCCTGTTTTCAACAGCCCTGAAAACGCAAATGGCGGTATGCTGGGCAAGTTCGGTGGATGGCTCTGCCCTGCCGTTGATAAACCCCATTGGAGAATCCCGATTAACATCGGCAGCCTTCTCTAACGGGGTAAATTTTACGAACCAGCCGTCATTGCTTATGTTGAGGAGCCAATCGACCTGTTTTTGGCCTTTGCTGTCGAGAATAAATTTTCTGGCAATTTGCGGCGTGGTATCCTCATAACAAATCATAACGGCAAATTTATAATTTTTTCGGGGAATATTGTCGGCAATATCTGTCCGCTGCAGTGATTGCGGATAAATCTGAAAAATCGTAAATTCATCGCCGGCATCGAGGGAGTAATCAAAATCGTAAGGGGTGAACTTCATCAGGAGTTTGTGAAAGGTCGGGAAAGATTTTTTGAAAGGGACGTATTCGCCGAAGGGAACAAGGTGAATTTTATTATAATGGTCGAGAGCCTGCCGACCATCAGGAGTGTAGAGAAATGCGGAATTGCATCTGCCGACCGATTCGAGCGAATAATCTTTATCATACTGTGGTTTCAGGCCGCTTGCACCGACGAGGATGTATGCCCTGCCCAGAGCGAGCAAAGAAAGTCTTGCATTAAAATACCGGAAATCCTGCCTGATAACCTGGTTATTCGAAAGGTCGAGCACGCCTGAGGGCGTGTCATCGAGATAGGCAGGTATCATAGTTTCCGGCCAGACGCACAAAGAAGCGCCGGCGGCAATAACCGAATTGCTGTCAGCGGCGAGTTTATTAAAAGTATCCTGGGCTACTTCATTCGAATCAAAGGCGCTTGCCTTGACAGATTGCGGAATACACGACTGGACGGCGCCGACAAGAGGCCCCTGCTCGATTATTGTATCGGTCTGCTGTATCCGCCACCGGCCGTAAAGAACTGTCGCAAAGATAAGCCCTGAAACAAAAACAGTCTTGAGCAGAAATTTGAAATTCGGAATCTGAGATTTCAAATTTACATAGATGATTTCCGCGATGAGGGCGTTGACCATAGCGATAAGAAAAGAGACGCCCGCTGCTCCGAAGATGTCAGAAATCTGGATAAGGTAAAGGTTTTCGTACTGGCTGTGAGCAAGAAACCGCCAGAAAAAGCCGCCGAGAAAAAAACCCTGCAGCCTTTCAGCCCCGACGAAAAGGATGGGAACGGATATGAGGAGCGGAATTTTTTTTGCGGTGCAGAATCGCAGCGCGATAGCGAGAACAGGCCAAAAGACAGCCATATAAAGGCAGCCTGTGAGCCAGCCGGCAGTTGTCACGGGGATAAGCCAGTAAAGATTGAATAGCCAGTATAAAAGTGAGATTATATAAGAGGCAAAAAGAAGGGGCTTTAACTTTTCTGCGGAAGTGCACACGAGGATAAACGGCACAAGTGCGACAAACGCAAGAACAGAAAGACCAAACGGCGGCTGGATAACCGTAAGCAGGCCGGCAGAAAGTATCAGGAGTCCAAAGACGGATAACGAAATTTTATTTTTTACTATTGTCATCAATTTTGCAATCCATCAATACCGGCAAAACCGACTGGGTATCGAGTTTCTTTTGCGTGTTTAATCTGACTGAAAGCTGATTAACGAATAAATTCAAAAGCGTTTTGTCGCCGGCAATTCGCTGAGCAGGCAAATTCATATCAACGGAAAGCCTTTTTAATTCGTTCAGCTCTTTTATATCCAAAAAAAGATTCTGCGATTTTTGTTTTTTCAACGACTCCAATCTCTTTATCGACTGCCTTACATACACTTTCGAGATTTCGATGCCGGCGAAATTTCTGCCGAGCCGGCGTGCAGCAGCAGCCGTGGTGCCGGAACCGCTAAAAGGGTCGAGGACGCAATCGCCGGGGTTCGAGCTGACGGCAATAATTCTCTGGAGGAGGTTTTCGGGCATCTGGCAGGGATGCCAGCCCTGCCTTTCCTTAAAAGTGCCGCAGACCCTCGAAAATTCCGCCCAGACGTCATCGGGAATCCTGCCCTTCGAATTGGCACGTTTGTCAGAGTAAATTAACTGCCTGCCTGACGGAATGCGGACAGCGAAATCGTTAAAGGTAAATTTTTTCTCATCATTTACGAAATAAAAAATGTGAGTATGCGAGCGGGCAAATTTTTGTTTCGTATGCTGGCCGAAAGAGTAGTGCCAGATAATCCAGTTGCGGAGGTGCAGGCCGATTTTGTCGCCGATGATTCTGACGTTGGCGGCGTAATCGTCGCCGATGGCGATATAGAAAGAGCCGGCTGGTTTGAGAACTTTTTTGCAGGCGGCCATCCATTCTTTTGTCCAGGCGATGTATTTTTCCTTTTTGAGGTTGTCGTTGTATCTGTCGTATTTGTAGCCGATATTGAAAGGCGGGTCAGCGAAAATCAAATCCGCGAACGGTTCATTAACCTTACCCAAAACCTTAATGCAGTCGCCGCAGATAATTTTGTTTAAGAAGTCTTTCATATTTAGGGTATAGGGTATAGGGTGCAGGGCGAATCGTCAATAGAATATGGAAGGCACAATTGGGATTGCATATATACAGTGCTATGAATCTATTCACCAACCACGATTTCGTTTTTTGTTGGCGAATAGTTCGTCTTTAGCTCCTTTTTGCCGCCGACCAAGACAGATACTTTGTCAAAAAAGCATTTGATTCCCGTCCCATCCTGAATTATGGGCGTATTCTGGAGGTGGTAATGCAGATGCGGCTCTGAAGAATTTCCGGAATTACCACACAAACCTATCACCTGGCCTCTCCTGACCCTGTCACCGACCTTGACTGTTATACTATCGAGTTTCAGATGAGCAAGAACAGAAACCTCATTTTCACGGTGTTGAATAAATACAGCGTTTCCGAGTACCGAAAAAGGATTCATCGAACCCGGCTTATTATCCCTGACTCCATTGATAACATCCGTCACATTTCCGTCCGCCGGCGCGCGGACACTCCTGCCGAACGCAAAATAATCTCCATTTCCCTCACCAGTGCCTTTGCGGGTGTTTCCATTCGGGTCAGTGCCTAAAAAATCAAAAGCAAACCTCTGGTTAGGAACATCGTGATGTGAATTTACTTCTGCGCTGTCTCCACCCCATAATACAAGCCAGTTTCCCCTGAAAGGAAGAGAAAGTTTTGTTTCGTTTCTATCGGGAACAGCTATCTCGGCAGTGTGCTGCAAAAACAATAATCCAATGATTTTGTCTTGACCATCAAGGGCCACCTTAATATCAAAGATAGCACGCTCGAAGTGTGCAGGAAAAATTGCCTCGTCAGGCGAAACGTATCTTGAATTGTCGAGCTTTCGAATCTTCCCGTAATTTGCTATCAGACTCCCGAAAAACGGCTTACTCTTTTCCAGAGGGAGAGTGTCGAGCATACTTTTGCTAAAATCCCTTTGAATACCCTCATAATCGCCTTTATTGATGGCTTCTACCATAGGCTTTACCACCTTCTCGAAACGGTCCGTGGCTTTCTTTTCCACCGACAGTAAAAGCAAAGAGAAAAACACAGCTAAACCGATACATAATTTCGTCATTTCTCATACCTCCAACTGAATACAAGTGCCGCAGATAATTTTGTTTAAAAAGTCTTTCATAATCTAGGGTATAGTTTATAGGGGATAGTGCAAATCGTCAATAGTCTGCCAGCATCCGCCGCATGTGGAGCGGAAAAAACACGGGATGCAAACGAGAGATTACATTGGTTTGATTACCTTCTGCTCCTCGAAGGTTTTGCCGGACAGATAATCGGTAAATTTGACTTTGACGGTAAGCGGATGGTCAAATTTTTCAACCATACCTGCGGCGTTGAAACTGAGTCGGTAATTAACGGTAATAAGAGTAGCGAACCACAGCCTTTTCAGTTCCGGGGGCGTCACCTTCCACTGACCAAGAATAGCCTGGCTGTCTTTTTTGTCCAAATCCCAAAGCTGGACATCCACCAGGCCGGTAGCCTTGATTACATCGCCGTATTCATCCATCGGCTGAATATAAACCATCAGAGTCTCTTTTTTGCCGTCCTGGTCATTGTCGTAAAGATTGGTGTACCTGGTGATGTTGATTTTCTGGAGGTTATAAATATCGCCCGTCTTGAAATCAGGGCCGAAATTCCGCAGCGCCTGAATCTGGCCATCGAGTTGTTCTACGTGCTTATCGCACTGCCGGAGACTGTCGGCAAGCTCGCTGTTCCGGATTTTTAATTTTTCAATCTCGGACGGGGTTTTATCGATTTGTGCCGGCTGGCAGGCCGCCAGAAAAAGCAACAGCAGACTAAAAAAGAAAAGCTTTTTCACCTTAACAATCCTTTAATTAAGGGTACTTTGGTTATTCCTGAACAACATCCTTCTGTTTTATAATAGTTGGCGCTTTTTGTAAAATTCTGTCGGCGAGGCCGTAACTGATAGCTTCCTGAGCATCCATCCAGAGGTTTCTGTCGCAGTCTTTTTCGATTTTTTCAGTGTCCTTGCCCGTATTCTCTGCGAGTATCTTATAAAGACGCTCCCGCAGACGCAATATTTCTTTTGCCTCGATTTCAATATCGGTTGCAACGCCTTCGAGGACGCCTGATATTAAAGGCTGATGAAGGAGCAGCCTGCTGTTCGGAAGGACGAATCTTTTTTGCGCATGCCCCCCTGCCATCAGGACAGCGGCCATACTCGCAGCAAGACCGACACAATAGGTCGCCACTTCGCATCGCAGAAAACGCATCGTATCATAAATGGCCAGGCCGGCGGTAATTGAGCCGCCCGGCGAATTGATGTAAAAATGAATATCGGATGTCGTTTCTTCATTACTCAGAAAGAGCATCTGTGCCACTATCAGATTGGCGGTTGTATCGTCAATGGGGCCGCCGAGAAAGATAATCCTGTCTTTCAGAAGCCTCGAATAGATGTCATAAGCACGCTCGCCTCTGCCGCTTTTTTCAATCACAATCGGGACTAAATGTTCATAGCTTGCCATAAATCAGTTTTCCAAAATAATTTTTCTTTTTCAGGGAGATTTTTCAAATCTCGACAGCCCCCTGTAAAACGAGGGGTTAAATATTAAAGATTTTATTGTTTTTCAGGTTTATTCTTATTCGCATCGCCTGTGTCTTCGTGAAGCACTATATCGATAAGGCCGTAAGCAAGTGCCTCCTGCGCGGTCATATACCTGTCTCTTTCGGTTTCCTGTGCAATCTTCTCAATGGGCTGTCCTGTGTGTTTTGAGAGAAGCTCATTTATGACTCTCTTAGCCTTGAGAATTTCTTCAGCCTGAATTTTGATGTCGGCGGCCTGTCCTGTGACGCCGCCCCAGGGCTGGTGCAGCATAATTTTCGCATGGGGCAGGGCGTGCCGTTTTCCCTTTGTGCCGGCGGCGAGTATGACGCCCGCACCGGACTGAGCGCTGCCGATGCAGTAAGTTGCGACAGGTGAATGCACGAAGCACATAGTATCGTAAATGGCCATAGTATCATCGACGCTGCCGCCGGGAGAATTGATATAAAGGCTGATTTCACTGCTTTTGTTAAGGTTATCCAGATAGAGCAGCTTCATAATCACTTCCGTTGACCTCTCGTAAGAGATGCCCCCGACAAGAAAGATAATCCTGTTTTCAAGAAGCATATCATCGAGAGTCATCTGCCTCTGGAGGTTATATCTCTGCTGATTGAAAAACTCCGATGTGCCGGTAATAAGCTGTTTGTTAGTCATCAACAAATCCTTTGCAAAAAAACATTTGCCCTGCCCGCCCCGATTTACAGCAGCAGGACGCAAACGGCATCCAGGCAGCAGGACTAAACAAACGACGGGGCCGCCCGGTTCCGGATAATCTTATATCGGCAGAATTATTTGCCGGCTTTCTTTTTTGCAGCAGTTTTTGGCTTTGTTTCTTTTTTATCTTTATCAGACTTTTGAGCAGCCGTTTTACCTGCCGGTTTTTTGGGGGCGGCTTCCTTTGTCTCTTTGACCTCTTTTTTGGGAGGTTTGGTTTCGACTTTTTTGGTTTCTTTCGCCGGTTTCTTTTCGGCTGCCGGCTTTTGCTCGACCTCGGTAATCTTCGCTGTTTCGAGCAATTTTGCGAGGCATTTGTCTTCGCGAATCTGGAGGCTTAGCTGCGAGAGCTGGCCGCTTCTTTCCATAGTCTGACGGAGATGTTCGGGCCTCTGGTTCTGACTGAGCGCCATTTGGGCGATGTAGCCGTTGATTTCTTCTTCTGAAGTTTCGATGGCAAACTTTTCAGAAATCTTGTTAATAACAAAGAATATTTTTAATTCCTCTTTTGCCTGCTGGTCGCTGGCGGCCTTGAGGTCTTCGAGCTTTTCGATAATCTGTTCTTTCGCAAGCCCCATTCGCAACAAGTTTAAATACTGCCTCTGCAGAACGGCATTTGCCTGCTCCGCGACAATATCGAGGGGCAGGTCAAAATTAGTCTTTTCGAGCAGGTATTTATAGAGTTGCGTATTCATTTCCTGACGAGCCTGCTGTTCGAGTTTTCCAGTGAGGGATTCCTGCACCCTTTGCCGCAATTCGCTTACATTCGACGCCTCGAATCTCTTGAACAGTTCCGGGCCGAGTTCGGCGGGTTTGAGCCACTTAACATCCTTTATGGTTATTTTAACCTGAACATTTTTGCCGCGATATTTTTCGACATAATAAGTTTTCGGAATATCGACCGTGGTTTCTTTCGTATCGCCGGTCTTCGAGCCGATAAGCAGTTTGTCGAGGTCTTTTACGAGGACAGGGCCTGCAAAACCATTTTCCCGGACAAAAACCTGCGTGTTTTCTATTTTTTCTTCCTGCTGGTCGTCTTCGGTTTTAATAATAACGTCCGCAACAAGCTGGTCGCCATTTTCGATTTTTCCATCTTTGGGCGTCCAGAGGCCTGCCCATTTCTGGATTTGCTCAATCTCCTTGTCAACGTCGCTTTCGGAAACACGGGCCTTTGTCTTGGTTAATTCGATGCCTTCGAGAGGAGGCAGGTCGAATTCCGGCCTTACCTCGACCTCGAATTCGAACTTCATAGGCCCGGCGGCGGGAAGCTCAACCTTTTTATAATCGATTTCCGGTTCCCGCAGATAATCAATCTTCTGGTCTTTGATGGCAGTTTCGCTCGCATTAGCAAGCAGTTTCAGCTTAATCTGCTCGGTGGTATCCTTGCCGAAACGCTTTTCGAGAAGTTTCCGCGGAGCCCTGCCCTTGCGAAAGCCCGGTACAAGGGCATCTTTCTGCAGGGTCTGATATTGCTCATCAGTAGCCTTTTTTATGGTCTCTTCGGGAATCTCGATAGAGACTTTTTTCCTGCATGGACCTGCATCCGCAACTGAAATTGTGTTGTTCGAAGCCGTTTTTTCCTGTTCTTCGGTCATCTGATTGCTCCTGTAAAGTAAGCCTCTATAAACAAAAGAGCGGGTGATGAGGCTCGAACTCACGACATTCACGTTGGCAACGTGACGCTCTACCACTGAGCTACACCCGCAGTATTACCTGTTAAGTATAAGGTTTGGAATAAGCGTTTCAAGTCAATTTTGTCAAAAAATTTTGTTTTCTGCCGCCTCAGTCAATGATATATTTTATACAGTTAAATTATGAGCAGGATATGCGAAACTTTGCCAACGCCAAAAGAATAGTAATAAAGATAGGGACAGCGACGCTGTCAAAAGAAGGCGGTATAGATACGGAATATATCAGCCAGGCTGCCCGGCAGGTAAGCGGCCTTTTGAAAGCGGGCAGGCAGGTAGTAATTGTGACCAGCGGGGCAATCGGGATGGGGGCTGGGCAATTGGATATCAAAGAACGGGTGGCAGATTTGAAACTGCGCCAGGCGTGTGCGGCGATAGGCCAGCCTTTAGTGATGGCGGAATACAGAAAGGCGTTTTTGCGGTATGCGGTAAAGACGGCACAGGTTCTGCTGACGGCGGACGTGTTCAATAACAGAAAGACTTACCTTAACCTGCGTAATTCGATTGAGACGCTGCTGGGGCTTTCGATTGTGCCTGTGCTGAATGAAAACGACAGCGTAAGCACCGATGAGATTGGTTCAGCCTTCGGCGATAACGACAAATTAAGCGCGCTTGTTGCCAGTAAGATTGATGCGCAGCTTCTTATAATTTTAAGCGATATAGATGCGCTTTACGATAAAGACCCCCGCAAATTCCCCGATGCCAGGCCGATAGCAGAGGTATATGAAATAACCGAAGAGATTGTAAAAAGCGCCGGCCAGAGAGGCAGCGCGTTTTCAACGGGCGGAATGAAAACGAAAATAGAGGCGGCGAAGATTGCCGCCAATGCCGGCTGCCGAACCGTCATCGCAAACGGGAAGGTGAAGAACGTAATAGACAAAATCATCGCCGGGGAGGCTGTCGGAACCGTCTTTATGGCGAAGCGGAAACTGAGCAACCGGAGCAGGTGGATTCTCAACAGCAGGCCGGCGGGAACTATTTTTGTCGATGAGGGGGCAATAAAGGCGATGCGGAATCATAAAAGTCTGCTGCCGAGCGGCATATTGAGAGTCGAGGGAAAATTCGATGCGGGAGAGGTTGTAATGATTAACAAGGCGGCGAAGGCGGTGAGCAGCCTGAGCAGCGATGAGGTCGAAAGCCTGGCCGGCAAACACAGCAGCCAGATAAAAAAGATTTTAGGCGAAGGCCGCAGGGACGTGGCGGCAATCCCGGAAGATATTGTCTTTCTCGAATAGTCAGGACACGGAATGGAGAAAACTATGAAAAAAGAATTAAATCTGCGAAACGGAATGGTTTTAATGGCCGCCCTGGCGGGAATATACCTTAGCGGATGCGCGTGTCAGCAAAAAAATCCTGTTGTGCTGATGCGAACGAATTATGGGGATATAAAGGCGGAATTGTATTTAGACAAGGCGCCTGTGACGGCGGGAAATTTCCTGCGGTACGTCAAAGAAAACAGGTACGAAGATGCGGTTTTTTACCGAGTGGTGCGGGCGGATAACCAGCCAAATAACAAGGTAAAGATAGCGGTTCTACAGGGCGGATTATTCGAAGACAGCAATCACCCCGCAAAGCTGCCGCCGATAAGACATGAGACGACAAAAGAGACAGGATTGCATCACACAAACGGAACGCTCTCGATGGCACGGTGGACACCCGGGACGGCGGATTCGGATTTCTCGATATGCGTCGGAGACCAGCCGGAACTCGATTTCGGCGGCAAACGAAATCCTGACGGGCAGGGATTCGCAGCCTTCGGACAAGTAATCGAAGGAATGGATGTGGTACGCAAGATTCACCAGCTGCCGGCAGAAGAGCAGACGCTAAAGCCGGTTGTAAAGATAACCGAGATAAAATTAGTGAAAAAGTAATTGTCAGGCACAAAAAGGTGAAGAGCGAAGAGTGCGGCGAGAAGGGTATTGAATAGTAGAAGCATCGCTGTTATTCTATTGAGATAAAAAGTTAAGGAGTCCGCCACAGGCAGAAAAATGGAATTGAGCTGGATAATGATATTTCGGATAACGGCAGCAATGGTGACGATAGCATTGCTGATGAGGTTTATCGGCGCAAGCTGGCAAACGAGCATACGAACAGCAGCAGTAATGTATGTCGGAGCGGTGCTGATAGGTGCGCTGTGCTGGCCGAGCATAGCGCCGGCAGAACCATTCGGGATAGTATCGGCGGGGAATTTCGACGGCGGCGGGATAGTAAGGCTGCTGGCCCTGGCGTTTTTGAGCGGCCTTTTCGCATATTTTATAGCATGGCCTGTCGGTAAGCAAATAGCCGTGCTGGCGGCGCCCGCAGGTCTGGCGGTATGGTCTATACGCAGCGGCAGTATGGCAAATCTTATGCAGGCCAACTCAACGTTAGATGCAAGAATGGCGATACTCGCAAAGCTGAGATGGGAGTCTTTCTTCTGGCTGGCGGTCGTGCTGGCAGGTTTTGCAGGCGTGTATCTGGCAAGCAAAATAACACGGCCAAAGAAACAGAAGGACGGAGGCGCAGAGGAACAGAGGAAGATTTTCGGAACTGAGGGGTTCAGTGCGGATTTCAAAAAACTCAAAGCAGGCATCGGCAACATAAATATATTAACCGCGATTTTCGGTTCCGGCGTAATAGCCGTCCTGATTATCCTTCAATTGGCACGCGGCGAGAGATTCTACGACGAAAGGCTGGGTTATCTGATTGGCCAGCCGGACAAGGGCCAGATAACTTTTGCGATAATTACCGGTTTCGCAGGAGCTGGTTTTGCGGTGAAAAAATTTCTCGGGCTTTCGTTTTTCTGGTCTGTGCTGGCAGTTCCCGTGACAGCCGTTTTCGTTTCATTTATTTACGCCAGCCGGGCAACGGTCGAGCATATTACCGCCAGCTGGCCGGCAATCTTTTTCGCAAATTCGATGGTCGCAATACTGCCAATCGAGCTGGTATCATTCGGAACGCTGGGGGCAATATTGGGCTATCTTATGGCAGTAAGATACGAATACTGGCGGCAATACGAAAGTTAGCGCAAAGCAGCCCGCCTGGGCGGGCCCCGCCGCGGCGGGGCCTTCCAAAAAAAAATCGCACATAACCATTGCCATTTTTGTTTATAACCCTATACATATCAAAGCCTTATGCAAACAAAGTCTTATAATCAAATAAAAGGCGTGAAAGTTTTACAAAAATTAAATGTTTTGGGTGGTTAAATTAGCCGAATTAGAAAAAGAGCCGCAAGGATTGCGGGGTGCGTTTATTTTGTCATAAGTTATTATAAAATAAAGAAATAGAAAAGAAAAACCTTGAAACATACCGAACTTTGTGGCGCTCTTTAGCGTAAAGATAATAAACCAACCTGCAAAAGGAGTTGAAAATGTTGGTTCTAAGCAGACAAAAAGATGAATCTATAATAATCGGCGATGACGTAGAAGTGGTAATCGTGGATGTGAGGGGCGATAAGGTACGACTGGGGATTACTGCACCAAAGAACATATCAGTCCATCGAAGAGAGGTCTACGAAGCAATTCAGCGGGAAAAGAAAGATAAGGCTGATAAAGACAATCCGCCATCAGCAGAACAAAACCCGAAGGCGAAAGAAGAGTAGAATCGCATCTATTTAAAGAATGTGTATTTAGCGCAAACAAGTATTTGTGCAGCGAAGGCATAGCAAAATATGCGAAGCAAAAATTAAATCAGGTGCGAAATAAAGGCCTGCCCGAATTTTCGGACAGGTTTAAAAAGCCCGCGATTTGCTGAAAAAGCAGGTGCGGGAAAATGGGAAACCATTCAATATTGCGAAGGCGTAAGATTGAATGGTTTTTTTATGCGCATAACAAAGGCACAAAGGAGCAAAGGCTCAAAGGGACAATACCTGCACAAACTAACTCAGTTGCCCATAACAGTTATGGTCGGCGGCATAAGGTTCGCACTTTGTTTTAAGCTTTCCAGCCTTTCTAAAGCTTGTCTAAGAGATTGCTTTGCGATGTCGGCCTTTATCGAAAGGACTTCATAGCCGTCAGTCTTTTTGAGAAGCTCTTCTGCCTTAATACGCTGATTCAACAGGAATGCCCTAAGCTGATCAAAACGGTTGCTTCTGGAGAGCCTGTCGGTAAGTTCCTCATTCAAACGTTCAATACGATTACCGCCAAGAGATGCTCGAAGTTCTTCCCGTCTCTGGGCAAGCTCAATCCTGGCTTTGAAGAGTTTTTCCCTCGCATTTGCAAGGTCTTGTGCAGAAGCATTGCCGGTTTCGACGAGTTTTTGAACTGAATCCATTTGCTTTTGTGCTTCGGCAACCATATCACTGAACTCTCTGGAAATATCATCATTTGCAATCTTTAGTTCTGTATTCTGCCTGAGACTCTCAATTTGCTTAGGTAAATCTTTAAGATAAATTTCGTTATCAGCCTCATCCATTTCCAAAGCCTCAATTCTGGTCTGGATGCTGTTAATGTCAGCGAGGATTGTTTTTCGGGACAAATCGCGGGAGCCGGATAAAATTCGAAGCCTTTCCTGCATTCCGTAAAAATCTTTTTCCGCTTTGTTGGCATCTTCTCCAGCAATTTTGATTTGCTGATTTAACCTATCCCCGTATTCCATAAAAGACTTATCCAGATTTTTTTTAAGGCCATCGATAAGAGATTGCATAAATTCCCTGGCAGCCGGTCTGGGGTCGCCGCTGTCGTTGCCGTTAAGCACGTTAATCTCCAAACCGAAAGTATATATATGGTCGCTGCCGTTGGATGGGCTCGCGGGTGCGGGTAAGGGCGAAATGCCTATAACTCCGACCATTCGCTGAACGAAATCGTCCGAAATATCTTTCGCATCGTAGCCAAGAATATCCTTTGCTGCCGCGGCACCGATTCCCGAACTATTCAAAATGAAAGAAATATTTTGCAGCATCTGGGAATTAAATACGGTATCGTCTGCGATTATTCTGATTACACAGGATGCCTGATAAGTGCCGGAGATTGGCCCGGAGGCCTGCGGTTTTGGTTTTTCTGCCGAGAATGCAGACTGAGCAATACATAAAATCATTGCGATAAAAATAACGGCAATTTTGTTCATTTTCATAAAATACTCCTTATCAGATACTCATATTGTTTTTATTGACGGTGACATTTTGGATTTTCAGCAGCTTTTGTCTGGCAGATTCCGCTGAAGGGGTCTGCGGGAAAAGCTCTATAACCTGGTTATAAGCCTTCACGGCAGAATCCGTGTCATTAAGCTCGTCGTGCATTTTGTCGGCACTGGAGACGAGAATAAAGGCGGTTTTATTGATGTCCTCGTTAAGCTTTTCTATCGGGTCCCTGAATTCAGCAAGCTGCGCATCCAGTTTTGCGATGCGTTCGAGGCTTCGCTGCCGCTCAAGCACATCACGGACGAGATTCAGCGTGGCATCGACCCTTTTATTGAGGTCTTGAATCTGGACATTCAATGAAGCTGTTTGTTCGGCGGTGAGCGGTTTCGGGCCGGTATTTTTCATTATGGTAAAAATGCACAAACCCGCCAGCAGCAAAATAATAACAACGGGGCTTACAATCATTTTTATTCGTCTTCTCTGATACCGCCTGCGGACAGAGCCGGCCAGGTTATCAGGCTTGTATAAAGCGCCGCCGGCAGATTTGTCAGCCGCCTGAAGTAATTGTTCCAATCTATCATTGTTCATATCTTATTCTCTCGTTAAATCGGCGAGTTTCTTTCCCAGCAAATCCCTTGCACGCGACAATCTGACGTTAAGAGTATTTTCAGAAATTTTTAGAACCTGCATAATATCAGCGGTCTTCATCTCCTGAAGATATTTCAAGACCACCGCTTCACGATATTTAGCAGGCAGAGATTTAACTGCTTTACGAACGCACTCGAAGGTTTCATCGTCTATCTGCTTATCAGCGGTGTCTGAAGAAGCCGATTCGAGGCCGCCTGCAAATTTTCCGAGAAATTTAAGCGTGAGTATTTTTTTATATTTACAGGTTCTGCATTTATTTATTGTTATGGTAAAGAGCCAGGTTTTTACATCACATTCGCAGCGGAAATTTTTCAGCCCCGTAAAAGCCGCCAGGAAAACATCCTGCACAACATCATCGACGTCGCCGGGCCAGCCGAGCAGCCTGTTCGCAAGCAGCGCTACGTCCGCAGAATGTTCCCTTACAATCGATTCGAGAGTAACATCTCTATTCACCTGAGCAATTCCAATCAGGATTTTAGCGTCAATTTCCTCGTTATGGGCCCGACCGGCCGCTATATTTAAGTCGGTATTGGCCATAACTATTATATTAGAGCAGCGGAGGGCAAAAAACTTACAAAAATCCTGAAAAAAATTAAAAATTTCCGGCATTCAGCCTGCCCCGTTAGAGAAAGCCGCCGACCCGCTGCGACGCATCGCGGCGAGTTTTAATCGGTGGCCAATATTGCCTAAAGCCGACGATGGTTTAATGCTACCGCCTTCCAGCAGATTCTCTAATGGGGTCTACATTCGTTTGTATTTAGGGCCGCCGGCGCCTTCCGGGGCAGTCCAGCGGATATTATCAAATTTCGCACACCGTCCTGTTTGCAGCTATACTTTTTCATTTATTACCCCCTCTTCTTTAACATAATTTTCATCCAGATATCTGTTAGTTCCATCTGATAATTATCTTTGAATGCAGTTTGGTCTAAAATAGTCTTAATTTTGCTGTCATATTCCTGCTTGCTGAAACCGTGGAGTTCAGTGACTTTAGTTAAAATCAGGTAAATCAAAAATCCGTAATTTTTCTTTGCCTGCTCGATGCACTCTTTGAGGGCATCACGGCACGGGTCATATATCCACCCCTCTCCGTCTTTTTTTAAGACACGATAACACTCATCGAATACCTTGGCCGGCTTGTTCCAGTGATGCAGTGAGCCAGTGCTGACGATAAAATCAATCGAACTACCCCCAAAAGGGAGAGCGGCAGCATCACCAAACTCAAATTGAACGTTCCGGATATCTTTGGCATGACGTTTTGCTATCTTGACCATTTGTCTGCTGAGGTCAATGCCAAAAACCTGCAGTCCCGGCGCCCTCTTTGCAAGCTCTATCGACAAAAACCCTGTTCCTGAACCTAAATCTACAACGGTTCCGCTTCTTATCTTCTTAACGATGTCATCAGCTATTTTACCTTCCGGCTTTTTAAGAATTCTGGCGGGTATGGCATCGTAAAATATAGCAGCAGGAGCTGGAATTGCTTCAAATCTGCTCTGGATATCCCTGATGAATTTTGTCAGAGACATAATTATTATTCCTTTTACAATCGTTTGTATTTCGGGCCGCCGGTGCCTTCCGGTGCGGTCCAGCGGATATTATCAAACGGGCATTTTCGCTGACAGGTCTTGCAGTGCAGGCAGTTCGAAGGATTTGCGGGTTTTACCTGGCCGGCGACGGTATCATAGACACCCGCCGGACAAAAAGTAATACAGGGACTGTTAAATTCCGGCGTGCATTTCTGCGAGCAGGTGTTGCGATTGATAATCGTTAAGTGACTCGGCTGGTCTTCGCGATGGCTGGTCGAAGCGAGTGCGGTAAAGGCATTTTTATCGAAAGAAGCAGCCGGTTTGAGGCGGTATGCGGCGGCTCTCAAAGCCTTGTAGTCTTCTTCGATTTTGAATTTCGGAAGGAGACCGCCAAGCACAGATAAAGGCATACCAAACAAAGGGCCGAGCCTGGCAACAGTCTGCCGGAAATTCCGGGCGGATTCCATTTCCTTTGCGATGTTCGAGCAGTTGATAAGAGTTGTATAGCGGGCGGCGGTCTGCCGGGGGTATGAAAGGCTTTCGTGAATGGCCTTTGCGGCCTGGATGCCGGAATCGATTGCGTTGTGCAGGCCCTTGACTTTGAGCATATTTACGAAGCCTGCGCTGTCGCCGGCAATAATGCAGTTGGCTTTGCCGATGTAGCCGCCGGCGTCCCGCGGTATCGAACACAAGCCGCCTTCGGGAATCATTTTCGCGCCGGCTTCGACGACTGTGCCGCCCTCGATAAATTGTTTAACGAAACTGTGCTGCTTGAAAAGAGCGAGCGCATCCTGCGGATTGAAGTCGCGGTATTTGAAGTCGAGGCCGACAATCATACCAATTGTCAGATGGTCGTTGTCAGCGGCAAAGATAGTTCCGCCGCCAAACATAGCCGGCCCGACGACCGGCGTCCACAAGGGATAGCCCATAGCGTGAATGGCACGGCCTGCGGTAAATCTTTTATACTGGTCACTATTAACCTTAATAAGCTCTTTTACGCCGAGAGAGAAAAGCTGCGGCCTTTGCCTGTGGAGGCCGGCCTTTTCGATAAACTTTTCAGTGACAAGCCCGTCGCAGCCTTCCGCGAGAATGACGAAGCCGGTATGAATAATTTCGCCGGCGAGAAAATTGGGCTGCCTGTTCCCTTGTTTATCGAGCCCCTGGTCAACAAGTTTTACGCCGACCGTCTGGCCTGCGTCATCGAGGATAATATCGTTTGCGGCAAAACCGGTAAGGATTTCGACGCCGAGACTAACAGCAATTTTGCCGAGAAACGCGGTAAGTTTGCTAATTGAAACCGAGTAATCGTCTTTGTGAATCATCTGGCCGAAATTGAGCCGGAAAATCTTCGCCAGACCAATCAGGGGTGAGATATTAAGAGACGTTTTTCTGCCGGGGAAAAAAAGAATCTCGTTTCGGTCGATTTTGTTTGCGAAGATTTCTTTTGCCTGGTCGGTATTCTGCCAGCCCGGGGATGCAGCGTTAAGCAGCGTAAAGAGAGACTGCGTTTCGAGGACGGCGCCGGAGAGGTTATGGCTGCCGAGCGAACCGCCCTTCTCAATTACACAGACATCGAGGTCGTGCTTTTTAAGTTTTAACTGGATAGCCGCGGCGAGCCCTGCAGACCCCCCGCCGACAATCAGCACTGAAACCTTGTTGTAATCAACGATACCGGACATTACATTTCCACAATATATTATAATTCAAAATCGTAAAAATATTAAAACGCTTTTCCTGCAATTCATTCGTTTATAGTTTTCCTAACTCGTCAATAAGCTCAGGGATAACATTTTCTGCGTTTCCGACAAGATAATAATCGCAACTTTTGAAAATCGGGGCATTGGCGTCGGAATTGACGGCGATTATTGCCCCGGCGTTGGCAACACCGATAAGATGCTGTATCGCACCCGAGATACCGAGAGCGATATAAAGTTTCGGCGAAATAGATGTGCCGGTCTGCCCGACCTGATGGGCACGTTTTATATAGCCCTGCTCAACGGCGGCACGCGATGCGCCGATTTCGACAGGCGTGCTGAACTTCCCCGACAGAGCGATAGAAAGCGATTTGAGAAGTGAATCGAAATTCTGCCGGCTTTGAAGGCCCCGCCCGCCGCTCACGATTATGTCGGCGTTAAAGTGAACGGAACCTGTCGCCAATTCCGTCTTCAGAATGTGCAGACTCTTGTCATTCGGAGATAGTTTCACTTTGTGCTGAATTATTTTTCCGGTTCGGGAATTATCCGGCGGAAGCCTTTTGAATACGCCCGGCCTGGCAGAGGCCATCTGTGAGAAAGAATCCTTCGTGCAGATAGTGGCGAAAACGTTTCCGCCAAGCGCCGGCCTGGTCTGGAATAGAACACCGATTTGGCCTTTTCTGGAGCTGTCCCTGATTTCGAGACCTGTGCAGTCAGCGGTAAGACCGCAGCCAACCCGGTAAGAAACCATCGGCGCAAGCGAGCGGCCCTGCGGCGTGGCGGCAAAAAGGACAATCTGCGGACGGTACTTATTGATGCAGTCGGCGATTGCTTTTCGATACGGGGCTGGGTCAAATTCAGCGAGGATTTTATCGTCAATAGCGTAAATATTATCCGCACCTGCTGCGATCAGCTCCTGCGACAAGCCGCCGAGGTTGAAACCTGCCAGCGCTACGCCGACATTTGTTTCGAGCGAATCGGCGAGGCTGCGGGCCTTTGCGATGAGTTCAAAAGTTGAAGGATGAATTATGCCATTGTGCTGCTCGGCAACGACCCAGACCTCGCCTTTGTAAGTCGGCTCTGTCAGTTGCAGGCCATTAAGCATATCGTCGAGTGCGTTTTTGTGAAAATGTTCCGATGCCACGTCGAGAATCTGTTTTTTCGTGTATTCATCGACGATGGCCTCTTTGCCGATGCCGAGCATCTGCAATTTATCAGCGAGGATTTTGTAATCCCGGATTTCAGCATCGCTGCCCTCGAAAGAGCGGTCAAGCCAGCTTTTTCGTTTTCCGGGTAATAAATATCCGGAATCGGCGGAGGCGGCAGCCTGGGTAGTCCCGCCGGAATCAGATTTCAGGCTGTCGACAATAAACCGTGCGAGCGATTTGGCATAAGGGGCGTTTAGGCATTTTCTCGAGGTTTTCGGAGGCGGAAAAACCCGTATAACGCGGGTCTTCGACCCCTTCACGCCGACATGGACGGCCTTAACATCTTCGCCCGTCCATTGAGCCAGAGGCGTATTCCCCGCACGCCTCGCCGCTGAAAAGGATGCGAACAGAGGATAATCGTATTTTGCGACGGTGATAACAGCCGGCGTTGTTGCGGGTGCGACAGCCTGATTTCCGCCGCTGATGATTCGGGTAAATTCAAATCCGCCTTCGGCAAATCGTGCATCGGTAGCGTAGGCGATACAGGGCAGCGATAATTCCTCTGCGACTTGCGGCGGAACCTGGGCGGTATCGCCATCGACCGACTGCATGCCGGCTATCAGGAAATAATCATTGCTGCCATTGAAAAAATCCTTCACGATTTTTTTAACGGCGCAGGCAAGCGGGTTGGCTGTGGCGAACGTGTCGGCGCCGCCGAGCGCCTTATCGGTAAGGAGAACCGCATTGTCAGCCCCGCGGGCAAGGCAATACCGCAGAACCTCCTGTGCTTGCGGCGGCCCCATCGATAGAACGATGATTTTGGCGTTATCATCGCCGCTGATTTTTTTCATAAAGCCGGCGAAGGCGAGGGCGTGCGTATCGAGCTGGTTGATTACAGAGGCGAGGCGGGAACGGATGAGATTGCCGGTCTCGGGGTCAAACGCGTTGCCGGTAATCTGCGATACGTCAGGCACTTGTTTTACAAGAACGATATAATTGCTCATAACTCGCCAAAAAGTTTCAATTCAAAAAATCTTTTACGCAATCTCTAATAATTCGCTTTTTTGTTTAGCCCTGCCACCTGTGGGCAGGACATAACTGTTTCAAGTAAGTATATTCTGTCGATTATAATGAAAAAATGAACTTTTGCAATCAGTTGTCTGGGGAAAGTATGCCGTCAAATACGGTTGCGATTGTTTTGTATCTGGCTACGCTCATTCGCCGCGGGGGCGTTCAAATTAAAAATTTCCGGCTTGTGTTTGGGATGAATTGAAGGTAAGATAGTCATTGAAGTCCGAAAGCAACCCTTTACAAAAAGGTTTTTGTAGACAATGCCCAGAATCTACCGGACACAGAAAGAGTGCGAGCAATTCCTGATCCGGGAATTCCTCGGCCATTTGGGCTATAGGATTTCCAACCCCAAATGGCAGGAAAGACCAGATGCCCTGCTCACATTGAGTAAGGGCGGAAAAAGGGAACGAGTTGCAATCGAGCACACCGAGTATTTCAACGACACGGAGGCGGGGCAACTTTCACCTCTCACCCCGATTGCAAATTTCTGGCGGTTGGTGCAGGACAGCCTTATTCGTCGGGTCAGTCATCGAAAACACCTAACCGGCATTGGGGCAAATATCACTATCAATAGGAAGCTCTCCTTGACTAAGAAATTGGCCAGACAACTGGCAAAGGAACTTGTTAATTTCGTGGAAGCACACCAAGTCAAGCCATTGGGGTATTTACCACGGTTTTGCTGTTCCGACTTCAATGGATACCCAACGCTGAAATCCACGCTGTCGTGGCTAACTCTATCGCGGTGGACAGATGCTGCGGTTCTTGCCTCTCGTTGTTCCTGGGTCTGCTCCAATATTACATCTGGTGGGATCTGCCTCAACATGAAATACATTAAGAGCGCCATCAAGAACAAAAATAAAAAAGCCACCAAATACAACTGGGGCAATGCAAACGAGAAATGGCTGCTGATCGCGGCAAGCGGTGGCAATCTCAGCAACAACGCTGGGCCGGCCACGCAGAATGTGAACTGGGCGGATATCGAGTTGCTGAACTCATGTTCCAATTCGCTATTCGACCGAATCGTCTTCTGGGAAAGAATCCGTTGCTGGTACAAGTGGTTGAAGCCGAGCGAGAAAGTAGTCATGTATTAACTGAACTTGCTAATATGATCGTCCTCACATTTTGCCTCCTCGCCTTTGGTGGTTAAACAAAACTCTTAATCTTCTCTCCACAAATCTTTTTGGTTAATTGCTGTAATGTTTTAACTCTCTCGCCCTCTGTTTATTCATCGGGGCTTACCAAAGCGGGCTGGCGAGGCAAAAAATCCTGTGTCTCAGAATCGCCACATCAGGTTGATTGCCCCGTATGAATCTGTGCTGCCCTGTTCTTTGTATTCCCTTGTCAGGAACGTCTCCGAATAGCTTATCTCGAAAGATTTATACCTGTAGACCGCCCCGACATGTAGCTGTCCGACCGCCGGCTCCGCTTCAAGGCCGCTCAAAAACCGGTCAAACTGCACCAGCTTTCCGCCAATCCGCGTAAAAAGATACGCCGTATAAACATCCTTCGGCTTAGCGATGCACGCCGACGCCTCAAGCCGCCCCGGCCCGAAATCGTTCGGAATATTTATCCCGTATCTGAAAACAATCCCCAGATTCGCGTTGCGATGCAGCATTCCAACCGTCGCCCCATATTCAAGGTGCGTATCAAAATTCTCCGTCCGTTTGAAATACGGCTCCGCGACCCGCTGTCTCCTCAGCCACGTAACATCCACCTCGAACTTATTGGGTAATTGATTCTCCCATCCATTCGGTTCCTCCGCCCTGACAATATCGTGCACGAAAGTTTGAATTGTTCCCCCTCTCGCCGCCGGCCCTATCATTCCCATGTTCAGTTCCAGGTGTTCCATCTGGTTATCAGATGCCCGCTGCATAAATATGCCGCCATACATCCACCCCGCGAAGACCCGGTCGTGTTTGGCGCGAAGCTCCGGCGCGTCAGCATGGTCGGGCGTATACATATTCTGACCAAAAAAATACCCCAGCGCCGCAGTTATATTGCCGTCGTTTTCCCCAAAGCCATTCCACCGCGAGTAATCTTTCAGAAAATTAACGTTCGGCTGATGCGTAAAAACCATTTTTACCCCATCGGTATAGTGCCGGTCAGTAGAGTATAATGGCTTGATAAACGTCCCGTCATTTTCCACATAAAGCGTGAACGTCTCCTGCCCTGACGCGATACTGTTCATCAAAACGCAGAAAATTCCCGCAAGGATTGTTCCGCTAACCCTGTGTTTTTTCGCCTGTTTTTTATCCCAACGTCGTTCTATAGGCATGGTTTTACCTTATTTATATATCGTCCATTCCGCCGGAAAGAAAAGCAAGTATTTTTGGCCACTAAGGCACAAAGGCTCTAAGAATTATCTTTGTGTCCTTGGTGTGCCGAAGGTCCGCCGCAGGCGGATGGCTAATTTTTCTCCCTTCGACTTCTCTCAGGGCAGGCTGCGGTCCCCGCGGTCTCGGCGGTGAAAGATTTTAGGCTTGCAAAAACGGATAAAAAAAGTAAAGTCGCACTTTTCGCAAGACAGAACCAACAGGAAAAAAATTAGCGAGGTAAAAAGACATGGCAGATTTGGAAGCGTTGAAAGAAGCAGTTATGAGCGGCGACCAGGAAACGGCTGTAGAGCTAACCATGGCAGCGATGAACGACAAAACGGGGCCGGAAAAAATCCTCAAACAGGGCTTGATAGCGGCGATGGATACGATTGGCGGGAAATTCGCCCGCAATGAGGTCTATATACCGGAAATACTTATAGCCGCCAGGGCAATGAAGTCGGCGATGGAGATATTAGAGCCGGCGCTCGCAAAGGCGGGAGTGAAACCTGTCGGCAAATTCGTCATCGGGACGGTGGAAGGCGATATGCACGACATCGGCAAGAACCTGGTGGCGATGATGATGAAAGGCGCGGGCTTCGAGGTTATCGACCTCGGCGTGGATGTGTCTGCGGAAAAATTCGTCGAGCAGGCAAAATCCGTCAACGCACAGATAATCGGGATGAGCGCACTACTCACGACAACAATGCCTTCAATGGAAGCGGTCGTAAAGGCGGTTAAAAAAGCCGGCATAAAGACAAAGGTTATGGTCGGCGGCGCACCGGTGACGGCTGATTACGCCAGCAACATCGGGGCGGACGGCTTCGCACAGGATGCAGCGACAGCGGTGACGGTGGCAAAAGGGCTGGTGGCTTAGGAAAGAACATCCGCCTACGGCGGACCTTCGGCCCGCCGAAGGCGGGCGGCGGACGGCATACACAATACGCACGTTATTTAATTTGGGAGAGGATTTTTTGGTTTGGCTTTAGGCGGAAATGGTCTGCGATTTTTAGAAGCTGTTTTTTGGATAGCTTGTTTTTGATTCTGCCCGCGGAAATAGCCTTGATGTAAATTTCACAGGTCTTTTCGATTGTCTCAATCAGGCCGAGCGTTTTATCGAGGTCTGGGCCGGCTGCGATTATGCCGTGAAATTGCCAGAGGACGGCGTGGAAATTTTTAAGTTTCTCAGCGGTTTTTTCCGCCAGCGCCGATGAGCCGGGCATCTGCCATGGGATAAAGCCGACGCCTTCCGGAAATGCGAGGATACATTCCGCGTGCATCTGCCAGAGAAGTTTCGTAAGGCGGGCATCATCGAGGGGCAGGATAAAAGTTAGGGCTGAAAGAGCCGGGCAGTGCGCATGGATAACGGCTTTGTCTTTGCCGTTCGAGATTTTTTTGCGGACGGAATGAATATATAGATGCGTCAATAATTCGGAAGTCGGTGCGCCATTTCGTGCAAAGCCCCATAGAACCCTGTAATTGCTGCCTTCGGAGTCGATTTGGATAACGCCAAGATTTTCATCGGGGGACAGCTTAAAATTTTTAAGGAACGAACCAGCGGCGCTGATGAGAAAGCAATCGCCGGCAATCTGCGGAAATTCGCGGCCTGCCCGACGCCCGCTTTGGGCAGGCGGGCCTGTCGGCTGCCATTTCGAGGAACGGCGGGAATTTTTGGGCGGCAGAAGAGAATCATCGAGACGAAGGCTGATATTTCCGGCATTGGCCTCTGCCCAGCCCTTAAGCCAGATATCGTTTGCCGTTTGCGCAAATCGGTCTATAAAAGAATGAAAAGTTTGTTTCATAAACAGGTATTATCCGGCTGTGGGGGCAGGTAAGCAAGCGAATTTTCCGATATACACTGCGCGAAAAATATTTTAAAAACTATTCAAAAAGTGTTTCAATTTTGTCCGTTTTTACACAGAAAAAAACCCTGAACCACTACAGCCCTACTGTCCCTTATTTCATAACCATCTATTTTCTCCCTATTTCATATTTCCAACACGGCGATAGAACAAAGGGGAAAGGTAATAGAACAAAGTTGTAAAAACAACACCGCCCACTATTACACCGATTATACTTGTAGCTAATGATTTTTTTGAATCTAACGGCAGAATATCTAACAGCATCATAACTGTCCAGATTATCCCTGCTATTAAGCTTCCCGCAAAACGCGGATTTATTTGCTTTTCATTTTTGTTAAAAAACTGCCGTGAAAGGACTATGAAGACCATCATTGCGGCCCCTATAAAAACTCCTATTAAAACTGATATCCAAAAATGATATTGCTCTTCATACTCTTTCAAAAAAACTTGACGGAGTATTCCCATAGCCGCCGAAAACAGTATAAGACATACAAGAACCGCTAACAATTGCTTCGTATTAATTTTTATATTTGTATTCATAGAAAACAACTCCTACCAAGCGATTCTAAAATCATGATTCCGACTATATCGGACCACTTCCGAACTCTACACTCTACTGTTCGCTACCTCCTGCTGGATTTCATCACCAACCCTCTCCACTATCAAGGGATCATCATCACCGTAGCCACCGCCACTACTGCTGCCACCACATAAGCTTGCGCCATTGCCGGAACCTGGTCATCCTTGCTATTAAGCTTCCCACAAAACGCGGATTCATTTTCTTTTCTTTTGTGCAAGGATTACGAAGACCACCGTTCCGCCCCCTGTAAAAAATCCTATTAAAGCTGATATCCAAAAATGATATTGCTTTTCATATTCTTTCAAAAAATCCTCGCGGAGTGTCCCTAAGACTACAGATATTACTATGAGATATATAAAAAGCAATAACACCAATTTTTTTGTAGTCATTAAGCCACCTCTTCTATCAAATAATTCTAAAACCAAGGTTCCTGGTGTTTCAGCGGCGTTCATGGTCCTCCGGAATTAGTACCAGCCTGCCATCTAATATATCGACTTCCCTACCCCTCCGCCTTCGGCGGAGCAGGGCTAAACAAAAAACACCTTTCTGATTTTCTGAATTTTCAGAGGTTGTCTTAAAATTTCGTAACCTTTATAAGCACTACGCCGTGAACGGGGATTTCGGCTGTGAATTTACCCGTAAAGGCGCCGAGATTTTTCTGCCGCCAGAGGTCGCGAACAAGACATTTGCCCTCGAAACCTATATCAGCAAAATTGAGAGTAATACGCTGCTTCGAATAATCATCGGTATTAAATAAACCAACTGCTGTAGAGCCATCTTCCATTTGCTTTGCCCAAATTTCGCGGCCGTCTTCCTGAACGATACGAGAGGCCTGCTGGCCAAGCGCATCCTGATTGACCTCGAGGACTTCATCGTTCGTCAAGAGACTCAGGGTGAATTCATCGAGCTTGTCAAGCGGACAACCCAGCAGCAGCGGCGAGCAAAGCAGACACCAGAGACTCATATGCGTGTATTGCTCATCGGCAGTCAGACCTGAATCCCGCAAATCAGGCCCCCAGCCGACTTTGCCGAGAACCATCATATCCGGGTCGTTCCAGTGGCCGGGCTTGGCATACGGGGCGAGCGGCGCCTGCTGAAATCCTCTTGCCATACTTGGCCAGGTATCCGTGATGTCGCCGGTGGTTCGCCAGCAGTTTCCGCCAACCTCTTCGCCCCACTTCCAGACATCGCCCATTCCATACTGGCAAATACTATAGACGATATCCCTCGGCACCTGGTCGAGCGCCTTTCTCATCAGGATATAAGGCCTTTTCATCTCTTCGAGATTTGGTTCTTCTTTAACAATTGAGGAATAGCCGCACCAGTCATACTTGAGATAATCGAAACCCCATTCGGCAAATTGTTTTGCATCCTGCAGTTCGTGCTGCCAACTGGCAACGTACCCCTGACAGGTCGTCGGCCCGGGGCCTATATAAATACCGGCCTTAAGACCAAGACTGTGAATGTAATCGACGAGGGCTTTCATATCGATGAATTTTGCGTTCAGAATAAGGTTGCCATTGGGGTCGCGAGCGGGCGGGCCGATGTTCGGGTCAGGGTCGCCCCGCTGCTGTTCCATTCTCATCCAGCAGTCATCGATATTGATATAAGACCAGCCGTGATTTATCAGGCCGGTATCAACCATAGCCTTTGCAGATTCGCTCACCTTTAAATCATCCACGGCACAGGCCCAGCAGTTCCAGCTGTTCCAGCCCATTGGCGGAGTAAGGGCGATAGTACCGCCAACAACTATGCGAAAATTTCTTTGAGCGATGCCGCGGTCATTTTTTGCAATGAGAACAACTGTATAATTGCCCTTGTTTTTAACCGAGCCTGTGATTTGGCCTGTCGCAGAATCAATGGAAAGTCCGTCGGGCAGCCCCTTTGCGGCAAAACTCATCGGTCGGCTGCCGGTAGCAGTGACAGTGAAGAGGAAAGGATTGCCGGGACGAACGCCGAAGATTGCCGGCCCGGTGATTCGCGGTTTCGGACCCGGCTTCGGTGTTAAGATATAAGGCTTCACAACAACGGGTTCAACAGCATAAGGTTTTTTGCCCGCGTATTCGATTTTTGCCATAGCCCAGTCGGCGTGGTCGTTGTAATTATTTTCCACCTCCGAGACAATAAGACGCAGCTGCTTTACGCCGACGATATTGACGTCAGCTATATTAGGGTCGCTGCGAACTCTCATAACGCTGCTGTGCCATAACACTTTTCCGTCGCCGACGACCTTAAACTCGACTGTGCCGCCTCTTCGACGAAACCCCTGCTGTTGCTGCCGCTGCTGCTGGAGGATTCTGACTTCTTCATCAACGCCGACAACGGCATAGAAACGTTTTGCATTCCCATCGAGAGCGAGGATAAACTGGGACGGTGAATGCGTTCCGAGTCCGTGTTCGTATTTCTCGCCCGCGAGAGTAATGGAATTACCGTCAAATGATTTGTTAGCCTTTGTCGGCCCTGTTCCAGACAAGGCCTTGCTTACATCGAGCTGGTCGAGCCAGATGGTTTTCAGGCCTGCAGCAGTATTACCGCCAGCCGGTGAGGCGGCAGGCTGACAGGAGGCAATAACAACGATTGTTGATAATACCGATGCGATGAGGAGGATTTTTCTTGTCATTTGTTTTCTCCAAAAAACTGTCGTTTCTTTTTACCCCGTTAGAATCAAGGCTTCCAACTCCGCCTTCGGCGGGTCCGCCGAAGGCGGGCTACGGGCAGGCATCTGGATTTTATAAAAGAATTTCCCATAAAAATCAATCACAAAACTTGATTAAGTTATTTTGAACCGGCAGAATCGCAAATTTCGTCCGAAAACTCGGTATTCAACTGATAAACAAATTCCAACGTCTGATAACAATCAAGCGAGAGGCATTACAATGGGGTTGAATCGGCTCTATATTGAACGGGCCGGCCAGCAATAAAGTGGCAAGTCGCCATAGACGATTAAACTTACACAGCCGCACCCGAGCAGTATATCCAGGTTGGCTAATTCTACGCCTGGATGGGAAATGGGGAGACCGAGTAAATATTAGGGAATAAAATGAAAGAGATGCTTACAATATTGATTGTGGAAGACGACCTGGTTGACAGGACACAGCTTGAAAGACTGATTCACCGGTCAACACTATCTGCCAAGGTCACCACCACCGAATACCTCGATGGGGCATTAGGACTTCTAAAAAATAACCGGTTTGACGTTGTTCTGCTGGATTTAAATCTGCCCGACAGCAACGGAATGGATACACTTATAACGTTATCAAAACAACAGCCCGGCGCATCAGTTATTGTCACCACAGGGCACGGCGACGAAGAGCTGGCCTTGAAAGCTGTCGCCAGCGGCGCACAGGATTACCTTACAAAAGGCGAATTCGATACGCTTACTTTAACCAAATCAATCCATTATTCCATCGAACGCAAAAAAGTTGAAGAGACGTTGCGACAGGAACGCAACAAAGCAAAGAAATACCTTGATATTGCGGGGGTAATCTTAGTTGTTCTGGCCGACGGCAAAACACTCACTATGATAAACAACAAGGGCTGTGAGATTCTCGGATACAGCGAAAATGAACTGCTGGGAAAAGACTGGTGTGAAAATTTTGTACCCGAGAAAAACAGAGAAGAAGTCAAAATAATGTTCAACAGCCTGATGGCCGGCGACACAGAGAAGTATGAGTACCATGAAAACCCGGTATTAACAAAAGACGGACAAGAACGGCTTATCGCATGGCACAACGTCACATTGTGGAATGATACGAAGAAAATCTATGCGATTCTTTCCTCCGGTGAAGATATAACCGAGCGCAAGAAGGCGGAAGATACGCTCAGGAAAACATATCAGGAGCTTGAGAAGGCCCACAGCGATATGAAGAACGTGCAGGCACAGCTTGTACAGAACGAGAAATTGGCCTCAATCGGTCAGCTTGCCGCCGGTGTTGCCCATGAAATGAATACGCCGGTCGGATTTGTGGCGAGCAATTTCGAGACGCTCGAAAAATACATGGTTAAATTCAGAACGCTGCTGGGTATGTATGCAAAATTAGCCGCCGAAATACCGAATATCGATATTCAGCAGCTAATGGTGAGGAGCGAGGAGCTTAAAAAAGCATCCAAAGATATGAAGATAGATTTCATACTTGAGGATATAGACGCTTTGTTTAAGGAATCCAAGGAAGGCCTCAGCCGCGTCACCACAATCGTGCAAAACCTGAGGGATTTTTCGAGAATCGACCAGGCGGAAGCCCGCGACGAATATGACATAAACCAGGGAATAACGGTGACTCTCAACGTGGCAAGAAATGAGCTCAAATACAATGTCAATGTGACAACAGAATACTCGGATGTCCCGCACGTGGTGTGCAACGCAAGCCAGATAAACCAGGTGTTCCTGAATATCCTTATCAACGGCGCCCAGGCAATCGCATCTAAATACAAAGACCTGAAAGGCAACATCAAAATCAAAACCTACTCGACGGATAAACATGTGGTCTGCGAAATAATTGACGACGGACCGGGCATCCCGCCGGGAGTGATAAACAAGATATTTGACCCGTTCTTTACAACCAAACCCGTTGGGAAAGGAACCGGGCTGGGACTTACCGTCTCTTATGATATTATCGTCAATAAGCATAAGGGAGAGCTTCTCGTGGACAGCATCGTCGGAGAAGGAACACGTTTCATGATAAAACTGCCGATAAAGCCTGTCATACAGGAAAAAATAAATGATAAAGGAACCGGTACCAGCGTGGAGGCATCGAGCCCAGCAGGTGATGAAGAAAAACAAGGCAGCGCCGAAGGACTCGAACCGAGTGAATTAATCAGTCAAAAATAGAAAGGGTTCGCGATGGAAACCAGAACAATACTTTTTGTCGATGATGAGAAAAATATTTTGACTTCGCTGCGAAGGGGAATGATGGACGAGCCTTATAATCTGCTGTTTGCAGAAAGCGGCAAGGAAGCGCTCGAAATCCTCGAAAAGAACGAAGTGCACGTAATCGTGACGGATATGCGTATGCCGGAGATGTCGGGACTGCAGCTTCTCAAAATCGTCAAGGAAAAATACCCGCATATCGTCAGGCTCGTTCTTTCGGGATATACGCAGGTATCAACATTGCTTACGGCAATCAACCAGGGTGAGATATTCAGATTCATAACCAAGCCGTGGAAGCTTGAGGATGAATTCAAATCAGTCATTGTGCAGGCCATTGACTATTATAACCTGCACATAGAACGCGACCGGCTGGCAAAAGAGATTGAGGAATTGAAAAAGGAAAAGGCAACATCCGTCAGCTAATAACGCCTGTCTTTTGCTGCTTCATTTCAAACCGCCACTTCCAGATTGCATACAAAGGCGGATATACAAGCAGCTCCAGCAGGAAGCTTGTGAGAATCCCGCCAATCATCGGAGCCGCTATACGCTTCATCATATCCGCCCCGCTGCCCATCGACCACATAATCGGGATAAGGCCCATAAACATTGCCATCACCGTCATCATCTTAGGCCTGATGCGTTTTACCGCCCCGTGAATGATTGCCTCCTTCAGGTCTGTCCAGGTCTTCATAGTTCCCTTCGCAACACGCTCGTTATACGCCAAATCCAGAAACAGCAGCATAAAGACGCCCGTCTCGGCATCGAGTCCCATCAGGGCAATCATCCCGACCCAGACGGCTATCGAGATATTATAGCCGAGAAAATAAAGCAGCCAGATGGCGCCAACCAGTGAGAACGGCACCGCAAGCAGGACTATGCAGGTCTTGACTGCGCTTTTCGTATTCATATACAGCAGCGTAAAAATTATCAGCAGGGTAAGAGGAATAACGACTTTGAGATGCTCTTTCACGCGGAGCATATTCTCGAACTGGCCGCTCCACTGTAATGAATACCCCGCCGGCAGCTGAAGCTTTTCTCGAATGGCGCTTTTTGCGCGATTGACGAAACCCCCGATGTCGCTGTCGGTAATATCGATATATACATAACCTGCCGGCATCCCGTTTTCATTTCTTATCATTGCAGGGCCGAGAGAAACGGTAATATCGGCTAATTGTGCGAGGGGAATCTGCGCACCTGCGGGGGTCGGAATCAGGACACGTTTAAGCTTTTCCAAATCGTCGCGAAAATCTCGCGCATATCGCACGCTGATTCCGTAGCGTTCCGTTCCCTGGATGGCGGTCGTCAAATTTTCTCCGCCGACAGCGGACATTAAAACTTCTTCAGTCTGCTGAATTGTTAAGCCGTAACGCGCAAGCTGCTCGCGTTTTAGAACAAAGTCGAGAAAATAGCCGCCCGATGCCCGCTCGGCATATACGCTGCGGGTTCCGGGTAAAGGCCTGATAATTTTCTCAAGGTCGATTCCGATTTTTTCGATTTCCTTGAGGTCGGCGCCATAAATTTTTATTCCGACCGGCGTGCGGATGCCCGTTGCGAGCATATCAATCCTTGCCTTTATGGGCATCGTCCATGCGTTTGTGACGCCGGGTATTTGCATCTTCGTATTCATTTCGTCAATAAGCTGCTGCCATGTGAGACCGGTCCGCCAGTATTTTTTGTCCTTCAAAACAATCGTTGTCTCCATCATCGAAAACGGAGCGGGGTCAGTGGAAGTATTTGCGCGGCCGGCCTTTCCGAAAACACTCTCCACTTCCGGGAAAGACGTCAAAATCCTGTCCTGTATCTGCAAAAGATTCGCAGCTTCCGTGACAGAAATGCCGGGAAGCGTCGTCGGCATATAGAGAATCGTGCCTTCGTTTAAGGGCGGCATAGATTCCGAACCAAGCAGGAAATATACCGGCGCCGTAATAATCATCAAAATCACCGCAAGAGTTATCNNGAACAAAATTGCATACCGGCTCATACACCGCAAACAATCTCCTGCTGACGGGGTGTTTCTCCTCGGCGTAATATTTGCCGACGGTGATGGAATTATAAATATTCGATATCCATTTCGGTTTGAAGTGCTTGTAATCCATCCGCGTAAA
>PLLP01000021.1:98392-159888 GCA_003141315.1 Phycisphaerales bacterium
ACGAGCGTAAATATCGGCAAAAAGGCAACCGCTATCACCAGCAATGAAAAGAAAACAGACGGCCCGACTTCCTTAAGGGCGTTGAGCCGGACGATGTGATAATCGCCTTTGCGTCCGCCCGCCTCCCATAACTGCAATTTCTTGTAGGCGTTCTCGACCTCCACAATCGCGCCATCGACAAGCACGCCGACGGAAATCGCAATTCCGGAAAGAGACATTATGTTCGAGGTAAGCTTTAGGCCGTACATCGGTATGAATGACAGCAAAACCGCAATCGGAATCGTCACAATCGGAATAATGGCTGACGGGAAATGCCACAGGAATAATAGAATCACAAAACTTACAATTATCATTTCCTCGATGAGCTGATGCCTGAGGGTATCGATTGACCGCTTGATGAGTTCGCTCCTGTCGTAAGTCGTCACCATCTCGACGCCCTTCGGCAGCGAGGGTTTCACTTCCTCAATTTTCGCCTTTACGCTGTTAATTACATTGAGGGCGTTCTCGCCCTGCCTCATAAGAACGATTCCGCCGACGGTATCGCCCTGCCCGTCCAAATCTGCAACGCCTCGTCGAATGTCAGGCCCCAAGTCCACGCTCGCGACATTTTTAACCAGGACAGGCGTTCCTGCACCGTTTGTTCCGATGACGGTATTTTCCAAATCCTGCGGCGACTTGACGTAGCCTTTTACCCTTATCATATATTCGGTGCCGGCCATNNAGCAGCGCATTGGGATTGATATTGACCTGGTATTGTTTTTGAAAGCCGCCGACAGCGGCCACTTCCGCTACGCCGGGAACACTCTGCAGCCAGTAGCGCAAGTACCAATCCTGAAAACTCCGCAAATCGGCGAGATTGTTTTTTCCGGTTTTATCGACGAGCGCATACTGATATACCCAGCCTACGCTGGTGGCATCTGGGCCGATTTCGGTTTCGACGTCTTTAGGCAGTTGCGGCAGTATTTTGTTGAGGTATTCGAGAGTCCGGCTTCGTGCCCAATAAATATCGGTGCCGTCTTTGAAGATTATATAGACATAGGAAAACCCGAAATCTGAAAACCCGCGAACCGCCTTTACGTTCGGCGCACCGAGCATCGCCGTCACAATCGGGTAAGTCACCTGGTCTTCGATAATATCGGGGGGCCTATCCCACCTGGAATAAATAATCACCTGCGTATCGGACAAATCCGGAATAGCATCGAGCGGCATAATCCTTATGCAATAGATTGCGCCGACTATCGCCGCTATCACAAAAAATATCACGATAAACTTGTTACGGGCGGAAAATTCTATTATTCTGGCAATCATTAGCAAAGACCCGTTTTATCTGTTCGGCTCACCTGCCCGGCTCAAAACAGCATTCAATTTCGATTCCGAATCGATAAGGAAATTGCCGGACGTGACGACTTCTTCATCCGGCGAAAGACCCGAAAGCACCTGATAGAAACTGTTCACCGCTGCCCCGAGCTTGACAACCCTCGACTCAAAATATCCATTCGGGTCGGCTGTAAAAACAATATCCCGCTCGCCCGTATGCATTACCGCATCCCTCGGAACCGCCAATTTCTCGCCGAGGTCATACTCGATTTTTACATTAACATACATCTGGAGTTTGAGTTTATTTCCGGGATTATCGACAAGGCAGCGGACTTTAAGCGAGCGGGTCGCCGGGTCGAGGATGGGCGCAACAGAAATAACCGTCCCCTTGAAACTTTCGCCCGGAAAGGCGGCGGCTTCGACTTCAACTTCCGAATTTTCTTTTACAAGGCCGGCCTCATACTCATAAACAACCAGATAGACCCAGACCTTGTTTTGTTCCGGCAGGTAAAGGCTTTGCTCAGGACTGCCATCTTCCTCAAGTTTTTTAATTTCCGGCTCACTCATACCCATTTGTAAAAGTTTTCGTTTGGCGGTTTCGATAAGCTCACCGGACTGCTGCACGGTATATACAGATTTGCTGTCGGCTGCCCTTTTGCCGGCCTTGAAGGCCTGTAGGTATTCCTGCTGTGCCACAAACAGGCCCGGGTCGTAGGCGACTGTGCCAATGGTTGAAATGCTGCCGACGAGCCTGCGGACCGCGACCTTTTCTTTTTTGACGCCGATTAGCTGCTGCTTCTGCGAGCTGACGTAAAATCCCGATTGTGAGGTTGAAGTTTGCTGCTCATATACCGGCACATAATCCATCCCCATTTCATCTTTCATCGGCACAGGCGAGGTAATCGCCGGGTTCATCGGATTGCGATAATAAAGAATCTTTTTTTTACCGCCGGCCTGAACATCTTCCGTCCGGGTAGTTTCTCTTTTAACCAGGCTCATCCCGCAAATGGGGCAATCGCCGGGCTTATCAGAGGTAAAGTTCGGATGCATTGGGCAATAATACACATCTTTTGCCTGTTCCGGCTCGGTTGACGCTGTTGAATACGAAGAGAATGAAGGGCCAACGGCAAAATTATAAAACCTCAGACTTACAAGAAGGCTGGCTGCCAAAATCACAACGACCAAAATAACGCGAAGAGTTTTCTTCATCGATACACTCTTTCCTTATCGCTTATCGAAAGCCGTAAAAATCTGAAAACGAATCAAAAAAAATTATTGAGTCGTTATTTCGCAAACTGCGGCAGTTTACTGATATATTTTGCAGGCTCTTTCTCGAATGCAGCCTTGCAGTCGGCACAGCAGAAATAGACTTTTTTGCCCTGATACTCAACATAGATATTTTTATCAATCGGGGCGTTGAGAACGGGACATATTGTCTGTTCGGTACCGGCCGCCGCTGCCATTGTCGCCTCAGTCTTGTCCGCTGAAACGGATGCTGATTTCTTTTTGCAGCCGACAGAGGTGAGCAAAAGAGCCAGACACAAACTTGTCAAAATCAAAATTGTCATTACAGTTTTCTTTCCCATTCAAAGCTCCTTAAATTTTAGAAAAAAAATTATTTTATCCCAACATTTTTCGCGGGCAAATCAGCCCCCGTAAGCATTTCAATTTCCGCCAGTTTTTTGGCATTGTCAAAAACGGCACGCTGGTAATATAACTGATTATCAAGCAACGCACGCTGGGCGTCAATGAGATTCAGAAAGTCAATAGTATTAGCCTGATACGCAGATTCCGAGGCGGCAAGCATTTCCTTTGTTTTCGGGATTATGGTATCGCTGTAGAGCCGGATTTCCCTTTCGCCGTTTTCGATTTCGTAAATAACCTGCCTTGCCCTTGCCAGGAGGTCATTAGCGAGCTGGATTTTCTGCTGCGTTATCTGTTCTTTCTGTGCCTTCGCCTGCCGTTCGGCTGCATTATAATTACCCCTCCAGATTGGAAGCGAGACAGAAACTTTTGCCATAACACGGTCTGAACCGTTATGGCCCATACCTGAATCGACGCTCACGCCGAGACCAAAATCGGGATAGTATTTTTTCTCTGCAAGTTTCTGGTCCAAAGCGGCGGCATCGATATCATATTTGAGCATCCATATCTGCGGGTTATTGCGGACAGCCAGTGCAAGAATATTATTGGAATCGATTGACGGCGGTTCATATCCCGGCATCTCAGGCCAGGATAAATCGCTCGATAGAGGACGATTGAGAAGGCTATTTAACCGGGCGATGAGAGCCGGTCTTGATTTCTCAAGGGCAGTAAGAGCGTTCTCAAATTTTGCGGTCTCTATCTGGGAACGAATTACATCGGGATGAGAAGCAGCGGAGACGGCATAACGGCTGCGGACGATTTCTTCAAAATGCCGGGCAAGCTCAACATTTTCCTTAGATATCTGTGTTGCGCTCGCCAGATAGCAATAATCATAGAAGGCCTGTTTGACCTGAAAAATAATCTGGAGTTTTTGCGATTGGAATTGCTGCCGGGCGGATTGCGCCCTGGCAGAAGCAGCATCCGTGCGGGCATCAATCGTACCAAACCACGGAAAGGGCTGCATTACCTCGAATTCTCTTCGCTGCGGGGTAGACGCGGTTGCATACCCGAAAGATAATTGCGGGTCAGGCAGCGATTTAGCCTGGGGGATTTGCTCTTTTGCGGCGTTCCACTGCTCAAGGCCTGATTTCAGGCCGGCATTATTGGCAATGGCGTACCGCAAATAATCATCAAGCGTAACAAGGTTGTTGGCATCGCCCGTGTTACCCGAAGCCGGAAAAAGAGGAGCAAAAATCACTATAATAAGCAATACAGATTTTTTCATGTCCGCCTTTTTAATTATAGGACGCACTCGCCCTGTCCGAACAGAGCCAAAGAGGCTTCCAAAAACCCTTAACCCTATATCTAAACTACTCTAACCACAATTACCTTGTTCACAAGAACTTTTTTCCTTATTTTAGGTTAGGTTTTTCTTTAATCGAATTGGCAAATGATAATTAGTAAATGGGAATCGGGAATTATGATTCCTCTGGCAACTTGTCAGGATTTAGCCAATTTCCCCTGTCTACCTGTGGTCTGCCTGCGACGATGGTCTCCGCCCCAGCGAGATGCGGATATATCAGTCTCTGCAATTTTATTTGTATTGAGGCTGCAGCAATCTCTTGATGCGTTCTGCAGTTGGCGGGTGCGTCATAAAGAGTTTCGAGATGCCGGAGACTGTCAAAGGCTCTACGATAAACATACTCCGCTGCGAATCGGGGACGGGCAGCGGGATGTTTTTGCCGGCGGATTCGAGCTTCGAGAGTGCGTCGGCAAGTCCCCTGCCGCCGCCTGCGAGCTCCGAGCCGAGCCTGTCTGCCTCGAATTCACGCGAACGGCTGATGGCAAGCTGAATCAGCATCGCAGCCACAGGCGCCAGAACCATAAGCAGGATTGCGATAAGCGGACCTCCTCTTCCGTTCCTGTCGCCGCCCCAAAAGGCCCTATAGCTGAGCCAGCTGATTACACCAGCGAAAATCGCAACGACAGAGCTGATGAGAATATCGCGATGCTTAATATGGCTAATCTCGTGAGCGATAACCCCTGCAAGCTCATGGTCATCGAGCAGCCTGCGAAGGCCGGCGGTCACACAAACCGCACTGTGGCTTGGCCCGCGGCCGGTAGCGAAGGCGTTCGGCGCAGCAGCCGGCGAGATATACACACGCGGCATAGGCAGCTCCGCCCTTTCGGAAAGTCTGTGAACGGCATCCCACAGGGCAGGGTCATCCTTCCGGGCAACTTCGACAGCCCGCATAGTAGCCAGTGCGATTTTGTCAGAGAAAAAGTAGGCGAAGAGATTCATAACGGCACCGATTCCGATAGCAGGCACCAGTGCTGCCTGGCCGCCCATCAGGTAACCAACGCCGAGACACAGTCCCATCAATCCCGCCATCAAAAAGGTCGTCTTAATGTTATTCCAAATTCCGAACATATAAATCTCCTTAACTTATAATAATCAATGTATTTTTGACTATTTACGTAAAACTCGCTAAAAAGTTTAAAGATTATTTCACAATTTTCTACTTCTTACTTCTAAATTCTTACTTCCTAAAAATCATTCCCATTCGATGGTTGCGGGCGGTTTGCTGGAGATGTCATAGACGACACGATTGACGCCTCGAACCTCGTTGATAATGCGATTGGAAATAACAGCGAGAGTCTGATAAGGAATCTGCGAGAAGTCGGCAGTCATAAAGTCTGTCGTTTCAACGGCACGGACAGCCAGGACATTTTCGTAAGTTCGTTCATCGCCCATAACGCCGACGGTTGAAATCGGCAGCAGGACGACAAGGGCCTGCGAAATCTGGCGATAAAGACCGGCGGCCTTAATCTCATCGATGAGGATTTCATCGGCGGCNNAGGCCGAGATATTCGCCGACAAGCCTTACCTCATCTTTAAAGAGGTCCCGCAGCGGCTCGACCAGTTCGAAGCCGAGTTCATCCGGCAGGCCGCCAACATTGTGATGAAGCTTTATATTGGCCGCGGGCGAGCCGTTCCTCGAACCCGATTCAATTACATCAGGATAAAGNNCGGCAGCCGATTTGAAGGCCTTGATAAATTCGGCGCCGATAATTTTCCGTTTTTTCTGCGGCTCGGTGACGCCTTTTAATTTGGAGAGAAACTGCTCCGACCAGTCAACGACCCGCAAATCGAGACCGAAGTGGTCTTTAAATGTCGAGACAACTGCTTGGCGTTCGTTTTTTCTGAGCAGGCCGTTATCAACAAAAATGCAGATGAGCTGTTTTCCGATAGCCTTATGCAATAGAGCAGCAGTCACCGACGAATCAACCCCCCCGCTCAGCCCGCAGATAACGGTAGAGGAGCCGACCTGCTGCTTAATTTTTTTGACGGCCTCAGCGACAAAATCGCTCATCGTCCAGTCGCCTTTGCAGGAGCAGATATTGTAGAGAAAATTTTTCAGAATCTGCGGCCCTTTTGGCGTATGCGAAACTTCCGGGTGAAACTGAACGCCGTAAAACGGAATTTTTTTATGCCGAACCCCCGCAAACGGACAAGTCTCCGTCTTTGCCAGCTTGATAAAGTCGTCGCCCAGCCTTCCGACCTGGTCGCCGTGACTTGCCCAGGCGGTGATTGACGCCGGCAGACCTTTGAACAGGTCGCTCTTATCCAGAATTTCAAGATTGCTCCTGCCGTATTCTCTCGCCTGTGCCGCCACAACATCCGAACCGAGGATTTGGCAGCCTAACTGCATACCATAACAGATTCCGAGAACAGGCACGCCAAGCTCGAAAATCTTTTTGTCGCATCGCGGCGCATTTTTATCGCGGACGCTTGCCGGCCCGCCGGAAAGAATGATTCCCTTGACGGCCATTTTTTTTAGCTGTTCTGCGGAGATATTTGCCGGGCAGATTTGCGAAAAGACGTTCTGCTCCCTGACCCGTCTCGCTATCAGCTGGATATACTGGCTGCCAAAATCTAAAATTGCAATAGTCTCGTGATTCATTGTAATACCTTATAAAACAACATTGCCCCCGCCACCCGCCTGCGGCGGGATTCCGTTGTCGTGCCGACAACGGCTAAACTATGCGCCGTCCCCTAATCCATAAAATGTTCAGTGGCGGTATAGTAATTGGGGGCTTCCTTGGTAATCTGAATATCGTGTGGATGCGATTCCGCAACGGAGGCCTTGCTCTGGATTACAAACTTCGCGTTTTTCTGGAGGTCATCGATGCTCTTCGCACCGCAGTAGCCCATTCCTGCACGGATGCCGCCCACAAGCTGATAAACAAACTCGCTTAGCGTGCCGCGATATGGCACCCTGCCTTCGACACCTTCTGGAACGAGTTTTTCCTTTGCGGTCGAGCTTTTCTGGCCATAACGCTCCGCGGAACCCTTCACCATCGCGCCGAGCGAACCCATCCCGCGATATTCCTTAAACTGCCTGCCCTTGTAGATAATGAGTTGGCCCGGGCTTTCCTTCAGGCCCGCAAAAAGAGCCCCGAGCATAACGGTCGAAGCGCCGGCTGCGATTGCCTTTGTAATATCGCCTGAATGCCTGATGCCGCCGTCGGCGACAACGGGTATATTATATTTCTGTGCGACCTGTGCGGCATTGGTAATCGCCGTTATCTGCGGCATCCCGACGCCGGAAATGATTCTGGTGGTGCAGATAGCCCCCGGCCCGATACCGACCTTCACCGCATCGGCGCCGGCCTCTATCAAATCCTTCGCCGCCTCCGCGGTGGCGATATTGCCCGCGATTACATCTATATTGAATCTCTTCTTTATTGTTCTGACGGTTTCGATTACGTTTTTGGAATGGCCGTGCGCCGTATCGACGACAATCACATCGACATCTGCCGCAATCAGGGCTTCAACCCTCTCGTATTCGCCTACGCCGACCGCCGCCCCGACACGCAGTCTGCCGCGGCTGTCTCTGGCTGCAAGCGGATACTGCTGAAACCGCTCAATATCCCTCATCGTGATAAGGCCGGCCAGTTCGCCCTTGTTGTTAATGAGAAGGAGTTTTTCGACACGGTGTTTCTGGAGGGTTTGGCTGGCCTGTTCGAGGGTCGTGCTTTCCGGTGCGGTGACGAGCTTATCTTCCGGCGTCATAACGGTGCTGATTTCTGCGGAATCATCCTTTAGGAATTTCAGGTCTCTGCTGGTGAGTATGCCCAGCAGTTTTTTACCAACCACAACGGGGACGCCGGAAATATTATATTCCTTCATCAGTTCGCGTGCCTTGCTCACCGTCTCATTCGGCGAAAGCGTGACAGGGTCAAGGATGACGCCGTTTTCCGAACGTTTAACCTTTGTCACCTCTAACTTTTGCGCCTCAATCGAGAGGTTCTTGTGGATTATCCCGATTCCGCCTTCCTGCGCCAGCGCAATTGCCAGGGCAGATTCGGTGACGGTATCCATAGCAGCAGAGACTATCGGGATATTGAGGAATATATTCTTAGTGAGCCTGGTCCTGGTATCCGCCTGGCTTGGAACCAGGTCGCTCTTTGCAGGGACAAGCAGGCAATCATCAAAAGTGATAGCTTCGCCGATAAATTTACTTTCGTTCATTTTTAGCTCCCAAAAAAGGCTGCCCTCTAATTTTGAGCAGATTAGTATAACCAAAGCGGCAAAAACCGTCAAACCTATTTTTGAACAGCATCCGGCTTTGTGAAGAAAAGGAGTAAGCAAAAAGCTGCAATCGATTTTTGTAATACTAATTATTTGAAAAAATCAATTGACGTCCGCCTGCGGCGGACTTAGAATCTGCCGGTTTCGCCGCCTGCCCAAAGACTTGTTCGTCGGGCAGGCCTTTGGTCCGCCTCTGGCGGACTCGCAATGACCCACCGTAGTGTGTCACTACGAGCGAAGCGAAGCAGTCTCATCTTGTTAGAGTCTTTAAGAATTACAATAAACCTTAAAATAAGCAAAAAAGGGTATCGCTCTGTAAGGAACAAAAGATGGCTGCCTCACGAGAACTACTGAAAAAAAGAATGAACAGCGAACATTACCAGAGGCTTATCAACCTCGATAATTCCAGGCTGGAGGCCTTTGTCGCGGATGCAATAGAGCTGTGCGAGCCTGATTCGGTATGGGTAAGCACGGATTCAGCGGAGGATGTCGAGTACAGCCGGAAAATGGCGGTTAAAACCAGCGAAGAGAAGGCACTGAAAATCAGCGGCCACACAATTCACTTCGACGGGATGGAAGACCAGGGCCGCGACAGAGAATCAACAAAATACCTTGTTCCAAAAACAGATTCACTCAGCAAAACTCTCAACCAGATGGAGCGTGAGCAGGGACTGGTGGAAGTTCGCGGGCTGATGAAAGGGATTATGAAGGGACGTATTATGGTTGTCCGCTTCTTATCGCTTGGCCCGAATAATTCCGATTTCAGCATACCCTGTGCCGAGTGCACGGATTCGTTCTACGTTTCACACAGCCTGAACCTGCTGTATCGGCCGGGCTACGAGGAATTCAAAAGGCTTGGCCAAAAGGCGGAATTTTTTGCCACGCTGCATTCAAACGGAAAGGTTGACCAGCGAATGGTCAGCGCCGAACCGGCAAAAAAACGCATCTATATCGACTACACAACTGAGACGGTCTATGCGGTAAATACACAATACGCGGGAAACACGGTCGGGCTGAAAAAACTAGCGCTGCGGCTGACGATTCGCAAGGCCGATAGAGAAGGCTGGCTCGCGGAACATATGTTCCTGCTGGGCATTGTCGGGAAAAAAGGCCAAAAGACTTATTTCGCGGGGGCGTTTCCAAGCGCCTGCGGAAAAACCTCGACAGCGATGCTGCCGGGCGAAAAAATCCTCGGCGACGACATCGCCTATTTCAGGGAAGTCAAAGGCCGTTGTATGGCGGCGAATGCAGAGGCGGGCATCTTCGGAATCATACAGAATGTTAATGCGAAGGGCGACCCTGCGATATGGGATGTTCTTAATAAGCCGGGCGAAGTAATTTTCTCGAACGTTTTAATTAAGGACGGCTCGCCTCACTGGCTCGGTATGGGCGTTGAAACCCCGGAAGACGGCGAGAATTTTTCAGGCAAGTGGCACAAAGGAAACAAAGACGCAAAAGGAAACGAGATACCTCTCGCTCATAAGAACGCGCGATACGCGGTGGCATTAAAGGCTCTTACGAATTGCGACAGCGAGCTGGATAATCCTTCAGGGGTGGAACTGGCAGGAATTATGTACGGCGGAAGAGATGCAAAAGCTTATGTGCCCTGTCAGCAGAGCTTCAGCTGGGAACACGGGATTATCGCTTACGGGGCGTCGCTGGAGACAGAGACAACATTCGCCACAATCGGCAAGGAAGGCGTGCCGGAGATTAATATAATGAGCATCCAGGATTTTGTGGCGATTTCGCTGGGTAAATATATCCGGAACAACCTGGCGTTCGGGAAAAAGCTTAAAAAGCAGCCGCTGGTGTTCGGCGTCAATTACTTCCTTCGGGATAAAGACGGCAAATTCGTCAACGGCGTGCAGGATAAACATATATGGGTAAAATGGATGGAGCTGCGGGTGCACGGCGAGGCTGATGCAATCCAGACGCCTACAGGTTCTATCCCCTGCTTTGCGGATATTGCCAGGCTGTTTAAAGATGTGCTTGGAAAAGAATACACGCAGGATAATTACACGAAACAGTTCACAATCAGGGTCGCGGAAAATCTTGCCAAGATGGAACGGGTCGAGCAGTTCTACCGGCAAAATGTCGCCGATGCGCCGGAAGAATTGTACAGCATCATCGCGGAGCAAAAAAAGCGTCTGCTGGATGCGCAAAAACAATACGGCAATTACATAGAGCCTTCAAAATTGGCAAAGAAATAGAGTTAGCGGTCGCCGTTCCGGCAGCCGTTAATCCTTCGCTATTCTATCCGCCGAAGGCGAATTCGCCTTCGGCGAACTCGTCTCGGCGGGACCCGCCTGCGGCGGGGTAAGCTTCGGCAAAACTTCAGGAGCAGCCGCTTCTATCACCCGCATACTCTTCCATTTGCCTGCCAAAAACCGCAGCAGAAAAGCAACCGCCAAAATGCAAACGTAGGCGGTGGCAAAAATCCAGACCACGTAGATGCCGAATCCTTTCTTCACCGCAATCCAGGATGGAAGAACCATAACAACCCAGCTCAAAACAACGGTCATCGCCATTACGAACCGCGTGTCGCCGGCGCCTTTAAGGGCGGCAGAGAAAATAATATTGCCGGTATCGAAAAGGCAGTAAAAAGCAACGAAGCATAATAAATTAATGACGATAGGCTTAACGGCGGCAAACTGGGCCGGGTCGGCATTTATCGAAAAAAGAAACAAAAACCACTGGGGGACGAGCCAATAACCGAGCGCCAGAATCGCCATATAAGCATAAGTAATGTAAAAGCCCGACCATGTGCTGCGCTGCGCAAGCGCCGGCTGACCTTTGCCGAGCGCCTGACCAACGAGAATCGAAACGCCGGTGCCAATTCCGAGCATAGGCATAAAGGCCAATGTGTTTATACCGAAGGCAATCGCGGTTGCCGTCAGCGCCGTTGTGCTTATCCTGCCGACAAACATAATAAAAACCGTAAAAGCAAGGGTATCAAGCATAAACTGGATGCCGTTCGGCAGGCCGAATTTTAAAATCCTTTTGATAAGCTCAAAGTCCGGTTTGATACCGCTCAAAACAGCATAAGGCAGGCGATGTTTTGTGCGAATAAAAAGTCCGAAATAGACCGCCACGGAAAAAATATACGCGATTACAGTCGCCCATGCGGCGCCGGCAACCCCCCATCGCGGGAAACCAAAATTGCCAAAGATAAAAATGTAATCCAAAACAATATTAACGAGCGTCTCGGCGAGACTTACCACCATCACGGTTTTGGTTTTGCCCCTGCCGGTAAAAAAAGACGCCAGCACAGAGCTTATCAGCAGCGGCATTGCCCCGACGCACATTATTCTGAAATAAATAACCTCGCTCTGCCGTACAGCGGGCTGGTGCCCCATCCACCCGAACATAACGCCTGCTGCTGGAATCAGCAGCAGCATCAAAACAGAAGCCGCGATGGAAAGATAAATCCCCTGCCAGATACAAGCCCCGATACGATGATGCAGGCCTGCACCGGTATATTGGGCGACAAAAGTATTCACGTAGCTTACGGTTCCCAAAAATAAACTCGTTATGGCGAAACTCGTAATGCCAGCCTGCATTGCCCCCGCCATTGCGTCCGCGGAATACCAGGTAAGGAAAATCCTGTCGATGAACATCTGCAAACTGCCGATGCCGATACTGATAATCAGCGGCAGGGATAAGTTCAGCACCTCTCTGCAGCTGCCCGGCTGATAACGATTTTCTGAAACTAAATTTTTCATAACCCGACATAATAAAAAAGTTTCCCTGTTTTTGCCACTGGAATCAGGATATATCTCCGGAAAGCTGCTGAAATCCCACTGCGGTCCGCCACAGGCGGACATTCCCGCGAAAGCGGGAATCCAGACTGTTTTATAAGCCTTTGGATACCTGTGTTCGCAGGTATGACAAATAAATTGGCCGCTGCTTTTTGTCATTCCCGCTGCTTTTTGTCATTCCCGCGCAAGCGGGAATCCAGGCTTGCCGCAAAAATTCTCAAAAAATCCTGCAAAAAAATGCTTTGACAGAATTTTTTTGTATGTTAGAATACTTGTTTTTGATACGCAACGGAGCTTGTTTATGAAGAGTTTTTTGGCCAAAAAAGGCGAAATTGAACAAAAATGGCTGTTGGTTGATGCTGCTGACCAGGTTCTTGGCAGGATGGCAGTTAAAATCGCAAGAAGCCTGATGGGTAAAACTAAGCCGAGCTATACGCCTTATACCGATGTCGGCGATTTCGTTATTGTTATAAACGCCGAAAAAGTAAAGGTCACAGGCAAGAAGGCTGAAAGCAAGGAATACGACCACTTCACGCTTCATCCGGGCGGCCACAAATACGTAAGCTATGCCGAGACGCTTGCGAAAACCCCTGAAAAGATAATCATGCACGCCGTCGGATGTATGATGCCCAAAAACAAACTCGGCAAACAAATGATGAAGAAGCTGAAGGTCTATCGCGGAGCGGAACACGAACACCAGGCACAGAAACCCCAGAAATTTGAGATATGAAACGAACGTTTAGTTGGTATATTCCGAAATTAGTTGCAGAACAGGTTAAGCAGAATAAATTATGACCAAAAGCACGAAAGAAACAAAAGCGGAAGCAATCACGCCGGCAGCGGCAACGCCCGGCAAAAAAGGCCCGGATAAAGGCGGATATTTTTGGGGCGTCGGCAGACGAAAAAGCTCTGTTGCACGCGTGCGGCTGAAACCCGGCGAGGGAAAAGTGGTCGTCAATAAAAAAAATTTGGCAGACTATTTCAAGCTCGATACTTATCGAAAGGCAGTTGTGCTGCCGCTGCAGGCGGTGGGGGCAGAAAAAAAGTTCGATATCTTCGTCAACGTGCGGGGCGGAGGCACCACAGGCCAATCGGGGGCGGCGATGCTCGGCATAGCGAGGGCATTGCGAAATTACGATGAGACATTTGTGCAGGCGCTTCGCGAAGGCGGCTTTTTAACCAGAGACCAGCGAATGGTCGAGAGAAAGAAGCCGGGACAATCGGGCGCTCGCAAAAGATACCAGTTCAGCAAACGTTAATCGATTCGCGGCTCGCATTGTATTGCGTCTGCATATATCGCATTGCGTTCACTTGGAAGCTTGCCTTTCGCAGCAAAAGCGAAGAAAGATTGGATATTGGGCGTTGGGTATTTTTCCTTCTGGCTGCTGGATTCTGTATCCTGTATTCTATGTTTTAACCCAAATTAACGCCGGATTTTGCGGATTTTCCGTAAAAATATTTAAAAAATACCCAATAATCTTCTTGCACCCCTTCTCCTTAATGTGGTAAAATATTGTAGATTTAAAAAATTGGATGGCAGAGGAGTCCAATTCGTATCCAGGATTCCCCTTAAAAGAACCCCTTGAAGGTTCGAAACTATATTTGTAGTTGAACAATAAAAAAAACTTCAAATTGGTTAAAGGAGGAATATTATGACGAAGAAATTTTTTGTTTTGCTGGCCTTTGTATGTCTCTTCTCATTGTCAGTTGCTTCCCGTGCCGGCGTGTTTCTCTGGGATGATTTTAACACGCCCCGCGACTATCTTGTACAAGGCCTTCCGCCGTGGTGGGATGGCGCCGTCTGGAGATGCGGTGCAACCTACAGCCCTGACAACATTAAGAAGTGGTGTGCAAATGATGTCAATGGCCGCATGTATATAAGGACAGCAAATCAGGCCTGGGACGGCAGAAATGGCGGCATGGGCCCGGGCTTTCTGATGTACAAGAACGTCAAGGGAGACTTCGCTGCTACCGTACATATTACCAGTTTTACAGGTCCAGGCTGGGGATTTGGTAATAACTATATAGGATATAATAACTGCGGTCTTATGGCAAGAAAACCATCTTATCCTCTCGGTATTCCTGTTCCTCTTAATTGTAGAGACACCACAAATACGAAAGAGAACTGGTTTTCAAACGACTACTTCCCGCCGTGGGAAGTCAATGGTAATGAAATAAGATATTGCGAAAACGGTTACCGAACCGATATAGGGGACCCAAACCGCAAAAACCAAAGTGGAAACGGGCTAAGCTGGAATGCCGGCCATTGGCTTAAGCTGAAACGTGCCAAAGATACGTTCTCAGCGTATTACAGTTTTGATGGCGTCAACTGGGCAACTCTTAATCTTGCAGACCCGGCGATGTATTATCGTCCCGATATAAAAGACGGTAACGGGATAACGCAGGTTGGCATGTTTCAGTGCACATACATGTCAACCACCGCCTGGGCTGAATTTGATAACTTCAAGATTATGACAAGATTCGCAGGTCAGGCCTGGTATCCTGTCCCTGAAGAAGGCACCCCAAATGTTGACCCTGATATTGTCCTAAAATGGGATAAGTGGGATGCGACCATCACAAGCCACCAAGTCTACATCAGCGAAAGCTTCAGTGATGTCAATAGCGGCACCGCACCTGTGCATATCTGCGATACGAATAGTTACGACCCCTGCGGCCCGGGCGGAATAGCGCCATTAAAAGCCAATACTAAGTATTACTGGCGCGTCGATGAGGTCAATAGTCAAGGCACTTACGCAGGCGACGTGTGGGATTTCACGACGGGAAGTTACAGGGGCGATATAGACAAAGATGGAAATGTGGATTTCGCAGACTATGCGGTATTAGCCAACAATTGGTTAAATCAAAATTGCATCGACCCGGATTGGTGTGAAGGCGCTGACCTTAACAAGGATGGAAAGGTAGATTGCCTCGACCTGGAGATTTTTGTCAAAGATTGGCTGGCAGGCACTACTCCGTGAGTTTGCCAAGATTGAATCCCTGCTGAAAATATATCGATAACATTGAATTCATTTGCTCACTTTTCGAGAGCGATGAGGTCGTTATAGGATTCGCGTTTGCGGATTACCTTAAACTTATTGCCTTCGACGAGAATTTCAGGCGGGCGGCAGCGGGCGTTGTAGTTGCTCGACATCGTAAAGCCGTAAGCGCCTGCTGTGAAGATAGCGAGCAAATCCCCCTTTTTTACAGGCGGTAATGCCCTGTCGTGGGCGAAAAAGTCGGCGCCTTCACAAACAGGACCAACCACATCGACAATCTCCAATCCGCTCATTGTAATCTTTTTACTGCGTTCTGCGGGCGTCAATTTCGGATTCACCTTTGCAGGCCAGATGAAGTGGAACGCATCATACAAGGTCGGCCGGATAAGGTCATTCATCGCGGCATCGACGATAATAAATTTTTTATTGCCGCTTTTTTTGGTGTAGAGAACCCGTGTCAGCAGTATTGCCGAATTGGCGGATATTGATTTTCCCGGCTCAAGGATAAGATTAAGATTTTTGTCTTTGAGCAGCGGGACGATGCCGGCAGCATAACTTTCCGCTGATGGCGCGGTGTCGGATTCGTAATCAGCCCCGTAGCCCCCGCCAATATCGAGGGCCTCAATGGCGAACCCTTTCGAGCGAAGCCCATCCACGAGCGGCAGAATTTTTTTGACGGCAGCAACATAAGGGTCGATTGTTTTGCCGCCCGAACCGAGGTGAACGTGAATAGCACAAAGATTGACGAATTTACTGTGTCCGTAGTCAGCGAATATTTTTTGAGCGAGGTTGAAATCGACGCCGAACTTCGTTCCCTTTTGTCCTGTTGCTATATAGGCGTGCGTCTTGTATGCGATGTCGGGGTTGATTCGCAGGGCGGCTTTTGGTATATGTTTCGGCCTGAACTTTTTTGCCAGCCCGATGATGTTTTGCAGCTCCTGTTCGGATTCGATATTGAAGTAAGCAATGCCGGCTTTTAAGGAGTCGATGATTTCGGAATCGGTTTTGCCGACGCCTGCGAAGACGATTTTTTCCGGGTCGCCCCCCGCTTTGAGGACACGGTAGAGTTCGCCGCCGCTTACGATATCGAAGCCGCTGCCGGCCCGTGCCATCACTTTGAGGATATTGATGTTGCTGCACGCCTTGACTGAAAAGCAGATTGTCGTATCAAGCCTGGCGTATGCCTTTTGAATCCTGGCCAAGTGTCCGAGAAAGGTTGCCTTGCTGTATATATAAGCAGGCGTGCCGACCTGGCGGACAATCTTTTCAACGTCAGCATTCTCTGCAAACAATTTTCCTTTTTTGTAATTAAAATAATCCATACCCGAATTCCAAAAGAGTTTAACATAGAAAACAACGTAAAGTATAAGATGATTGGATTTTTTTGCAAGGGCTTGAATTACACAGGATAAAGGCACAGCGGTACAAAGAAAACCAAGTCGTAAGTAAATCGGTTGTGATAAAAAAAGAAGGTTTTGCCGATTGAGCAAAACCTTCTTACCAAATTTTAACCGAGAAACTTTGGTTGAATTACAGAATTATTTTTTCTTCTTCTTTGCTACTTTTTTCTTCTTTACGACTGTTTTCTTTTTTGCTGCTTTTTTCTTCTTTGCCATATTTTTCTCCTTTCGGCAAATTGAAAGTCCTTTACATTTCTTTGAATGACGTTTTACTTTTAACTCAACTAAAAATATTCTCTAAGTAAATTGTCAAACAAACTTTTTTCCTTTGTTGTATTTTATCGTCAAAATGTTAGAAAATACTTCATAAAATTTTACCTGACATACGTTTACAGAACAGTTTGTTTGTTATATGATAGCGCAGAAATTTACGGATTCAGATAAAGATGCTGAAAAGTGCGGTATGGATTTAATGAAAAAAGGCATTAAATCTGCCGGCAAAATAAAAAAAAGATTATTTTTGGGTTTTGCATTTATAAGATGTTTTACAGGGGTTATAGGCTTTTTTGCCAAAAGGATGCCGGTTTGCCGTATCGCTTGTCAAGGATTAATTCCTGGATTGTTTTGGAAATGAAAATATAAACTATGCTATATAAGAAAATCGCCGGTTTTTAATATTATCCGGCGAAGTAATTCTATTAAAAAATTTTAATAATTTTTTCCAATAAGACACAGTTAGCCTGTTAAATTCTTTATGAACAGAATAAAAACAGTATTGTTCGGCGGCACATTTGACCCGGTACACACCGGGCATACAGCAGTGGCTGCGTCGGCTGCGGGAATCATCGGTGCAGATAAAGTAATATTTGTGCCCGCAAAACAATCGCCGCTGAAAACGGTTCGCCCCGCTGCTTCGGACAAAGATAGGCTGCAAATGATAGCCCTTGCAATTGCGGACAATCCGAAATTCGAGACAAGCGATTACGAATTGAGAAAACCGGGGCCGAGTTTTACTATTGAGACGGTAAGATTTTTTAAGACGGCTCTTGGCAGCAATGCGGAGATTTACTGGCTGATGGGTGCGGATAATCTCGATGAGCTTGCCGGCTGGTATAAGGCCGCCGAACTGATTGACGAATGCAATCTGGCGGTGATGTACCGGGCAGGTTTCGATAAGCCTGATTTTTCGAGGTTCAAAAAAAGCCTCGGAGAAAAGCGGGTTGCCAAACTTGAAAAAAATGTGGTAGCGACGCCGCTGGTGGATGTAAGCAGCACCGAGATTCGCAAAAAAATTGCCGCCGGCGAGGATGTAAGCAAATTTGTTTGCCCTTCGGTTAAGAATTATATTTCCAAACACAAACTTTATATACAACAGGAACCTTAGTTAACTGTAACAATCGGCAGGAGCGATTGATTCTTTATAAAGGCCTTTGTGGAAAAAGAATTGGCGTATATTAGAGCAGAGGTGGCATTTGCCGGCGTACAAGTTTAACCTTTTATAGCCGAGAGTTTCAGCCTCATTTAGTAGGCCGGCCGGGCCGAGATTGAAAAGCGTTTCGATAATTTTATCGTTCGAGGGGTGAAAATCCTGCCAAATCTTTTCCAGTGGTTTCTTTGCAATGTTGCCGAGGACAATCCCGCTGCACGTCCCGCTGAAGACGTTGCCGTAAGGGTCGATATGAATGCCTTTTGAATCGAGAAAAGATTGTTTGCAATTTTTGTTTTTTATTTTGTCGATTGGTTCATTGGCTGCGAGTTTCGCAAGTCCGCCTGCCGCCCTGCCGGTAAAACGACAGGGGTATTCTTTTAATGAAGATATGAGCAGAGCGTTTTTTTCGTCCGCAGAAAGATTTTTGACGTTGGTCGGATTATCGAGATATTTTTGCCAGCGGACCAAAACCCTTTCTTTGCCAAGAATCCGGATAGCTTCATCAGCCAATCGTTTTACATATTCGATATCGACAAATTCCTGATGGAACGGGTCGCAGCTGATTTTTAATCTGTTCATACCGAGTTGGCCGAGAGTTTCCAGATTTTGCTTTATGATTTTTTCATTTTCAGCCCAGAAGCCGTTTGTTTCAATGGCATCGACCTGGCCAAAATTTTGTTTTATTGCGGATTCGAGCAATTCGCAGAGGTGGTCGAAATAGAGGAAGGGTTCGCCGCCTGTGATATGGATTTTTGCGGATTCACCGGCGAGAGTTTTTAGCGATTGCCAGGAGTTAATGAAAACATCTTCGCTCATCAGGCCGCCCTGCCGCGGCGAACAGTTGTAATAGCAGAATTCGCATTCGCAGTTGCATTTGTAGGTTAAGAGCAGGCCGGCCGAACGCCAGAGTTTGAACTTCGGCTCATCCTTTGCGATGTTCTTGTTATAAATATTGTCTGATAATTGCAGCATAATTTTTCAAAAGTATTTTTTCAGGTGAACCTGGATAACAATAATGTCAGCAGGTGTGACGCCGCCGATACGGGAGGCCTGTGCGAGGGTGGCGGGTCTGAACGCAGAGAGTTTCTCCTTTGCCTCCGCCCGCAGGTGACTAATGCTGCAATAATCGAGGGCAGGCGGAATTTTTTTCTTTTCGAGATTTTGCATTCCGGCAACGAGCCTCGCCTGCTTTTCGAGGTAGCCGGCGTATTTGGCGTCAATTACACAGGCTTCTATTACTTCTTTGCTGAAACGCCCTGCCTTGACGAACTCGTTATCGGGCAGTTTCCCGGCGAGGTCATTCTGGGGCCGGCGTAAATCGTCCCACAAGCTGGAACCGCCGATGCGGGTCTGGATTAGATAATTTTTGAGTCTTTCGATGTCCGAGATTTTTTTCTGGAATTTTGACCATCGCGTTTTACTCACAAGGCCGGCGGATTTACCTATCGGGGTCAGTCTCCGGTCGGCATTATCAGACCTCAAAGACAACCGATATTCGCTCCTCGATGTGAACATCCGGTAAGGCTCATTCATTTCTCTGGTTAGCAGGTCGTCAATCAGGACGGCGATATAGGCCTGGTCCCTGGTGAGGATTACCGGTTCGGCTTTTTGCAATTTTCGGGCGGCGTTAATACCGGCGATGATGCCCTGGCCTGCGGCCTCTTCGTAGCCGCTGGTGCCGTTGATTTGGCCCGCGAGGAACAGGCCTTCAATCAGTTTGGTTTCGAGATTATTCTGCAGCTGCATCGGCGGGCAATAATCATATTCAATCGCGTAACCGTAATGAACGATGCGGGCTTTTTCAGTCCCCGCCATAAGCGAAACTATTTTTTCCTGCACATCTTCCGGCAGCGACGTGCTTATGCCGTTGCAGTAAATCGTCGTTATGTTTTCATCTTCCGGTTCGAGGAAGACCTGGTGCTGCTTTTTATCGGCGAAGCGGACGATTTTGGTTTCGATACTCGGGCAGTATCGCGGGCCTGTCGATTTGATTTGGCCGGTGTAAAGAGGAGCGCGGTCGAGATTATCAGAAATCAATTTGTGAATTTTTTCATTCGTGTAAGTAATCCAGCAGGGAATCTGAGTTCGTTCGATTCGCTCATTTAAAAATGAGAATGGAACAGGCTCATCGTCGCCGGGCTGGAGCTGGCATTTACTAAAATCGACGGTTGCGGCATCAAGTCGCGGCGGTGTACCGGTTTTCAATCGGCCGATTTTTAATCCGAGCCTTTGCAGGCAATTCGACAATTCGTTGCTTGCCGGTTCATTTAATCTCCCGCCTGAAAATTGCTCGCTGCCGATGTGCATTATCCCGTTTAGAAAAGTGCCTGTTGCAATAATGACCGTTTGCGCCGGGTAGATTGTGCCGTCAGCACAGGCAACAGCTTTGATTTTATTTTTTTCTGTGATTAAATCCATCACCATTGCTTCGATGATTGTGAGGTTTTTGGTTTGCTCGAGGGCTTCTCTTATCCATTGCGAATATTTGAATTTATCGGTCTGCGCCCGCGGCGACTGCACCGCAGGCCCTTTCGAGCGATTGAGCATCCTGAACTGGATTCCGGTTGCGTCGGCTGCCAGCCCCATCAATCCACCGAGCGCATCGACTTCGCGAACGATTTGGCCTTTGGCAAGGCCGCCGATTGCGGGGTTGCAGCTCATTCGGGCGATTGAGTCGCTGCTTAGAGTAATCAAAGCAGTTTTGACTCCTATTTTTGCAGCGGCGAAGGCTGCCTCAACGCCCGCATGTCCCGCACCAATCACAATACAATCAAACTTTTTTGTTTTCATTTGAGTTTGCCAGTGCGACGGCGGAGGCGATGGCGAAATTGGCCGTGTGAGTAATGCTGATGCTTATCTGTTTTATTCCCATTTTGTTTGCGATTTTTTTTACCTCGCCCGTAAGTTTCACTATCGGCTGACCTGATGAGTTATTGATGACCTCGATATCCGTCCATTTTATTTTTCCCCGCCAGCCCGTGCCTAAAAGCTTTAGGACGGCTTCCTTGGCGGCGAAACGGCCTGCCAGCTTTTCAATGCGGTTTTTGTTTTTGTCGGCGTACTGCTGTTCGGAGCCGGTAAAGACGCGGTCAAGAAAACGGCTGCGATGGTTTTTAACCATTTTCTGAATTCGCGTAAAATCAACCAGGTCTATGCCGTGAGTTAAGATTTTCATTGCGAGTAGCTAACCTGCTTATTGTTTTTTTCGTAGATTTTCTGCAGGCAGAAATCGACAAATTCGTCGGAATTTTCTATCCCCGCCCGCTGTTTGATTTTTTCGTTGATCTCATCGAAGAATTTCTTTCGGCGGTCGATGAGGATTCTTTTTTTGATTTCGTCCTGCACCTTTTCAAAGGAAGCGGCAGTTTCATTTTGTTTATCCAAAAGTTTCATAATAAAGATGTGAGATTCTATCTCGATAGGCCCTGCGATTTGCCCCGTGGTGAGGTTTTGAGCCGGTTTAGCAAGGATGTCGTAAGGTTTTTTAATGGAATTCGGTTCGACTGCTTTCCATATTCCTCCGAATTCAGCCATAGGGTCATTTGAGTATTGCCTTGCCAGATTCGCGAAATCCTCACCCGATTTTATTTTCAGGAGCAAACTATCCGCAAGCTCCCTTGCTGCTTGTATTACAGGCTTATTCGGGTCCGGGTTATCGAGTTTTGCCGGCTGGATGTCTATAAGCTGAAAGCTTATCCTGCCGGCTTTCGTATAATCATTTGCTTTGACCTTGTTGTAAAACGCGAGGATTTCATTGTAGGTAATCGGCTGCTCCGGCGGCAGTTTCGCAGAAAGGTAGGACTGGCTGAGGATTAGTTTTTTCTGGAAATCGCGAAACTCCTGCCAGGTGTTGAAGCCTCCCTTTTTGAGGTCATCCTCAGCCGATGCATAATCGCCGCCGAAATTTGCAAGGTAGCGTTTGACTTCAGTTTCGACTGCCTCATTAATACGTTCGTCGGCCTGGGTGCCGGCATCTCTTTTGGCGTTCTTGTAGACAATTATATTGGCAATTTTGGCGGCGACAAACTGCTCAACAAGCGGCCTGGATTCCCTTTTAAAAGTTTCAAAGTTTGGGTTCGAGGCCTGCTGCCTGAGAGGCTCGGCAAGGGAACCGATTACCTGGTCGCAGGTGATGGTCTCGTTATCGACGGCGAGGACCATACCGCCGGTCGGCAGCGGCAGGCCGGTCGTCTGCGGGTTCGGCATCCGTGCAATCTGGGCATCGGTGAGCCTCTTTTCCTTATCGCAGCCTGCGAGCGTGAAAATCAGAATCACCGGCAAAATGATTTTTCGCATATTTTTTCTCCATAGCGAACAATATTGATGGAGATTGTATAAGGGAGCCGGCTAAAAATCCACAAAAAGATTTTCGATATTTGTCTTTGGGCATTCAGGATTCAGGACTTCAGGCGTTGGGAGCCTCGACGATATTTAGGCGCTTTGCGTTGCCCAGCCTGCGGCAATTAAAAAAAGCCACTGCAAAAGTGGCTCTTTTGCTATAACGAAGCCGAAGGGGCTCACAGGTTATTCTTTCCATTTAACCAACTCAGGATGAAGGTCCCGTACTATTTCATTTGCAGGTTTTACGCGAACATTTATATTCTGGATTCCGAGACCTTCCACTTCGAAGAGACACCGGTATGAGATAACGGACTTTTGAGCGGACAGCGGCTGCATAGGTATGACCTCGAATCTGGTTGCTTCGTCAATTATATAGAACAGCTCGACACTGAACAGATTTGCCGGCGCATCCTGAAAATCAACACTGCACCTGGCTTCTATCTTCTCGCCTTTGGTCACACTTTCTTTCGTGTCGGCATCGGTGGTAAATGAGATTATCTTTATTTTATCAAAATGCTTTACAACATCCTTCTCTTGGGCAACGGCTTCTTTTAATAATTTATTTCCGCCTGCGGTAATATGCGCCAGATTATCACGGGCCGGCACATAAAACTTTTTGAAGTATTCGCAAAGAACACGATTCATATTGAAGTTGCGGCATATAGACACAAGCGATTCCTTCATCATACGAACCCAGCCTTCGGGTACATCCGCCTCGTTGCGCTCATAGTATAACGCGGACGCCTCGTGTTCGAGAAAATCATAAAACTGATTTGCATCGGCTGTATCTTTCAGCTCGCTTTTTTCATAAAGCATTCCTGCTGTGACGGCCCAGCCGTTCGCGCCGTTATAACCTTCCTGCCACCACCCTTCAAAAGTGCTGAGGTGTAAAGCCCCGTTCATAGCGGCCTTCATACCGCTTGTGCCGGAGGCCTCCATATTCTGTGCCGGAGAGTTCAGCCATACATCGGCGCCCCAGTAAAGATGCCTTGCCACGTTCATATCGTAATTTTCGAGGAAGATTACCCTGTCTTCGAGGTGGTAATTTTTCGCAAAGTCGATTACCTCTTTAATCATTTTCTTGCTGGTCTCGTCGGCAGGATGAGCCTTGCCCGCAAAGATAATCTGCACCGGTTCCGCCGCATCCGTTAAGATGCTTTTCAGTCTTTCCTTGTCGTTAAGAATCAGTGTCGGCCTCTTATAGGCGGCAAAACGCCTGGCAAATACTATCGTAAGATATTCGGGATTCAGCAATCGCGACACAAAACGCGAATACCCCTTGGCCGCCATCTGCCGGGCGGTGTATTTTCGTATGAAATTTATCATTTCTTTTTTGTTTCTGCGATGCTCTTCCCATAATTCGTCATCGGGAATATCATATATTTTTTTCCAGACGTCCGCCTTGTCTCCGCAGCGAGCATAATCGGGACCTATGTAGTTGTTTAACAGGTTGATAAACGAAGGGCTTATCCAGGACAAATGCACGCCGTTGGTAATATGTGTGATGGGAATTTCTAAGGTGGGCTGACCCGGGAAGAGGTCCAGCCATAATTTTTTTGAAACTTCGGTGTGCTGCTTCGAAACGCCGTTGACGTATTTTGCGAAGCGAATCGCAAACGCCGGCTGCCAGAACCTGTCGATTTGTCCGTTGATGTAGCCTAACGTTTCAACATCCCTGAAAGACAACCCGAATTCCTTAAGCAGCGGTTCGAGGTGCCTCTCTGCCAAATCCGAAAGAAAATTCTCATTGCCCGCCATCACCGGCGTATGCGTAGTAAATATTGTCGAGGCTCTAATTACGGCCTTTGCCTCGGTGAACGAGAGTTTCTCATCGGTCATCAGTTTTTTCAGTCTGCCTATTACCACAAAGGCGGCGTGGCCTTCGTTGAGGTGAAAGAGAGTCGGGCTTATGCGCAGTTCTTCCAGCGCACGGACGCCGCCGACGCCCAGTATTATCTCCTGCTGTATTCTCTTCTCGCGGTTGCTCGTATAAAGCTCGTTTGTGATATCGCGCAGATGCGGGGGATTTTCTTCTATATCGGTATCAAGAAGTATCAGCCTGTTATTTCCGACGGCAATTTCCCAAAGTTTGACCTGAACAACCTCGCCCAGAATTTTTACATTGATGGAAACACGGCTGCCTTTTTTCGTATCCCGAACTTCCCGCAGAGGCAAAAGATGCTCTTCCAGCGGCGCATAGACCTCGCTCTGAAAACCCTTCGAGTCAACGTACTGCGTAAAATAGCCGTACCTGTAAAGAAGGCCGACGCCGATAACCGGCAAATTCAAATCCGAAGCGCATTTAAGAAAGTCTCCCGCCAACACCCCCAGGCCGCCTGCATATAGCGGTATTGATTCGTGAAGGGCATATTCCATAGAGAAATATGCAACGGTCTCGCCTTTTTCGAGCCGGCAATGCTGGTCGCAGCCTTTCTTGTAATTGCCTGGATACTGGAGGTACTTTTGGAATCTATCCCAGACATCGCGAAGCTCGAACAGAAAACCTTCATCCCTCGATAATTCTTCCAGTTTTTCTTTGTCAAGGCTGTACAAGAACTTCATCGGGTTATGATTTGAATCCCTGAAAAGCTGGGCATCAATCCTGTAGAACAAACCCAGCGCATCGTAGTTCCACAGCGTCCAGAGGTTGGATGCGAGGTCATACAATGGTTTCAAATTCGAAGGATATTCGGGCTGGGCAAAAATAGTTTTGAAAATCATACGGGCATATTTTCCACAAGGATAAAATAAAAACGGCAACGGTCAACGCAGAACATACTCACGGCTACACCTTACTGTTATAAAAACAGCAAGGTTTCACGCAGTGTCTTTGCTAATCAATTTTTATTTTCGGACTTTTTTTGCGACTTCCGCCACTCGCCGGCCAAGTGCGCGGGCAATATCCAAATCCTCTTTTGTCGGCTGCAGATTGTTTCCTGTTCCGGCAAGGGTTGATGCGCCATAAGGTGAGCCGCCGCGAGCCTCCGCGTGCAGCATTCCAGGCGTGGAATAAGGGACGCCGACTATCAGCATTCCGAGATGCAAAAAAGGCACCATCATTGTAAGCAGAGTGCTTTCCTGTCCGCCGTGAGTAGTTGAGGTAGATGTGAAGAAGCCCACAGGTTTGCCCTCGAAAGCGCCTTTCATCCACAGCCCGGACGTGGAGTCGACCAGTTTTTTGACCTGGGCTGTCATATTGCCAAAACGTGTCGGCGAACCTATAACAAGCCCGTCCGCCTGCGCAAGGTCATCGAGCGAGCAGACGGGAATATCTTTCTGTTCATCCCAGGCCTGTTTTGCATATTGGTCTTTATTTATATCCTTTTCTATTTCGGGAAATTCCTGTATCCTGCGAAGGATAACCTCAACACCGCCCGCAGATACCGCCCCCTCTTCGACGGCCTGGGCCATCTTAAGTACGTGGCCATACCTCGAATAATACGCAATCACTATTTTCATAGCATATCTCCCTTTGCCATTCTTATTGCTGCAATCCCTGATTTCAGCAGCCCGTAATGCTGCTGGGTATTTATCGGCCGCTTTAACTTACTTTGATAACAGAGTTCAATTCGCCGTAAGGATTCGGTTCGGTCATTTTATTGTTTGGGTCACTCTGCCATCGCCCGTCAACCACCAGCCGATATTTGTAAGTTCCTTTGGCGAGAGACAGCCTTACCTGCCAGGTGCCGTCGCCGACTTTTTGCATCGGAGTTTTATCAGGCTGCCAGTTGTTAAAGTCGCCGGCGAGCCGGACATTTTTAGCCTGCGGATAAAATCCAGAAAAGATAACCCCCTCCGAAACCTGGCGTGGCCCGTAAAACTTCATCTCGCTCACAGCCGTTTGACTTGAGCCCATTTTCGGAATTATAGTCTCAAGCTTTCCTTTGAATTTCTCTTTTACAAATCTTGATGTTTCCATATTTAGCTCCTTTCAGAAAAACATAAATCCACTGCGGATAAATTTTTATTACCTGTTTTTTGAGAGCGGCCTGACCGTCTCTGCCCGCCTGGGCAGGCGATAAGCCGCTGTTGTTTTGCGTCTATGGCAGCAGAGCAGCGATAATCGAGGTTATCCAGAATATTCATAAAGTTTATATACGATTCATACGGCGAATCATACGGGTTGAAGTATTTGTGGACATCGCCGTCCGAAAAATACTTCGTACACATATAGTAGAAATGGTCGGAGGTCTGAAGCTTTCTCCAGTCAGTGATTATATCCGGGTCATCGGTGCTTTTGACCCTGCTTTCGAGTTTGTAAATCTCCGCCAGGGCATTTGTCTGCATGGCATTACCAAGCCAGGCCGACAGGTCTCTTTCGATATCCGCCCAGCTTATCGTATAAGGAACATCTATCGAATCAACCGCCTCAAAAGAATCCACGACCTCCGAAGGGGTCTTGAAGTTATTATCCGGGTGCTTGAGAATTTCGCCCGGCAGATGCGAAAGGAATTCGAATATGCCGGTATCCTCCCACTGATGCTCGCCAAAAGTTTCGTAATCCATAAAAAGGTTGACTACGTACCCGCAGCCGTTGACGGCGTTGACCCAATGCGCGAACTTGTCGGCAGTTAAAGGCCACTGGCTCCAGCCCCTGTTTGAAAATCTGAAGGCGATATCATCGCTCAGCCGGTAGTTTTTCAACAAAAGCTTCAGGCGGCTGCCATTTACCGGCCTATACACAAAATTCGGACTTCTGTAGCCGAGAATATGGTCCGCTCCTTCAGCCAGTATCGCATCGAAGCCGCCGATTTCCTCAATGAGTGCGGGAAGATTATTGTTGTATATCAGCTCCGTATTCCGGAAGACTCGGGGTGTCTGGCCAAAAAGCCTTTCAATCGTTTTTTTATGCGCTATTACCTGCCTGAAAAATTCATCCTTCGAATACAAAGAGCTTAAACTATGATAGTAGGTCTCTCCGAGAAATTCAACGCAGCCGGTAGCAGCCAGATGCTTGAAGGTATTCAGAACTTCCGGTGCATACCGTTCGAGTTGTTCGAGCACAACGCCGGTAATACTGTAGGAAATCTTGAATTTTCCTCCGTATTTCTTAATCAGCTTGAGCATAAGCAAATTCGACGGCAGATAACATTTGTTCGCGACCTTCCTGCAGATTTCCGCATTCTTTTGTTCATCGAAGTAGTTGCTGTCCCTGTCAAAAACCGTGTAATGCCGCAATCTCCAGGGCTGGTGTACCTGAAAATAAAAACATACCGATGCCATCTACAACCTCCTTTAATTATGTTGCGCTGCAAAATGCCAAAGTGTCTTCATATACTTTTCTTACCTTTATCGCCGAATCTTCCCAGCGAAACTTATGCGCCTCGCTGAAACCATTTCTGCAAAGTGTCGCATGGAGCGGCGGCCTCTTGAGAACCGCCACTATTTTGTTCGCCATTTCGTTGACGTCCCAGAAATCGACTTTAAGAGCGTGCACAACCGTTTCGGCCACGCCGCTCTGTTTGCTAATCAGGACGGGAACGTTCCGGCTCATCGCCTCCAGCGAGGATATTCCAAAAGGCTCGGACACCGAAGGCATTACGTAGAGGTCTGCCATCTGGTAGGCTTTTTTCACATCGTCGCCGCGAAGGAAGCCTGCGAAAAGCACCTTATGGCCTATTCCGAGCTGTGCCGCCAGTTCGATGGTTCTTCGCATCATATCGCCGTCACCAACCATAACGAACTTTACATCCTGTATCACATCGAGAACTTTTTTGGCGGCGGCTACAAAATATTCCGGTCCCTTTTGCATCGTGATACGACCGAGAAACAGGACAATTTTACCGGTCTTATTCCCGTTAAATGCGGATGAAGAATTGTCGTCATCCGGCTCGACAGCATTATGAACCACTTCGATTTTTTCCGGCGCAAGACCATAGTGCCTTACTATCAGGCTTTTCGTATAATTGCTCACGGTTATAACTTTTGCGGCTGCGTGCATACCCTGCCGTTCAATATCGTAGACCGTCTGATTAATATTTTCGCCGCTCCGGTCAAATTCTGTCGAATGAACGTGCACAACAAATGGCCTGCCGCTTGCCTGCGAAACGGCAATCGCCGCGGGATAGGTCATCCAGTCATGTGCGTGGATAATATCGAACTCCTCTGTTTGAGCAATCTCCACGGCCTTATCCGCATAATTATGAACCTCGTCAAAGATATTTCGGCCGTAATTGTCAATATCGCCGCTATGTTTCAGGCCGGCAGATTTTTTTTGTGAATGCTCCCGACTCAAACGCATCTTGTTGTAATGATATGACTCGGCGTCAAGATACGGGCTCAACTGCGAAACTATTGTCCGGAATTTGATATTCTTAAAACCAGCCGAAGGCATCCCCCCCACAGCCCCGGGACTACCGATAATTTTTACATTACCTGCGGAATGACTCGCGTGAACCTTCGGGAGTACAAATATGACTTCTATGCCAAGCCTGTCCATTGCCTTAGTCAGCCCGTAGCAGGCCGTCCCAAGCCCTCCGCTGATAAATGGCGGAAACTCCCATCCAAGCATAAAAGTCTTCATAATTCCAATCCTTAACGATTGCTAATCCCTGGTTGCATTACCCCGTTAGAGAAAGCCGCAAATTTTAATCGGTATGAACATCGGGGTTCTCTAAACGAGGTTCACATAGCTTAAACAAACCATATTAACTTTTCATTAGGCCGTAATTAGCTTTTCATTATTATCACAATTCCGCCCGCGGCGGACTTACTTAGTGTAATCTACCGCTGCTGTTGCTAAAGGTCGAGTAGGCAAATTGCTTAATTAAGCAGGCAAATTGCTTACTTTTAAGATATCGCAATTGCTCAATACTTTATGATTCCGGAGATTCGGCAGGAGGCATCATACGTCATTTAGCTGCGTCCAGAACCGAATCTCTTAACATTATCTCGCAAACGGCGATCTATTTCATAAACTGGGGCAGCTTGCTTTCATATTTCTCCGGGTTCTTTTCAAATTCAGCCTTGCAGCCCGGGCCGCAGAAATATACCTTCTGACCCTTGTACTCGGTCCAGTATTCCGTGTTAATCGGTCTGCCGCTAACAGGACAAACCTTCTGCATTGTATCCACGGCCATTTCTCTATGTTTTTCGTGTCCTCCCATACAACACTTGTCACAGCCGCTCACAACGAAAAGCCCGACAAGCAAAAGACTCGCCGCCAAAACCGCAATTTTCATTTCTCTCTTCATTTTTGCTGCCCTTTCAAAAAATGTTTATTATTGTAGTTTTTTTAACCGGTATCTATTTTTTATCAATGGATTGCCGCTATTCAGTAATGATAATTGCAGCCACGGGGCATTCCTCCGCCGCTTCTCTGACCGCATCTTCATATTCCGGAGGAACGGTGTCCAATTTCAGGCTGGGCATAAGTGCCGCCCATTTCAAAAACTTCCGGACACAACTCCACGCATCTTTCACAAGCCACGCAATCTTCGGTAATACTTATCTTCATAATCCGCTCCTTAAAGAATTACCCGAATTTTCCATTGGCTGATTTTCGTAATCTCTGTCGCCTTTCTCCACAACAATTTTATATTTGTTCTATTTTTACTCTTTTACTTCGGACGTGGAAATAGGGAGAATGCTTAATTGGGATTTCGCAATTACTCAATTTTGGGAGGCGTATAACCGGTGCGGACAGAACCGGTGTGAAATATGTACGAAAAAAGCTTCGGCCTTTATCAAGGCTCGGGCGCAGTAAGGCCTTCCTGGATGGCATATTTTGTGAGCTGCGCGATGCTGTCTATTTTCAGTTTGTTCATAATGTTGAGCCTGTGGACCTCCACGGTCTTTGTGCTTATATGCAAAGTTCGTGCAATCTGTTTTGTGGTTTTGCCCTCCGTAAGAAGCTGGAGAATTTCCCTTTCCCTTTTCGACAAAACGGAAAACGCCGATTCCTTTCTCTCCGGAAAATTACGCATATAGTTTTCGACGACCACATCGGATATCGAAGGGCTGATATATGTCTTGTTGGCCGTCACTACCCTTACGGCATTAACCAGTTCGTCGAATTCGCAGTCCTTCAACAGATAACCTGATGCGCCGGCCTTGAACATCTCGATTATGAAATTCTTGCCTGAATGCATCGACAATGCAATAATCTTGATTTTCGGAGATTCGCTGGTAATCTGTCGAGTCGCCTCTATACCGTTAAGGTCGGGCATACCTATATCCATTATCACCACATCGGGAGAAAGCTCCCTGGCAAGCTCAACGGTAGAACGCCCGTCTTTCGCCTGCGCGATTACCTCCATATCTTTTTCGTTCTGGAAAGACTTGCTCAACCCGTGCCGCAAAACTGCGTGGTCATCTGCCAGTATGATTCGAATGCTCATAATCTATTTCTCCTTTTTGGCTTCTTTAATGTCCAGCGGCGCCAGCAAAACAACTTCTGTCCCCCTGCCCCTGCCGGATTGAATGGTAAAACTGCCGCCTATATGCGTAAGGCGTTCGCGGACACTGAACAAGCCGAACCCTTTCGCACTGGCCGACCTGGACTCAAGGCCGGATACGTCAAAACCTTTTCCATCGTCTTGCACGACAATTTTTATCTTATCATAAGTTCTCGATAAGCTAACGCGAACAGCTTTCGCTTCAGCGTGTTTCGCTATATTTATCAGAATCTCCCTGATGGAGCGATAAAGCAGAATTTTAATGTGGTCGGTTAAGGGCTTTGGCTCATCGGTATTTTCGAAGATGATTTTCAGTTTTTGCTCTTTACCGAACTGCTCGGTCAATTCCGCAACCGCTGTTTCAAGGCCGAAGGTGTAAAGCGCCGGCGGGCTGAGGTCAAAGGTGAGGTTTCGAGTCTGCTCTATGGCCTGGGTGATATTTTCGCCGATATTTTTCAAAGTGTCGGCTGCTGCCTGCGGCACCGATTTTTGTAATATGCCAAGCTCCCTTTTTGAAAAGGCAAGGATTGGGCCGAGCGAATCGTGCAGCGCCATCGCTGCCGCATGACGCTCGCGCTCCTCGGCTAATACCAGCTCGGCAGTAAGCGACCTAAGCTGCCTCTGGTCCGCACGAATTTTTCTTTCCGCCTCGATTCGCCGCAGTATTTCATCACGCAATTCATCGACCGCTTTTTCAAGCTTTACTGTTCGCTCTTTAACACGGGTTTCCAGTTCATCGTGTGCTTTTCGCAGCTCTTCCTGAATAAATTTGCGTTCTATGGAATAATTTATAACCCGAATCAGCAAATCATTGCTGCCCTGTCCTTTCACAAGATAATCCTGTGCGCCTTTGCGAACCGCCTTTATAGCTGTGTTCTCATCATTTAATCCTGTAAGCACAATTATCGGAAGAACCGGCTCTATCGATAATACGCTTTCGAGAGTTTCAAGACCCTGGCTGTCCGGCAAAGACAGGTCAAGCAATATAGCATCAAAGCCGGGCTCAGTAAGTTTTTCCGCTGCCTCGCTGAGCTGCTGGACATGCACAATTTCAAATTTGTTTTTGCCTGTTTCGGCGAGGGTTTCGCTCAGCAGCCGGGCGTCTGCGAAATTATCCTCCACGAGCAGAATTTTGATGGGTGCATCTCTCATATTTTATTTACGTACCGGTAATTTCACCACCGAAAGCCAGAAATTCTCAATAGATTTTACGATGCTCATAAACTGCCTGAAATCAACGGGTTTTGTGATATAGCAGTTTGCGTGCAAATCATAAGCCTTAAGAACATCTTCCTCCGAGCGGGAAGTTGTCAAAACCACAACCGGGATGTGCTTTAATTTGGGGTCGCCTTTTATTTCTGCCAGCACCTCACGGCCGTCTTTGCGAGGCAGGTTCAAATCCAAAAGGATAAGGTCGGGATAACTGGCATCCTTATACGCATTTTTGCGATTTAAATAATCCATCGCCTCCACGCCATCCGGCACAACATTAAGCTTATTATGCACCTTTGCTTCTTTTAAAGCTTCGATGGTCAGCCGGACGTCGCCGGCGCTGTCTTCGACCAGCAAAATCTCAATCTCTTTGCCGCTCTTGTGTTCCATTGTGCTTCCTTCCTTTAAACTATTCAGATTACAAAATAAAACGTTGCTCCCTTATCCTGCTGCGACTCTACCCAAATCCGTCCGTTATGGCGTTCGACAATTTTCTTGCAAATAGCCAGCCCGATACCTGTGCCAGGGTATTTCTCACGGGTATGCAGTCTTTGAAATATAACAAATATACGCTCCGAATACTTCGGGGCAATACCAATCCCGTTGTCTTTTATCGAAAATAGCCATCGCTCGTCTTTAGGTTCAGCGGCAATTTGTATGCGGGGAGTTTTTTCGCTCCGGAATTTAATGGCATTACCAATAAGATTCTGGAATAACTGAAACAATTGCGTATGGTCAGCAGGAATGGTCGGCAGCTTACCATAAGTAATGACGGCGCCGCTTTCCTCGATTACCATCTGAAGAGTGCGTATAACTTCATCGAGAACAGCCCGACAATCAACAGGTTCAAAATCCCTGCCCTTGGTTTCAAGGCGTGAATAAGACAGCAAATCGTTGATTAGATTCTGCATCCTCACCGTGCTTTCAACAGTGAAGGCAATAAACTGGTTAGCGTCTTCATCGAGCTTGTCTTTGTAACGATGCTGAAGAAGCTGGGTATAACCCGCTATTATCCGCAGCGGCTCCTGCAGGTCGTGAGATGCCACATAGGCAAACTGCTGCAAATCCCTGTTGGAACGCGTAAGCTCATCTGTTCTCAGTTTAACCAGGTCTTCGAGATGCAGACGATATTTTTCCAGTTCGGATTCAGCGTTGAAGCGGTGTATGGCCTCGCCGATAAGAGGCGAGATGGTTGTCTCGATGAAATATATGTTCTGCAAATGAACCATCCCCTTTTTATAATCTGCGATGTGGATGGCACCGAACACTTCATTGCGATACCGGATTGGAATAACCGCAATTGACTGAAAGCCGCGTTTTATGCAGTTGCCCCGATATTCCTTTCTATCCTGCTGCGACAATCCTTTTAAGAATGCCGGCGAGTCATTACAACAAAATGAACCGCCCGCAGATATGAATTCCCTCTCCTGTCTTTGGAAATCCTGCTGAATAGCCCGCATACATATACATTTATCACTGCCTATGTGCAGCGCATTTTCCAATGCCAGAAAATCCTTGTCGAAGCCGACATAAGATTCATAAGGAATGTTTCCATCGGCGTCTTTTATGCGGATACCCGCGAATTCACAGCCGCTCCAGTTACGGACCACTTCGACCGTCGAATCGAGATATTCCTTCCGCGAAGACTTTGCCGCAAACAATTCAAGCAGCGAATTTGTAAAGCCCTGTCTTTCTTCAGCAGCTTTGCGTGCGGTGACGTCGCGGGCGGCAGCGAAAACGCCCTGAACCTGACCTGCCTCATCTTTATAGACAGTGGCATTATAAAGCACATCAGTTGTACTGCCCGAAACGTGGCGAATCGTAAGGGGGTAATCCCTCATGAAACCTTCCGAGATAACCTTGCGATAACCATTATTCGCCTTCTGCGGCTCGGTAAAAAAGTCTGAAAAATCACTTCCGATAATTTCATCACGGGCAACACCTGTCGCCAGTTCGGTTGCCCTGTTGACGTCGGTAATTTTTCCATCCTGATTGATAGTCACCATAGGGTCGAGGCTGGCTTCGAGCAGGCCGCGTGTATATAGCGACGCAGAACGCAGTGCTTCCTCAGCGGCAATACGCTGCTGCACCTGGTCTTCCAATTCCGCCACTGTTTCATCCAAATCAGATGTTCGCTCTTTGACCCGCAACTCCAGTTCATCGTGTGCCTTACGCAGCGCCTCCTCGGCTTTTACGCGCTCTGTGATGTCGCGAATATTACATTGGATTACTTTCTTGCGGTCAACTAAATATACGTTGCTCACGAACTCTACCGATATATGGCGTCCGTCTTTTGTTTCGAGCGGCAGGTTTTCGTAGCGGACGAATCCCTTAGTTTGTAATTCGAGGAAAGATTCTTTTGATGCCACAATATTTTTAAAAAGACCAATCTCCCAGAGCTTCTTACCCAAAAACTCCTCGTGAGAGTATCCTAACATATCTTTTACGAACGGGTTAACATCAACTATCTGCCCGGAGTCCGCATCCAGAATTAGTATCCCGTCACGAGCCACCTCAAAAAGTCTTCGATAACGGGTTTCCGAAGCCTGCAGCGCCTCCTGTGCTTTCTTGCGCGCGGTGATATCCGTTGCGGTACCGAAGCCGCCGAGCAGTGTGCCCTGCTTGTCGAACTCCAGTTCCGCCCTTTCACGGAGCCACTTGATTTTGCCATTCACGATTATTCGATGTTCAATATCGTATTTTTCGCCGCTCAAGGCCGCTTTCCATTTTTTATCGACATATTCCCTGTCGTCAGGGTGGACACAGGAAAGAAACGACTCGTATGTCAGACTTATTCCAGATGGAACGCCGAATATGTGATATGACTCGTCCGACCAGGTAAGCTCATTTAGCTGCACATTCAATCGCCAGCTTCCGGTATGAGCAACAGTCTGAGCGCGATTAAGATCTGCCTGGCTATCGCGCAATGCCAGGGCCTGCTGCTCTGCCTTTGCACGCGCGGCCCGCAGCACCTCGCCTACGTAACCAACAAAGGCGCTGGTTAGAATCACAACCGCTATTCTGGAAATACTGGGAAGGTCGAATTCTATGGCATATAATGGTTCGATGAATAAGTAATCTATCGCTATTGAACCAAGAAAACCAGTCAGTATTGCGGGTCCCATACCGGCAAGCAAAGCTACAGCAATCGACACGGGAAACAGCGTGATATACGGTATGCCGGGACCTATCAGCGGCATCAGTGCGTATCGCAGCAAAATGACTAACGGCACCGCAAGCAGAGCATATAAGTAGCGTAAATAGTCTTTCGAATTTATCTTCATAGAATGAAAAACAGACACAAAAGGAAACTCTTCTTCATACACCCAAGAATGCTAAAGCCGGCTTGTCTCATAGGCATCTATAAACTTCAAACAAAGGCTTAAAACCGAAAACTACAAAACATCATTATTTTATCTTTTTTTTCGGGATTCTGCAAGGTAATCCGCAGCAATAAGACCAAAATATGCCTATCATCCGGCATTAAAAATAGGCAATTTGCTTAGTGTTAATGCAGAAGATGGTGAATATAGGAAGTTTTACAGATAACCAATTAGGCAATTTCCTTAGACCCTTTTTGAAAAAAACCCAGATAGCCTTTAGTCCCCCTATCGCCAAATTGCAGTCTAAACGCCCCATCACCCATTCCTCGCTGCCGCTGTGCGAAACAATGCCAGCCGGTTCGAGCGATAAATTACCATTTTGAGCCGACAGACTCGCAAATCTTTCCCATGGCCCTGCATGCAAGATTTTCATCTTTCGCCTTGGTCACAAAATCGCTCAGCGATAAGACGCCCACCGGCATATCATCGTTGTTGAGAACAACGAGCCGGCGTATCTGTTTTTCCTCCATGATTTCCTCGGCCTCTTCAAGATCATCGTTGTCATAACAATAGACAACATCGGACGTCATTACCTTGCCCACCGCCGTCGTATCGGGATTGAGATGGTATGCAATCGCCCTTACGACAATATCCCTGTCGGTGACAATTCCAACAATTTTGCCTGCCCTCTCGACGGGAAGAAAACCTATATCGGCTAACCTCATCTTCTCGGCTGCCTCGCAGATTGTCGCATTGAAGCCTATCTTCTCTAATTTACTGCTCATAATTTCTCTTGCCAGCATAATGCACCTCTATCCTTAACCCGCCGCAGGCGGGCTGTTTTCCATTCCGCCTTCCGGCAGATTCCCTAACAGGGCTTACCCTGTTAGAGAGCCGCACAGATTTCGGCAAATCGAAGGCGAATACTAAACCTTTGAAGCGTAGCTCTCTAACAGGGCTTACTTTTTACCCGGCGTTGACAAATACTTCAGGTAAGTTTCGCTTGTCCAGGCAAGCTGCGTGCCGGCGCCTTCAACAGCGGCGATAAGCAAAGCCTCTGTTATTTCCTCTTTGGATACGCCTGCTTCGAGAGCCGCCTTTATGTGCGACTCGGTGCAGTGCGGGCAGCGAAATACCGAGGCGAGGGCAAGCGCCAGCAGTTCTTTGGTTTTCCTGTCGAGAACGCCTTCGTTAAGGCAGGCCTCGTAAAAATCATGAAACGCCCCGCCGATTTCAGGGGAATTCAAAACATACCAAGGTGTGGCTTTTTGAGCAATCGTAGTCTTCACCATAATTTAGTTCCTAATTATCCGCATACTTTATCCGCAATACTTTTTGTTATGGCACTCTTACTTCTGATTGGCTATTATCGCATCCGCTCACTTATTATAGATATAGGGAGAATGCTTAATTTGCCATTCGGAAAAAATCAAAAAGCAGGCCGGTTTTAAGCCGGCAAAAGAAGGAATTAGACAGGATAATCCACCGCAAGCGGACTAAATACCGAATACTAAATACNNCTAAATACTGGATACTAAATACTAACGACTAAATACTAATTTAGCCACAGATTAACACGGATTGACACGGATTTAATAAAGATACTTGCTTTTCTTTCCAGTTTAACGATATAATGTCTTTTTAAGGCTGGAGAAACGGCTATGAGGAAACAACACCTTTGTCTAACAACATTGTCATCCAGCAGAGGTCTTCGCATATTTAAAATTTTGATATTATTATGAAATTGGAATACTTGGTTACGAGGTTTTTTAGGGTGAAAGGATTGATAAATGTCAGAAAGTTACGATGTGCAACAAGTCTGTGAGAATGGACATCAAATAACTGATTGTTATAATATCAGCCCGGAGAAACGAAGGAAATTTTGTCAAGAATGCGGTGCTTCTACCATAACTGCTTGCCTATGTTGTGGCGAAGAAATTCAGGGTGCTCAGATTGGAGTTAGTCAGGATTATTTTGGCGGTAGGACTGGTCAGAAGATGGTTTCTCAGATAGACGCTGATGTTCCTTCCTACTGTCGTAATTGTGGTAAATCATATCCTTGGACGGAGAGCAAGATTGTTACAGCTATTCAGATTTTAACGGAGTTTGGAAATCTTGACGAAAAAGAAAAGGAGACTATTAAGCAAGACATTAATAATATTGCGAGGGATGTACCACAGGCCGAGCTTTCGGCGATGAGGATAAGGCAGATCTGGAAAAAATGTAGCATGGCTGGTTACGAAATTATAATGGAATTTGCAAGTCGTACAGCAGCAAAGGTATTGAAGAACCCGTGACCTGATTCTATTGGTGAAGGAAGAAAAGGAACCATTGTACTTTTTCGGGTTGAAACTCAAGAAATTGATATCATATTACAGAGGCAACGGGAACTTGTTATACTGATAGAAACAGTCTGTTCCCCATTTTATACAGACTGTATAAGCATTGTTAGGCAGAAGAAAAATCCAAGGACAACAGGTTATATGCGATTTAAACCCAAGCGATTAGCTGGATATTCCAAATCGGACATCATCCAAGAGATAAAGCGGGTAGTTTTTGAGGATTGTGGAGGGGTTGTTCCAAGTCGTAGGGAATTTGCTCGTGTTGCCAGATTGCATCCGATAACGATAACAATAAAATTTGGGAGTTATGAGCAAGCGGTGCGAGAGGCAGGTTTCACCTACACTGAAAAATACACTTCCGATCAAGTCAAAGCCAATCTCCGTGAGGTTTTGGCACGTACGGATGGTTATTGGTTTAGTCAGGACTTCTATCAAAAAAACGGAGGTGCTTATAGTGTAAAAACTGTTAAATCCATTCTCGGCGTGAGTTGGGAGGGTGCTTTGGCTTCAATTGGTGCGAAGAAACAGCCGCGCATTGTACATGTGCAAGTCAGCGCCTACGCCCAGCGACGAAAAGCATTCGCAAGTCTAACTGAAGACGATTTGTTCAAGGAAATTTATCGCATATGGCAATTGAAAGGACGGCGTCCTACTGCTACTGAATTTCGGCAATTATCGTCAATTAGCAGGAGCACATACCAAACGCGTTTCGGTTCATGGACGAAGGCTATTGAAGCCTTTTGCAGCGCCAAGGGAGTGCATATCCAGGGAAAAAGTGGAACATGTGTAACGAAGAAGATTTTGCTTGATGAGTTGCGAAGAGTTTCCGCGAAAGCACCCAAAGTTGTGTTGACCTACCACATATACAAAGCCAATGGTGGGACTTATTCACGTAAACCTTTCCAGTCACACTTTGGAAGCTGGACGAAAGCCGTCAACGCCGCAGGAAGTTTGTCCGGCAGACAGCAGAAATACTCTGAGTACGAACTGTTTGATGAAATTCAGCGGTTGTGGGAACAGTTTGGACGACAACCAACCTTTCAGGAAATGAGTCAAAAAGGAAAGTTTTCAGCTGTCTGCTACGCGGGGAGATTTGGAAGTTGGACGAAAGCGGTGCACGCATTTTGCAAAGATCGGAATAGTGATTCCGCGCTCGAACCACCACCAATTTCCGAATCGCCAAGTGTCTCTCAAGTTCCAAGTGAACTTGTTGAAAATGAAGTTCCTGTTGCTATTCCCAGCAAAGAATCTACCCAGCTAATTATTGTTCATAGGACTGGTAGATCGGTTCCCAACAAACTTCGGTGGCGTGTATTTGTGCGCGACAATTTTACGTGCAAAGGATGTGGACGCAGTCCAGCCAAGCATGGTGTTATACTGCATGCGGATCATATTTTAGCTTATACCAACGGAGGAGAAACTGTATTCGAGAATCTCCAAACATTATGTGAAACATGTAATAGTGGTAAATCTGATCTCTGAGTCTTTTGTCCATCGCTAAAATCTCGTAATCCAAAATCCAAAAGCTAAAATCCAAAATTGGTTTTAGCCCCGTTTTCTGTGAAGACTTAAAGCATTCGCCCGTCGCCCGTGACCCGCCAAAACTTCGTCTTATAACGGGAATTTCGCTTTCACTATTAAATTGCGATTTTTAAGTCAAAAACAGCTTATCTATACTGAAAGACCATTACCGTCCGCATAATCGACCTCATCTGTCTTATATGAGGCTTCATAAGTCGAATATTAAGTCTCATCTTTCGAATATGAAGCTTGATATTTCAAATATTAAGCTTCATCTGTCGCATATGAAGCATCATCCGCCGCATATTAAGCTTCATATATCACATATCAAGTGTGATATTCCGCATATTAAACATCATATTTCGTATATTGAGCATCATACATCGTATATCACACTTCATCTTTCAAATATCATACTTCATCCGAGGCATATTACATATCATGAGCCTTAAATTAAGTGTGAAAGTCCTTTCCGCAAGCAGTAAATAGACAGGTCGTAAGTCTAAAGTCGAGAGTCTTTTTTAATCAGTGAAAATCTGTGTTAATCTGTGGTTAAATTTCTCTGTGGTCTGTGTGCCGAAGGTCTGCCGCAGGCGGATGAAATCTGTGGCTAAATCAGTCGGTGACAATTACGAAGCCGCCGTGCGGCTGCAAGGTGACAATCGGCCTGTGAGCGGCGTCTTTTTCAAGCGCAGTTCGGGTAAAACTCCTTTCGGGGCCATCGGTGATAAGGGTTGCTTTGGTTTCAGCCGGCAGAAAAGATAAATCCAGCGAAAGCTCTTTTTTCCGGTCAGTTCCGTTAATGCCGGCGATGTACCATTTGTCGCGTGATTTCCGTGCGATTACAACAAAGTCGCCGGGGTAGCCATCTATCAATCGCGTCTGCTCCCAAACGGTCGGGACATTTTGCAGAAAGCCAACGACAAAGTCCGGCATCAGGCTGTATTCATCAGGCACAAGGCCGAAGTGCTGCACGCCGGATTCGAATACGACAGATAATGCCAGCTCGAACGCCAAAGTGGTTTGCAGGTTCACGCCGCGAATGCGCGGATTAAAAACAACAGGCGTAAAATCCATCGAACCGATTACATTGCGGGTGAACGGCAGGACACAGCAGTGCTGCGGCTGACGGTCGGCATTGGCCTGCTCGAATGTGCAGTATTCCATTCCCCTGACGGCTTCCATCGTAACAAGGTTGGGATAGGTTCGCTGCCAGCCTCGCGGTATGGTGGCGCCGTGGCAATTAACGAGGATGCCGTAATCGGCGGCGTCCTTGAGGATATCCAGATAAAGTTTCATCGTGGCCTGTTTATCACCGCCAAAGAAATCTATCTTGACGCCCCGAACACCCATATCCCGAAGTTTTGCAAATTCCTCTCTGCGAATAGCGCTTTCGTGCATCTTGTCTTTTGGTCCCATCGGTGCGTCGTTCCAGGGGCCGTTGGAATTATACCACAGGATGACGCTGACATTTTTGGAAGCGGCTTTCTTGACAAAGTCCGCCATTTTTTCATAGCCGATAAATTTATCCCAGTTGGCATCGATGAGGATATATTCCCATTTCATTTTTGCGGCAAAATCGAGAAAAGATTCCGCAACCTGTAAAGTGGCGCTATTGTCGCCGTATCGAAGCCAGTGCCATGCGGCCCTGCCCGGCTTAATGAAACCTGTGTTTTGAACTTTACAGGGTGAGGCGATGTCCGTCATCAGTGTAGATTCGACCAGCGTATTAAGCTTTTGGCCGATAATCAGGACACGCCAGGGAGATGCAAATGGCGTAGTGATTTCCGGCGATACGGGGTCGATTTTTCCACGGTGCTCTTCAGGATGCGGGAATGCGATTTTATACACGCCGCCGGCAGAGTCGTGACCCAGACGAACAGCACAATAGGATTCATTGACATCCGAATCGCATATAAGAATCCAGATATTATCGATTGTTTTGAACAAGGCCGGAAAAGACCAGCCCTCACCCTCAGGCGAAGGAGCACCGACAGGCTGTTCGATTGTGTAGTATTCTTCATAGGAAGGCTGAGTTCTGCACCAGCCTGTTTTTCCGGGCTGCATCGGATGAAGCCAGGAGACGGTATTCGGCGCAAAGGCAAAACTGGTTTGTTCCCGTGTGATTGAAACTATTTTTGCCGAGACCTCCGGGAAGGCATAACGAAATGCGACGCCGTCATTGGAAACCTGAAAAATAATCTGCATAATCCGGCCGGCGCTGTTCTTCAAAGTAAAAGTGCAGCGGTTAGCCTGATAGGAACAATTTTTTTTCTTGCCGAGCAGCATCGTATAGGCATCTTCAACTTTTTCGATGCCTGAAGTTTTTTCCAGAGTGAGCGATTTGTCGAAGGACTGGTCGTCCCGGATTAAGCCCAGCGATGAAGGTTTCAGGACGTCTTTATCGTTCAGTTGAATAGAATAGAGAGGTTTGCCTTCAGAATCCACTTGGAAGAGGACCTTCAGGCTGCCGCCGGGACTGGAGATTGTGGTTGGCATTGCAAAAATATTTTTTCCAGTGATAAAAAGTATAAAGGTGAGTCCGCATAAAGAAATATTTTTCCAGTTTTTCCGCACGATAAGCCCCTTTAAGAATATGTTGTTTGCTTCAGCTAATACACAAAATCCTGTGAATACGCCCGACAGAATTCGAACCTGTGGCCTGCAGAATAGAAAACCTTTTCGGGCTTTTGCAAGTATTGTAGCTAAAATGGTTTATACTTGTCAAATAAAGACTTATGAAGTGGCCGAGAAGCAACCGAAACCTAACCGAGAGCCAAACGAGACTCTTTGGTGCAACTCTGGGGAATTATGTAATCCATAATTTCGTGCCAAACATTATTTCACCTTGAAAGTCTATATATATGCTCGTAAATCGGTTTTGGCGATTGTGCCACTTCCGCTGACGTCAAACACCTGCGGCAATAAAAAAAGCCACTGTAAAAGTGGCTCCTTTTGCTATAACGAGGCCGAAGGGGCTCGAACCCTCAACCTTCGGATCGACAGTCCGATGCTCTAGCCAATTGAGCTACGGCCCCGTTCCAAATTTCAAGCCGTTAATCATAGCAGGTAAGCCCCTGTATTGTCAATATCATAAGATTCACAATTTGAGAAAAAATTGTAGCATCTGTACTTTTCGCCGCACCGAATAGTCTATTCACTTGCAATCGAAAACCACATCCGTAAGATAATTCTCAATCGAATAAAGGTATCAGGCTATTATGAATGAAAAAAATTTGAAAGAAATCCTCGAAAGGCTGTATCGAAAATATAACCGCCGCAGCCGGATCCCGCCCGACCCCCTGCAATTCGTTTATAAATACAAGACAAAGGCCGACAGGGAAATCGCCGGATTGCTTTCCGCAACGCTCGCTTATGGCAGAGTCGAACAAATTGAAAACGATTTGAACAAACTTTTTGCGATAATCGGCAAAAGCCCTTTCGATTTTACTTTGAATTTTAACAAGACAAAAAGAGAAAGCCTTGCCGGCTTCAAACACCGCTTCAATACCGGCAAAGATATTGCCTATTTACTTGAGCTGCTGAAAATCGTCCTGAAAGAATACGGCAGCATAGAAAATTTTTTCGCAGCCGGCTACAGCAGCGAGGATTCAACAATTATACCAGCCTTGACGAATTTTTGTGACCGCCTGTATCTGATGTACGAAAACAGGCTGGGGCAAAAGGTAAGCAAGGGTTTTCAGTTCCTGCTGGCAAGCCCCGCCAACGGCAGCGTTTGCAAAAGGCTGAATATGTTTTTGCGCTGGATGGTTCGCAGCGATGACGTTGATACCGGCCTGTGGGAATCGATTGATAAATCGAAACTGATTGTGCCAATCGATGTTCATATGGCCAGGCTTTGCAAAATTCTCGGCCTGTATAAAAGACAGACAATCACACTGAAAGCCGCTGTTGAAATTACGGAAAGTTTTCAGAGGATTGAGCCCGCTGACCCGGCCAAATACGATTTTTCACTATCGCGCATCGGCATAATCGAAAACTGCACAGGCAAATTACGAAAAGAGTGCCAGGATTGCGAATTGTTTCCCTTCTGCGAAAAATAAGCCACAGAACTTACTTGCAGGCCGCTGATAGCGAATTGCATTCCAGCCAGTTTGCGGCGAGCATGGCCAAATCTGCAAAATCCACATTGCAATCGCCGTCAATATCGCCTTCCAGCTTTACTATGCATACAGGCGCATCTAAAGTTACTGAGGCATTATGAATGATAACATCATTTACCGGTACGTTGGACAGTCCCTTTTCTGTTGTCGTCGGCAGTACAGCGATAGCATCGACAACATTCATTCCGCTGATTACTCTGCCGAATACACAATAACCAACTTTAATGTACGGTTCATTGCTGCCGTCATAAGCAATAGCGCCGTAGTTCAGAGCGGTGTTATCAGCCTGGTTTATGAAAAACTGGGACGTTGCGGAATTAGGTACCGGCGTTCTTGCCATAGCAACAGTGCCGCGAACATTTGAAAGACCATTCGAACTTTCATTGATGATTGCCGGCCCCGGTGTTTTTAGAACAAGGTTAGGGTCATAGCCGCCGCCTTGAATCATAAAGTTGTTTATGACGCGGTGGAATATCAAGCCGTTATAGAAACCACTTTTGACATAGTTGATGAAATTAACGGTTGTGACGGGCGCTTCAGCGGCATTAAGCTCTATAACAATATTGCCGTTGACAGCCCCCGAAATTTGCAGCGTAACCTGCGGATTCTGCGCCAATGAAACAGCGGTAATAGCCGCCAAAACCAGCAAAATTAAAAACCTTACTTTCATAACCCTGACTCCCATTATTAAAGATTAGATGATACCATAAATTGAGGCAAAAGTCAAGATAATTATGCCACAGAGGTCTCAGAAAATAGACAGGATTACAGGATTAACCGGATTTTTCCACCGCCGAGACTGCAAAGCACATAGAGGGTTTTTGATTTTTTATTCTCCGCCGTCTGCCCAGGCGAAACGGACTGATTAACACCAGATTAATATAGACACAGAACTTAAGACTTGCTGCTTATACGTAATAGCCATTACTTCACTTTGCAAACGATTCCTTCTATCTGTCTTTTTTTGTTATCTAACCACTTCAAGCATGCTCATAATCCTTTGGCCCAGATCCGCTCCGTCAACAGACTTTGAAATATAGTCATTAGCACCGTTAGCAAGTGCAGTTGATACATCATCCATCATGTTTTTAGCTGTTAGCATAAATACGATTATATCCTTTGTTGTGTTATCATGCCTGATCTTTGAGAGAACTTCCAACCCGTTCATCTTCGGCATTACCCAATCTAACAGAATTACGTCCGGTATTTTTTCTTTAGCCATCTTAAGACCTGCCGAGCCGTCAGCCGCCGAATAGACCTTAAAGCCGCTTATAGTCAACCTATACTCTAACATCTTTCTAAGATCTGTTTCATCTTCGATTATCAGAACAGCAATTTTCTTATCCATGTTAGGTTTCCTTTATCATTAAGAAAGACTTTCTTTTTTTTCAAGAAGCTCTTCAATCGCGGTCATCAGCTTTAAAATGTCGTAAGGTTTGTCAAACCACAGGTAGTCAGCTACAATACGGCCACCCTCGTCATCCTCTCGCTTCGGCAACATTCCGGAAAGAAATATAACGGGAATATCCCGTGTTCCAGAGTTTTCTTTCAGTCTTCTATTAATCTCAGGTCCGTCCATATCCGCAATTAACACGTCGAGTATAATGATATCAGGGTGTTGCGATTTTGCTAAAGCTATGGCATCCTTGCCGTTAGTCGCAGTAATAACAGAATATTCTCCAACTGTTAATCTTTTACCAAGCATCAACAGGGCATCTTTTTCGTCGTCTACAATAAGTATTTTCTTCATGATATCACCTCTCCAGTTAAAGCATTGTTAATTTTTAGAGGCTGATAAATACAGCTTTTACAAAACTGCCGCACCATCGAAAAGCTTTTTCATCAGATCTAATAATTTTTCTGCATCAAGAGGCTTGGCAAGAGTAATATTGCCGCCAACCACTGAGTCGTATCCTTCCTCCTCTGCCTTTGAAAGCAGAGCAGTTAAAAGTATCACAGGAATACTGCTGGTTGAGGGATTCTCCTTCAACTCTGCCGCTACTTCCCCGCCACCTATCCCCGGCATCATTATATCAAGTATAATAATGTCAGGATGTTTCGATTTTGCTAAAGTTATGGCATCCTTGCCGTTAGTCGCAGTAATAACAAAATATCCTTCAGCCGTTAATCTTTTACCAAGCATCCATAAGACATCTTTTTCATCGTCGACAATAAGTACTTTCTTCATGATATCACCTCGCCAGTTAAAGCCTTGTTAATTTTTAGTGGTCACCCTGGTATCCTATTTCTATCAATTCTTGCCCCTCTATCTTATCCAGGACATTTTTTACCATGCCGACTAACTCTTCAGGTTCAAACGGCTTGGTAAGATAAGCGTCCGCTCCGCTGTCCATGGCCCTTTCATCAAGAGTTGTGGCAGTTGCAGAGATTAAAATTATTGGGATATGCTTTAGTTCGTCGTCCGTCTTCAATATTCGGGCAACATCATCGCCTTTAATCCCCGGAAGAAACACATCAAGAATTATCAAATCAGGTACAAATTGGCGAGCCATAGCCAGTGCCTCCCGGCCGTCTACACCGCCCAATACCTCATAGCCTGTCTTCTTTAATCTAAGTGATATAACTTTTAGCAAATCAGGCTCGTCGTCAACAATCAGTATATTTTTATTCATGGGACCCCCCTTGTTTCTACGATTATCAAAATCGTATTGCTCACACTACCCCATTTCTGGAATGGGCAGAATAAAATTAAAACTTGAGCCTTTACCCACTTCTGACTCTGCCCATATTTTTCCTTTATGGGCAAGGACTATCTCTTTGGAAATTGCCAACCCCAGGCCTGTGCCGCCTATATTCTTATCTCTTGTGCTGTCTAATTGCTCAAAGGCACAAAAAAGCTTGTGTATATCTTCGGCTTTAATACCCACGCCGGTATCCTGCACGATTATATGTACCTTACTATCTTCCCCCTTCGTGCTAATAGTAATATTTCCTTTTTTGGTATATTTTATAGCATTACTCACCAGATTAGTAAGCACCTGAATAATCCTGTCTTTATCAAACCTTACCCTGGGCATGCTATCGCCTGCATCTACTGCCAAATCCAGACCTTTTTCTTTTGCCAAAAGATTCATGGCTTTATTGACTTCCAGCACTACCTCATTAATATCGTTTTCCCGAATATCATACTCCATTTTTCCTGATTCTATTTTCTGGAAATCCAAAACATTATTAATCAAACGTCCCAATCTGTCGGTATTCTTTTTCGCCGTACCCAGCAGGTCCCTTTGTTCATCATTGATATTTCCCGCCAGGCCCTCTAAAACAAGATTTATGCCTTCTTTGATAGTTCCGAGCGGGCTTCTGAGCTCATGCGAAACCATAGAGGTAAATTTCGTTTTTATCTCTGTAGCGGTTTTTATTTCCTCCATACGCCTCGCCTTTTCGTCTATCTGTTTGCGCTCAGTAACATCATGGAAAAACCCCATTAGATATTTCTTCCCGGCAATTGCGATGGTTGTTGCATTAACGTCAGTATAAAAAATGCTGCCGTCTTTTCTCTTTACCGGCAAATCTCTGGATAAGTTAAATTCTCCTTTTGCCTGCCTTTCAAATTGGTCCATAACATAAGAGACATCTTTTTTGGGATGAATATCCATAACGCTCAAATTTTTAATCTCTTCCAGGCTGTAACCAAGCATCCGGCTAATTGCATTATTACCAATATAAAATTTCTTGCTTTCTGTATCGGCTATCAGTATTCCTTCCCCTGCGTTGTCAAAAATAGCTTTAAATTCTTCTTCCTTCGTCCGCGCTAATTCCCTCTCCATCTGCTTGCGATTGGTGATGTCCTCAATAGTAATAAGTATCATCCGCATAGCGGCAATGCGCCGGGCATTAAAAAGCATTGTTTTCGTTCCGATGGTCTCGAACTTGTGCTCAATCTCGTAGTTATCAAAGGCTCTGTTCTTGAGAAGGACCTCATCCAGAAGCTGTCGCAGCTTGGGAATGTCCCACTGCCGGTTGCCCAAATCATAAATGAACTGGCCTTCGGTTTCATTAGGAACAACCCTAAAGGCCCGATAGAAGGATTTGTTGGCTGAGATTACCCTTAGGTCGGTATTCAGCACTATCAAAGGCTCCCGCATTGTATCCAGGATGTTTTCAGCATATTGACGGGCTTCCTCGATTGCTTGCCGTGCTTTCTTGTGCTCGGTGATATCAACAAAAATCGCGACCACGCCATTAATCTTATTATCTAAAGTGCGGTATGGCCTGATATATACCGAATACCAGTTTCCTTCGCTGTTTTGTATTTCAAATGTCTTCGGACGAAGGGACTCTATTACATCCAAAAGTATTTTCTCAAAATCCGGAATATCTACATTGAGCTTGATTTTACTTATCGGCCTGCCGACATCAGAAGAAATTATATTAAGCACCTTTTCACATTGAGGAGTTATCCTGCGTATACATAAGTCTGTCTCCATCATTATTATCGGCATATTGATACTGCCAAGTAAATTTACCAAGTCATTATTTAAGAGGGAGGATGACGTATTACGGTTCTTCAGCTCCTCGTTGGTGGTGACCAGTTCTTCAGATGTTGTTTTGGAAACCGCAGGTATAATCTTTGTTTTGGTTTTTGACGCTGTTCTTATTTTTCTCCGCATATTTCCTTCCTAAATAGAAAGCTAAAGGCCTGTATTTCTACACCTTCATCAGTATTGCCGTCCGCGCCCCCATTCGTTGCGTCCGCAAATAAACTAAAGCTCTACTGTAGTTTTCCTGAATCAGTCTTGAAATATGTCTGTATAACAACCCCATTTAGAATTACAACCTTACTTAAAAATATATCGGCCAAAACCGAGCGTAAAAGAAGCATTATCTGGATGGTTAAATCAAAAATATTAAACCGAGCGTATTCAGCAAAATAAATCCGTAAGTGCTTACTGCAAAAGGTGTTATCTCAAATGCACAAGGTGTTTTATAACCTAGCGACAAGTGCGGATAATCGGTGTTCCATAACCCATTATGTCAAAAGCAGGCCTCAACTCAAGCGGCGTCTGAAAATGGGAGGGGGTGGTGTTTAATTACATCGCCGACCAGCCATTTTCAGCCGGCCAAAATCAATAGCTGAATCTCCTCAAATTGCCGCGGCAATTATACAAATTCATAACACAATTACAAGTATTTAAAAAACAGAATCCAGGATCCCGTCCGCCACACGAATGGCGGATCTCCGAAATTCAGAAGCCAGTCCGCCGCGGCGGATTATCCGGTCTATTTTCTCTTTGTGTCTTGGTGTCTTTGTGGCCAATTTTTCTCTGTGGCAAATTAATACGGGCCGCGGATGTGCCGCTTAATTTTCTCTTCATAAAAGTCTTTGAGTTTTTCGTGTAATTCCTTATCCAAAGGCGGGAAATCAGAGGCTTTGGCGTTGTCAATCGCCTGCTGCGGTTTGCTTGCGCCGGGGATAATAACCGAAACAGCATCGAAATCCAAAATCCACCGCAATGCAAACTGTGCCATCGTCATCTCCCTCGGCACAAACTGCTTCACCTGGTCGGCTAACTCGATACCCTTTTCAAAGGGCAGGCCCGCAAAGGTCTCGCCGACGTTGAAGGCCTGGCCATCGCGATTGAAATTGCGATGGTCACTTTCAGCAAAGGTTGATTGCTTCGTCAGCTTTCCCGTAAGCAGTCCTGAAGCAACGGGCAGACGAATAATAAGGGCGACGTCCTGCTTTTTGCACTGCTCGAAAATCGTATCAATCGGTTTCTGGCGGAAGATGTTGAAGATAATCTGCAGCGAGATGCAATCCTGCTGCTGCAAACAGACGAGGGCCTCATCTATTGATTCGACACTTACGCCCCAGTTTTTGATTTTGCCCGCCTTTTTGAGTTTCCGCATAATCTGGAAAATATCCCCCTGCTCCAAAATATTCTGCGGAGCGCAGTGAAGCTGAAGCAGGTCAAGCGATTCAACGCCGAGTCTTTTTAAAGAGCCATCGACACAAAGGGTGACATTTTTTTCGCTGTATTTATCGGGATACGTTGTATCGGAACGACCAACCTTGGTTGCGACGAAGACGTCCGATTTACCCTTTATGAATTTGCCGACGTACTTTTCGCTTTTGCCGTTGCCATAAACGTCGGCGGTATCGTAAAAGTTTGTGCCGGCTTCATAAGCAGCGTTCAGGATTTGTTCAGCGGTTTTTTCGGGTATATCGCCCCAGCAGGAGCCGATTTGCCAGCAGCCGATACCGATTTCTGAATTTTTGAAACCGGTTTTGCCGAAAATCCTGTAGTTCATAACAATCTCCTTTATATAATTCCAAAAGAAACGACCGGATTTTAACCTGCTTCGGCGAAAAAATCGAGAAAAATTTATTTGACAACGCAGCGAACACTATATTACTATGTGAGTATATAATCACATACTCATTGATTGAAAGGGTAATTTATGTTAAGTAAAGACAAGATGATGCTTTGCGAGAGGCAGGCTGACATACTTCAGGCGCTCGGCCACCCGATAAGGATAGCGATAGCCCACTTTTTAAAAGACGGCGAGCAGTGCGTCTGCGATATAGCCGAATTTGTCGGCTCGGAACGCTCGAACGTATCGAAACACCTGTCTATTATGATAAATGCCGGCCTGCTCGAATCCCGCAAGGATGGCCTGAACGTTATTTACAGGCTCAAATGCCGGTGCATACCCGATTTCCTCTCCTGCGTGACCGACGTCTTAAAACAGCAGGTCAAAGACAATAAAAAACTGTCGAGGGTGTTATAATCAAAGGCCGCAATATGGATTCCAAAAAAGAACTGAAAATATTCGCTGTTTTGGCTGCCATTTTTTTGATTTTTTATTTTCTGCCCTTAGGTAATCCAAAGATTCAGCAGGCAATAGCCGAATCGTTTCGTCTGCTTCAGTGGTATATCCGCAATCACACATTAGCCTGCATTGTGCCTGCCCTGTTCATAGCAGGCGCAATAATTACATTTCTTTCACAAGGCTCTGTAATGCGGTATCTGGGCCCGAAGGCCAACCCGGTTTTGGCTTACGGCGTCGCATCGGTATCAGGTTGTATCTTGGCCGTTTGCTCGTGCAGTGTGCTTCCGATGTTTGCAGGTATCTATAAGCTCGGCGCAGGTCTTGGGCCTGCATCGGCCTTTTTATATTCAGGGCCTGCGATAAATATCCTGGCAATTTTTCTTACCGCACGTGTTCTGGGCTTCGAAATCGGCGTCGCACGTGCTGTTGGCTCAATATCCTTTGCGGTTATTATCGGTATTCTTATGGCAGTCATCTTTCGCAAAGAAGAAAAGGCAAAGGCACAAGCAGCGATGCAGATGCCGGAGCCGGAAAAGCCAAAAAGGCATATTGGTAAAACAGCCCTGTTTCTTTCCTGTATGATTTTGTTTCTTATCTTCAGCGACTGGTTTAATCCCGGCAATGTCACCGTAAAAACAACCGACGGCAGAACATTTAATGCGGTTGTAATTAATGAAATGAAGGACGCGATCCGCTTTCAGCTGGAAGAGGATGTCGGCACAGACAAAAGCGGCGACAAAATCAGTATCCCCAAAACAGATATAGCAACAATGACCGAAAAACAAAGCTGGGTTATGAACGTTTATCATATACGCTGGTATCTGGCCGGGGCGATGCTTATAGCGGTGCTGCTTATGACCTGGCGGTGGTTCGAGAGAGAGGAAATCAACGAGTGGATGGCAAACACATGGCAATTTACCAAGCTGCTTGTGCCGCTGCTTTATGGCGGTGTATTCATTGTCGGCTTTGTAAGCGTCCTGCTTCCTGAAAAGCAGGTGGCAGGCTGGGTAGGCGACAACAGCCTGTCAGCCAATCTCGCTGCCAGCGTCATCGGTGCGTTCTGGTATTTTGCTACGCTTACGGAGATACCGATTACGCAGGCGTTAATGAATTTGGGTATGCACAAAGGGCCTGTGCTTGCGCTATTGCTGGCTGGCCCTGCTTTGTCTTTACCAAGCATAATAGTCCTCTTCAAGATAATGGGATATAAAAAAACGATTGTCTTTACGACCCTTGTGATAGTAATGTCAACAATTGTCGGTATGATTTTTGGCGCATTTTTCTAAAGGATAAAGAGACATGAAAAAGATACAGATTCTCGGCACAGGCTGTCCAAAGTGCAAGAAACTGGCTGAAAGCACCGAGGCAGCCGCAAAAGAGCTGGGCATAGAATACCAGATAGAGAAGGTGACAAAAATAAACGACATAATGGCTTTCGGCGTTATGGTGACGCCTGCCCTTGTTATCGATGGAAAACTAATCGTTGCGGGCAAAGTGCCTTCGATAGAACAGTTAAAGGAAATACTCAAATGAAAAATACGTGGAAAATAGTTATCGTATTGCTTCTTGCTGTGTCGGTGTTTGCAGTTGTATTGCAGAAAAAATCACAGAGCAATTCCGGCAAACCGCAGACAGTTGTAAATGATGCCAACATTGCAGCCGCCCAGACCCAGCAAGCAAATCAATCCGCAAAACTGCCGCGATTACTTGACCTCGGTGCTGATAAATGTATTCCCTGTAAGCTGATGGCGCCGATACTGGAAGGATTGAAGGAAGAATACAAAAGTCGTCTTGAAGTAGTATTTATCGATGTCTGGAAAAAACCGGATGAGGCCAAAAAATACGGCATAAAGCTGATACCGACACAAATTTTTTATGACAGCAATGATAAAGAGCTTTTCCGCCACGAAGGATTTTTCTCGAAGGAAGATATTCTGGCAAAATGGAAAGAATTCGGAATCAAACTTGAGAAAGGAACACAAAATGAAAAGAATTAATTTTATTCTAACGGGCATTATTCTTATAACTGGTATTGTAATAACACCGTGCTTTGCCCAGCAGCAGGTCGGCAAGGAGATAAAAACGATAGAACAGTCATATCCCGGCCTTACAGCTGGTATGCTAACTTATGCCAAGGCGGATACCCTGCCAAACGGAATTTTACTGAAAACATCAGATATTCAAATCACGCAATCGGATATCAACGACTTTATATCTACACAGCCCCAGCAGATGCAGCAGGAGCTTAATAAAAATGCTTTTTTTGTTCTTGAGCAGGAGGCGACAAAACAGATTTTGCAGCATCTTGCAAAAGAATCTGTCACGCAGCCAAATAAAGCGGGATCAAATCAGGATGATCCAAACATCTTACAACAGTTTTTTGAAAAAAATGTTTTCAAAAAGATAGAGGTGACTGATGGGGAACTCAAGACATTTTATGAGAATAACAAGGATATGTGCGGCGGTGCAACATTGGAACAGGTCGGCTCGTCGTTAAAAGATTATCTGATTGCCCAGAAAAAACAGCAAATGGCAGACGATTATATCCGCACTTTGGGCAAAAATATCTCAATTCAGGTCTCCGACAGCTGGGTAAAAAAACAGGCAGCTTTGGCGTTCGATAATCCTGTAGATAAGGCTCGCAAGAGTGGAAAACCTTCTATGGTAGACTTCGGTGCGAGTGGTTGCCGACCTTGTGATATGATGGCACCCATCCTTGAGACTCTTCGTAAAAAGTATGAGGGTAAATGTAATGTAATTTTTAGTCATGTCCGTGAGCAGCAGATTCTGGCTGTTCGTTATGGTGTTCAAACCATTCCTCTTCAGGTTTTTTTTGATAAAACCGGAAAGGAAGTGTTTCGGCACGTAGGATTCTTCCCCCAGGAAGAAATTGAGAAAAAAATAAATGAATTGGGTGTTAAATAACCTATGCAAGAGCTGTTCACAACATTAACACATGCAGTTGAGAGTACACCTTTGATAGCCATCGCAGCCTCATTTGTTTGGGGAATATTGAGTATATTACTCAGTCCCTGCCACCTTGCAAGTATTCCATTGATAGTCGGCTTCATTGATGAACAGGGAAGAATCTCCACAAAGAGGGCTTTTATTATTTCCACTCTTTTCGCAGTAGGAATCCTGATTACCATCGGGGCAATCGGGGTGATTACTGCAGCAGCCGGGCGAATGATGGGCGATGTCGGAAAATACGGCAACTATTTTGTCGCATTGATTTTTTTTGTAGTCGGCCTGCATCTGCTCGATGTAATTCCAATGCCATGGTCAGGGCCGGGGCAGGTTGGATTGAAACGAAAAGGTATGGTTGCAGCATTTATACTTGGATTGGTTTTCGGAATTGCAATCGGGCCCTGCACATTCGCTTATATGGCGCCGATGCTGGGAGTGACTTTTAAGCTGGCATCTACAAATCTTGCCTATGGAGTTCTGCTTCTTCTGATGTATGGAATAGGCCACTGTTCGGTAATCGTATTTGCCGGCACATTTACCGAGGTCGTTCAGCGTTATCTGAACTGGAACGAAAAATCCAAAGGCGCCCTTATACTAAAAAAAGTCTGTGGTGTATTAGTCCTTTTGGGCGGTATTTATCTGATTTATACGGCGCCATAATCAAATTATGAATAAATTTAACACAGGGGTAAGCAAATGAATAAAAAAGAAGATTTTGCACACGAGAAGATAAGGCAGACGGTGCGGGATGGATATGCGGAGATTGCGCAGAAAGGCAGAGGATGTGGTTGCGGAAATTCCAAGCCGAAGAAATTTGCAGAAGCGATAGGTTACTGCGTCGATGAGCTTGATGCCCTGCCGGAAGGAGCAAATATGGGGTTATCGTGCGGAAACCCGACGGCAATAGCAGGACTTCAGCCGGGCGAGGTTGTGCTGGACCTCGGCAGCGGCGGCGGATTCGATTGTTTCATAGCTGCAAAAAAAGTCGGAGCCGATGGTCTGGTTATCGGCGTGGATATGACTGCGGAAATGCTGAGCAAATCCAGAAAGAGCATACCGGTCTTCGCTAAAAAAACGGGATTGGATAATGTTGAATTTCGGCTCGGTGAAATCGAACACCTGCCGGTCGCGGATAACAGCATTGATGTGGTAATCTCGAATTGCGTGATAAACCTGTCGCCTGATAAAGAGCAGGTCTGGTGGGAAATCGGGCGGGTGCTGAAGCCCGGCGGCAAGGTTTGCGTTAGCGACCTTGCGTTAAAAGAGGAACTGCCCGGCGAGGTCAAGGATGCTGTTGAGGCATTAGTCGGTTGTATAGCCGGCGCGATTAGAATCGACCGGACAATAACAATGATGAAGGATGCCGGCCTAACGGATATTAAAACTAATGAGAAAAAATACGAAATGGATGTTAAGGATAATTGCAACGATAAATTCTACAATGCGATTCGGGATAAACTGCCCGCTGGCAGGAAACTCAGCGATTATGTCGTTAGCGCAGATTTCACCGCATACAAGAAAAATTAGGAATTAAAAATGACGGAAAAAATTTCAAGGCGGTTATCGTTTTTGGATAGATTCCTGACGCTGTGGATTTTCCTCGCGATGGGTATCGGCGTCGCTGCCGGATATTTTTATCCATCCATAGCCGGCTTCTGGAATAAGTTTCAATCGGGGACGACAAACGTGCCGATTGCCATCGGGCTGATTCTGATGATGTATCCGCCGCTGGCGAAGGTCAAATACGAAGAGCTTGGCAAGGTTTTCCGCAATTACAGGATACTCGGCCTGTCGCTGATTCAGAACTGGGTAATCGGGCCAATCCTTATGTTTGTTCTGGCAATTGTATTCCTTCGAGGCTATCCGGAATATATGGTCGGCTTAATTATCATCGGCCTTGCAAGGTGTATCGCGATGGTAATTGTCTGGAATGAGCTTGCCGAAGGCGATACCGATTATGCCGCTGGATTAGTGGCGTTCAATTCGATATTTCAGGTATTGTTTTTTTCGTTTTACGCATACATATTCGTGACGGTTTTGCCGCCGGTATTCGGACTCAGCGGCAGCGTTGTAAGCGTATCCATCGCCCAGATTGCAAAGAGCGTTTTTGTTTATCTCGGCATACCTTTTATCGCCGGCATTATTACCAGGTTCAGCTTGATAAAAATTAAAGGCAAAGACTGGTTTCAAAATAAATTCATTCCCGCAATAAGCCCGATTACGCTGGTTGCCCTTTTGTTCACGATTCTGGTGATGTTCAGTCTTAAGGGGAATTTTATCGTCTCTCTGCCGTTAGATGTGATTCGTATTGCGGTGCCGCTGCTGATTTATTTTGTCGTGATGTTTTTTATTACATTTTTTATGAGCAAAAAAGCCGGCGCCAATTACGCCCGGTCAGCCACCTTATCATTTACCGCGGCAAGCAACAATTTCGAGTTGGCAATTGCGGTAGCCGTGACGGTATTCGGGATTAATTCCGGCCAGGCCTTCGCAGCCGTTATCGGCCCGCTTGTGGAAGTGCCGGTTATGTTAATGCTGGTTAAAATAAGTCTGAAGATGCAAAACTGGTTTAAGACTGCATAATGACACAGGATAAAAATAAGACTATTGGCACATCCTGTGTTTTTTCAGGCTCGCCTGTATGGGATAAGGTCGAACTCGCTGCAGATACCCGTTAATCCGGTCCAGGTCTCCGTCTTCGCTTCAACTGAGCTTTCTTCAAGATTAATAAATATAAAGGTTGTGCCGTAAGTATCTTTTCTGTAAATCCTGAGGTTTTCCTGGCCTTCCTTTATTATTCGCCTGTAGCCGAGCAGGCCGATACTGCCCTTGATTCTTTTAAATAAACTTACGTCTATCGGCACGGCATCTTTTCTAACCTTTCTATTCAGAAGCTCCGCCTGCCAGAAACATTTGTATGGAAGTTTCTTCTTCATAAAATTTGTCCAGGGTTTCCAGTCCACCAAAAGGACGGCGGATCTTCGACCCTCCAAACGAACGGCGGGTCTTCGACATATGCCGCTATCTAATTCTATTATATCAATAAAGGGTGTATTGCAAACACTTTTTCAATCGCCTGCCGGTAAAAATCGGAATAATTCACCGCAAAAACCACAAATTAAGAGCAAAAACGACAGGATAACAGGATTGACAGGAACGCTTGTTTGAAGGAAAATGCCGGTTATTAGACAAAGGAAGATATTCACCGCTGAGGTCGCAGGGAACGCAGAGAATATTAATCGCGGATTACACAGACGGTTCGACAGGCTCACCGTGGCGAGCAAGGTCGGGCCATTGCACTGATTAGAAGCAGAAAAGATAGATAAGGCATAAAGAAGAATTTGGCAGGGCTAGGATATGGAGTCTAAAATATGAGTATACCATTTGGGACAATTATTTCACTAATTTCAGCAATAGGTTTTGGCGGGATTGCAGGAGCTTATTTGGAATTTCGCTTTCAACACCAGAAACAAGTCCAGGAAGATATACATTGTTTGAAACGAAAAAGATACGGCTCAATTTTGATTCAAATGCTCACAATACTTTCTCCGGAACATCTGTCAAAAACACAGGAATTTCGTCCCGATCTGAAAACCATAGAAGATGTTAAAGAAGAAGTAAGAATTGAAATGTTGCATGGTTTATTATTTGCAAGCGATAATGTTATAAATGCTATGGCCCAATTCGTGCAAAGTCCAAACTATTCTTCATACTTCAAGGCCGTTATCGCAATGAGAAAGGATTTATGGGGCGAGAAGACAAAAATCGAAGAAGGCGATCTTGAGGTTTTTGGCAAGAAGTTGGAATCATAAAAACTATTATGACGGACTGGAAAGAAGCAACGCAGAAAAGACAAGGTGAAGAGCGGAAAGTGTAAAACCATAACTTAAAAAACGAAACTAATTCTGCGGTGTTTGCTATCCCAGCGGTGGAAAATTCCAAAGAAACGCTCCCCTGCCCATCCACATTCGGCGGAACAGGCAGAAAATGCTTGCAAAGACGTTAGATTATTTCATACTATTCCCGGAAACGAACGCTCGATTTAAAAAATAGACGGGGCTGAAAATGAATTCTGCGGATTTGGAAAAATACAGTTCGGCGATGACGCTATCGGATATGGAAATTTTTATCTTTCCGGAGCTTATTTACAGCTTAGTGCTGGCAAATATCATGAGCCCGGTTATCTGGCGATGGCGGGAGGAAGAAAGCTTCAAAAAATTAGAAGGTAAAGACAGTATGAAAAAATTGCTGCGGCTGCGGCAATTCATAATGGATAATTACGACTTCAACCTCGACCTCGAAACATGGGGGCTGACGACAAAACAAGCCGAGATAAAACGGTTCGAAAAATTTTTACCGCGCCAGCAACTCGCTAGAAGCAATGCCCTGTTCGGCTACGAAGGCGACAAATATTATTTCGACGTGGATATCCGCAAACACTTCGGGCTGGACAAATACGACAGCGAAATAATCCCCTACTGGAAAACGGAGACGGTCGAGGCGATGAACGCCTTTCGCCGAAAGAGCGGCTACTCGACCGGTGCGGGCGAATGCGTATCGCTTTCAACGCTTTACGCGGCAGCGGCTTTTATCGTATGCGGGATTCCGCTCGAAGATATTTTTATGATGCAGACGCCGCTGCATTCGCAGAACTTCATCGATATCGAGGACGGCGTACTCACCAACAACAGGAGGCTTGTCACAAAAACGATGTGGTTCAACGGCTCGGAGATTTCCAACAAGGCGCAGAGGGCCCTGCGAAACGAAAATATCACGATAGTTGCCCACAACACGGGCTACATACATTGCCTGTACCCGGACGCCACAATCGATAAAAGCCGGTACGAACATTTTACAAATAGATTAGCCTCTTTTTTATCGAATGATTTTACGATGCAGAGCTGTGCGAGCTTTATGCGGAGTTTTCCGCAATATCAAAAGTATTACCAGGCCTGCCGCGATTGTCACGGCCTTGCGCAATTCATCAAGGCGGAGACTTTATTCAGCTACGAGCATAACAGCAAATACAGAATCGCCGAAAGCACACACAATAAACTCATAGAAGAGGCGAGCGAAGAGGATTTTGTTTCGGACCCGATGCCGGGCAGGGTTCGCTGCGACCAGCTCGAACAGCTCATAAGCAAAAAACACCCCGACCCCCGAACCAGCGAAGGAAGAGAACTGCTTATACAATTATATAAACCATATATTCCCGATGCCGAGCAAATGGTTGCAAAGATGGCGGATTTTCTTCACTCGCAGGCGAAGCTGCCCGCCGCAGAAAAAAATTACACACAGGCCGAGCCAATAAAAATCAGCACGAGCAGCACAAGGCAGGAAATAATCGATTACCTTCAGTCGATCCGCAAAATAAACCCGACGGCGGATTTGGCGTTTTACGCATACCGCGATATGACAAGCTGCGACTGGCAGCCATTCATAAAGGCGGCGATGGAGCGAAGCCCGGTTTCGATAGAAAAATATAAGTCCCTGTCGATTGAGCAGGTCTATGAGCAGCTGCAGAAAATGGAAAACCATTCGATTTATGATGGCGGCCGGCTGGCCCAGCCCGATGAAGTGGCAAATTATAACAGCGGAGACGGAATTGAAAAGGCGTTTCTGCTGGCAAACATAATCCGCTCGCGAAACCCCGAACAGAATCTGAAAATAACTGTAAATAATAGTAGAGCGGAGCTGCTGGGAAAAGCGACTTACGCTTTCGAATCCGAAAAAGGATTTCAAAAAGATTTTGAGCTATAAGAGCCGGCGAAAGGCTTACCCTTTTATGTCGATAGATTATATCCTGAATTTTCTGTCGCAGTTTGCGATTGCCTTCTGGGCAACTCTGGCAGAGATGTCGCCGTATCTATTGTTCGGTTTTCTGGTGGCAGGACTACTATCGGTATTGATTCCGCAGGCATCGGTCGAGCGGCATTTGGGCGGCAGCGGCCTTTGGCCAGTGGTTAAGGCGTCGCTGTTCGGCGTGCCTTTGCCGTTGTGCTCGTGCAGCGTGATTCCGGTTTCGATGTCGCTTCACAAGCACGGCGCCAGCAGAGCTTCGACAATATCGTTTCTGCTTTCGACGCCGCAAACGGGCGTGGACAGCATTTTTGTCACGTACAGCCTGCTCGGAATGGTCTTTGCGATTTTTCGACCGGTTGCGGCCTTTATCACCGGCGTTGTGGGCGGCGTTTTTGTGTCCAGATTTTCATCCGAGAAAACAAACTCAACCGGCGGCGCTGCTGCCAAATGCACGGATGAATGCTGCCAGCCTCATAAAAAATCAAATTGGTTTATTCGCTCATTACGATACGGCTTTATCCATCTGCCGAACGACATCGGCAAACCAATGCTTATCGGCATATTTATCGCTGCGGCTATTTCAGCAATTGTTCCTGCGGACTTTTTTGCCCATTATCTGCCGGGCGGAATTATCTCTATATTAGTAATGATGATGGTGGGCATACCTATTTATGTTTGTGCGACGGCGTCGGTGCCGATAGCGGCGGCGTTAATCGCCAAGGGATTATCAGCGGGAGCGGCGCTGGCCTTTCTAATGACAGGCCCCGCAACCAACGCTGCTTCATTTTTGGTAATCTGGAAGACGCTCGGCAGAAGGACAGCCATAATTTATCTTGCAACCGTTGCCGGCTGCGCAGTTGCCTTCGGGCTGATAATCGACTACATCTTTAAATTTACCGGCCCGGCTGAAATAATGAGCCACATACATAATGCGCCGGCAGGTTTATTCAAAAACGCATCGGCAATAATCCTCTTGGCCATTCTCGCTTATGCAATAATACACAAAAGAAGCAACAATCCTCGTTGTTCCTGAACCAGCTATCCTTGCTAACCTTGCCATGCCGAAATATTATACTCCACAATACCAACTGCCAAGAAATTAGTATGGTGTCCCCAGATTACCATTGACAAGTTTATTGCCAAAATATCCATATAAGCCTATCGGACCATTGAATCAGACCAGTTAAGAATGCTAATGTTTAATATATTTATCTATAATATTCATTATTATCATAGTTATTCTTGATATTATTACTCCTAAGATAGGATTAAGAAATAAACCGACACCATAGTCAGGGCCTCCACCCATAATCAAACCCGGCCCTATGAAGTTACCTACAAACATAATAGCTGCACTGATACAAAAAACCACATTTTTGCTTTTTTTCCGATATTTTACACTTAACCAAACCGTTGAAATTACACATATTAATTGAACAGCTATCGAAAGAATGTCTATCTCTTTATGCATAGTTTCATCTTCTGAAATCTGCTGAAATCTGGGGACACCATACATATTTCCTTATCATTTATTAAAGGGCTATTATATTGCCAAGGCCGTCATAATGGAAGTAAAATTGCTGTTCCGTTGAACCAATGGTTATAGTATTAAGAATTGTTTAAGAAAACACTATTTCCCCACTGTCCCGAATATATCCTCTAATGTGTTAATGTAGAAAAAATTATATTATAGAGAACAGTACCATCACCCGGATCTTCATATGAATTGACAAAATTCAAAGTTTCTTCTCTTGTTCTGTGTGCGTATTCCTCTATTGTTTCACCTTTAGCATAATCACGCTTTCCACAAGACCAACTCGAATAAACTGGGTATATTTCTCCACATTTAACCTGATATACGTCTCCTCCAGCAATAACTATATTAGTTCCTTCTAACAATGACATCATTTTGTTAATAGTGCCCTTTGTCCAAGCCACTAGATAAGGTTCAGTTTTCCCAAGAGATTTCGCATCTTTAAGTATAATTTCAGGAAAACCGTAAGGTATAGTTGTCCTTATCTGTTCATACAAAGGATTTTCATAATCCTTAGGCAAACGAACATTTTTCAACTCTTCCCGAGATATAGCGCCAAATGAAACATAATTCTTGCGGGCTGTTTCAAGACTTACACTGTTGCATCCGCTTTCGGATGAAGGATTTTCGTACTGAATTTGGTCATCTACCCAAGAACAAACAGGACAACCATCAAGGGTTCCTGGAGGTTTTTTAGGAAGCGTTAAGTATCCGCAACATGGACAAGGAAACATATCTTATACCCTATTTTCTAAATACTTAAATTAGTTACAATAAGTACACCTAGTGGGGATCGAAAAATCTATGTGTAATTTCCCCACTGTTCTCCATAATATATGTGTAAAAACCATCTACCTTATTTATAGTACCAGGCATTGTCACAGTTGTTCTATTAATCCCATCACCGCCGGGAATAGTTCCAATATCTTCATATTTTGCCAAACTATCTATTATTCGTGGAAAATTATGGTATATGTCAGCCGTATTTTCCAGATGTGCAAGTACATTCTGTCCATAATAGGTTCCACTTAAAGGATTGCTTGCTACTTCTGTGCC
>PLLP01000012.1 GCA_003141315.1 Phycisphaerales bacterium
GTGTTCCTCTCCCTTTCGCCGCTGTCCCCGTATTGCTACGGTTCTCGCTCGACTTGCATGCCTAATCCACGCCGCCAACGTTCATTCTGAGCCAGGATCAAACCCTTCGATTTGATTCATGGAAACCCCCGAACCTTTCTTGCGAAAGAAAACAGGGGTATTCATTCAAAGGCTCAACATTTTGATAATACGCATCGAAAGTGTTGAAAAACTGAAAAAATTAAGCTTAACGGCCTAAGCGTATTTTGGCCGAAAAGCTACACCTTCGCTGCATACAGGCTCAACTGTTAACTTGCCAAAGAACTTCTGAAAAGTCCCTGATTATAGAGACAAAAAATAAGCAGTCAAGCAATATTTTACAACAATATTCACTTGCCTGCTCAATCTTCAGAACAACCATTTTACCTTTAATAAAAAAAACGTCAATAGAAAGTTCAAAGAAAATTATTTTTTTTTATTTCTGCTTTAATATCGCGTTTTTTGCGCAAAATTTGAGGTATGAATAAATAAGAAGGGTTATCCAATAGTATTTCGCGTGCCGCGTAATTTTCAATGAGTAATACAGGCCTGAAGTTCCGGATTTTTAACACCGGCTTCCTGTTTTGGCATGGAGAAATAGAATGTGCTGCCTTCGCCCACTTTCGAGCGTACCCAAATCTTTCCGCCCCAAAGCTCCACAATTTTCTTTGCTATGGTAAGGCCGACACCAGTGCTTTCGGCCTTGTCATTAGATGACAAGGTCTGGAATAACAGGAAGATTTTTTCGAAGTATTTTTCATCAATTCCCTGTCCGCTGTCAGCAACGCTGAACTCCCAGAAGCCGTTCACTTCGGCGCAGCCTATCTTTATCCAGCCCTGCGGCTTACCCATATATTTGATGGCGTTGCTTATAAGATTTTGAAAGACCTGTGTAAGGCGGGTTCGTTCGCATTCGAGGGTCGGCAGTTTGCATTCAATAGTGATGGCAATATCTTTCGGCGGGGCGACCGTATCGATTACTTCTGATACAAGCTCGTTCAGATTTACCACGACTTTTTCCTCTTTGGTGCGATCTACTCTCGAGAACTGCAGAATTCCGTTAATAAGGTTCTGCATTCGGGCCACCCTGCTGATAAGCAGATTAAAATGCTCTTTGCCCTGATCGTCGAGTTTATCTGCGTAGTCAGTCGATATCCATTCGGCCAGGGTAGTAATTCCCCGCAGCGGCGCCTTCAGGTCGTGTGAGATTATATACGCAAAATCTTTCAGTTCCCGATTCACTTTTTCCAGCTCTTCGACAAGCTGTGCCTGGCGTTGTGCGGCCAGCCTGCGTTCCTGAAAGAATCCGCCTATTCTGTAGTTCGTTGCATTGCCGGTTATATCGGGGTGACTTTGTAAATATGTCTGGACGTGCTGTTCTATTTTAGATGAATGTGCCATAATGAATCTGCAGGTGCTATCACCCCTGGCTTTACACATTATCTCGGAGGCGACCAGGGGAATCCCGAAACTTTCCTCACCCCATCCGGACGAATAGCCGGCATTCATTGCGCAGACGCAAAAATTGCTTTTCCTGCCGTTCTTTTCCCACGCATCAGCCTCGAATGAAAACGGGTGGTCGTAAATAAGATAGCAGTTCTCGTCCGTTGTCGGTCTTGACTGGGCAGATATATCAACGAAAGCCCAGCCTGTATGAGAAAAGTGAACCGGGCCTGCGGAGAGCTTCTCTATAGGGTCAATCAGATTCATTCGCTTATGAAAGTTTCTTGCATCCATTTTCCCGATAGCATGGGCGAAGTCGAAAAGGAGGTTCCTGGCCGTTTCTGATGCCTTATCCTCGCCCCAGTCCTTGAACATATTCTTTATGGTATCGAAGAACTCCACCGACATTGAGGATGCCCTGATGAGAATATACCGTTGGCCAAAGACTTCTATCTTGCCCTTCGATGCGTCTTCCGTCTTTTGGCTGAAGTAAGTGTTTACATACTCCTGGGCCTTCTGGAAAATCGCCTCAAACTGTTCCGGGACATTTACAGTATTCAACATGCCGTTTCTCCGCTGGTCATTTTTTACCTGGGAATACTATAAGTAGGGTTTCGTCAATATTCAGTCTCCGGTTAAAGATTAAACAGCATTGCGGCTGAATAACGAAAAAAATATAAAAAACAGGGATATATCGGACTAAATAGACAGCGTGTTATTAAAAGCTCTTTTCAGAGTCGCAATTTTCTGCTAAACTCCTGCAAATTTTGAAAAGGGAAATTATGACGAATGAACTGCAGTTGCCGCAAAGCGTGGAAGTAGTTAATGTCGACGGGAAAGAGATTTATCTTGTCGGGACAGCCCATTTATCAAAGCAAAGCGTTGAGGACGTCCGGGCGGTGATACAAATTGTCAGGCCGAATTCGGTCTGTGTTGAGTTATGCCAGCCAAGATATAAAACGATGACCGACAAAGAAGCCTGGAAGAAGATGGATGTCTTCAAAGTCATCCGGGATAAAAAGGCGATGTTCCTGCTTGCACAGCTGATTATGAGCAGCTTTTACCGCAAACTCGGCGAAAAGTTGGGCGTTCAGCCGGGAGCGGAAATGTTGGAGGCAATCAATCAGGCAAAAGAATCTGGTGCAGAGTTAATCCTTGCCGACAGGGAAATTGAAATTACGCTAAAACGGGTGTGGGGGTATCTGGGCTTCTGGCACAAAATGAAAATGCTCACAGGAATTGTAATGAGCCTGTTTGTCGGCGAACAAATCGACGAAAAGATGATTGAGCAACTCAAGCAGGGCGACCAGCTTGAAATCGCCCTTGCAGAATTTACGCAGAAGTTTCCGGAGGTAAAACGCCGGCTTATCGATGAGAGGGATATATTTTTATCGCAGAAAATTCGCCGGTCGGCAGGGCTGAAGGTCGTGGCTGTTGTGGGGGCGGGGCATATTGCAGGCATAAAAGAAAATATTCAGAAGGAACAGAGTATCGATGATTTGCTTACGATACCGCCGAAGTCAGTTTGGGGCGATATTTTCAAGTGGGCAATGCCCCTTATCTTTGCTGTTCTTCTTGTGGCTGGTTTCTTTATAGGATGGAAACACGTAGTCGAGTCCCTTTTAATCTGGATTTTGGTGACGGGTTCTGCTGCGGCGATAGGAACGATTTTAGCGTTCGGGCATCCGCTTACGATACTTACGGCCTTTATTGTGGCTCCGGTTATGACGCTGCATCCGTTTCTGGCGACAGGCTGGTTTGCCGGCCTGACCGAGGCGTATATTCGAAAGCCGAAAGTCGAGGATTTTGAAGACCTGCCGAATGCGATTACAACCTTTAAGGGATTCTGGGAAAACCATGTAACACGTATTCTCCTTGTCGTTGTCTTTTCGAATCTCGGCGCAATGCTCGGCTTTTGGATTGCTACCGTCTGGATTTTCAAAAGAACTGTTTAATTATTCCGAGAAATTTTTGTCATCACCATGAAAGGAACGATTATGTTCAGGATGAACAAATGGGTATACTTGGTTTTGGCAGGAGTTTTGCTTATAAATGTTCAATGTGCAAATCAACGGGAATATAAATTTTCAAAAGAAACAGAACCGGCAAAATCCGGCACGTTGACGAGCGCGGTAAGGCTTCACGATGGCACGCCTGCGTTGTATGTGAACGGAAAATTGACAAGCCAGGTTTTTGCGGCGCCTTATCGGCCCGGGCTGTCGGATTTCAATGATTTTCGTAGTGCGGGGATTTCGATTTTCAATATTTATCTGCGGTTTGCGTGGACAGGGCCGGAGGAGTATGATTTTAATTCAATCGACCGCAAGATGGATTCATATTTGAATACTGACTCGAACGCGATGTTCATACCCAGAATACTCCTGACGCCCGGAGCGTGGTGGTGTAAGGAATTTCCAACGGAGATTACGATGCGTGATGACGGCAGTCCTGCGGGGATGTTCGGCTCTCCTTGTCATCCTTCACTGGCGTCAGAAAAATACCGACAGCTCTCGCACAAGGCGATGATAGCGTTTATTAATCATGTTGAGGGGAAATACGGCGACCATATTATCGGCTATCAGGCGGGAAATGGTTTTGGCGGCGAATGGCTGATGTTCAATTCCTTCTGGGAAGTTAGGCCCGGAGCGGAGCCGCCAACAAAGTTCGGCGTAGAGGATTACAGTCCGCCGGCACAAGCGGCTTTTCGAGAGTGGCTCAAAAGGAAATACAACAATGTTGAGGAGCTTCGCAAAGCTTGGTCTGACCCCAATGTTACCTTTGAGAATGCGCCGCCGCCGAATGAGGTGGAGCGGTACAGTTCAACGCACGGCATATTTTTCGACCCGGCTGTTAGCAGGAAGGTACCGGATTATTTTTCCTTCTTTAATGATATGGTGTCCGATGTGCTGCTTGAAAACTGCCGATGGGTCAAGGATCTGACGCATCGCAAAAAAATCGTCGGAGTTTTCTACGGATACCTATGGTGCAATTTTCCCAATTTGAGCGTAAATCATACGGGACACCTTGGCCTTGCGAGAGTGTTGAATTCAGCGGATGTGGATTTTATCGCAAGTCCATATACTTATGACAATAAGGAAATCGGAGGGCCGGATAATTCACAGACGCTGCCGGAAGATGCAATTATGCACGGCAAGCTTTATTTTAATGAAGTGGATACCGAAACGCACCTCCACCAGCGGCAGTGGCGATGGGGTGATTGTCTTAATCTGCCAAAAAACTTCGATGAAACAAAGGCGCTTCTTATCCGCGATTACAGCTATGTGATGACAAAGGGATTCGGGATGTGGTGGACGGACCTGCGCGGCGAAAACTTCCACGATGCCAACATTATAAAACTTCTCAGCGACCTGAAGAAAATCGACGAAAAATATCTAAAAGCCGACAAAAGGTCGAATGCAGATGTCGCGGTGATTCTGGACGAAGAGACTTTTAAATATTTTGGGGACGGCGAGCCGCTCTTCAATGCACTGCTTACTGCCCAGAAGCAGTGGCAGTTGGGTTTCCTGGGCGCACCATGGGAGCCGTATCTATTGACCGATATGGACAATCCGAAGTTGCGAGATTTTAGGGTCTACATTTTTTTGAATACGTTCCACGTCACAGGCAAACAATGTGAAGCGATACATAAAAGGCTTAGTCGGAACGGTGCAACAGCGGTCTGGATATATGCACCGGGGTATATTAAGGATGATAAGCTGTCGCTGGAGCAAATGTCGGCTTTGACGGGAATTAAACTTGCAGAAAGTGATACTGCAGGAGAATTAAGGGTAGAAATTACGAATTTCGATAATCCATATACAAAATCGCTGCACAGAGGATTCGTCTATGGAACAGATGTGGATGTCAACAGTATTATTCGATGGTATGACCACCGGATTTATCTGAAGGATCCGCGAGACCCGAGTCTGCGGCGGGATTTGCCGGGGTTTCGCATCAGTCCGCGATTTTACAGTGCGGATAGCGAAGCGATAGTTCTGGGTGAATTGGCAGGTGTCGATAAGCCTGGCCTGGTAGTCAAGAAGCAGCCTGGCGGCTGGACTTCGGTCTATTCCAGCGCACCAATTTTGCCTGCGGGGTTTTTGCGAAACGTCGTGCGGGCAGCGGGCGGGCATATTTACAGCGATGCCAACGATGTTGTATATGCGAACAAAAATACCCTGTGTATATACGCACCGGCAGGCGGAATGAGAATGGTAAAACTGCCGCAGAGTGCAAAAGTAGTTGATTTGCTTGATGGAACGGTTTATGCAGATGGTGCGACGGAGTTTCCGCTCACACTTGCGCCAAACAGTTCTATCCTTTTAGGTCTGGAAAAGCCGGCAAAGCCCGCAAAGGCAGATGTGTTTTTAAGTTATCAAGCGGATGAAGATGTAGAGCTGACAGCTGACCCGAATTCGGCGTTCTGGAAGGGTTTGCCTCCGCTGATTGTTGACAGAACAATTCTCGGTGTATCTTTGCCGCAGATGTGCTCATATATGTGGTCGCGATGGACAAAGGACAATATCTATTTCTTGTTCGCGGGTACCTATGAAACTCTTACCTTAAAGCCGGACCCGAATACTTCAAGCGAAACATTTGGGCTCTGGCGATGGGACGACTTTGAGTTGTATATCGGCGCTGACTTCGAGCATATAAATTTGTATCGGGAGTTTGAGGTTTCGCCGCAGGGCGAGTTTTTGGATTTGAATATCGACTCAACGAGACCTAAAGCAGGGCGTAATGATGAGCAGTTCTGGAATTCGGGTTTTAAGGTAAAGGCTCGTATTGATGAGAAAAATAAAATATGGTATGCAGAGTTGAAAATCCCGGTAAGCTCTATTGACAAACGACCGCCCAAAACCGGTAATGAAATGAGAGTGAATGTTTATAGGCTTCAGAGACTGCAGAAAAAATTAGAGTTTCTGGCCTGGAGACCTGCAGGTGCCTGGAATCCGCATCATCCGGAAAAATTCGGCATGTTGCGGCTCGTAAAAAAATAAAACCAAACCCGCTAAATAGAGTAAATTTTTTGAAAGGAGTACGTATGAAATGGGTAGAGGAATTTAAGTCGTTTGCTATCAAGGGAAATGTTGTGGATATGGGCGTCGGTATAATTATCGGTGCAGCGTTCGGCAAAATCGTGTCGTCGTTTGTGGCCGATGTGATAATGCCGCCGCTCGGGCTTTTAATCGGCGGAATTAATTTCAGCGACCTTGCTGTGACATTGAAGTCTGCTGCAAACGGCACCGCAGCGGTGACTTTGAATTACGGAAAGTTTGTTCAGACCACCGTGGATTTTGCCATCGTTGCATTTGCGATATTTGTGGTTATCAAGGGCATTAATTATCTCAAAAGAAAAGAAGAGGCAAAACAGCCTGAGAAGCAGGTCGTAACTGAAGTGGCTGTCCTTTCTGAGATACGCGACATCCTCAAAGAAAAACGATAAAAACCATAGATAACATCGAGAGCAGATTGTTTTTTTTATCTTTCGATGAGTGTTTCGTCAACCTTGAGGCCGAAATGTCGGCCGGTCTTCTCGACGTGAGCGAGGACTTTGTCGCCGGGCTTCAAATCGGTAATCGAAACAGGCTGGCCATCGGGTCGAACAAGGCGAATCGTCTCTGCGTTCTGCATAACAAGACTTACAGGCGAATTGTCGGCCTCAGCCTCGATGAGCATCATAGGCCTTTTTTCAATCTTGTTTCTGCCGAGATAAGCCGTCTGCGTTTTGCCTTCGAAATTTACTATCAGCACTTCATCGCCTGATTTGAAATCGGCCAGATATTTTGTCCTGTTGCCCGGCGTAAGCGTGTATGCGTGAACAGCGCCCGCGTTGACCCTGAAAGGCCTGGAGGCGACATATGGGTTGTCGATAGATTCGGAATGCACCAGGAAAAATGCGGATGCGGTATTGCCGACGAGTATGCCTTCGCCGGGATTCATCTGCGTGCAGGTATCGAGGCAGGAGCGGTCGCCCATACCGAGCTGACGAATGGTGGTTATAGTTGCAGGGGCAAGAGAAATTCGCTCCGTTATGCCGGCGATTATGTCGGCTGTCTTTTTGATATCGTTTATGTCGGTGGTGTTGAGGACGACGCCGTCGACGCCTTTTTCGAGGATTTCGGTCATAAGCTGTGCGTGTCTGCTGGTCTGGACCTGCACGAGTATGTTTTTGCCGCGGCGGGCGATGAGGTTTTCGATTGGGATTACCGTCCAGTCGAGCATACGCAGGACAACCATTTTATTCGAAGGAACGGCGGCGGCCTTGTCTTCATCAGATTTACTGGTGATGTCGATGAACTCGACGTCTTTGCCCGGCACAATGTCGCCGTCTTTGGCAACTGTTTTAATCTTGCCGAACTGGCGAACGGCTTCGCTTTTGCCGTCGGGCAGTATTACGGCCTCGGCGCCGCTTTCGAGGGCTGCGATAACCACATCCTTGTTATAGGGATTTGCATTTACCCAGAATTTTTTCATCTGAATTTATCCTAAAAAATCCCTCGATAAATTGAGGGCGATATACGACAACGTAATCCCCGGCGTAAAATTCGGGAACTCAAAAACTGGATTAACTTTTCAGGATTTTTAGGGCGTCTTTGACGGAGACATCTTCGTGAACCATTTGACAAAGCGCCCTGACCATTTTTTCGGGGTGTTTGTGCTGGAAGACGTTTCTGCCGATGGAGATACCTGCCGCGCCGGCCTTCAGTGCGCCGTCGACCATTTTGAAAATCTCTTCGTCGCTTCCCATTTTTTCGCCGCCTGCGATAACTACAGGGACAGGACAGCCTTTGATTACTTCCGCGAAGCTCTCGGTCTTTCCGGTATAGACGACCTTTACAATATCTGCGCCGAGCTCTGCTGCGACCCTGGCAGCAATCTTGGTATTGTTGAGGTCAAATTCGTCTTTTATTTTTGGCCCGCGGGTGTACATCATTGCGATAAGCGGCATCTGCCAGTAATCGCAGCGTTCGCTGATGAAACCGAGCTGCCTAATCATTTCCTTGTCGGTTGGTGCGCCGAGATTGATATGAACCGAGACGGCATCAGCGCCGAGTTTGAGGGCCTCTTCGACGGTGCAGACAAGCTCTTTTGCCAGCGGGTCCGGGCTGAGCGATGTGCTGCCCGACAGATGTATGATAAGGCCGATGTCTTTGCCGTGGCCCCTGTGGCTGGCGGGGACAATACCCTTGTGCATAAGGATTGCGTTAGCGCCGCCTTCGGCAACCTTCGAAACGGTGGTTCTCATATCTTCGAGACCTTCGATTGGGCCTACGGTGACGCCGTGATCCATCGGGACGATGACCGTTTTGCCTGAATCACGGTTTATTATTCTTTCGAGCCTTACTTTTTTGCCTAACATTATAGTTCTCCAAAACTTTTTGCAGAATTAAACAGCATAATAGTTTATAAAAAACAAGCCGGAAAGGCAATAGGAAATACGCAAAACTTTAAGACGTTTTTTTAATGAAAAATCAGGTTGATAGAAGGCATCGACCTGTGAAATACAGCCCATACATAAATAAACGGCATTTTTCGGTCTTGTCTTTAAGCTGGATTACTGATATATATTAACTAATTATGACGAATTTGACGGTTCCAATATCGGCTTGTGATTTTCCGCAGGCAGCCGGGCAGCTTAAAGAGGCGAAGGCTGCCGGCGCCGAGGCGGTTGAACTGCGGACAGATTATATCGAGGCACTCAATGTTGAACAGGCCGAAAAAATCGTAAGCGAAGCCCAAAAGACTCACCTGCCGATAATCGTCACCTGCCGCGACAAAAAAGAAGGCGGAGCGATTGATTACCCCATTCAATTGAGACTTGATGTGTTGAAAAATGCAATCGCAGCGAATGTCGATTTTGTTGACTTTGAGTATGAGAATTTTCGGGTTAAGAAAAACCAGGACGCCATTTTATCGGCATTATCTAAAAGCAAAACGAGATTGATTTTATCGAAGCATAATTTTGCGGGCAAATTAGACAATCTCGATAAACTTTATAAAGATATTAAAAAGGCATTTCCTTCAGCGATACCGAAACTTGTTTATACGGTGAATCATACAAACGATTGTTTCGAGGCGTTTGACCTGCTGCATACTTATCCGCCTCCGGGCGGACCGGGGCGGAATTCAAAAGAGGACTCGATTGTTTTATGTATGGGCGAGGCAGGACTAATCAGCAGAATTATCGCAAAGAAATTAGGCGGACTAATCACTTATGCAAGTCTGAATGAAAAAAGCGCGACGGCAGCAGGGCAGATTACCCTTGAGCAAATGAAAAAACTTTACCGCTGGGATAAGATTGATGCTGATACAGAGCTTTACGGCATAATCGGTTCGCCTGTTGCACATTCCTTATCGCCGCTGATTCATAACAGCTCTTTTGAAAAAATGGGTTTGAATAAACTGTATCTGCCTTTGCTTGTCGATGGCGGCAGCAAAGAGTTTAATCAATTTATGGAGAATATCCTTAAACGAGATTGGCTCAATTTTAAGGGTTTTAGCATAACGATCCCGCATAAGGAAAATGCACTTAAATTCGTAAAAGACAAAGGCGGTTTTGTCGAACCATTAGCCGACAAAATCGGTGCCGCCAACACCATCCTTATTGACGAATCACGAGTCACGAGCGACGAGCGACGACTTAGTGCTTACAATACAGATTATGCCGGCGCATTGGATGCGATAACAACAGGAATGGGAATAACCAGAACTGGATTGAAGGGTATGCCTGTTGCGGTTATTGGCGCAGGCGGCGTCGCAAGGGCAATCGTGGCGGGATTGCGTGATTGCGAAGCCAAAATAGCGATTTATAACCGCACAGTCAAAAGAGCAGAGGCTTTGGCGAAGGAATTTGATTGTGATTTTGCCGGCCTTGAAGAATTGAAAGATTTAAATGCAAAACTTGTTATCAATTGCACAAGTATTGGTATGCATCCGAAAATAAATGAAACGCCGATAGCGAAAGGGATTTTGCAAAAGGCACAGAGGCACAAAGGCACAGAGGGGATTGTGGTTTTCGATACGGTTTATAACCCAGTCGAGACTTTGCTGTTAAAACAGGCCAAAGAAATTGGCGCCAAGACCATTTCCGGCCTTGATATGTTCATTTTCCAGGCTGCTGAACAATTTAAACTTTTCACCGGCAAGGACGCTAACCCCGACCTTATGCGAAAAATCATTTCTGATTTTTTGTGACAAAAAAATGATTGTATAATACAATACTGATATTGTCTTAAATGGTATCTTAAACACGGTTTTTTTGTGAGGAATAGTTATGGCAAATAAAATTGGAATAAGGGTGATGGTTTTTGCAGCGGTGTTTTTTGCATTCGGTTTTACAGCAATAGCATCTGCGGCGACGAGCGGGGCAGAGCAGATTATAACAAAACTGCCGGATGAAACGGTAGCTTTCGTAGCCACAAGCGGCAGCGATGAGTTGAAACCGGCCTTTGAAAAAACCGTTATGGGCAAGATGTGGAACGACCCCAACGTGCAGACCTTTGTTAACTCAATCAAGTCCGAGGTTATAAGCAAAATAAAGAAGGAAATGAATGACGCAAACAGTGCGAGGATATTCGATGAGGCGTCTGATTTTGCAGATTCACTTTTGAAAAGGCCTATGGTAATCGGCGCCGGCATAGAAAAGAGGGCAGCAGGTTCGACCCCTTCGACACCGCAGGCGGATTCGGCAGGCGCACCTGCGGCGAAATTACCTTTATTCGGGTTTGCGATTGTTGATGCAAGCAGCAGGCAGCTGGAGATTGCCAAAGCGATTATCAAATTTGAATCGCTGGCGCCAAAGGGTGCTATCGTTGACGTGGATGTTGCGGGGCAGAAGATGCACTGGTTTGCCGATTCGTCTGAGGTGCCGGGCTACTGGGGTTTTGTGGGCGATTACTTTGTCTTTGCGATAAACGACAAGTCGGGAATTGCGATTAAGAATTTGCGAAGCAAAAGCGGCGCGACGGTAAATTATTTAGCTGATGTCGAGGGCAGCGGCGATGCCTGTGTTTTGTATGCCGATATACAAAAAATCGCAGAGTTAATCAAGACAATGGCACAGCAGGAAGAAGGGCAGGAAGGGCTGGACAAGATTAAAGTAGTATCGGTTGTTATGAAGGAGCTGGGTCTTGCGGATGTGAAGTCGCTGAGGGCGAGGGTCGGTTTCTCTGGACAGGATGTTGTAGTGCAGGAGTTTATCGAGATTCCGCAGCCTCGAACGGGAATACCTGCCAGGTTGAAGCCGATAGATTTGATGACGTTTAACCTGGCGGATTCGCGGGCAAGCACGGCAACGGCTCTTAACGTTGACCTCGGCGGCATATACGATACGGTAATGAATACGATTCGTGTTGCTTCGCCGAATGAGGCATATCCTGATGTCGACGAGGCTATAAAAGGGTTCGAATCGAAGGTTGGTTTTAATATCCGCAAGGATTTGCTGGCGAACTTTGCCGGCCCGATTGTTTTTTATTCAATACCTGAAGGGGTGTTGAGTGATGTGCCGACCGGCGGGTTTGTTTTAGCTGCAAAGGTGACAAATGTGAAATCCCTCGAAAAGTCGCTAACAAGTTTAAGTAATTTTGCAGTGGGGGACGTCAACAATGTAATTCAGGATAGTAACAGCGAGGTTGAAACCGGTAAAAATTTAATTAAGGATAGTAATAGCGAAGTTAAACAAAGCCAAAATGTAGTTAAGGGCGGTAATAGCAAGGTTAAACCCGGCAAAAATGTAGCTAATGCCAAGGGTGGTACCGGGGTTAAACAAAACAACAATGTAGTTAAGGACAGTAATAATATTGTTCGGGATAGCAACGCAGTAAAACGCAGCAATAATAATATGGTTCAGGTTAAATCGCAGGAAATTGGCGGCAGAACATATCATACATTTGCGGTGATGCCTTATGCTGCGATGCAGATACTGCCTACCTGGACGATAACGGATAATAATCAATTAGTTGTGGCGATGAATCAGCCTTTGTGCGTCAGGGCGGCAGCGAGAATAAAAGGGACAGACCGCAGCGATTCGATACGAATGACGGCAGGCTTTAAGAAGGCTGTTGGAGAACTTCGCGGCGAACCGGTGTACATGGATTATACCGATTCACAGGTGCAGTTTAATGCGATGTTAAAGGCGGCACAATCATACTGGCCAATGCTCACAATGATGTCAGCGGGCGCTGGTTTTAAGCTGCCCATCGCACTGCCTTCGCTAAGCCGTATTACAGAAAATATGGGTTCGACTATTCAATACGGCTATTACGATAACAAGGGGCTGCATAAAAACTATCGCGGCAGCGGAATAGAAATAGTCGCAGCTGCTGGTATAGGCGGGGGAACAGCAGTTTTGATGGCAGTTTTGATGCCTGCACTTACAAAATCAAGGGAACAGGCTCAAAGAGTAGTTTCGGCCAGCCATTTATCAGATATTGGAAAGAGAATGTTTGTTTATGCAAATGATTATAATGATGTATATCCTCCTGATTTGAAGGAGCTTATTGAAAAGGCGGATTTGCCGCCAAAGAGTCTTGAGTCGCCGAGAAAACCCAAAGATTTTAATGGGCCGAGTTTCATATACATTCCCGGCCAGAATCCAATGATGGAATCCGGAAATGTTCTGGTCTATGAGAATCCGGAATTTTGCAAAGATGGAGTTAATGTCCTGTTTAATGACGGGCATGTTGCGTTTATGGAGCCGGCAGAATTTAAAAAGGAGCTTGAGAAAACTTACAAGCAGCTCGGGAAACCGATGCCGGCGGTAAAGTTCGGAAAATAAATTTTGGGAAGAGGAATAAAAAGATGGCGAAAAAGGAAAAAGTTGTATTGGCGTACAGCGGCGGGCTGGATACGAGCGTGATTCTGCCGTGGCTCAAAGAAACTTACGGCTATGACGTGATTGCATTTGCGGCAGAACTCGGCCAGGGTGACGAATTAAGCGGAATAAAAAAGAAGGCGCTTGCCACCGGTGCGATAAAGTGCATCGTAAAGGATTTACGGAAGGAATTCGTCGAGGATTACCTCTGGAAGATGCTGAAGGCGGGTGCGGTTTATGAAAACGGCTACCTGCTCGGCACGAGCATTGCCCGGCCTTTGATTGCGAAGTATCAGGTCGATGTGGCGCACGCAGAGGGAGCGACCGGCGTGGCGCACGGCGCAACAGGCAAGGGCAATGACCAGGTGCGGTTCGAACTTACCTTTATGGCGCTCGACCCGGCGCTGAAGATTATCGCACCGTGGAAAGACCCGAACTTTAAGCTTACCAGCCGGGAGGCAGCGGTTGATTATGCGAAGGCGCACGGCATACCGATTGAGCAGAGCAAAAAAAAGATTTATTCACGCGACCGCAATCTCTGGCACATAAGCCACGAGGGGGCGGATTTGGAAGACCCCGCCAATGAGCCGCTGGATAATCTTTTTGTGATGTCGAGGCCGGTCTCGAAGACGCCGAACAAAGCGGATTATGTTGAGGTCGGTTTCGAGGAAGGGGTGCCGGTGAAACTGAATGGCAAAAAAATTGACGGCGTAAAACTGATGGAGCAGCTGAACGCCATCGGCGGGCTGCACGGCGTGGGGCAGGTTGACCTTGTCGAGAACCGCCTTGTCGGGATGAAATCTCGCGGCGTCTATGAGACGCCAGGCGGCACGATTCTTTATACCGCTCATAATGCTCTTGAAATGCTTACACTTGACCGCGAGACGCTGCACTATAAGCAGCTCGTGGCGCAAAAATATGCGGAGCTGGTTTATTACGGCCAGTGGTTCACGCAGATTCGCGAGGCGATTGATGCGTTTATCGATATGACGCAGCGGAATGTAAGCGGCAGCGTGCGGCTGAAATTATTTAAAGGCCGTTGCAGCCTGGCAGGGATTAAGAGTCCGAAGAGCCTTTACCGGCCGGACCTTGCTAGTTTCAAGATGGGTGCTGAATATAACCCGACCGATGCGACCGGCTTTATCCGCCTGTTCGGCTTACCGATGAAGGTTGCAGGAATCGTGAATAGAAAATTATAGTAAATCGCAAAGGAGTGTTGTGTCGGTAAATAGCTGGTTGTTATTAGTTTATATTTTTGCGGTCGGCTGCTGCATAGGCAGCTTTTTAAACGTGGTCATTTACCGGCTGCCGCGGGAGAAGTCGCTGGTTAGTCCGCCGTCGACGTGCCCATCGTGTGGTAATCGAATACAGTTTTACGACAACATTCCTCTTGTGTCATGGTTAGTTTTGCAGGCAAAGTGCAGGCATTGCAAATCCCCGATTTCGCCGCGATATTTTGTGATTGAATTGCTCACGGGGCTTGTTTTTTTGGGCCTGTTTGTTTTGTATTTTGTCATAGGCGCCCGGCATTTCGAGATTGACGGCCAAATTGGCATAGCGGCGTTCTTCAAAGGCGGCTGGTTCGTTTATCTGCTGCACATTATTCTGCTGTCGGTCCTGATAGCGGTATCAGCGATTGATTTGGAATTATGGCTGATACCGATTGTTGTCTGCTGGTTTGCAGCTTTGGCAGGCGTTGCGGGGTCGGCATTGGCTCCTTTTATCATAAAACCGGAAAGCATAACGGGCAGGTATCCATTGCCTGTGGCGGGGCCTGATACAGCCGCTCTGGCTGCCGGTGCGGCAATCGGGCTGGTTATTTCGCTGGTTTTAGTTGCAGCCGGTTGGATTAAGGAAAGTTACGAGGGCAGGATTGACAGTGAAAATCCCGAGAATGGGCAGGAGCCAAAACCGGAACCGGAATTTAACGACAGGCTGGAGGCGTTGAGAGAGGTTTTATTCCTGCTGCCGGTAATAGTCTGCTCGATAGGCTTTTACCTGACGATTAGGAACCTGATGCCGGATGGGTGGGCAAAATTTGTCGCTATTCCGGCGGCAGGGGGGTTTTTTGGCAGTCTGTGGGGCTTTTTTGCGGGCTGTGCGGTTGTGTGGGCGACGAGGATTTTGGGGACGCTTGCCTTCGGAAGGGAGGCGATGGGGCTCGGCGACGTACATCTGATGGGGGCGGCGGGGGCGGTTATCGGCGCTCTGCCGGTGGCGGTTGCCTTTTTTATTGCGCCGTTCTTCGGGCTTGGCTGGGTTTCTATCCAGATGCTCACCAAAAAAATTCATCAAATTCCTTATGGTCCCTTCTTGTCATTGGGAATATTTACTGTTATGATTTTTCAGGACAGAATTCTTGACATTTGGCGATTGTATGCGTTATCATTTAGCCGATAGAAAAGAATACAGGGCATAGTTCTTTATTTTAAAAGGAGATTTAAGATGAAAGTAAGTAGAGGAATGATTGGGCTTTTGGCGGGATTGTTTGCAGTTGCTGTTCTTTCCGGCTGCACAGACTGGAAAAAGAAATATGAGGCTTTGGACGTAGCGTATCAGAATACCAAGGGACAGCTCGAAAGAGAGCGTGCCGAGAAGGGCCAGATGGCTATGCAGCTTTCTGAACTGCAGAAGCAGCTTGCTGAAGGTCAAAAAACCGGAAAGGATTTGGGTTTCCCGGGCGAGGTGAGCGTTAATGCCGCGGAAGGCACAATCACGGTCACGCTCGAAGACACAATACTTTTCGATTCGGGAAAAGCGGATTTGAAAAAGGCAACCAGCTCGGAACTTGACCAGATTGTTTCAACACTGAAGGGTAAGCAGGATTATGCCGGCAAAAATATAGATATTGTCGGTTATACCGATACGGACCCGATTCACAAATCAACCTGGAAGGACAACTGGGAGCTTTCGTCGGAACGTTCTTTGACGGTTCTGCGGTATATGGTTAGTCATGGTATCGCAGCCGAAAGGATTCGTTCGATAGGATGCGGCGAAACGAGAGCTGTTGTGCCGAATACATCCGGTGCAAATAAATCCAAAAACCGCAGGGTCGAAGTTGTCGTGCATATGAGATAATTACCCCAAAGCCGGTTTGGAAGTTTTGTGATTTTTGAAGTGGGCCTCTGAATTTACGGAGGCTCACTTTTGTTTTAAAAAGGTATCAAAGGAAATTTTTCCGGATTTACTTATTTTAATTTGTATTGCCCCGTCTCTTGCCGTGAACAGATGCACCCCTGTTTTGGAAAATTCCTGCCGGTTTTCATATTGGGTTAAGCCAGAACTGCAAACAAGAAATTGCGGCTGAAGTTTATCAATAAAGACAGGGTCAGTTGTCGCAACAGAACCGTGATGGGGCGCGATTACGATGTCAGCCCTGAGGTTGGGATATGCCTCGATAATTTTCTGCTGCGCGACTTTTTCGATATCCGAGCAGAAAAGGATTTTGACCCCGGCATATTCGATTAATACTGCTGCACTCCTGTCATTTTTGCTTAACTGATTGTTGTTTATCGCGTCCTGTGTCCTGTGTCGGCCATAATATTTTTATGCCGGCACCGGAATCGATTTGTAATTTGTCAAAATTCTGTATGTCGAGTTTCAGGCCTTTCAGGTAGTCATAAAGCAGTTTTGGCGCACCGGTATTTTCGCTGTCAGTGAGAAAATCATCGTTTGCATAAATGGATGTGGTTTTGACGTCGCTTACGACTTCGGGGATTGCGTTTATGTGGTCTATATCGTTGTGGCTGATGATTATCGCATCGAGTTTCGATATCGCCTGCGAACGCAAAAATGGAATGATAATGCGTCTGCCGGCGTCTTCTTTGTGGAGCGAGCCGGCGTCGAATAACAAATTTTTATTGTGCGGAAGCTGAACTATGATTGCCTGGCCATGACCGACATCGAGGCAATTTAAAATGAGATTACTGTGGTATGTCCTTTGGAATTTAACAGAGATGATGGAGATTGCCAGTATCGAAATCAGGGCAAAGCTGATAATTTTTCGCAATAGCGGTCTGCGGAAAAGACAAAAGGCGGTGAAGATTAAGACGCAATAATAAAAAACTATTAACCAGATTGAAACCTGACCCATAAGGATTTCAGAGATGCTTACTTTGGCAAAAATTTTGACAAGCCAAATGAGGATGAAGGTCACGCCTGTTGCGAGAAAACCTAAAATGGCGGCGGCGGTTGGCAGAAAAAAGGAAATGACAATTTTTGATAAGCCGATTATCGTAATGATGAAGACAAAAAACGAAGCCAATACAGTCCAGACAGCCGTTAATGGCGTGATTGAATAAAAGTGATAGAGCATAAAACCTGCGCCGCATACCCAGGCGCCGATGCCGGCGGAAAAAAGACTTAAAGTAGAAAAGAGTGACTTTTGGTTTATTAACAGAGGTAATTTTCCTTTTTCAGGTATCAATCTTAAAAGAACAGAAGTTTTTTCGTAAAGAAATAACTGTATGCGTTTGAAAAACAGCAGGATTCCCAGAGTGGTCGAAAAAGATAGCTGCCAACTCGCATTGTAGAGGTCGGTGGGGTTGAAAAGCAGCAGGATTATTGCGGAGAGTGCAAGCGAATTAAAGGAGTTCGGTTCCCGCCTGAACAAAAATGATGCACAAAAGACAAGACTGATAACGGCAGCCCGTAATACCGGCGGATTCGGAGGCACAGCCAGCACAAAAAGGATTGAGACCGCTATGCAGATTAACGCCTGCCGTCTTTTGCTGAGGCCTGCAAGTTGGCACAGCCACCACACAAAGGCAATCATAATAACAAAGTTCAGGCCCGACAGGCTCACAAAATGCAACAGGCCCGTTTTGCGAAATGCAATGGATGTTTTATTATCGATTTTAGTCCTGTCGCCGAGAACAAGCGCCGCGATAAGGGCTTTGCTGTTGGGGTTGTCTTCCGGCAGTCTTTCTGCCAACATATCTCTTGCGGCTCTTTGCAGATAATTGTGAATGTCAAAGAAAGATGAACCTTTGCTCTGGCTTGAAAGCAGCTCGATGCCGTCGCGGGTTTTAACGGCAGCTGTGATAAAAATATTGTTCTCTGATAATTTTTTTGCAAAGTCGAATTGCCCGGGATTTGTCGGCGGCTGAATTTTTTCCAGCCAGCAGTACATTTGAACGTTGTCGCCCGCCGTTAAATCTATTACAGGTTCAGCAACCTGCACACGAACCGTGCCTGATACATCGAACCAGCCTGTTTTGCCCTCTGCGCCGGTTATTTTCAGGTAGAAACTGCTGCCGGGGTCTGTGAATTTGAATTTGGAAAAAACCCAGTCGTTGTTGTCGCTCGTATAGGGTTCGGTGATTATTGTTCCGCGAATTGTTGCTAAAGTCCGCTCGACTTTAACAAGATTGCTGATGTCGCTATCTGGCAGGTAGCGATAGGAACTCAGCCGGATTGCACCGAGAGATATTGAACAAAGAAATGCCAGCAATGCGATGGCATATAAATTCGATTTCGTTCTTTTGATGGCGATATAGATAATTGCAGCCGCCGCAGAAAAAATTGCCGGAACAAGCCAGAATAATATGGGGAGTTTAATGGTATTTTGCAGAAATATGCCGATGATGATTGCCACAGCCGGCAGAACCAGCGGCGCGGTATCTATAATCTGCCTGACGACATAGCCCGGCCCGAGTGACAATTTCCAGTCTATCAGTTCCAGTTTTTTCTTGATTAAATCCACAGTCGAATAGACTACAAACTCAAGACGCCAGACGCAAGACCCAAGTTAACGTATAGCGTATAGCGGATAGTAGTTCGGGGTACTAACTGCGGGCTATTTTTTCTTTGCCGTTCATATAGGGGCGGAGAACTTTGGGGATGGTGATTGAGCCGTCTTTTGTTTGGTAAAGCTCCAAAATCGGTATCAAAATCCGCGGACTGGCAATCACGGTATTATTCATCGTATGGCAGAAGAGGTTCTTTTTCGTCTTCGGGTCTTTATATCGAAGATTCAAACGGCGGGCCTGGAATTCGTAGAACCGGCTTGCGCTGTGGGTCTCGCCGTAATTTTTCCGCGAGGGCATCCAGGTCTCGATGTCGAATTTTTGCACCTGGCCTCTGCCGAGGTCGCCCGTGCAGACGTTGACAACCCGGTAGGGTAGTTCCAGAGCCTGCAAAACTCCCTCCGAATTGGCGAGAATCTCGGCGTGCAATTTTTTGCTCTCTTCAATATCGTTTTTGCAGATGATTACCTGCTCGACCTTGTCAAACTGGTGGATTCGGTACAGGCCGTAAGTGTCCTTGCCTGCGGCGCCGGCCTCACGCCTAAAACAAGTCGAAAGGGCGACAAATTTTTTCGGCAGGTCGCCGGCGAGCAGGATTTCATCCTTGTAATATGCGGTGACGGGGACTTCCGCGGTGCCTGCGAGGCTCAATTCATCGAGGGTTCTGTATGTCTGCTCTTCGGAGCCGGGATAGTAGCCCGTTCCCGTCATAGTTTCGTATTTCATCAGCATCGGCGGCGACATTGGCGTATAGCCTTTTGCGACCATAAAATCGACCGCAAATCGCAACACCGCCCAGTGCAGCATAGCGCCATCGCCCTTGAGGAAGTAATTTCTTGCCCCTGCGAGCTTGACGCCTCGTTCGATATCCATAATATCCAGCGCCAGGCCGAGCCGGACGTGGTCTTGCGGCTCAAAATCGAATTTGCGTATTTCGCCGACCTTTTTTATTTCGACATTTTCGGTATCGTCTTTACCCAGCGGAACATCATCATCTGCCGGTTGCGGCACTTCGAGCATTAGCGCATCGAATTGCGGCTGAAGGTTTTTGGTTGTCTCATTGTAATCCTGCTCCTGTTGTTTCAGTTGCGCGAGAGTTTCGATGGCCTTTTGCTTTTCGGCATCGGGCAATTTCGGAATTTCTTTGCCGACTTTATTTTTTTCGGTAAGGATGTCCTGCAGTTTTTGTTTGGCGTCTTTGAGTTTCGAATCTATCTCGATGAGTTTATCGATATCGACGTTAAAATGTTTGTCAGCGGCAGCCTTTTTGAACCGCTCTGGATTTTCCCGTATTTCCTTAATATCAATCATATTCCCTCATTCTGGGTTTTGTATTCTGTGTCCTGATTTTTCTATTCGTATTTTCTAATAATGACGACGTTATTTTGTCCGCCGAAGCCGAACGATTCCTTCATAGCCGTTTTGACAGCGGCCTTGCGGGGCTTGTTTGGCACATAATCGAGGTCGAGTGCCGGGTCGGGGTCGTTATAGTTAATTGTCGGCGGCAAAATCCCGTCCCGAATTGCCAGGACACAACTGATAATCTCAGCCGAACCTGCCGCGCCGATTAGATGCCCTATCGTGCTTTTGATGCTGCTGGCAGGCGGCTTTGTTGCCCTGTTTTTGAAGACCGCTTTTATCGCCTTTGTTTCGATTGAATCGTTTTCGGATGTGCTTGTGCCGTGCGTGCTTATGTAATCGATATCGTTATAGCTGATGCCGGCGTCTGCGAGTGCCGCCTCCATCGCCTGGATGGGGCCGCGAGCCTCTTCGTGCATATCGGTTATCCGAAATGCGTCGGAGCTGCTGCCGTAGCCGATAATTTCCGCCAGGATTTTGACGCCTCTTTTTTTGGCACTTGTTAGTGATTCGAGGATGATGATAGCGGCGCCTTCGCCCATCAGGAAGCCGTCGCGGCTGGCGGTGAACGGGCGGGACGCGGTCTGTGGGCTGTCGTTTCTTCGTGAAAGGGCGGTGAGCCTGCTGAAACCCATCATGCCGAGCGGATGAATCATCGAGTGTGCGCCGCCGGAAATCATTATGTCGGCTTTGCCGTGTCTGACCAGTATAGCGGCTTCGCCGACGGCCTGCGTGCCTGCGGCACAGGCGGTAAGGCAGCTGAAGACCGGCCCGCGGGCGCCGATAAGTTTTGCGATATGGGTCGTTGGCATATTCGGCTCCTGCTCCAGCTCGTTTTCAGCGGTGAAACCTGCGGATGCAATCTGCGCCCATTTGAGCCAGTCCATTTTATTATTCTGGCTGTCCCACGCCCCGGCGAGGCTGTCGAAAAATACTTCGTTATTGACCGAGCCTTCGCCGCAGCCCATATATATGCCCAATTTTGTGCGGTCTATTTTGTCGGCAGGATTGTTTGTTTCAATATCAATTTGCGCCTGACGGCAGGCCTGTGCGGCGGCGGCGACTGCAAAGCTGCTGCCGCGATTACTGTCTTTATGCAGCGGCCAGCTCTTTATATATTTTGACGGGTCGAAATTTTTCACTTCGGAGCTGAAGGTCGTCGGAAACGTCGAGGCGTCAAAAATGGTTGTGCCTGCGACGGAGCTTTTGCCCGCGAGAATTGCCTGCCAGGCGCTTTCGACATCGTGCCCGACCGGACAAACAAGCCCCATTCCTGTTATTACAACGCGTTCTTTCATTTTTTTAATTTATCAATAATCCATCATCAATTTATTTTTTTTAGAATTACAGCGGCTGTTTGTCCGCCGAAAGTATAGCCGCAAATAAGAACATAATTAATATTTTTCTTTTGAGGCTGCATAGTTATATTCAGATTGCAGCCCGAAGCTTTTTTGTCGCAATTTTTCGCAGCCGGTATTACGCCGTCGGTAATAGCCATGCAGGCGGCGATGCAATCGAGTCCGCCCGCCGCTGCGCCGTTATTACTCAGCATACTCTTTGTCGGCCAGACAGGGATATTTTTAACAGCAGTTCCGAGGGCGGCCTCAATTCCTTTTGCCTCCGCCAAATCATCAGCCGCTATGCCGAGGCCGTGCGGGATAATCAAATCAAGCTGCTGCGGCCCTATACCCGCTTCTGCCAGGGCTTTCTGAATTGCTACGGTTATTCCTTTGCCGTCGGGTTCGAGGCATTGGTAAGCAGAATTAAGATTGCTGGATTGGCCTGTGCCGGCGAGTTCAGCGTAGATTCTTGTGCCTCTTTTACGTGCGGATTCCGGACTTTCGAGGACGACAATACCGGCGGCCTCGCCGAAGACTGAGCCTTTCGCATTCGAATCAAAAGGCCTGCAGGCCTTCTCGGGATTGTCAGCGTATTCCGTTGTCGCTCTTTTGAGAAGGCACTGGCGGATTAGGCACATCGGGTTGACTTTTACATCCGTTCCGCCCGCCAGAACAATATCGCACTTGCCTCGCGTTATTGTAAGGGCGGCCTCGCTTATCGCCAGGTGCGATGACACCTCTGCACAGGTGATGGAGTTGCCGGGCCCCTGTATGTCGTGAATTATACTTATATGACAGGACGGCATATTCGGCAAATATTTCAGAAGCCACAAAGGCGGCACCAGCTCCAGGCCTTCTTTGCCCCATTTGCGGATGTCGAACCGGTTTCCGGTTTTGCTTGCGGATGCCGACGGCGCCAATTCCACGAGGTCGCAGCTTATCATACCAGCCCCGACATTCAGGCCGACTCTTGTCGGGTTTATATTTATTTTCGTGGGGTCGATTGCCTTTGTAATAAGTCCGCTGGAAATAAAAGCCTCATAAGCCGCCCCGACCGCCAGCTCGATATCGCGGGACATAATCTTGACATATTTGCGGTAAGTTTTCGGGATGAATTTAGTGACGTTAAAATCTGCGACTTGGCCTGCGATTTTGCAGGGAAAACCAGCTGGGTCGAATGCGGTAATCGGGACGATGCCGCAGCGGCCTTCGCAAAGTCCCTGCCACATACTGCTTACGTTTTGTCCGAGGCAGCTTACAGCGCCGAAACCGGTTATTACAGGTTTGTCGCTCATTTAGTTTTGTTCTCCATGCCGATGCCGCGAATGAGCATTTTGAACGTGTCGGTGAAAACGAAATTTTCCTCCGGGAATTCCTTGCCCGCGATGTTCTTGTCGATATGGCTGAACATTAAATCAATCTCGGCGATGAGTTTTTCGTCCTGCGGTGAGCCTGCTTGCCCTGAGCTTGTCGAAGGGGTCGAACCTCCGCAGGTGATTTTGCCGCAGGTACTCGCAGCTTCAGCGGTGATGGATTCGATAGTTGCTTCAAGCCGCAGGGTGTCGCCGGGTTTTACGAAATCGAAAAAGACCGCCTTTTTTATTTTGGCGAGGATAACCTTTTCCTCGAAGTTTCTGGCCTGACCCACGAGGATGCCCGCCGTCTGTGCCATAGCCTCAATGCAGAGGCTCTCTGGCATAACCGGAAAACCGGGAAAGTGGTCGTGCAGATGCTCCTCGGCAAGCGTGACGTTTTTAACCGATACCGCCCGTTTGCCGCTTTCGAATTCAACGAATTTATCTATCCATATCCATCGCATTTTTAAGCCACTGGGACGCAGAGAAAAAATTTCAACCACAGATTAACGCAGATTTTCACAGATTTTTTTCTTCAGTGAAATCTGTGCAATCTGTGGCTTCTTCATTTTATTTTAGTTTCGATATAATTCACGATTGAGCTAACGGTGAACAAGTCGCCGAGCTTATTCATATCAGGATTTTTCTCGAACGCAGAAAGGTCGGTGTGCGGCATCTTGGCTTTTATCTCAGCGATGCCTTTGGCTGTCATTTTGCCGTCCTTGACGAATTCGGGATTGCTCATCATAGTTTCAATCGGGAACAGCTCTTCTCTGGCTATTTTGAAACCGAAGGCCTTTTCCAGCCGAAACACGATGTCTAAAAAATCTATGCTCTCTGCGCCGAGGTCGCCCATCAGCGTTGATTCGGGTTTTACCTCTTCTTCGTCAACGCCTAACGCATCGACCAGTACCGCCTGAACTTCTTTGAAAATTTCATCCCTGCTTTTTGCCATATTTTTTCTCCGTTGCGATTATTTTAATATGCGATTTCCCTATACCCTATTCCCTATCCCCTAAACCCTATTTAACAATTTCCATCTTTGTTTCATAGCTTCGATTATCTGGCCATCGACGGCGGACATCGATGGGTCGCGGTCTGCGAGGTTGAAATGCCGCAGGCCGAACTTCGCCTCGACAATCGTCTGGCCTGCCGATACGCCGACGCCAGTAAAACTGCTTATGTTTTCTTCGATAGTCTTTGCCTCGACGGCGTATTCAATTTGTCCGCCGGGAGCGAGAAAACTTTTGTATTTAACGTTTCTGGCCTCGGCGAGCAAAATCATACTGTGGGCAAAATTCTCTTTTAATCTTACTAACCAGCCTGCCGATTCGATAAGCCCTTCGAGCAGCAGCACGCCGGGCAGCACAGGAAATGCAGGGAAATGGTCGGCTAAATATTCTTCCGACAGTGAGACGTTTTTAATAGTCTTTATTCCAACGCCTGCGGTTATAGAAACGACCTTATCGATTAAAATAAACCTCATATCGGCTGCATTTTAGTGAAATGCTCGACTTTTTCCAGCAAATTTTGTTTTTTTTCACCATTCGCCACAGGCGAACCTTTGGCGGACGAGCTCCGGCACGGAGAAAATACTTGTAATTGCGGCAGGTTTTTGTATTATCACTGGGGATTAGTCCGCAAACGATAAACCGCAATTAGAATAAGATTAAAATAAAATTACAGACGTGCTGGTTGGTTCGAGGGTAAGCACTACAAAGCAAAAGGATGTTCCATCGGAAAATAAAATTAATACAAAATGACGGATATATCCAAAGTGACCGATTATTTATACGTGGGCTCCAGAGTCGGGAAGGAACATGCCGATGAATTGAAGGTGCTCAATTTTAATCTGATTATTTCCATGATAGGGCAAATGCCGCCTGACAATATCTATACCCTTCCTCCCTTTAAAACCTTATGGATTAAAACTTATGATACATTTTTTACTCCCATCTCGGTCAAGAAACTGCTGGTAGGGGTTGAGGCAGCCTTGCCTATTATTCAAAACAAAGGCAAGGTATTAGTATTTTGCATGCAAGGCAAACGTCGAAGCGTTGCTATGGCCGCCGCCATCCTTATCAGTATGGGACATACCAGCGAACAGGCCATCGACTTATTGACCACTGCTCGTAAGGCAGCTGATCCAAGAAGGTGGTATATCCGAAGGCAAATCAAAGCCTTTGAAAAATATTGGCAGAAAAGAGAATTGATATGGCAAAGAAAATAAAAAAAATTCGCATCATTATTAATCCCGCCTCCGGAAAAGAAGAAGCTATCTTACCTGTTATTAATACGTCCATGAAAGAAGCCGGCATTAAGTGGGAAGCATCAATTACCCACCAGGCGGGCGATGCTATCCAGTTTGCGAAGGCTGCCGCCAAAGAAGAAATCGATGCCCTCGCTGTTTACGGTGGCGACGGCACACTCATGGAAGCAGCCAGCGGCCTGATTGGCTCAGAGATGCCTTTGGTTATTTTACCGGGAGGATCGGCGAATGTCATGGCCACTGAACTTGGCATACCCACCGACCTTAAAGAAGCCTGTATGCTTCTGAGCCACGGCCCGATAGAGATAAAAACCATTGATGTGGGGCAGTTCGATAAGCGTTATTTTATTATAGGAATAAGCCTTGGTTTTGCGGCAGACATCGTCAAAGGCGCCGATCGCGAGAGCAAAAATAAGATGGGCATCTTCGCCTATTTTCTTTCAGCGGCCGCGGCATTAAAGAAAACTAAAAAAGTGATATACCATCTGGTGATCGATGGACAAAAGCACGAAGTTCAAGGTTTAACATGTATCATTGCTAATACAGGAAATATCGGGTTTAGTACCATATCTTTCGATAAGCATATAGATGTCAGCGATGGGTTCCTGGATGTTATTGTCGTGCGAAAAGCGAATCTCAGTCTGTTTAAGCTTATGGTTGTCACCTGGCTTAAACGGGAACGTCCGAACAATTTGGAATTAGTGGGGCACTGGCAAGGCAAAGATATCAGCGTTTCCTCAAGCCCCAAACAAACGGTTCAATGTGATGGCGAGGTATTAGAAAAAATTCCTCTTCATATCAAGATCATTCCAGGGGCTATCAAGGTTTTGGTTCCTAAAAAAATGGAGAAAGGTTGATTAGCTCTTCAAATTCCTTCGAGGTTTCCTGCAGCTTTGCCAGTTCCGGAGTGCGAGCCACCGGAATATCACCTGCCTCCTGCTTGTCGAGAATATCCATCACGAAATGAATCGTAAGCTGATTAATAACCACAAAGCCATCCGCCTTCGGCGGACAAGCTCCGACACAAAGTTTTTTAACCACGGATTAACGCAGATTAAAAGAGTAAAAAAGATTGTCTTCTTTCGTTATTTAACGATATAATATTTCTCTAAGGCCGAAAGAAACGGCTATTGAAAGATAAATTATGGTTGATTTTAGAAAACACGTTAGCAAAAAACGGGATATAGATTTCACAAACTTGGTCTCGCTTTTTGATTCACTGGATAGGCAAACTTCTCATATTGAGTTGAGAACTGTTCAGCAAGATGCCCTTCGGATTTTATCTGAACGAAGATTGGAACGAGACCTTATTCTTAAAATAAGCACTGGTACAGGTAAAACCGCGGTAGGATTGCTGTATTTGTGGTCCTTCATGGAAGAAAAACATCTGCCTGTAGTGTATCTGTGTCCAACTACACAACTTTGTGAACAAGTCCGTGCAGAAGCTGAGAAGTTAGGTTTGAAGTCGGTTATATATCCCGCCAACCAACCTCATCCTGACGTGGAAGGTATCCGCGGGAAAGCAATTATCATTTGCACTTACGATAAATTATTCAATGCAAAAACAACTTTTGATAGATCTGATGTTATGCTTCGTCCTTACGCTATTGTACTTGATGATGCTCATGCAGGTGTCGAAGAAATCCGGAACTGTTTCACTCTCCATATACTCAATAGCAGCGTACGCGAACAACTTGTTAAAGTACTTGATGGTCCTTGTGCCGAATATAAACTATCAATATGGAATGACATTAAGAACGAAGATCCAAACCAGCTCATGGAGATCCCTTACTGGATTTGGAAACCTCTATTACCACAAATTGAACAGATTGTCGGTAGTCAGGCCAATGATGATAAGCTACAATTTATAATACCGCATATTCGGGATATTTTACGACGATGCCGATGTGTGGTCTCAGGCGCAGCAGTTGAGATGATCCCCGATATATTGCCTGTTCACAAGAGTCCCGCATACGATAAGGCAAAGCATCGGCTCTTCATGTCTGCCACACTGGCTGATGATTCTGTATTGGTTAGAGAACTTGGCTGTGACATCTCAGCCGCCGAAAATCCTGTAACGCCTGCTAATGATAGAGGGATGGGAGAACGCATGGTACTGGCTCCTTCGTTAGTGGATAGCACGCTGGATCGTAAGTGGGTAATGTCTTTGTGTGGCAGCCTATCGAAGAAACTCAATGTTGTCGTCCTGTCTCCAAGTGAGCCAAAAGCTCGTGAATGGGAAAGCTTTGGTGCCCAAATTTGTTTAGGTAACGATGTTAAAAAAGCAGTGGAGGGTTTGAAAGATACATCCGGTACACCTTGCTTTGTAGTTTTTGCGCAGCGATATGATGGCATTGATCTTCCTGATAAGTCATGTAGAGTTCTCGTTATAGATGGCATGCCTCTCGGTGAGGGAATCCTAGACCGGCTTGACAGCAGCACCAGTGGATTCGCAGGAGGCACACGCAACAGATTGATTTATCGCATAGAACAGGGCATGGGAAGGGCTGTGCGCTCGCATGCCGATTACGCTGTCATTTTACTTGCAGGTAATGAACTTGCTCACTTTATCGCAAAGCATGATGTGTTGTCAGCAATGAATCCGGATACTCGGGCTCAGCTAGAATTAGCAATAGACCTCTCAAAAATGGCGGTGGAAGATGTTGGGGGTGATCCTGAGACAGCGGTGATAGATATGATAAAGAAGTGTTTGAAAAGAGATGATGGATGGAAGCAATACTACAATGAGACGGTAAGAAAAAGTTCAATAACCGCATCCGGAACAACAGACCTTAATCGTCTTATGCTGGCGAATGCTGAAAGATGTGCGTTTGAATCCGCGATAAGTAATGATCTGCACGGTGCAGTTAAACTCCTACAGGATGCGATTGGCAAATATGTCTCTGATGATCCAGCCACTAAGGGCTGGTATTTGCAGAGAGTTGCGAATTACCTATATGATATTGATTCTGGACAAGCATTAGAAGCTCAAAGGGCTGCTTACAGAGATAACAAATCGATGTATTGTCCACCGGGTGGTATTATCAAGCGACCTTCAAAAGTTGAAGAATCAAGTGTTCAAACTGTCATCAGTGAATGGTACCGCCAGTTCGAAAACCCTAATGGTGCAATTGCTAAAATTCAAGACCTTAAAGCACAGTTGTCCTTTGAAATGTCTCATTCGGTTGTTGAACAAGCCTTGTGCGACCTTGCTCCCCTTTTAGGGGCACAAGGCTCAAGACCAGGGGAAGAGTATGATGGGGCGGGGCCAGACGATCTATGGCTTTGGCCGGACATGTCCTTAGTAATTGAGGCCAAAAACGAAAATCAGAATTCTCTACACAAAAAAGATGCAAGCCAGTTGCTTTCCAGCATACAATGGTTCAAAACAAATTTTGCCACACGTAGGGAACCAATACCAATTATTGTGGCTAAAGTTACCGTTTGTGATTCGGATGCATATTTTCCTGATAATATGAGAGTGATTACACCGACTACAATGCATAAGCTACTTGAAATGGTTGAGCAATTCTATCATAAGATGATTGCTGAACCATTACTATGTTCAAGTGCGAAAAGCATCTTGAAACTACAACAAAATTTTTTGCTTTTGCCCGAACAGTTTTGTGGGAACTTTACAGAGAAACCGCATAAATCTAAAAATACTAAGTAACTCAAAAATATCTGTTCTCTGTGGCTATTAACTTTGTGCCTTGGTGGCTTTGTGGTGAAGAAGGGGGTTTGCAATTTTGGGGGCGGTTTGGTATATTCTTATCTTATGAAAATACGAACGGCGAAAATTTCGGATGCGGCGTTTATCTACGCACTGATAAATAACTACGCAGAGCAGGATTTGATGCTGTTTCGCTCAATGACGGACATCTACGAAAACCTGCGGTCGTTCCTTCTGGCGGAGACCGGCGGCAAGGTCGTCGGCTGCTGCTCATTACAGATTATCTGGTCGGACCTGGCGGAGATAAAATCGCTCGCCGTCGATGAGTCTCATCAGGATAAAGGCGTTGGCAAGATGCTTGTTCAGCAATCGGTAAAGGAAGCCAGGAAACTCGGCATAAAAAAAGTCTTCGCACTTACGCTTGTGCCGGCCTTTTTCAAAAAATTGGGATTCAAAACGGTTGAAAAAGAAAAGCTGCCGATGAAGGTCTGGACAGATTGTGCAAGGTGCACTAAGCAGGATAACTGCGACGAAATTGCGGTAATAAAGGTATTGAAATAAAGAATCCAGTCCGCTACATCCGCCGCAGGCGGAGCGGATCTCCGAAATACAGTAGACAGAATGCAAAAGCACAGAAGAGGTTTTTAGTTAATTCCGCAATTTTGATTTTTTACTTTTGATTTTTGATATTTGGATTGTCTATCCTATTTGTCTTCGCTGGAAGAGGGCGATGGCGACAAACAGCACCGCAGCCGTATAGCAAAGGCTGTAGCTGCCGGCCATGGCAATATACCGGAATGTGAGTTTGCTGCCTTCGTGAATAGCGTCGCTAACCCAAAAAATCTGCAGGTTCGGAATAATAAAGTAGAGTGCCTTTGCCCAGATGTGATTGTCGGCGAGCCTGCCGAATGCGTAATCGGAAGTAATACCTAAAAGAAAAACGCCGATGCAGCAGGCCAAACAGGCTGCGGTATTGAGCCTCGTTGAAAACGTGACCGCCAGCGCCGCTATAATCATCGCAGCCGGCAGAAGCAGAACCGCGCCGAAACAATCGAGTGCATTAAGGCCATTCCTGGCTGGAAAAAAATTCCAGTCTTTATCAATAAAAAATAAGAATGTGATGCTCAAAAAAGCGAATATTGCCAGCAGAACGACCGCCGTTGAGGTGAATTTCCAATCGTAAATATAGTTCAACAAAGCACTTAATAAAAAAGCGGCTATTATGGATACGCCCGCCGCCGTCAAAACAGTCCAGTCGTGAGTATCATTAACCGATTCGAGGACGCCGTGCCTTATTGCCATAAGAAGGGCGATTGTGCAGATAAAATGTGCCAGGCAAACCGCTAAAGCCACTCCGAGGAATTTGGCGATAATAAATATAGGACGTTGGATAGGTTTGCTTAGGACTGTCTCGATGGTCTTGCTTTCTATTTCTTCAGCGACTGTGCCGGACGCTGAAAAAATTGCTATGAACAAACTTGCCAGAAAGAGCGTAGACAGGCCTAACTCCCTAAGGAGTTTGCTGTCTTCGTCCAGCGTGTACATCGTAATCGACGGGCTGAGTATCAGCAGAATCAGGGCGATGATGATGATAATCGCGTAAATAGGCTGGCGAATAGTATCTTTGAAAGTGTTTTTTGTCAGAACAAATAGTTTTTTCATAATAAGTTATCCGGTTATCCGATAGCTATCCCGATGAATCGGGACTTGACGCAATAATATAAATTATTATACTGCAAGCTTCTAAAAATGTAAAAGGACTTTAATAATCAGGAATGAATACTTTTTTTAAGTCTTTTTGTTCAGGCTGGCGAAGGAAATAATGGCAATATCCTCCAAACGTGCAGAATATTTGTCTCTGACAAGTCTTTTCTTGAGTGTCCTTTTCTACGTAATCACAATTCTTCTGGGCTGGCAGAGCGGATACTTTGCGATGTATGCCGTAAGCTGGCTTATAGGGTCATCGGCTCTTATATGGCTGGTTCTGTTAATCCAGTTTCACCAGCGAACGCTTGCGGAGCAGGAAAAGCTGGATAGCCAGCTTGCCGGTATGTCAGAGGCGGCCATTTTCGAGACCAAGGGTGAGCAGGCAAGGCTTTTCGCCGTTGCGCAGAAACGGCTTGAACTGCTCGAAAAATGGTTTATGCCCGTCTTCTCCGCACTGATAGCGGTGTATCAGTTGGGTATCGGCCTGTATCTTTTAAATCTGCTGCTGAAAGGCGCTCATACGGCGCCGACGTCTGCTGATTCATCTCTTATTTGTGCGGTGGCGATTGTAGCGGTTTCATTTATCTGCTTTTTACTATCACGTTATGCGACAGGCCTGTCTTCCGAACCGCGGTGGCGGCCGCTAAAGGCGGGCGGGGCAATACTGGTTGGCATTTCGGTAATTGCCTTCGCTATGGCGATAGTGTTTGCGTTTGTCTTTTTCAATTTTCTCATATCGATATTAACCGTATTGAACTGGCTGATACCTGTCCTGCTTGTTATACTCGGCAGCGAGACGGCGTTTAATGTAATTCTGGATATATATCGTCCGAGATTAAAAGGGCAGTACAGCAGGGCCGCTTTCGACAGCAGGCTGCTGGGTGTAATCAATGAGCCGGGCGGTATTCTTCATACGGCAGCGACGGCCATCGATTATCAGTTCGGCTTCAAAGTCTCACAGACCTGGTTTTATAAACTCATGGAGAAGGCAATAGTTCCCCTCGTTTTATTTGGCGGGACTTCAATATATCTTTTGAGCTGTGTTGTTGAGGTTGGCCCGGACGAGCAGGCGATAGTCGAGCATTTCGGCAGGCCGGTGAGCGAGGCAAACGCCGTGAAAGTTTATCCGCCAGGGTTAATTTTTAAGATGCCCTGGCCAATCGATATCGCATACAAATATCCGACAAACAGGGTTATGGAGCTTTCTATCGGCTTTGTGCCTGATATCGACCCGAAGACGGGCCAGCCTCAGCGCGGGCCTAAACTTTGGGGCAAGGCGCATTATAAAGAGGAGTATCAGCTTTTAGTTGCGAGCCGGCAGGCTGGCGGCGAAACCACAGAGGGCGGCACAAGGCCCGTTAGTATAGTATTGGTTTCTATTCCTGTTCAGTATCAGGTTAATGACCTTCATTCGTTCCTTTATAATTATGGCACTTATGAGAAAAGTGACGGCAGCACCGGTTTTCAGGCGGAGAAAATGCTGGAGGAAATTTGCTATCAGCAGCTTACAAGATTTGCCGCCGGCGCCAGTATTGAGGTGGAAAGCGAATCAGATTTGGAGCACAGCCTTTTAGGGGCGGGCCGTATCGAGGCGAAAGAAGAATTGACCAGGGCAATTCAGGCTGCTGCCGATAAGGCGAAGCTCGGCGTGAAGGTTATTTTCGTCGGTATGCAGGGAATGCATCCGCCTGTAGAGCTTGCAGCGGATTATCAGAAAGTCGTAGGAGCCATACAGCAGAAGCAGGCGCTCATCCTTAATGCGGAGGCAATGAGAAATTACATTCTTACATCTCTTGCCGGCTCCGTCGAAAAATCAAGAGAGCTTTACCGGCTTGCTGCGCAGTATCAGCAGTTAAAGGATAGTTCCGACAGCGAAAAGTTAAAGGAGCTTTCGGCCCAGATTGACAAGGCCTTTACCGAGGCTGACGGCAAAATCTTCGAAACGCTCAGGGAATCGCAAAGCTATGCCTACGAAAAGGCTACTATCGCGAAAGGAACGGGCGAGCGTTTTGCAGGGCAGCTGGCGGCATATAAAGCGGCGCCGGAAATTTACAAAAGATGGCAGATACTTACCGCACTTGAAACAAGCCTTAAAAATATCCGCAAATACGTAATCGTTGCGGATAAGGGACAATATATTATTCAGGAAATAGATGCTACGGAAAAACTCTTGCCGGGACTGATGGATGTCACCGGCTATGGGGAGAATTCAAAAAAATGAAAAGTATAGCGATAACTGTTTTTGTTTTACTGGTGGCTTTGGTTCTTGTTCTGCAGGGGATTACCTTCCAGGTAAGAGAGCCTGAATCTGTTCTTGTGACGACGTTCGGCAAACCGACCCGCACGATAACGACGCCCGGCCTGTATTTCAAGCTGCCCCCGCCGATAAATAATATTTACAGGTTCGACAGCCGCCTGCGCATCTTTGACGCCGACTTCGCCGAGACAGCGACAAAAGGCAATGATTCCATATTAGTGCATACATATATTGCCTGGCGTATTGCCGACCCGCTGAAATTCCTCAACTCGGTCGGCTCTGTCACCGAGGCCGAGAACAAACTGCACAGCCAGCTGAACGATACGCAGAATAACGTTATCGGCAGGTTCTATTTTTCCGATTTTGTCAACAGCGACAAATCGAAGATACAAATCCTGAAGATTCAGCAGGAGATGCTGGAGAGCCTTTCCCAGAAGGTCAGCGACACTTATGGAATAAAAATAGAAGACCTCGGGATAAAGCAGTTGAAGGTTCCCGCTGATGTCACCAAGGGCGTATTCGATAGGATGAGGTCCGAACGAAACCGCAAGACCGTAAGCACGATACAGGAAGGGCAGTCGATAGCGGTAAAAATCAGGTCGGATGCCAATTCTATGGCGACCGAGCTGCTTGCGGCGGCTGAGGCAAGAGCAAAAACAATTATGGGCCAGGGCGACGCCGAGGCTGCCCGCTATTATCAGTTGCTCGATGCGGACCCTTCCCTTGCGATATTCCTGCGGGACGTCGAGGCACTGCAGGAGATTTTGCGGCAGAGGTCAACATATTTTATCAGTACCGACAAATGGCCTTTCAATATGCTGCGGGAAATGCCCGACTTAAAACCGGAAAAATAAAAGGTATTTTAAGAATAGGTTGCAGAATTCAGAATTACGACTGATATATGACAGATAAAAATCACGAACATCATATTCACGGGGACGACCAACCTGATACGAAGCCTGCGGCGATTGGGGTTGAGACCGATTCTGCGATGAAATCGCTCTCGGAGGCTTTGCGAATCAGTTTTATCGTCCTGAAGCTGATAATGATTGCGCTCATAATATTTTTTATCGGCCGCGGTCTCAAAACGGTTCGGCAGGATGAAAGGGCTATCGTGCTTCGATTCGGCCAAATTCACGGCACCGGCGAAGAAAGGTTATTAAAACCACGCTCCTGGCCTTACTGGATTTTCCCGTATCCGATTGAGCAAATGATTACCATTCCCGTTAAAAAACAGGTTGACCTCGATATAGATTCCTTCTGGTATTTTCAAACCGACCAGGAGAAGTTATCGGATACTAAGAAGACAGTTTCGCCTTCCCAGCCTTTGGAACCGCTGGTTGATGGTTATTGTCTTACCAGGAGCGACATAAGGGCATCGAGCCCTGCATATTCCGGCGAGAGTGATTACAATATCATTCATTGCAAGTGGAGGCTTACCTACCAGATTGTTGACCCGATAAGTTTCTATAAGAATATCTATATTGAAGACCCTAAGCCGAACGAGATTTATTTCGATGTGGTCAAAAAAGATTTGGCGGGCGTTCTGAAAGATGTTTTAGACAGCGCAGTTGTTTCGACAATGGTTAATTTTACAATCGACGAGGCTTTAATTGAAAAATTCGGGACGGTTGCCGAGGACGTTAAAGCGCTTGCGCAGCAAAAACTTGACCGTATGGAAAGCGGAATCAGAATCGAATCGATTCAGCGGGTCGATAATACCTGGCCGCTGCAGGTCAACGATGCGTTCCTGGCCTCGATAAACGCAAGTCAGATTAAGCAGCAGCTAATAAGCGAGGCGACAACTTATGCCAGAAATACCATAAATGAGGCGGGAGGCCCCGTTGCGGACCAGCTTCTCACTGCTCTGCATAAGACGGATGTGAAGCCTGAAGATGTCGAATCGCTGTGGCTGCAGGTTGCAGGAAAGGCGCAGGAAAAAATCGCAGACTCACGCGCCTACCGCAAGAAAGTGGTGGAATCTGCACATGCGGACGCGGAATATCTCAGGCAGATATTGCCGGAATACAAGAAAAGGCCGGCGCTTGTTATAAGCGAGATTTACAGAAACGCGATGTCCGGGATTCTGAAGAACGCCGATGAAAAGTTTTTTGTCGAACCCGTCCAGACTGACAAGGGCAGCGTGATTATGATAAAGTCTAACAGCGACCCAACCTTGAAACCGAAATAATATAACACGGGAAAACGAAATGGCACATGAACATTTGCATTTTAAGGACGATTTGGCTGTTGAGCATACGCTGAGCAGCCAGTTTCGCATAAGCCTGGCGCTTCTCGGAACACTGGCGGGCGGGATGCTGCTCATCAGCTCAGTGGTTGCAAATTACATATATGGGGCCAGGTCTTTTAACACGACTATACTGGCGATAACGGCTGCGATTTTGCTCGGAGCGCCTATTGTCTGGCATGCGTTAAAGAGCATTATCAGGCAGGAATCGCACATGGATGAGCTGGTTGCGCTTGCGATAGTGGCTGCCTTTGTCACCGCAGGCCAGGGGACGGACCAGTCTGCATCTGAAAGCTATATAACAGCGGGCATCATCGCGTTCTTTATGCTCTTAAGCGAGCTAATCGAAAGCAGAACAGCCCTGGGCGCAAGGGTATCGATAGAGTCGCTGATAAAACTTACGCCGACAAAAGCGAGTATTGTTCGCGGTGATTCGAGCGAGCAGGAGGTACAGGTAAGCAGCCTGAAAGCGGGCGACGTGGTTCGCGTCAGGCCCGGCGACAATATACCTGCCGACGGCGAAATCGTAAACGGCTTAAGTTCCGTTAACGAAGCGACCATAACGGGCGAATCGCTGCCAGTTGACAAGGTGCCGGGGATGCAGGTTTTTGCGGGAACGACAAATCTTAACGGCGTTCTCGATTTAAAGGTGACAAAGGCCGGTGCAGATACAACGCTCGGCAAAGTTCAGTCCCTGATTATGCAGGCTGAACAGACCAAGATTCCGATAATGAGAATCATCGACCGCTATGTAAAATGGTACACGCCGACAGTTTTGATGATAGCGGCTATTGTGTGGTTCTTCACGAACGATGCGAGCAGGGCGATAGCGATTCTGGTTATTTCCTGCCCGTGCGCATTGATACTGGCGACGCCGACCGCTATGGTGGCAGCCATATCGGCATCCGCAAGGCTGGGAATACTCGTCAAGAACGTCGCTGACCTCGAAGTAGCGGGCAGGATTACCGCTATGGTCTTCGATAAAACCGGCACACTTACAACCGGCAAACTTTACGTTACGAAACTAACGCCCGCAGGAGCGATTGAGCCTGCCGAGCTGCTCAGGCTTGCCGCAGCGGCGGAGCGTATGAGTAAGCACCCGGCTGCCCGCGCATTGCAGGATGTTGCAAAGCAGGCAAATTTGTCTTTGGCCGATGCCCTGAATTTTAAGGAAACGCCGGGTAAGGGCGTTAGCGCGGTTGTTGATTCGCACAGGATTTTTGTCGGACGCGAAAGTTTCCTGAAAGAAAATAAAATTAATACCGCAAGCGTAAGCAGTCCTTTGCTTCACGAGGAGCAGGGCTTCAGCACGCTTTACGTTGCGAAAGATTCGGAATGTATCGGCTGGATTGGCCTGCAGGATAAAACCAGGCCGCAGGCGCATCAGGCGGTAAAGGAATTATTTGAAATCGGCATAAAGAAGGTGACGATGCTCACCGGCGACAGGGAAGAGGTTGCAAATCGCGTCGCCGGCGAATTAGGTTGCACTGATTTTAAGGCAAATTGTTTGCCGCAGGATAAACTCCAGATAGTCGAGCAGCTGCGCAGGGATGGCCATACGGTTGTTGTTGTCGGCGATGGAATCAATGATGCGCCGGCTCTTGCCGCAGGCGACCTCGGTATCGCGATGGGCGCCGCCGGCAGCGATGTGGCTATAAATTCCGCTTCGATTGCGCTTATGAGCGACGACTTGAAGAGGCTGCCTTTCCTCGTGAAATTATCGAGAAAGACCAGGAACGTTATAAATCAGAACCTCGGCTTTGGCGTGCTGTTTATAATTCTCGGTATGTCCGCCGCCGCTGCCAAGTGGCTGCCTGCGGTTTATGCCGCTTTTCTGCATTTTGCAGGTTCTATCATTGTTGTCTTCAACAGCGCTCGTCTGGTTCGTTTCGGCGAAGAGCTTGACCATGAAGCCTGACCGGGAAAAACATTTCAGGTACACCATATTTTCGGATGCCCGTTATGGAACATGTAATTGAGACATTTTCACTTACCAAGGTGTTTTCCGACTGGTGGGGCAGAAGCAAGGTCTGCGCCGTCGATAATCTGAATCTCAAAATTCATAAAAATGAGGTCTTTGGTTTGCTCGGCCCGAATGGTTCGGGTAAAACCACGACGATAAAATTGCTCCTCGGTCTGCTTCATCCGACAAAGGGAAGGTCTCTTATCTTTGGAGGCGACAGCACTGAGCCGAAGGTAAATTCGAGAATCGGTTTTCTGCCGGAAGAATCGTATTTATACAGATACCTCAACGCCCGTGAGACTTTGGATTTTTACGGCAGATTATTTGACCTGCCCGTTGAAGTTCGCAGGATGCGAATCGAGGCCCTTTTGGATATGGTGGGGCTGAAGGCCGTTGCGAACCGGGCGGTCGGAACGTATTCGAAGGGAATGGCCCGCAGAATCGGCCTGGCAGCGGCGCTGATAAATGACCCCGAGCTGCTGATTCTCGATGAGCCGACAACAGGCCTTGACCCGATAGGCACAAGACAGATTAAAGACCTGATTCTGGCCCTTGCCAGGCGAGGCAAAACGATTTTGCTTTGCAGCCACCTGCTGGCGGATGTTGAGGATGTTTGCGACAGGATTGCCATTCTCTACAGCGGAAAAATTGTGACCGAAGGAATGGTAAAAGAGCTTCTCCAGCAGACTGATAAAAGACAGATAACTACAGGTCTTGTGAGCGACGCCGTAATCGACAAAATCAGACAGCTTCTTGATTCCTCGAAGACCGAATATTCAATCGCTACCCCTATTGACAGGCTCGAAACTTTTTTCATCAGGATTGTATCAGCGGCGCAGCAGAAGGTTCATACGCCCTCCGGTGCGGTAAGCACCACAAAACTCGGCGACTTTCTTGTGGGGCAGCCTGAAGGAGAAATTAAAGCCGGCATTATCGAGCAGCTTGCTTCAAAAGAAGCTGAAAAAAAATCTGTGGAGCAGCCCGCTTCCACTGGGACAGTAAATAAGCCCGCGGAGGTGCCTCTGCCGGTTGACCATGATGTGCTTAAGGGGCTTGTAAAACCTCGTGAGCCCGCAAAACCTGTTGCTGTTAAAAAGCAGACCGATGAGCCGGCAGAAGAGGTTCGTCAAATCAATAAAAATATTTTAGACGAACTTACCGGCAGCCCGGAAGCGAAAAAAAACAAAGAGGATAAAGCCGATAAGCAGCAGGGAGGGTAGGGATATGCGGAGCATAATGGCCGTTGCGGTCAATACCATCAGGCAGATTCTCCGATTAAAAATAGCCGTGATTTTTATTGTTTTGCTTGCGGTTCTGCTGCCCGTGATGGGCCTGACTATGACGGGCGACGGAACGATAAAGGGCAGGCTTCAAACATTTATAAGTTATGGCCTTTCGCTGGCAAGTCTGCTTTTGTGTCTCCTGACGATAATCATTTCGGTCTACACGGTGACAAGCGACATTTCCGGCCGGCAAATTTACACTGTTGTCACAAAACCGGTTCGCCGCTATCAGATTCTGGTGGGCAAATTTCTCGGTATTATTATTCTTGATTTTGTTTTGCTGATTATTTTTACGGGGGCAATTTATGCCATCACGATAATGACGCCTAAGATTGCAGGCGTTTCGGATGAGGAAAAGACGCTGCTTAAGAATGAATTTTTTACTGCTCGCCAGGGTCTTAAGCCCGAACCTGTTGACGTAAGCAAAGATGTTCAGCAGACCTTTCAGTCGCTTGTTCAGAAAGGCCAGATAAAACCAGAGCAGCTTCAGGATGAGCAGTCCCGCCGGCAAATCATCGATGATATTACCCGGAGCAAGGAGTTGGCCAGCCGTTCTGCCGCACCGGGGCAGATTCTTAATTGGCAGTTCAAAAATATAAAAATAAAATCGACCGACCCCAATACGGTTCTCTTCATACGCTTCAAGTATGAAGTTTCCGTTAAACCTGCCGATATGATGGTCAACAGCCTGTGGGAGATTGGCGACGACCGGGACATAAAACTCGGACAGGTGCCGAAAACGAAAATATATCAGCTCTCACGAAGAGACAGAATCCAGGCATTTCATGAAATTGCGATTCCTGCGGACGCGGTGCCCGCAGATGGCTATCTGGCAATCGGTTTTATAAATCCTCCGCAGTTAAATGATACGGTTGTAATTTTTCCGCCCGATGGGCTCGAAGTGCTTTACAAGGCCGACAGTTTCTCCGCTAATTTCGCAAGGTCGGTTCTGCTGCTTTTTCTGCAGTTGATTTTCCTGTGCTGCCTCGGTATCTGCACCGCCAGTTTTCTATCGATGCCGACGGCCCTGTTATGTTGTCTTATAGTCTTTGCGACGGCAACGGTGAGTAGTTTCATTTTTGAATCCTTCGATACGCTCAGCAGCGGCACGGAGCTTTTCTACCGTTTTACCATTAAACCTTTGCTGCATATTTTGCCTCAGTTTGACCTGATGAATCCGAACGAGTTTTTGGTCCCGTCGAAATTGCTGAGCTGGTCAGCTCTCGGCTGGATAGTATTTATTGTTGTATGTGTAAAATCGCTTTTGTTGTTTTTGCTCGGCATATTGCTTTTCAGTTTCAGGGAAATTGCGAAGATTATTGTTTAGTTAGAAAATATTCAAAATGCGACTGCGTGATACGATAATCTGTTCTGTTTCAATAGTCTTGGCGGCTGTTTTGTTTATTGCTGCCGGGACACATCTGGATTTTATCAACGCAGAGCGCAGCCGGCTTAAGCTTACGATGGAAAGGCCCCGCGATATTCCGCCATCCATAGCTTTTGCAACGGTGGCAACGGGAGCCTTCAGGGGGCTGGTTGTCGATGCGTTGTGGCTGCGGGCGGACAAGCTCAAGCAGGAAGGCCAGTTCTTCGACGCCAAACAGCTTGCAGAGTGGATTACTATTTTGCAGCCGCGTTTTGCAACCGTCTGGGATTTTCAGGCCTGGAATATGGCATACAATATATCCGTCACAATGCCTGCTACCGACCCGCAGGAAAGGTGGCGGTGGGTAAAGAATGGTTTGGAGCTGCTTCGCGACAAGGCGATACCGCTGAACCCGCATTCGATTTTACTGTATCAGAGGCTGGCCTTTATCTTTCAAAACAAAATCGGCGGCGTCACCGACGATTGTCATTATTATTACAAGCTGCAGCTTGCGCTCGAGATGGAGCCTCTGCTCGGACCGGCTGATAATGAATATTTCAAGGCTCTTGCCGAAGCGCCTTCTGAATGGCGACGGATTGCCGAAGATGCAAATACGGCCGGCCTGATTGCGGCGCTCCGGGCAGCAGATAAGACCTTCGCTGCCGCTGATGCAGACCAGTTTGTCGGCAGCTACCTTTCGCTAAGGCAGGTTCCAAAAAGATTTAGTCCGCAGTCATTTAAAGTAATAAACGAATACAGAGGCAGCAAAGCCATCAGAAATCTTGACATATTTGCTCGTGCGTATCAATTGAGGAATGTCTGGAAGCTCGAGCCGGAAACGATGGAGAAGCTTAATCAGCTTTACGGCCCGGTTGACTGGGATGACCCCAACAGGCATCTGCCGCTCGACTGGCGACACCCTGACACACACGCCCTTTATTGGGCATACAAGGGATTGGAAATAGCAGGCAGCAGCGGGTATTCTGCAAGCCAGGCGGGCACAAACCGGATGATAAATCAAAGCCTGCAGAGTCTTTTCAGGCAGGGGAAAATTTATCTCTACCTGGCGGCTTTGCCCCCCCAGGAAGGCCAGGACGCAAATTCGCAGTCCGCCGGCCAGGTTCAGGCCGTTTATCTGCGACCTGATTTGAGAATGTTTAAATCGTATAATGCTTCCACTATGGCTATAATTGAATGGTATAAAACAATAGAACACATGACTTCCGAGTCGATGCAGATAGGCCACAGGAATATGCTTAAAAATGCGTTACTTGCCTTTTATCAGGCAGGCCATCGAAAGCAGGCTCTCGAAATTTACGGAATGCTGAAAAAGCTGTATCCCTCCAGTGAGCTTTTTGATTCTGTCGATGCCTATGCCAGATACATTTTTAATGAGGAGATTCTTGATTTAGGGTTAAATGACGTAAGAGAAATTATCCAGATGTATCTGCAGGAAGCGTATTTTTATTATTCTATGCGGGATGATGACCAGGCGGCAGTTTATGAAAACCTGGCAAAACAGGCTTATGATGCATATCTGCAAAAATATGGCATCGGTGGCGCTATCGAGAAGGAAAGACTGGGACTGCCGGAATTCAGCAGATTAAAATATCTCGCACTCATTGATTTTGTTAATGACTATCAGTATCCGTATACGTTAAAGGAAAGTTTATACAGCCGGATTAAAATTGAAAAGCCGGAGTTGTTTGATGACCTCAACAAACAACGTCAGCAGGCCCTCAAAGAAATGGAAAAGCAGCCTAAATAAAAAACCAGCGATAGCTGAACATATATGGATGAGCATATTTTCGACAAGCTTACGGAGTCCCAGAAGAAGGCGGTATTTCACAAAGATGGTCCGCTTCTTGTTCTGGCGGGTCCCGGCAGCGGCAAGACCAGGGTAATTACATACCGTATAGCGGCCCTTGTCGAAAGCGGGGTGCCGGCTTACAGTATTTGCGCCATCACCTTTACAAACAAAGCTGCCGAGGAAATGAGAAACCGCTGCAGCAGCCTTTTTATGGCGAGCCGGTCGAGCCATCCGGGTTTTCGCAATAACGCGCACGTAAGCACATTTCATTCGCTCTGTGTTCGTATTCTTCGCCAATACGGCGAGAAAACGGGCTTGAACCCGAACTTCACTATTTTCGATACCGCCGACCAGGCCAAATGTATGAGGCAGGCTGTTATTGATTGCCAGCTCGATACGGCAAATTTTTCCCCCGCCCGGATGCTGGAGGCGGTATCGGCATTGAAAAATAAACTTGTCGATCCGGAATCTTTCAAGCAGCAGGCTTACGACTTTTTTAATACGAAATTATCCGAAATTTATCATCGGTATCAGCAGATTATGACGGAATTCAACGCCCTCGATTTTGACGACCTGCTTGTAAAGACCGCATTTCTGCTGCGGGATTTCCCCGATGTGCGGGAGGAGCTTGGCAATCGTTTTCGCTACCTTTTAATCGACGAATATCAGGATACCAACCACGCACAATACCAGATAGCAAGGCATATCGTATCTTCGCACAATAATATCTGCGCCACGGGCGACCCCGACCAGTCGATTTACCGCTGGAGGGGCGCCGATATCCGCAATATCCTTGCGTTCGAACAGGATTGGCCCGATGCGGTTATCGTAAAACTGGAGGAGAATTTCCGCAGCACCCCCAACATTCTTGCACCGGCAGACAGGCTGATTGCCCACAATTTGCATCGCAAATCCAAAATTCTGATTCCGACGAAAGAACGCGGCAATGATATTATAATCGAAACCTGCGAGGACGAAATTGACGAGGCGGCGAACGTTGCCGGCAGGATAACGGAGCTTGTCAAAAGAGGATTGTCCCTGCGGAATATCGCTGTTTTTTATCGCATAAATTCTATGAGCCGTATCCTCGAAGAGACCTTTATAAAAAACAAAATTCCTTACCAGATTGTCCGCGGCGTGGAATTTTACAACCGTAAAGAAATCCGCGATATGCTCGGCTACCTGAAGGTGCTGGTTAACCCGGCTGACCAGGTGGCTTTGCTTCGGATTATAAATACGCCCGCTCGCGGAATCGGCAAGACCACTATTGATAAGGTGCAGAATTTTGCGGCGAAAAATCGAATTACGCTCTACGACGCCTTCCGAGATGCGGGAAAAATAGATGAAATTTCTGCTGCAACCAAAGCTAAAATCGCCGTCTTTATAAAATTGCTTGAAAATCTGAAAAAAGATATCGAAGGTCCCGTTGCGCCGGTTGTCGAGCGGATTTTCAGGGAGTCCGGCCTGGCTGCTGATATTAAGGAAGAAGAAACCCTCGATAATATCGAAGAACTTGTGAATGCTGCCGCCGCCTTTGATAAGCAGGCGGATAAGCCGACGCTGCTTGATTATCTGCAGCAGGTCTCGCTCTTCAGCGATGCCGATGTCTATGACGCAGAGGCTGACCGTGTTGCCTTGATGACGCTGCACTGCGCAAAAGGGCTTGAATTTGATGCGGTCTTTATCATCGGCCTTGAGGAAGGCCTGCTCCCGCACGAAAGAAGCACCGAGAACAGTGATGATATTGAAGAGGAACGCCGGCTCTTTTTTGTCGGCATCACGCGGGCAAGGGAAGAGCTGTTTATCAGCCTGTCGCAATACAGGACAATTCGCGGCCAATTGATGCGGACTATTCCCTCGCAATTTCTCTACGAGCTTGGTATCGAATCCCGATGCACCGAAAAGCCGGAAGAGAAAAACACAGGCAATTGTTTAGATGATGGCGATTATGTAAAATATACACATCCTGCCTTTGCTGATGGCCAGCTCGTCAGGCACAAGTCTTTCGGCCTCGGCAGGGTCAAGGAATTTATCGATATGGGCGAGGACAGCATTGTCGTGGTTCATTTTAATACCGGCCAAACCAAATCCCTCCTTGTCAAATACGCAAACCTTTCGATTCCTTAAAAAATTCACCACAGATGGAATTTATCCGCCATTCTTTTGGCGGACAGATTAACATAGACATTTAAAAAAATAAACGGTTGCCAGTTTGTCGGAAACAGGTATAATTATGTATATAAATTGTGGAGAAAATCAAATAGCAAAAAGAAGGTGATTTATGAATTCTAAAAAATGTTTTGTTTTAGCAGTAACGCTTTTGACCTTTTTAATTGGATTGAACGCTACGCTATGGGGACAGGAACAAAAAGACCCAAATGATAAAATCAAGGCTTTAAAGGAAAAGATTGCAGTTGGAAAAAGTGTTTCTGACCCGAATTATAATGATAAACTCAAGGCTTTGATTAAGCAGTTGGAAAGTGTTTATGACCCGAATTATATAGTGTATCACGGCAAGGAGAGAAGCCGACTATGGTTTGACAAGATGTATGAGAGCTTCTGCGACAAAATTTTTTATGTCGAAGGTAAGTATTTCGATAAAAAAGCCTTTGTTTTTGTTGCTTCTGGGGGTAATTACTTACAAGGCTGGACATACCCAAACCAAGCACCCGTAGATAGAAATTACTTACTCTGCAAGGGTAATTACTTACGAGGTAACATAAGTTACCCCAAAGGTCAGATAGTTACAGTTGAGTATAGTTTGGAAGTGGTACAAGTTCTTGAATCTGGCGAACTTTTGGTTCGCCAAGATAGAGAACCGGATGCACTTTTCCATTTAACCGGAATGCGCGAAGGACAGTTGGTCGACAATCAATCTTTTTCATTTAAAGGTTATCTTATTTCTTTGGGAACTTTTGAGTACAAAACTGTCTTGGGAGCCAAAAGAACTATCCCAAGTTTTAAGGCGTGTAACTTCCTTCCTTTGACCCGAGAACAATTTGCAGAAGCTCTCAATTACGACAAGAGCCGAAGTGGTATAGACATAGGTGAATATGAATATGAATTGATAATAGTAGAGTCTGGGACGCAGCTTAAATTCAGTGAAAACAAATATATTTTTCTGGAAAACAAAGACGATGGAAGTGTGATAATAAAAAAAGGTGACAGAATTATAAGGCGATTGGGTAAAGGAAAGTATTATTTCTACATAATCCAAAAACCAGTCCCCACCAAAGGCAGGTGAATTATAAATTCTATGTTCAAAAATGAAAAAAATAAATGTATTTTGATTACCGCGGTAATTATGGGTTTGTGTTTTCTTGGAGGTTATTTAATTGGCAGACACAGTCAAGATGTCCATGTGATAATTGGGGGGTTTGACGAAGTTATTTCACCAGAGGTACGGGCGAGGTTTGAGGGAAATGGTATTAATTCGCCGCACAATATAGCTAAAAGGATGATAGAGGGTTGGCGCAAAGAACACCCCGGAAAAAAATTATTCTCCGATGTCAACGATGAAGGTGTAAAATGAAAACCGACGGAATTAACGGATGGGAGAATCATTTCCGTAAAAACGGCAAGGTGATTTATGAAAGTTTTCAGAACGTCATACAAAGACGCGATTGAACCAGCAGAAGAAAATATGCGGAAGATGAATGAAAAAATTCAGAAAATTTTTTTCAGAACGAAACCATTGCTCTATGTACTTTCAAAAACCGTTTTGCCACATCAGCGTATCATAGGTGACTGGGTTATCCGTGAAACCTACGAACTACTTGATGATAGCACATTACCCAAAGGTACAGTTTCGTATTCTATTTGGATTGAAACTGACGTTTCTTCGCCCAAGGAAATTCAGGCTAAAAAAGATACTGGTTTTAAGATAGCTGATGACTTGAATCGTGTCTGGACATATGTCCGCGGTCAACCAATAAACGCTGCTCGTTTGGGCTTAGTCTTTTGCGACGCACCTGCTGCTTGGACAACAAATATTAAAGAAGTAGAAAAGAAACTTGATGCTGAGATTAGTGGAATGACAGGCAATATTATTATCCAACCAGGCCACTGTCTGATGTATGTCACGGAATTACCCCTTTCGAAAGCTCTTGATGTATACGAAAGTTATAAAACCGCCCCGGATTTCATTCGTGCGTTGATTGAACTTCATTATTCGGCGTTAACATCCAAGCGCTCGGAAGACCGGCTTATCTTCTTTGCAAAGGCGCTGGAAATGGTGCGTGGACTATACCCTGGTAAAAGCAACCAGCAAATACAGGACTCGCTCCCTGTGAACATCACAAGTAATTTACAACAATCGCTGCATTGGCTGTTTGGTATAGCAAATAATCGGTTCGATGTCCGTCATGTAGTCCAGCAGAAGGGTACTCCTCCCGTCTTACACCCACGGATATCAATGCAAGAGCACCAATCATTCGAACATGATGCCGACTTGATCATTCGTACTGTGATTTGTCGGCAATTGGGACATGAACCCTTTTTGGTCAAATATGGATAACCAATTTAAACTGAACGAAATAGAGGGTTAGACATTTTCTAAAATAAAAGCACTTATTCTGATTTATAAGGAGAGTGTGAATGAGCGAAGAAAACAACATCAAAGAACTATTGGATGATATCAATCGCCAATATCAGAACCGGAGTTGGTGGAGAAAATTCAAAGATTTTTGGTTGTATCCAAAGGGGCATAGACAAATAGCAATTAACGAGAGAAGTTTGACAGTCGATCAATATCTCCTACTTAGAATCCACCAGCAACAAATTCGAGATTCTGCGATAACGCATCGATTACTTATGCTTACTTTGCTGCTGGTTGCAATTGGGTTCATTACGTTAATCATAATGCTATTGAGTAAAGACTGTTGAGGAGCAATTAGAGGGTCAACACATTTCCTGCTAAATCCTTTTTAATTTTATTTTTAATTTTTATTTTCTCTGTGGCCTCTGCGGTAAATTTATTTATCGGTCTTGTGTATGCCGGTTTGGGTTTTCGGCAATTTTCCTGTCCTATAAACAAAAATGCTTTCCCAATACTGAAAACACAAAATCCCAATTTTACCGTCCGCATAACGAAGATGAAACATCTCTTGTCAAGCTTGATATGTCAAATATCAAGCTTGAAACATCGTATATCAAACATGAAATGCCGCATGTCAGACATGAAACTTCAAATATCAAGTGTGAAACGTCGCATATCAAGCTTGAAACACGAAGAAGCAAGTGTGAAACATCGTGTTTCATATATGAAATGCCTCGGAGCAAACATGAAACGTCGTGTTTCAAGTGTGAAAATCCTTTCCGCAAGCTTGAAACTTCGAATATCAAGCATCAAAATCCTCTTATCAAATGAAACATAAGACATTTCAAACTTCAAAAATGACAGTTTAAGTCTAATAAACAGTGTTTTTGGTTTGAGTTATCAGTGTCAATCCTGTGTTAATCCGTGTCAGAAAATCTTTGTGCCTTCGTGGTAAATATTTCAGGGTTAATTACGCCTATGGCGTGTTGATAAGTTTTATTATTTTTGAATGGGCTTTTTTGTTTGCGGCGACGACCTTGAACCGCTGGCCGCTATAACTATCGAGATTGACAGGGAAGATTTGCTCGCCATTCCAGTCGCTCACAACCGCACCGGCGGATTCGGCGATTAAAGCGCCGGCTGCTATGTCCCACAGTTTTGCGTGTGAAAAAATGCCTGCTGCCAGGCTTCCCTTTGCGGTATAGGCGAGGTGAATTGCGGTTGAGCCGAGATTGCGGAACTTTGTCATTTGCAGGATTTTGCAGGCCCAGGCAGCTACCTTCTTATCGAAATAACTGTCTAATGCCACGCTCGAAAACCGGCCCAGCGGTTCGTCTGTTGCGCAAATCCGTTTGCCGTTAAGCCGGGCGACGCCATCTTTAATGGCCGTGAACATAGAATCGGTAGCGGGTTCATAAATAACACCGGCTATCGGGTATCCATCTTTCATCGCGGCGATGCTTACTGAAAAAAGCGGCATCCGGTGAGCGAAATTATTTGTGCCGTCAATCGGGTCGATGACCCACCATATTTGCTGCGAATTTTTCGGGGGTTGTTTGAAAATTTTTCCACCTTTTCCTTCTTCTGCGATAAAGCCGTGTTCAGGAAATCTGTCTCCGATTTTTTTGATGATTAACTGCTGACATAGGCCGTCCGCCTGCGTGACGATTTCATCGCCGTTCTTTACCGACACCTTCAAATGGTTCTGCTCTTTCAGCGCCAGCCTGCCGGCCAGTCTCGCTGCCGCAACTGCCGTTTCGAGCATCAGATTCAAATTTATTTTGTTCAGGCTCATAAACCCCTGCATAAACAAACCGGCGGCGGATAAATTCTTGACATAAGCCGCCCGATGCCATATTTTAACGAAATTATGCAGACAAGCCAACAACCAAATGCAGTTGAATTTTACCGCAGGATAGCAGGAAAGCAAAGGCTGCTGGCGGGTATAATCTGTTTGGCTGTAATTGGTTTCTTCGGCACCCTGTATTTGGCAGGGGCAGGCAAAATAAATTTGAGCCGCTGGACAGGCGTTTGCGGTTTCAAGCAAAGGTTTAATCTGCCATGTCCATCCTGCTCGATGACAACGTCGTCGATTGCCTTTGTCCAGGGCAGGTTCGCAGAATCTTTTTATACCCAGCCTGCTGCCGCCTTGTTATGCGTGATGCTGGTAATTTCCGCAATTTTGGCTTTTCTTACAGCCTGTTTTGGTGTATATTTTGCCTTTGTTGATAATTTTTTTAGTGGTCGGAACATAAAATATATAATTTTGGCCCTGCTGGTAATCGTTGCGGCGGGTTGGGCTGTCACCCTCGCAAGGGCGCTGGCGGCAAAGGGGCATTAAAAAAATGAAAATAAAATTTTATCCGCTTTATTTTTTTTGTATTTTGGCGGCAGGCCTCCTGATTGTCTTTGTTCAGGGCTGCGGCATAATTTCCATTCTCGGTTCAGAACCGGAATCCACGAAAAAGATACCTGCCGAATTTAAATTCGATGTCAGCAAAGACAAAAAAGACAAGAAAGTGCTTGTTCTTGTCAATCAGCCTTCATGGCTCAATGCGCCGCCGCTCCTGCAGCAGATGATTACAGAGCAGATTCAAAAAAGGCTTATGCTCTACGCGGGTCTTAAAAATTTCAATCTTATCTCTTACGAAGCTCTTTCGCAGTATCGTTCCGGAGAGGAAAATTATTCATCGATGACCGCTCCGCAGATTGGCACCGCACTTGGGGCCGACTGGGTTTTGCTTGCGGACCTGACTGATTTCAAGTTTGGCAGTATCGGGGAATCTGAGTATTACAGCGGCTCGCTATCAGGTCACGCCTTCGTCATCGAAACGGCAAATTCCGAAAAGCTGTGGCCTGAAGATGCGGAAAATAAAAAAATCGACGTAGGTTTTGAAGCCTCGAAGGACGGCCCGCAAGGCTCACTGGCTCATCTGGCGGCAGCATTTGCCCATTGTGCAACAAGGAATTTTTTCGATTGTCCGAAAAGCAGTTTTAAAATTGCAGAAGACAGAATCGCCTCATCCCTGAACGAATGGGGCAATTGATTATTATTATGGAGACTGGAATATGATTAAAATTCTCATTGCAGACAAAATTGCGAAGGAAGCCATTGACCTGATTAATTCGACCGCCGGTATGCAGGCCGATGTTAAGCAGGGCTTAAGTGAAGATGAATTGTCAAAAATAATCGGCGAATACGACGGGGTGCTGGTCAGAAGCGCAACTAAAATTACCGCAAAAGTGCTTACTAATCCCGGCAAACTTCGTGCAATCGCCAGGGCGGGCGCCGGCGTAGATAACATCGACGTGCCTGCGGCGAAAAGCAAAAACATCACGGTTATGAATACGCCCGGCGGCAACACCATAAGTGTTGCGGAGCACGTTTTCGCACTTATGCTGGGAATGATACGGCAGGTTGTGCCGGCCTGCAACAGCCTGAAATCCGGCGCTTGGGACAAGAAAAAATTTATGGGAAACCAGCTTAACAAAAAAGTCATGGGCATCATAGGTCTCGGTAAAATCGGCCTGGCAGTAGCGGTGCGTGCAAAGGCATTCAATATGAAAATTATCGGCTATGACCCATATACTGTGCCGCCTGATGCGAAAAAAATTGGTATCGAAATAGCGGATAAGGTGGAGCGTATTTATCGCGAGGCTGATTTTATTACCGTTCACGTGCCGAAATCGAAGGAAACAATCAATATGATAGGCGCCGAGCAGATTGCGATGATGAAGCCAACCGTTCGCTTAGTCAACACCGCAAGAGGCGGCATTATCAATGAAGACGCCCTTTGTGATGCGCTTGCCGCAAACAAAATTGCAGGAGCAGCCCTCGATGTTTATTCGGAAGAGCCTCCGAAAAATACCCGATGTATGAAATTTGATAATTGTCTCGTCACGCCTCATCTCGGCGCAAATACAACGGAAGCCCAGATAGAATGCGGAATAGAGGCTGCCCAGATTGTTATCGATTACCTTTCAGGCAAACCCGCCAGAAACGTGGTTAAGGGTTGATTGTCGGGAACACATCGGTTTAATCGAAAGTTTTTATGCCGGAAGAATTGATAATCAGTATCAGCGGGATGAGGGGAATCCTCGGGCAAAATCTGACTGCGTCGATTGCCGCTGATTACGGCTGCGCTTTCGGCTCTTACCTGCTCACACGTAATCCGGATAAAAAGAGACTGTGCGTATGTATCGGGCGCGATTCGAGGCCGAGCGGACAGACGCTTTTGTCGGCTGTAGCAGCAGGGCTTCTTTCCACCGGCATCGATTGCATAGACATAGGCATCATCAGCACGCCGGGCGTATCGGTTATGCTTCGCCGGCTCAATTGTGCCGGCGGTGTGGTGATTACGGCGTCTCACAATCCCGTGCAATATAACGGGATAAAATTGCTTCTCGATAACGGCATAGCGCCGCCGCCGCAGTCGGCAGAGCAGATAAAAAAGGTGTTTGTCGAAAAAAAGTTTTCTTTTGCCTCTTCCGTTGATTGCGGCAGACTTTCTGAAAATAAAGATGCTGTTAATGTGCATATCGAAAAGGTTCTGGCAAATGTTGATGCCGGCAAAATCGCCTCGAAGAAATACAAAGTGGTTCTGGATAGTGTCAACGGCGCTGGAGCAGCGGAGGGAAAACTGCTGCTTTTAAAACTGGGCTGCCGCACAACTGCGATAAACGATGAGCCGACGGGCCTGTTTGCACATAAACCGGAACCTATTGCGGAGAACCTTACCGGCCTTTGCAAACGGGTTCTCGAAGAAAAGGCCGATGTCGGTTTTGCACTCGACCCTGATGCCGACAGGCTGGCTGTTGTTGACCAGACCGGCAGATACATCGGAGAAGAATATACCCTCGCCCTGGCGGCAAAATATATTTTAATGAAAACGAAAGGTCCCGTTGCGACAAATCTTTCCACCTCGCGAATGATTGACGATATTGCCGGGGACGCCTTGGTCAAGGTAATCCGAACGCCGGTGGGCGAGGCGAATGTGGCGAACGCGATGCTCGAAAATAATTGCGTCATCGGCGGCGAAGGCAACGGCGGCGTCATCGATTTGAGAGTTTGCCCCGTCCGCAACAGTATGGTCGCTATGGCCTTTATTCTGCGATATATGGCAGAGACCGGCAAAACCATCAGCGAACTTTCCTCTGGAATCCCGTCCTATTTTATGATAAAAGACAAAATCAGGATGGATACAGGCGATTTCAAAAAAATTATTTCGAAGGTCAGGCAGTTTATTGCCGATGCGAAAATTAACAACGATGACGGGTGCCGGCTCGATTTTGACGATGGGTGGCTGCATCTGCGAAAAAGCAATACCGAGCCTATCGTGCGAATTATCATCGAGGCAGCGAATAGAGAGCTTGCTGAGAAATATCTCAATGTTGTCCGCAAGGCAGGGGAGGGGTTTATCGTACAACCTTGAGGCTCCTGGCAGGCGGGCTGCGAATGCAGCTGGGGAACAATGCACTCAAAAAAAAGTTTGGAAAAACTTTGATATTTTTTCATCTTTTTAATAGAATAACCAGTTCATCATTATTGCTTACATTGATTTAGAAAGGATTATAATGAGTCTGGAATCATTTTTTAATCCAAGCTCAGTTGCTATTGTTGGCGCCTCGCAGAAAAAGGGCAAGGTAGGCTATGAAATCCTTACCAATATTATCAGCGGTGGTTATAAAGGCAGGGTATTTCCCGTTAACAAAAACGCTGAACAGATTGAAGGATTGAAGTGCTACCCTGACCTCGAAGCCATCGGTGAGGTGCCGGACCTTGTGATAATAGTAGTGCCTGCTCCGTTTGTGTCGGAAGTGATGTCGCAGTGCGGCAAAATCGGCACAAAGGCAGTCATAGTTATTACCGCAGGTTTTAAAGAGATAGGCAAAGAAGGCAGGGAGCTGGAAGAGCGGGTAATCGAAATCGCCAAACGGGCGGGTATTCACGTCATAGGGCCTAATTGTCTCGGCTTGATTGTGCCCGGAAACAAACTCAACGCCAGCTTCGGCGGAGAAATGCCGCTTGCGGGCTCAATCGGCTACCTGTCGCAGTCGGGAGCGCTGCTGGCGGGAATTCTCGACCTGGCAAGAGCCAATGAAATCGGGTTCAGTAAACTCGTCAGTTTCGGCAACAAGGCTGACATCGATGAGCTTGATGTAATGATGTCTCTCAGCGACGATGACGAAACAAAGGTTATCGCCGGCTATCTCGAAAGCATCACGGACGGCAATATCTTTGTTCGCCGTGCGGAAAAAATCTCAAACAAAAAACCGATACTGCTTATCAAGGCCGGTGTTTCGTCCGCAGGTGCAAAGGCCGCCTCTTCGCATACAGGCAGCCTCGCCGGCGACGATACCGCTTATGAAGCGGTATTCGAAAGGGCGGGCATCATTCGCTGTCATTCCATTCAGCAGCAGCTTGACTACGCCCTCGCCTTTGCCCACCAGCCGTTCCCGGAAGGACCTTCCGTTGCGGTAATTACAAATGCCGGCGGCCCCGGTATTATTGCTGCTGATGCGATTGAAAGGCAGGACCTCGATTTCGCTCAGCTCAGTAAACAAACGGTGGCGAAACTGGCCAAGTTTTTGCCTCCCGCTGCCAATCTTATGAATCCCATCGATGTTTTGGGTGATGCGCTTGCCGACCGTTATGAATTTGCGCTCGATGTTGCGCTCGATGACCCGAATGTGAATATTGCAATCGTGCTGCTTACGCCGCAGGCGATGACGGAGCCGACAGAAACGGCTAATGCGATTGTCAAAATCGCTCGTAAAAAACCGGGCAAACCTGTTTTGGCCTGCTATATCGGCGCTCAAAAAGTCGAGGAAGGCGTCAAGATACTGCGTGAAAACGGTATCCCAGCCTATAGTTCACCGGAATTTGCGGTTGCTGCGGCAAAGGTGATGGTCGATTACGTAAGGTGGCGTCAGAGACCGCAGCGGGTTGTAAAACTCTTCCCCGTCAATCGCCGCAAAGTTGAAAATATTATCGAAAGGCATCTTCGGCAGAACTTGCGCGAAGTAGGCGAGGCAGAGGCAAAAGAAGTTCTCGAAGCTTACGGTTTTGTCACGCCGAAAGGTTCGATTGCAACAACCGCGGAGCAGGCTGCCAACATCGCCGACCAGATTGGCTATCCTGTGGTGTTAAAAATCTGGTCGCCTGATATTATTCATAAATCAGACGTGGGCGGGGTCAGGCTCGGCTTGGAAAAACCCGCTCAGGTTAAAGACGCTTTCGATTTGATGATGTACCGGATACCGAAAAGGGTTCCGAAAGCCGAAATTCTCGGCGTCCTTGTTCAACAGATGAGCACCGGTGGAAAAGAGGTTATTCTCGGTATGAAGCGGGACCCGCGTTTTGGTCCGCTGATGATGTTCGGAATGGGCGGCACAATGGTTGAGGTTCTAAAGGATGTTTCGTTTTATCTTGCGCCGCTTACCGAGGAGGAGGCGAAGCAAATGCTTATAAGCACCCGCACATACAAGATATTGACCGGCGTGCGGGGACAGGAGGGCGTCGATATTGATGCCATTGCCGAGGGATTGCAGCGATTATCACAGTTGGTCACAGAATTTCCGGAAATAAAAGAGCTTGATATTAATCCTTATATCGTTGGCGCTGAAGGCACTGTTCCGATTGCTGTTGATGCCAGGATGAGTATCGAAAAGGTGTAGATACAGGGCGTTCGTAAAACGGAGAAAAAATGCAAAACTTTGACTGGAAGGAAAAATATAAAAGTAAGATAACGACAGCCGCTGCCGCGATGAAGCTGATAAAATCGGGCAACAGCATATTTATCGGGACGGGGTGCGGCCAGCCGCAGCATTTGGTTAACGCTCTCGTGGAACATTCATCGGGTATCACCGATGCTCACGTAGTTCACCTGCTGACAATGGGTACTGCGCCGTATGCCGATGACAAGTTTCGCGAAAAATTCAAGATGAACACTTTCTTTATTGCCGAGAATGTTCGCGATTCACTTGCCAGGGGCATTGGCGATTATACGCCGATTTTCCTGTCCGAAATCCCGAGGCAGTTCGAAACCGGCAGGATTCCTGTCGATGTTGCCCTGATAAGCGTATCGCCGCCTGATGCGAACGGCCTGTGCAGCCTGGGCGTCTCGGTTGATATTGTTAAATCCGCTACAGCCAATGCGAAATATATTATCGCGCAGGTCAACGCTAAAATGCCGCGAACGTTCGGCGACAGTTTTCTCCACGTTGGCGAAATCGAGGCAATGGTTCCTTTTGATGAGGATATAATAGAGGTGCAGCAGACGCAGCCGGATGATGTCTTGCGCCGCATCGGCCAAAATATTGCCCGCCTCGTCGAAGACGGCAGCACCATCGAATGCGGCATCGGGCGTATCCCACAGGCACTCGTGGAATTCCTGAAAGATAAAAAAGACCTCGGCGTCCATACCGAAATGTTCGGCGACTGGGTTATGGATTTAATCGACTGCGATGTGATTACCTGTGCGAAAAAAACCCTTAACCGCGGGAAAGTTGTCGCCAGTTTTTGTATGGGAACAAAGCGGCTTTACGAATACATTGATAATAATCCGTTTTTCGAGTTTTATCCGACAGAATATGTCAACGACCCGCTCATAATCAGTCAGCATGAAAAAATGGTTGCCATAAATGTCGGTCTCGAAATCGACCTTACGGGGCAGGTTTGTTCCGATTCGCTCGGCTACCAGTTCTACAGCGGCATCGGCGGGCAGGTCGATTTTATCCGTGGCGCCGCCCGAAGCAGGGGAGGTAAGGCCATTATTGCTTTGCCTTCTACCGCAAAAAATGAACAGATAAGCAGGATTGTCCCGCGCCTCACAGAAGGCGCAGGCGTTGTCACCACGCGGGGCGATGTCCATTATGTCGTCACAGAATTCGGCATCGCTTACCTGCACGGCAAAAGCATCAGGCAGCGGGTTATGTCCCTTATTGATATTGCTCATCCCAAATTCAGGGCCAAGCTTATCCAGGCTGCCAAGGCGCAGAAATATATTTATTCTGACCAGATTGAACTCGATTCCGAAAATGTCAGATACCCTGAAGAGCTCGAAACCCACAAAACGCTCAACGATGGAACCGAGATATTTTTCAGGCCTGTCAAGCCCACCGATGAGGCGGCAATTTCTGAGATGCTTTATTCGCTGAGCCCATCGTCGATACGAACGCGATATATGACACAGACTATGACCTTTCCGCACAAAGACGTCCAGCGGATTACCAACGTTGACTATTTGCAGAATTTGGCAATCGTAAGCACGGTGCCGGCTGTTACCGGCGAACACATCGTCGGAATTGCCCAGTATTTCCTCGACCCGAAGACTCGTGCAGCCGAAGTCGCCTTCATCGTGCAGGACGAATGGCAGCAAAAGGGCATGGGAACTTTACTGCTCGAATACCTTACGGATGTCGCAAAGCGGCACAGGGTAAAAAGCTTCTTTGCGAAAGTGCTTCCAACGAATAAGCCTATGCTCGCCGTTTTTTACAACTCCGGTTTTAATGTGAATACCGAATTTGACGGCGAGGTCTATAACATAAAGTACGACATAGAGAAACAAAAGGAGTAAAAATTCCGTGGCTGGAAAAAAGGCGGCGTTTATTTATTCTGAGGAATTTGAAAAATATCCTTATCCGCCGGAAAGTCCCTTTAACACAACAAGGGCAGGAAAAGTTTTCCAGCTCATAAAATCAATGGGATTGATTTCAGGCCCGGATGCCCGCCTGGTCGATTGCAAAGCTGCCGACAGGCTTGCCCTCAAAAAATTTCACACGGCTTTTTATCTGCATACACTCAAAGATGCCAATGACGGCCAATTCTCTCCTGCGGCGATGGCTATGGGTATCGGCACTGTCGATTGTCCGGTATTCAAGGGGATGTATGAATACTCGGCTCTTGCCTGCGGGGCCACATTAAAAGGCGTCGAACTGATTTTGAATGGAGAGGCGGATATCGCATTTAATCCATCGGGAGGCCTTCATCATTCAGGCCCGGATAAGGCTGCCGGTTTTTGTTATCTTAATGATAATGCGCTTGCCTGCATGGCTCTTGCCGAATCGGGCAAACGGGTGCTTTATCTCGATATTGATGTTCATCACGGCGACGGCGTTCAAAATGCCTTCTACGACCGCAGCGATGTGATGACCATATCCTTTCACCAGAACGGCAGAACGTTATTCCCGGGAACGGGCTTCGAGGATGAAATCGGTTCGGGAGAAGGAAAAGGCTTTTGCGTAAATGTGCCGCTGCCTATCGGCACTTACGACGAGGCTTATATGTACGCCTTTCATGAAATTGCCGAGCCTTTGATTGCCGCCTATAATCCAGACTGCATCGTCTTTGAACTCGGCGCCGATACTCTCGCGGGCGACCCGCTGGCTAATCTGTGCCTTACCAACAATACTTACGCCGACATAATCAAAATCCTGCTCGGCTTCAATAAGCCGATAATCGCCACCGGCGGCGGCGGTTATGACGTCGTTAATACTGTTCGTGCCTGGGCCCTTGCCTGGAGCGTATTCTGCGGCAGAGAAGACGGCGACGAAAATCTCGGCCTTGGTGGCGTCCTGCTGCAAAGCACCGACTGGCAGGGCGGCCTTCGCGATAGGTTGCTTGTTATCGCAAAATCACAGCGTGATACCGTTCTGCCTGCCATCGAGGAGACAATTGAAAAAATCAAACGCAATGTTTTTCCGCTTCATAACCTCTGATAATAAAAACGGCCCGTCAATTTAACGGGCCGTCTGAAAACCCATACCTGAAATTATCTTATTTTACTGGGCCTAATGGCAGAACTGTTTTGCCGTAGCACTCGTTAAGAACCTGTGCGAGACCTGCATAAATTGCCGAAAAGCCGCAGATAAGCCCCTCATAGCCTGCGACCTTTTGTAATAAAGGATCCGCTCCAGACCAATCCAGTATCGCCAGCAAAAAGAACAGCAGCGCCAGAGTGAAGAACACAACCTGCAGTGCCCTGTTAAGTTTCAAAGTCCCGATGAACATTACCAATGTGAACAATCCCCACATAAACAGGTATGCCCCCATAGCAGAGGGCGGCGTCGCTTCAGCCCAGCCGATTTTCGGCAAAACCCATATTACAACCAGCGACAGCCAGAAAAACCCATACGAGCAAAAGGCCGTTGTGCCGAATGTGTTTTTCTTCTTCCATTCCATAATCCCTGCGATAACCTGCGCTATCCCGCCGTAACAAATTCCCATCGCCAAAATCATTGAGTTCAAGCCATAAAAGCCTGCGTTATGCAGGTTCAAAAGGACGGTCGTCATTCCGAATCCGAGCAAGCCCAGCGGTGCAGGATTTGCAGTCGTATCCTTAATCTCCATTATGCTTTTTCCTTCTTCCATAAAGCTCCCTTTCAAAAATAATCCTGATTCAAATAGCTCGTGCCCTGCGATCGTCGAATCTCCAATCACAATTCACGAACACCGAGTCACGAAATTACTTGCCTCTGTTTTTAACCAGCGAATCAACTACGCTCGGGTCAGCCAGGGTTGTAATGTCGCCGAGATTGGACATATCATTTTCTGCAATCTTCCGCAGAATTCTTCTCATAATCTTGCCCGACCGTGTTTTCGGCAGGCTCGGTGCAAACTGAATCACATCCGGTGCGGCAATCGGTCCAATCTCCTTGCGGACGTGAGCAATAAGCTCCTTTTTCAAATCCTCGCTTTCGTGCACGCCTTCCCTTAACGTCACGAAGGCATACAGCGCCTGCCCCTTGATTTCGTGAGGCATCGGGCAAACGGCGGCCTCCGCTACCTTCGGATGGCTTACCAGCGCGCTCTCTACCTCGGCAGTCCCTATTCTGTGGCCGGAAACATTCACGACGTCGTCAATCCTTCCCATCAGCCAATAGTCGCCGTCCTCGTCTTTGCGGCAGCCGTCGCCGGTAAAATAAATATTCGGATACATCGTAAAGTATGTATCGATAAATCTGTCGTGGTCGCCCCACATCGTCCGCATTATTCCGGGCCAGGGTTTTCTGATACAAAGTTTGCCGCCTTCGTTTGTGCCGCACTCTGTTCCGTCGTCCCGCAGGATAATCGGGTCAACGCCGAAAAATGGTCTGATTGCGCTGCCCGGCTTTATTGTATGTGCGCCCGGCAGGGGGGTAATCAGAATGCCGCCGGTCTCCGTCTGCCACCACGTATCGACAATCGGACATTTGCTGTGGCCAATTTTTTCGTAATACCAAATCCACGCCTCCGGATTTATCGGCTCGCCGACGGAGCCGAGGATTCTCATCGTATTCAGCTTGTATTTTGCAGGCCATTCTTCGCCGAGCCTCATCAATGCCCGAATCGCGGTGGGGGCGGTGTAAAAAACCGTCACGCCGAACTTGTCGCAAATCTGCCAGAACCTGCCCGCATCCGGGTAAGTCGGCACGCCCTCGAACATCAGGCTCGTTGCCCCGTTTGCCAGCGGCCCGTAGACAATGTAGCTGTGGCCTGTCACCCAGCCGATGTCTGCCGTGCACCAGTACACATCGTCGTCGTGAACGTCAAAAATATATTTATGGCTGATAGCTGTATGCAGAAGATAACCTGCCGACGTGTGAACAACGCCTTTTGGTTTGCCTGTCGAGCCGGATGTGTAAAGAATGAACAGCGGGTCTTCCGCATTTATTTTCTCGGCCTCGCACTTATCGCTTGCGCCCGCAATCAGCTCGTCATACCAGAAATCCCTGCCCGCTTTCATATCGCAGGGTTCCGGATTGACTTTAACAACTATTACGGATTCAATGGAAGGCGTTTTTTGCAGTGCCTGGTCGGCGATATCCTTTAACTTTATGTGTTTGCCGGAACGCAGTGATACGTTAGATGTGACGAGTATCCGGCATTTCGAATCGTTAATCCTGTCCTTGAGGGCATCGGCGCTGAATCCGCCGAAAACTACCGAATGAATCGCACCAATCCTCGCACAGGCAAGCATCGTCACCGCCAGTTCGGGTACCATTGGCAGATAAATAGCCACGCGGTCGCCTTTTTTGACGCCTTTCGATTTCAGGACATTTGCAAGTTTGCATACTTCTTTATGAAGCTGTTCATAAGTGATTTTTCTTACGTTTTTATCTTCTTCTCCCTGCCAGAGAATCGCCACCTTCTTTGCTGTAGGTGTTCCCAGATGCCTGTCTAAGCAGTTATATGCAACGTTAAGCTGGCCGTCCGCAAACCATGTGTGCTGGATTTTGTGGTTTTTTGTATCCCATGTATATTCGAGGCCTTTGGTCGGTTTCTTAAACCAGCTCAGGGTATTTGCCTGCTCTAACCAGAAGCCGTTCGGGTCTTTTATCGAACTTTCCCACATTTTTTGGTACTGCTCGAAGCTGTTGATGTAGGCCTTTTGCACCGTTGATTTGGAAGGCGGAAATTTTCTCGTTTCCGTCATTAGAGATGCCATAGCCTTTTGCGAATTTGCCATAATACTCTCCTTTGGAACAAGTTGTGTCTTAAAAAAAAACATTAAAAACGACAAGCTAATTCTATAATCGCTTTAAGTCAAACACAAAAACTTACCCGGCCGGGCCGTGATAAGTCATTAAGGTCGTATTATCGCGCAGCAAAGGCCTCGTTGTTAAAAGCGTGAATTATATATGTATTGACTGGTCGATGTCAATAGTTAATTGTAATGCCTTTAACCATTGTTATTGTTTGCGTTTAGCCCTGCCACCAGTGGGCAGGGCATAAGTGTTTCTTGCCTTATTATTTTAGCATTTCAGCAAGGTCCGAATCGACATTGCCTATAGGCTTTATGTTGTATTTTTCAACGAGCAGCTTTACGACATTCGGGCTTAAAAACGCCGGCATACTGGGGCCGAGACGAATATTTTTTATCCCGAGATGTAAAAGCGTCAGCAGTATCGCCACCGCCTTCTGCTCATACCACGATACGACAAGTGAAAGCGGCAGGTCGTTAACGCCGCACTTAAATGCCCCGGCGAGCGCCGTCGCAATTTTTATGGCGCCATAGCAGTCGTTGCACTGGCCGGTATCAATCAGTCTCGGGATGCCGTCGATGTCGCCATAGTCCTTGTCGTTTAACCTGTATTTTCCGCACGCAGCGGTGAGAATTATGCAGTTTTTCGGCACCTTCTCGGCAAATTCTGTATAGTAGTTTCTGCCCGGCTTTGCCCCGTCGCATCCGCCGATAAAAAAGAAGTGCCTGATTTTGCCTTTCTTTACCGCATCGACGATTTTGTCAGCCAAAGACAAAACCGCCGTCCAGTGAAATCCCGTACTCAGCATCCCGGCAGGTTTTTCCGGCAGGGCGGGTAACGATAATGCCTTTTTGATTACCTCGCTGAAATCTGTATTCTTTATATGTTTTACGCCTTCGACGCCGGCAATCCCGCAGGTGAACATCCTGCCCTTGTATGAATCCTTCGGAATCATAACGCAGTTTGTCGTCACCAGAATCGCACCGGGAAATTCATCGAATTCCTTTCTCTGGTTCTGCCACGCCGACCCGTAATTGCCGACGAGGTGTTTGAACTTCCGAAGTTCAGGATAGCCGTGTGCCGGCAGCATNNTCGCCGTGAGTATAAATATTTATTCCCTTGCCCTCGGTTTGTTTCAAAAGCTCATAAAGGTCCGGCAGGTCGTGGCCTGTCACGACTATGCTGTGTCCGGCTTTTGTGCCTCGTGCCACCTTTACCGGCGTAGGGTTGCCGAATCTTGCCGTATGGGCATTGTTCAGCAGCTCCATTGCCCGCAGGTTCATCTCGCCCGCCTTGAGTACCAGTTCGACATAGCGGCCTAAATCGAAATCGACATTCGTAAGCGTGGCAAACATTGCTTNNCGTGCATAAAGCTATCCACCGCTTCGTCTTTAGCCCCCAGCTCTCTGGCGTGGTATGCATAAGCGCCGATGCCCTTTAGCCCGAAAATTAAGGTATCCTGCAGACTCGCAATGTCCTCATTTTTTCCGCAGACGCCGACTTTTGTGCAGCCTGTGCCGCCCGATGTTTGTTCGCACTGATAACAGAACATAATTATCCCCTTTCGAAAAATAATTTCGCATTTTAAGAACGTATCATAACCAGGAGCATTTTGAATCGCTCATCAGCTTTTACCGAATGCGGTATATTGGCAGGCATAATTATTATTTGTCCTGCCGAAACTATGTGTTTTTTGTCGCCAACAGTTATAATCGCCTGCCCTTCGAATACGAAAACCGTTGCATCGTAAGGCGCCTGATGTTTGCTTAAGGCCTGCCCTTTGTCAAACGCAAAAAGCGTAATAGTGCCGGCTTTTTTGTCTATAACCGCCTTACTGACTATCGAATCCTGCTGATAGCCAATGAGCGACGTTAAAGTCTGCTCTTTTCCTGTGCAGGACTCCAGCATAGTATTTCCCTGCTCATCCATAATTTTTCCTTTCTAAGGCAGTTCGCCTCTTTCCTGCCCCTGAAAGATTGCTTAGTGTTATCCCGCTTAAAGAATTATTCAAATATTTTTGTAATTGTGCCAGATTCTTTCTTACCGTACACTTTTTCTTCAATGGGCAGATTTTCGCTTGTCGCAGGCACCGGTTCAGGCTCAAAGGCCCCTGTACGGCCTCTGTTATTTCAAGAAGGTTTATTTCAGATGGCTTTTTGTTCAGATAAAATCCGCCTTTGGGACCCATTGAGCTTTTGACTAATTTATTTTTTTGCAGTCTCTGCAAAAGTTTGCAGATAAGGCCGTAAGATATAGCCTGGCCTTTGGAAATCTCTCTTGCCGATACCGGCTCTTCCTGCCGCCTCCCGGCCAGATAAACCATAGCCCTTATCGCATAATCAGTATTTCTTTTTATCAAATCCATTTTCTATAGCCCTGTTCTTTGATACATATAGGACTAATATAGTCCTACTCATTGTCCTTGTCAACAACAAAAAACAGATTTTTCAGAAAATTTATCCCGTTGAGATTTTGTATTTTATAAATATCTGACAGCAAATGGCGAACGCGCCCGGCAGGGCTCGAACCTGCAACCTTTGGCTTCGTAGGCCAACGCTCTATCCAATTGGGCTACGGGCGCTTGCAATTGTAAAAACACACAAACAATTTTCCAAAAATATTTTTATCTTCTTGCGAGGCATTTTAACATAAAAATTTGAAATTGCAAATTTCAAATTTATCTGCAGGATACGCATAACGCAATACACATTACGCGATTGTGGTCTGTTCTTCTTTTGGCCTGTGTCTCCAGCGGCGGTGAAGCCACCAGTACTGTGCCGGGTCTTCGCGGATAAACTGCTCAATCGCCTTTGTGTATTCAGCCGTCACCCACAAAAGCGGGTCATCCTTATCCTTCCATTCCCCGGGCAGGATAATCCTGTTTATCTCAATTTCAAAAAAGAAACGATTGTCAACCCTCCTGCTGCAGCCGACAACAATCGGCAGGTTATAGGTAATCGCCAAAAGGCCGATGCTCTTGTATGTGCTGGCTTTCCTTCCGAAAAAGTCAACGAATATCCCTTTTCTGCCCGCATCCTGGTCGGCGATAAAACCGAGCGACGCACCCGATGAAACAATCTTGCCCATCATTTCAGCGGCGCCTTTTTTATCGATAATCGTTTGTCCCGCCTGCTGCCGGACGCCGTAAATATACCTGCTGATGAATTTATTATCCAAAGGCCTTGCGACACTATAGATGTTAAAACCGAACAGCCCCATCATATATCCCATTATCTCGAAGTTGCTGTAATGGGCCGTTATCAATATAAGGCCTTTGCCTTCCTGAAGCATCCATTTCGCACGCTCAGCATTTTTGAACCGGGAGTAGAGCCGCCAGTTGGATTTTCGCACGAGTCGCGGCGTATAAAGCACGTCAACCGCCAGCATCGCAAGATGTTCGAAGCTGCGTTTCCCGGTCTGTATAATCCACGCATCGTCCTTTTCGGGAAAGCTCGCACGCAGGTTTTCGATTGCCCGCAATCTTCCGCGATGATAGAACCGCCACAGCATTCTTCCCAGAAAGCAGGCAAACCGCAGATTTGTCTCAATTGAAAAAAGCGAGAAAAAAACCACTGCGATACGCAGCAGCATATAACCGAGCCAGTCGGCTGCGGTATTACGTTGACGTTTGCTCTTTTGTTTCGGAGAACCGCCGTTCATAGCAGATGATTGTATGCCCAAAGACCCGCCTGTCAAGATTCGTATTTTCCGATACGCTGGAACGGAGCCTTGCGCCTTGTTTTTAATATGCGCGACCGGCGATTATCTGCCGTCCGTTTTTTGCGGTGAATTTTGAGCCAGTTCGGAAATATGACTCAGGCACAATCCCGACCACGTTTCCAGAGTATCCCGAACCTCCTGCAGTTCAGCAGCGGTCATAAAGGCCATTTGCGTTATCATTTGTTCCCGCCTGCTTACCTTCGGGCTCTTGAGAATCCAGTGATGGACTATTCCCAGATGCACGCTTCCGACCTCGTTGCTTTCATCGTTCAGCAGGGCGGCAACCCGGTTGGTATACTCCGTTTCCACCGCAACCTCCTCCGCCACTTCGCGGCTGACTGCGGCAAGATAGGTCTCGTAGAAGCTGTCGTTGAATAAAGGCATATCATCGGATGGATTTATATGTCCTCCTATTCCGATTGACCGCAGTCCCAAGAGTCTGCTTTCGCCCGCACGCCTTCCCCTCACGTAGCTGAGATACTTTCCATCGCAGCTCATAATTACATAAGGGATAAGCTGCTTATAGGAAGGGTCTTTTTCTGCCTGCGACCTTTTCATAAAGCGGGCGGCGCCCGGTGCGAATATTTCATTCAGATAATGCTCTGCGTCGAAAGCCAAACCCTGGAACATCCCTGCTTTTTCCAGCACTTTCCGCTCAATAACCAGTACCTGTTCTTCCTGACCCATTCTGCTTGTTTCCTTTTTAACCGGTGGTGTTTTTAAATTTCTTATATCCGGACTTTTTTTCCGGAACCTCACCCTTCATCAGGGCCAGGGACTTAATGCAGGCCGCCTTGGTGGTTCGGTCGCGATGTTTTAGACCCTTTTCGAGAACCTCCGAAGCCAATTTCTGCATTCTGCCGTTCATTCGCCTCAGCCCGTAGGCTGCTGCCTTTTTAGTTGTCCGCGGGTAGTTGCCGAATAATGCCTCCGTCAGTATCGCTAATCCATCCTCTTGCTTCCAGGATAAATTCGAAGCCGCCACTCTCGCAACTGAAATATTGTTAGAGAGCAGCTTCTCCCTGAGCTTTCTGAGAAGCTCAATGGTTGCTGCGTCTATTTGTCGCTCCGGCGGTTTATTATTTTCGACAACCGTAAATCTCACCTCTTAATATCTATTTCGAATTCTTGTCCACCGTCTTGTCATTGCCAGGCCGTAGGCCGCGGCAATCTTTAAACCGTTTAGCCCCGCCATCACTATGGCGGGGTTTCGTCTTCATATATAGTCCCTTATTCATAAGGGGGTTGCTGTTTTTCGTTATACTTGTCCGCCATTCGTGTGGTGGATTTAGCCCCCTTATTCATAAGGGGCTACTTTCGTCTTTATATTGCGGGGTTGCTTTCCCCTGCATTACACACTACGACTTCTTTATTCTATCAGCCTTCCTCCCAAAATACACTCTTTTTATTTACAACCCCACCGCAAAGCCTATAACCTGCCGGAACACTGTTCTCCTTGCTGCCTTCAAGCCACGCTCCCCCATGCACCCAGATAATAAGTGGCTGCTTCTTTTTTGCTTTTGGCAAATACAGGTCGAGCTTTTGCCGTTCGTGTCCATCGGTCACGTAAGGTATATCCCGATGAACGATGACGCCTTCAGGTAATCGGGCAGCTTCAGTTTGTCCACTTGATGATAGCACCAAAGAACAGATGATGATAGTAGTGCCAATACAATATAAGGCACGGTAAATCCATTTGTTGACTCGCTCAGAAAGAGCAACCCCACTATAAGATTGAATTTCCCAACCTCTCACAAATAGCGTCCCCCACAGAAGAAGCATGGCTCCTATGATTTGAAATGATATAATTACAGTCTTAGGCACAGAGCAAAGCAATCCATTAATAACTTGGCCGACAATATATCCGATTGCAGCGGAAGCAATCATTAGGAAAAGTGAGGACCAGAACGCCCGACGAATTACAAATGCACGCTGTTCTTGAGGGGGCGGAGGTTGTGAAAATTTTTTCTGTTCTTCTTCATCCTTCTCCTCCTCCTCAACCAATTTTACTGGTCGGAAAATCGCAAGCAGGCACAAATACGTTGCCCGCACAAAACTAACTTTTGTAAGACGTGTATCTGCCATACATAATAGAATAATAAGATTAACACAATAATATACAACACGATTTCCACTTATTTTTTACTGCCATTATACACATTCCTGTTGCCAAGCAACGTTTATCCTAAGCTTGTCGAAGGAACTACCATCGGCTACAAGACTTATATTCGCAATTCGGGAACAAGAAATGGTGCGATATTTACTCCTAACCTACTATTATCGCCGATATTTAGCACCTCTGGGTATTAAATTTCTAAATACTTTCTTGTTTTTATGTTTATTAAAGTATATAAAAGAAGGAGAAAATGTTTGTGCAAAATCGCATGCGGAACTTTTTGAGATTTTATAATATGGCAGGTATCATATGACCTTCGTCAATTATTATTTACTTGTTCTTCTGAGTTCGATGGGCTGGCCTCGATATAGAGGTATCCCTTTCCTACGCAAGAAGGTTGTGCATAGACTCATTCTCGGAACGCTTATCGAACAAATGGCTCAATCAGCAATTGCTCTCGGGACGGAAAGGCCGAACATAGCGATAGCTCTTCTTGCTGACCTATTTTCCCGAGGAGGGGATGTGGGGGATGCGGAGAAATTCTGGACCTATCTGGACCCGACCGAGAAGGTAAACTCTCGCCCAGACCTCGAACCTGTAAAGGCGATAATTGAAGCCCAATCTGCAAGATTGGTTCAGCTTCAGTCGCCCGCCTCGCTCCTTGTGGAGAAACTCTTTAGCCCTTTTGATATTAAGAACCAATCTGAATCATGTTATGTAGAATGGGATTCTATCAATTCAAAAGATTTTCTGGCGTTTTATGTCTTGGTATTTGCCAAAGGTTTGGTTTGGGGTTTGAGCCACCCAAAAGAATCTCGCTCTGGTTACGAAGCTAAGAGGGAAAAATCATTAAAAAATTTGCCCGACGCTATTCGATCAGGTCTTGATGTAGACCCGAGATACGCCTGTCCCACACTCGATGAAATGTGTAACATAATCCAAGAGTTTCTTGATTCTTTTCAGAAAGAAATACGCCCACTTTCTCCAATACCTCAGGAATTACTTTCATTGCCTCAAGTCATTCAGAGAATACAAGATTGAAAATTGTGAGCGATTTAAACCGATTGTGTCCTGATTACTCTATTGAAGAATAAAACATAGTTGGCAAAATAGGCTTCATTCCGTCGAAGCATAAAGACGAATATAAATTGTTTTAGACATTTGAGTTTTGATTTTCAGATTTGTTTCGTATTTCGAGATTAGTATTTCGAATTTCTATTCTGCCCAGCAACGAACGACTAAAAAAGCTTTTTATGGGTAAATCTCTTTTTGCCGGACGCATACTCCGCAACCGTCTGCCCATTGCCGTAAAGTTTCCATTTATAAATTGTAAGTCCTTCCAACCCTACCGGCCCGCGGGCGTGAATCTTATTTGTGCTTATCCCGACCTCCGCACCTAATCCATAACGGTAGCCGTCGCTGAACCGCGTGCTGCAGTTCCAGAAAACGTCCGCCGAATCCACCATCTCCAAAAATTTCTCCGCCGCCTTCTTATCGCTGGTGATAATCGCATCGGTATGTTTCGACCCGTATTTATTTATATGCTCAATCGCCTCATCCAAACCATCAACCACTTTTATCGACAATATATAATCGAGGTATTCTGTCGCCCAGTCTTTTTCAGTTGCAGCCTTCACTTTAATAATCTTTCTCGTCTTTTCACATCCGCGAATCTCAACCTGTGGTGAGCCTGCTTGCCCTGAGCTTGTCGAAGGGGTCGAAGCCACACCTTTTTCTTCAAGTGCTGTTTTTATAACAGGCAAAAACTTCTTCGCAATTTTTCTGTCCACAAGCAGTGTCTCCGCTGCGTTGCATACCGCCACGTACTGGCATTTGGAATCGACAGTAATCTTAATCGCCATATCCAAATCCGCTTTGCCGTTCACATAGATGTGGCAAATCCCTTCCGAATGTCCCAGGACAGGAATATTCGTATTATCCATTATATATCGCACGAACGCATTCGACCCTCGCGGAATCACAAGGTCGATATATTCGTCCATCGAAAGCATTTGCCTGACGTCTGCGCGTGTTTCGAGTAATTGCAGCCAGCCTTTCGGAATCCCCGCTTTCCTGCTCGCCTCATCTATTATTTCAGCAAGGATTTTATTGGTATGCAGGGCTTCGCTTCCACCCTTTAGAATTACCGCGTTGCCGCTTTTGAGGCACAGTGTCGAAATCTGCACCAGCGCGTCCGGCCTCGATTCGAATATGCAGGCGATTACCCCTATCGGGCAGCTCACCTTATACAGCCGAAGCCCCTTATCCAGTTCCGTCGCCGATAGTATCCGCCCTGCGGGGTCAGGCAGTTTAATCAGGCTTTTGATTCCGGCGATTGTCTCCTCGATTTTTTTCTCGTCGAACTTCAGTCTTTTCAGCAGGGGGGCCGCTAATTTTTGTCTCTCCGCTGCCTTTATGTCTGCCTCGTTCGCTGCGATAATCCTTCTGCTGTCTTTCCGCAACGCCTTTGCTATCGCCCCAAGAGCCTTATTTTTCCTGTCGGTTTTAACCGCCGCCAGCCCTATCGCCGCTCTCTTTGCCAATTCTGCCTTCGCCGCTATTTCCATATTTTTTGCCTCAGCATCTCCTGAAATACTGCTATTTTCCCTTACGGCTTTGGTTTTTCTTATAATTTTCTGTTCTTGCTTTACTTTTTTTTAATCAAAAATTATAATCATACTCTCTTTTCGAGTTGAATGATAATTAATCGATTGACAATAATCAATCGAAAAGCGGGCGTAGCTTAATGGTAAAGCTCCAGCCTTCCAAGCTGGCTATGTGGGTTCGATTCCCATCGCCCGCTGTTTTTATTTCCATAAACATATTTTTAGGGGTTCCCGGCAGTTTCTGATAATTTTCCGGCAGGCGGGAAAAGAACAAAAAAAACGTGACGGCCATTTCTGACCGTCACATTTGATTATATACCAAATTTCCAACCCCGCTGCATCGGGATTCTGCTGTCCTATTTTTTGGAAGCGTCAGCCGCAGGGGTTGCTGTTATCTTTTTGCCTGAAACATCGGATGTGCCGCGTTCGGAGGTCATCTGGCCTTTGATGTTGTCGCCGGTAACTGTGCCGGAAAAGTCCATTTCAAAAGTGCGGTCGCCGAAGCCGAAAGAGACGCTAAAGGTAAGCTTGTCGCCATCGAGTTTCAGATTTTCGACGTTGTTTTCACCGAAAAATGCGTTGTAGACGGCGGATAAATCTTTCTCAACAAGCAAGGCGGCGGGCATATCGCCCCGTTCGGAAACAACGGTAAGTTCCCATTCGCCAATAAGATTTTTTCCGAAACGGCTGCCGTTGGCTTCTTTGGAAACTGAGCCTGTCTGGATTTTTCCTGTGAGTTGGTCGCCCTTAAGCTGGGCTTCGTAAGTGGATTGCGATTCTTTGCCGGCTGTTTTAGAAGCGAGCTTGAGAGTGAGTTTGCCGTCCTTAAACTGAACATCAGAAACGGTTGCATCACCGGCGGGGGCTTTCCATTTGCCTTTTAAAGGACCATTGGGGTCCTGCTTAATAGTGAGTTTGGTTTCCGCGGGCTGACCATTGGCGTCAGTACACTTGATAGCCCAGACGCCGACTATATCAGATTTGGGCAAAATTCGAGTGCCGGTAAAATCGAATTCACCGAAGTCGCTGGACATTTTGCCGGTGAGAGAGCCTTTGGGCTGCAAAGTGGCTTCGATGTCGCTTTCCATGTCATCGCCGCCGAACCCTTTGCTGGTGCGAACGAAGGTGAGCTTGTTGCCGGCCAGATTGACATCGGATATCTTGCCGCCGGTAGAGCCAAGGCCCCATTTGATTAAAAGAGTGCCGTCGGGTTTCTGGGAGACCGACATTCTATTAAGCATCTGGTTGCCGTCAAAGTCGGCGGAAATTTTCCAGTCGCCAATGATGCCGGGTTTGTCCTTTGGCTTGTCAGCGGCGAAGAGCGGAATGGCTGCTGCACAAAGACACAGAACAACAGATACAATAATGATTTTTGCTTTCATACAATTAACCTCCAAAAAAAATTAAACATTTTTCTCAAATTGAGATGGCTTACAGATTATATGGAATACAATGCGATGTCAAGCGGGAAAAAGAAGCAAAGATTGAACAGGAAAGGCACAGAAAATGTTTAGACGCAAGTTTGCTCACCTTTGCAGTACTTGCTCCGCCAAAGCAGGGGGCTGCGAATAGCGAGGTTGGCGGGGTTTCATTTGCTTACAGACTTAAACCTTTCGATAGAATCACTTAATTTTTTCATGTCAAGTTCGTATTCGAATAACGGTTTATTGCTCTTTGTAAGTTCGCCTACGTTTTCTTCGAAAGTTTTTTTGTCTTCATTTACATAAAAAATACCGAGCGGCAGTTTGTACGTCTCAATCGCTTTCTTGAAGGCCTCTATCCTGTTGTGAGGGTCGTGAGAATCGTCGAGATAATACGTATTATCTTTGAACCATTGGTTGGTATTCAATTTATTATAGGTGACGCACGGCTGAAAAATATCCACAAGGGCATAACCTTTGTGAGTGATTGCCTTCTTGATTATTTCCTTTGTTTGCTCAATATCTCCCGCGAAAGCCCTGGCGACAAAGGACGCATCCAATGCAATCGCCACCGCCAGCGGATTGAACGGTTCGAGAAATACGCCGTTAACCTGTACCGGCGTCTTGAAGCCAATCGGGCTGGTCGGCGAGGCCTGCCCCTTGGTAAGGCCATAGACCATATTGTTGTGAACGATGTTGGTAATGTCGGGGTTTCTGCGAATGGTATGCAGGAAGTGATTGCCGCCTTCGCCGTACATATCGCCGTCGCCGCTTTCAGCGATTACGACAAGCGATGGATTGGCCGCCTTTATCGCAACCGCAGGACCGAGTGCCCTTCCGTGCAGACCGTTGAATACGTTTGTCTTAAAATAATGAGGCGCCTTGGCCGCCTGACCGATACCGGAAACTACAACCAGATTAGCGGGCAAAATTTCAAGCTCTGCCAGCGCCTGCTTTAGTGTCTTCAGTATCGCGTAGTTGCCGCACCCCGGACACCACGCAATATCAATCCTGCCCATATCGAAAATTTCTTTATTCATATTCTGTCAATCTAGGATTTTCTTCAAACCATCGGCGACTTCTTCAACCGAAAAACTCAGGCCGTTGTATTTTAGGATTTTTTTGTCGATATCGATACCGGCGTACAATTTGATTAGTTTTCCAAACTGGCTGGTTGCGTTGTTTTCCACAATTACTACCGTTTCCGCTTTTTTAAGAAAGCCGGCTGTTTCAGGGTGTAAGGGATAAACCTGATTATAGTGCAAAAGTGAAACGTCTTTTCTTTTTAATCGCAGAATTGCTTCTTTTACCACGTCATAAGTCGAGCCCCAGCAGACGACTAATTTTTTATAATCCTGCGCAGGCCATAGTTCCGGCGGCTCTATCTCTTTTTTTATTAGTTCCAGTTTCTTCAGTCTCTTGTCAACCATCCTCGTTCTTAACTGAAGGTCTTCCGTGATATGTCCCTCCTGGTCGTGTTCATCGCTATCAACAACAACCAGTCCCTCGCCATAGCCGGGAATTCCACGGGGTGAAATGCCGTTTTCGGTAAGCGCGTATCTTATATAATCCTTGTTTGTTTTGATTATGTGCTTTTCGACCTTCACCCCTGAAAGGTCAAATGGCGGCGTATTGTAATACGAATCTATCAAATACTGGTCTGTTAATACGAATACCGGCACCTGAAATTTGTCTGCCAGGTTGAAGGCCTTCTGCGTAAGGTAAAAGGCGTCTTCGAGTTTGCCGGGCGCATAAATTATTCTCGGGAATTCGCCGTGGCCGGCATAAAGTGCAAGTTCAAGGTCCGCCTGTTCCGTTCGGGTGGGTAGCCCCGTGGCAGGGCCAGGCCTCTGCGCAAGGTGAACCACAACCGGCGATTCGAGCATACCCGCAAGGCTCAAACCCTCTATCATTAACGCAAACCCGCCTCCGGAAGTCGAGGCGAGCGCCCTGCCGCCCGCATACCACGCGCCGATTGCCATATTCATTCCCGCGATTTCATCCTCGGCCTGCTCCGCTATTATGCCGAATTCGCCTGCGTGCTGTGCGAGAAATACCAGTACCGGCGTCGATGGCGACATAGGATATGCGGCTATGAAATTGCACCCGCCCGCTATCGCACCGAGGGCAACCGCTTCGCCTCCATTGAGAAAAATATCATTCTTAACACCGGCGGTAAATGTTCCCGCGATTTTAATTCTGCCGGAAGCCCGCAGTTCGGCGCCAATCTTAAAACCCGCCTTTGTAGCCTCGACATTATTACCGATAATTTCAGGCGATTTGGCAGAGAAATTCTGTTTTACATAATCGACAACCGTTTGCAGTTCCACGCCAAAAATAGCTGCGAGAGTTCCCGTCGCAACCACATTGGAATATACGGCGCTGCCGATTCCTGCCGCAATTTTTGTGAACGGGACATTGATAACGTTAGACAGTTTGCCCGCGTTTGCGGAAACGGTTTCCTCTTCAGCCAATACGATTGTTTCAGGCGAAATTCTGTCTGCAACATGCTCGATTGCGCCCTTGTTGAGCGGAATTAATATGTCAATCCGGTCTATATACGCACGAACCGGCGATGCGCTTACTCTTATCTCCGTGGAATTGGCCCCGCCGCGAACTCGCGACATATATTCCTTCGTCGCGAAAACATTGCAGCCGGCAGCGCACAAAATCCGCGTCAATAATTTTTCAACCGTCTGTATTCCCTGTCCTGCCTGCCCGCACAAAACGACAGAAACATCCGACCGGCTGTCTGGAGTTAATCCCTTCATATCCCGTATATATCCTGTTCCATATCAAAACTAATTTTTATGCTCAGTCCCTTCATAATAAGCCTTCTTAAAATCCGTCGTCAAATCTGTAAGCTGCTTTGGAAAAGACAGGTCGGTTGTCTGTTTGGATTTCATAGCGGCTATAAGCATCTTATGGAGCAGGGTAAGTTTTGTTGTGTACTTCTCATAAGCCTGGGCGTCCGTTTTCTCAACCGGAGTTATTCGCTGCGTCATAAAGTAATACGTCACAATCTCGCTTAGCTCGTCTGCGTGCGTATCCTTATTTTGCACCCAGCGCACAATCTGGTTCATATTCGGCTTTTGCTCGCCTGAAAGCTGGTTTATCATATTCATCGATTTCTCGATAGTCGTTATATTTTCAGTTATCATATTGAACCTGGCGTCGTCATCATATATTCCGCACGGCAATTGGCAGTGAGAATAGACAGTCGAGCCGATAATTAATACCCCGCAAATTGCGAACATCGCTATCAAACCTTTTTTGCTGGTTAGTGCCTTCATTTTTTACCTCCCTTTCTTAAAATTTTCAGAACTCGTCCAAATGATACCACTCGGCGTTTTCAAGCCAGAATTGCGGCCGCGATACGAAATCGATTATGTTTTGAAGCAGCCAGTAATGTTTTTCCTCCTGTTTGGCCAGCAGATTAAAGGCCTTCTTTTCGGCTTTCTCCTCAACTTCATCGATTTTATGCAAATAAAACTCTTTGCTTTTGCTCTCGATATCCTGGGCTTTTTTGTAAAGCTCGAGCTGCTCGTCTTTGAAGTCAAAATTTTCACTATGTGCCATTCGCTGGAAAACGGCCTTTGCATCAGGCAATATGGTGGTGTCCGGAATTTTATCAGCTTTTTTCATCTTCATTTTTTCTACAAACCCGTAGTGTTTCGTCTCTTCGTCAGCGAGCATATTGAATATGGTCTTGAGGCCCTCGTTGGCTGCATGCTCAGCCAGATTGCGGTAGTAATTCTGCGATTCCGTTTCCATCTGCATTGCGTAATCAAAAATATTCATTTTGTTCTCCGTAATTACCGTCAAATACGAGAGCCGCCGTGGCACGGGCTTCCAGCCCGTGCTCTCGTCCACGATAGGTTGTGCCACAAAGCGTATGGCAATCTTTATCTGTATTCAGGCAATTTTTTCAACAGCCCCAATATTGCCCTTACTTTATAGAGGCCTTCGGCACATAATTAAATCTCTGCCCGCCTAAAGACGCATCCACCATTAAGCCTTTATCCGTCATAACAAATACAGCCGACCCGGATTTATAATCTGCCTTTGCAGCCGCTCCGGAAGTAATTGCCACACCTGTCGCCTGTGCCGAAAAGACGTATTCCTCAGCTTTGAACTTGTCCAAATCTTCCTTGTCTCTGAAGAATATTATCTCTCTGAAGTATTCTCCGCCGAATGAAAACCCGAGGGTCGCCTGCGTCATACTGCAATAACCGACCATTGACCTGTGTTCATAGACTTCGCCTTTACCTTTGGCGCCGCCAATCCAAATGGCCCCTTTGAATACTTTCGGCAGTACCGCATATCCGTACGATTTTTCAAAGAAATTATCGATGCTCGGATCCTCTGCCTTCATAAGAACGATGGCTTCCTTGACCTGTGCCGACAGAACGGTCCTTGCCTCGGGAGTATTTGGCACAGTGCCGCAGCCTGCCATCATAAGCACAACAATAATAAGACCGGTTAATCCCATTGTTCCTGCTTTCATTTTTTTCTCCTTATTTTTTTAAAAAATAATTTTCGCAAACACATAGGCATTATAGCCGGTTTGCCGGCAGGCAAAAAGTTTAAATCTGGGTAAGTGATTAATTTTATGGCCAGCAATATTCCTGGTTGATTTGTAGCTGATGAAATAGTCCGTGCAGATTTTCCTTGCACAGGCAAGTCCTTCCTCCCAAGAAAAGCACATTTTCCTCAATACGCATCCTTCCCTTTGGCCCAAAGCCCCCAATGACCGAAATTTTTTTAACATGCTCGTGTTATTGTTCGGCGGATATACGGCAAATACCTCTCGGCACTTACTTCTTTTTTCCGGCGAATGGATTCGTACACTTCCTTGCGATGAACGGGTATGGATTTCGGAGCGATTATTCCCAGCCGGATTTGATTGCCACGTATATCTACTACCCTTATCTCGACGTCTTCGCCGACCATAATCGATTCTTCCTTGCGCCTGCTTAAAACCAGCATAATTCAACTCCTTTTCATTTTACCCTGTTTTTTTATATTATCTATCACAGCCTTCCTTCGCTGATGTTTTTCACGAAGGCTTGACGACCGGGTTGCCGGCTGTCAAGCCTCGTTTCGGAGAGGAGGAGTTTGGGGCATTTTTTTATTTTACTATACTGCAACATAAATCGCATAAGACCAGAATTTTTCAAAAGAATAAATCAATCCAAAACCAGTCTACGGCATAAAAGATACACTGCCGCTCAAAATAAGGAAATTGGGGAATTGCCTAATTCGGACTTCGCAACTGCTTAATTATTTAGGCCGGCCAAATACTATAACGAACAAATTTATCTGAAGTGTTGAATAATACACAGCGCTTTTGATAGAATAGTTATGGCAAAAACAGGGAATTGCTGTATCATATAACAGAGGTTTTATTATGGAACGATACGTTTGTATTCACGGACATTTTTATCAGCCTCCGCGGGAAAACCCCTGGCTCGAAGAAGTCGAGCTGCAGGATTCGGCTTATCCGTATCACGACTGGAACGAGAAAATAACGGACGAGTGCTATAGCCGCAACGCCGCTTCCCGCATCCTCGGCCCAGACAGAAAAATTATCGACATCGTCAACAATTATCTGAGCATAAGTTTCGATTTCGGCCCAACCCTTCTGTCGTGGCTCGAAAGACATTCCCCCGAGGTCTATAAAAGTGTTATCGATGCCGACAAAAAGAGCATGGAGATTTTCTCCGGGCACGGCGCCGCAATCGCACAGGCTTATAACCATATTATTATGCCCCTCGCCAGTAAAGCCGACAAGCAAACGCAGGTCATCTGGGGCATTCGTGATTTTGAATACCGTTTCGGCAGAAAACCGGAAGGTATGTGGCTGCCGGAAACCGCCGTGGATATGGAAACCCTCGACATCTGCGCCGAGAACGGCGTCAAGTTCACAATCCTTGCCCCGCATCAGGCCAGGCGCATCCGCCAGATTGGCACAGAACAATGGAAGAACGTTGAGCGGGACAAAATAGACACCACGCAGCCATATCTTTGCAGGCTTGCTTCGGGACGAACAATAAACCTGTTCTTTTATCACGGCCCGACCGCAGAAGAGGTTGCCAACGGAAGGCTTTTGCAGAACGGCGAGGTCTTTGCCAAAAAAATGACCTGGATTTTCGCGGGAAAAGAAAAAGACCCGCAGCTCGCACATATCGCTGTTGACGGCGAAACCTTCGGTCATCACTATCGTTATGCGGATATGGCTTTGGCTTACTGCATTCACTATATCAAATCGAATAACTTGGCGAAAATAACTATTTACGGTGAGTATCTCGAAAAATTCCCGCCCACATACGAAGCGGAAATTTATGAAAACAGTTCCTGGAGCTGCCGGCACGGCGTCGAAAGATGGAGAACCAACTGCGGCTGCTGCTATGGCAGAAACCCCTGCGGGCAGCAGCAGTTTCGTGCGCCGCTTCGGGAAGGTATGAACTGGCTGCGAGACCGCTTGGCGGAAGTCTACGAATCAGGGATGACCAAATATGTCCCGAATATCCTGGAGATAAAAAACAAATATATCGACGTTATCAATAACCGCTCTGCCAAAAATATCGAACAATTTATCGCTGATGCTGCCGGCAAAGATTTGGACTTCGGTGAAAAAGTAATTTTTCTCAAACTCCTCGAGATGCAAAGAAACTCAATGCTTATGTTCACAAGCTGCGGCTGGTTCTTTGACGACATTACGGGCATCGAAACTATCCAGATAATGTATTATGCCGCAAAGGCGATTCAGCTTGCAAAAGAAATCGACCAGAAGGATTTAGAACCCCAGTTTGAGGATTTCCTGCTAAAAGCCCCTGTAAATGTAAGGGAGTTCGCCAATGGAAAAGATGCCTACGAGTCCCTTGTTAAAACCGGCACTATCGACCTCAACAGGGTAGCTGTGCATTTCGCGTTAAGCTCTGTCTTCACGGAGTACCCGGAAGAAGGAATTGAGATTTATTGTTATTCTGCCGACGTCGAGAGTTACGAGCGCATCGAGGCCGGAATACAGGTTCTCGTCACAGGCAGGATTACCGTGCAGTCCAGGATTGTTCTGGAAAAATATTCGGTCGATTTTGCGGGGCTGCATCTGGGCAATCACAATTTAATCGGCGGCGCTATCGGCCGTATGCCGGATAAAACATTTCTTGCAATGAAAGATACTATACAAAATGCTTTTCGCAAAGGCGATGTCACCGAAGTTATGCGGCTTATGAACATAAACTTTGCCGCAAACAGCTATTCCCTCTGGCATTTATTCAGAGATGAGCAAAGACGAATCCTCTACGAACTGCTCGAAACCACCTGGAAGGAAATCGAGGCATCTTTCCGCCACATTTACGAACGCAATTATACTATTATGCAGGCAATGCGGGGTATGAATATGCCGCTGCCGAAAGCGCTTGCCACCCCGGCAGAGTTCATACTGAATCAGGACCTTTGCGAGGTAATCCGCGATGACAACAGCAGGCTCGAACGGCTGCACACTCTGGTCAATGAAGCAACCACTTTGTCTCTTCAGCTGGATATGGCTACTATCCAGTTCGAGGTGAGCAGAAAGATAAATCGCTTGATGAAAAGACTCGAAGAATCGCCCGCCGACGTCAATCTGCTCGAAACAATCGAGGAAACATTCGAGATTCTGCTTACGATAGTTTCGGAATTCAACCTGCAGACTGCTCAAAATGTATTCTTTGCGATAAGCAAACAAACGTATCCGGAAATGGTTAAAAAGGCCGGCCTGGGTGACCAGACGGCAAAACACTGGCTCGAACACTTCACCAGCCTGGCGCATTATATCGGCGTTACTGTTCAGTAGCCTGTCGAATTCTATATGAAATGTATCGTAAAAAAAAGAGCAAGCGGAATACTTCTTCACATCACCAGCCTGCCGGCGAAATATGGCATCGGCGACCTCGGCCCCGATTCATACAGGTTCGCTCGCTTTCTTGCGAAAGCAAACCAGAGTTTCTGGCAGGTCCTGCCGATAAATCCGCCCGCCCCGGTCAAGAAATCCTGGTCGCCTTATAACTGCCTGTCCGCCTTCGCCGGCAATCCTCTCCTCATCAGCCCTGACCTGTTATACCGGCAGGGGCTTTTAACTAGGGGAAACATCCAAAATATACCAGCTTTCCCGAATTCTCTCGTAGATTATCCCGCCGCTGTTGCTTACAAAACAAAACTGCTGCACAAGGCCTGCGAACATATCAGAACTAAAAAAACAGCGCAAGATTATGAGAATTTCTGCTCGGGAAACAAAAACTGGCTCGAAGATTTCGCGTTGTTTGTCGCCCTGCGAAGGCGATTCCGCAACCGTTTATGGTGCGATTGGCCCAAAGATCTGCGAGATAGAAATAAATACGCCCTTATCTCTGTTAAAGCCTCATCGCAGAACGTTATCGAGGAAGAAAAATTCCTGCAATACCTGTTTTTCAAACAGTGGTTCGAATTCAAACGCTGCTGCAATCAGAAGAATATCAAGATAATAGGCGATATTCCAATTTACGTTGCTTATGACAGTGCGGACGTCTGGGTTAATCCGGATATTTTCAAACTAAATAAGTCAAAACGGCCGCTGTTTATTGCCGGCGTCCCTCCTGACCTGTTCAGCTCGACAGGGCAGTTGTGGGGCAACCCCGTCTATGACTGGAAGACTCTGAAGAAAACAAATTTCGCCTGGTGGGTCGAACGGAAAAGGCACAATCTTAAACTATTCGATATTATCCGGATTGACCACTTCAGGGGGTTCTTCGACTATTGGCAGATTCCAGCCGCAGGCAAAACCGCCGCCGCCGGAAAATGGATTAAAGCCCCCGCGGAAGATTTCTTCAAAATACTTTTTAATCGCATACCGCATCTTCCCGTGATAGCGGAAGATTTAGGATACATCACGCCGCGAATCAGAAATTTCATAAAAAAATCGGACATCGCCTGTATGCGGGTGCTCCAGTTCGGTTTTGGAGGCGATTTATCCAAAAACCGCCATTACCCCGACAACCTGCCCGAAAACTGCGTCCTTTATACAGGCACACACGATAATAACACAATAAAGGGGTGGTTCGAGCAGGCCGAGACAATTCAAAAGAAGAGACTTTTCGATTTAATAGGCCATAAAGAATCCATTGAAAATATTCACTGGGAATTTATAAATCTGGCGCTAAATACGAAAGCGAAGCTGGTTATCATCCCAATGCAGGATATTTTAGGATTGGGCAGCAAGGCTCGAATGAACCGCCCCGGCAAAATAAAAGGCAACTGGTTATGGCGGCTTCGCCCACAGCAAATTACCCTTAAAATCTCTCGCAAATTAAAGCGATTAACACAATTAAACAGCAGGAGCTGAATTTCTCTTTTATAAAAATACTGCCGTCGATAAATTACGCCTCTGCGCCGTCCAGCTTCAAAATCTTATGCGCTGATTGACACGGATTCTTTTTATAACTAAATATCGAAGATACGCCATCTTTGCGGCGGACTAAAAACTCTTGTCCGCCTGTGGCGGAAACGACTAATTTAGCCTCATATCACGCCGACTTCGCAACGATGTAGGCTTATAATGCCTCAATGTAACCTTACAATGTCATGATGTAAGCCGACAGGGCTGACCATCTATTTCCCCGATATGGCGTCCCCAGATTTTTCTCGATTTTTCTTAGATCGTAAATAGCGTTGAATAAATTCTGTTAAATAGCCCGTTGCAAAAGTAATTCCTGCAAGAAGCAGGGCGGGAAGAAACGTCCAGAAGAAAATACCCCCAATAAAACTAATGGGCTTAGGCAATTCTTTTGCAGTGAAAAGAGACGCAGCGATTACAAACCCAAGGCCTGCCCATCCGACAAAAAAGAAACCAATATATTGCCACCATTTCATATTAGCCACCTAACAATGATTATCCAGTTTTATACGCCTTTTATCCGCATCAGGCGGACCGGCGTACTGCATAAAACGGGTCAATGCCCGTCTGCCGGACGGCAATGTTGACAGACAAAAGTGTGATTTTCCTGTCCTGAGCAAGTGTAGTGCGTCGAAGGACTCCGGCCTTGGGAAGATATTATATCGCTAAACTGGAAAGAAAAGCAAGTTTTTTCTGCTATTAAGGCATAAACACTCTAAGGATTATCTTTGTGTCTTGGTGTCTTTGTGGCATGTTAATCCTGTTATCCTGTCTAAAAAAACAGAAGACAGAATCCAGGGGGGGCAAACCCCAAAAAAAGAGAAGGGCAGGCCGTCTTTAACTTAATAGTTTTTTTGAGCCTGCCCCTCGAATTTAGGAGATTAGCAGAATATCATCCCCCTCCTCGGCGAAGCCTTGGTTTTCAGCCGCGAAAGTGAGCAAATTAGCGGACAATGCCAACGCGGCTGAAAAACCGGTCTAATCTAATAAAAATATAGAAAATAACCCCCCAAACAGCAAAAAAAACTTGAATATTGCCGTTAAATATGATACACTACCCGGAATTTGTGCATTTTGATGTCGTAAACCGTGTTTTTGCAGGAAAAGTGGGTGATGAGACGCAATTTTTATTTTAAACTGCTATATACTCTGACTGCAAGCATTCTTGTTCTCTCACTTTTTGCGGCAGATTCATTCTCATATTACCGGCGTCAGTATGTTCCTGATGAGGTAATCGTCAAATTCAAGGATCAGGAGCCGGAAGCCAGAATCCACAATATAATCGGGGCAAATGGTGCGCATTTGATTCGTAAAAGCAGGTCTGCCGGCTTCCACCTCATTAAGACTTCTGGCGGAAAAACTCCTGAACAAATGGTAGAATTATTGCAGCAGGACCCAGATGTCGAATATGCCGAATTGAACTATTATGCTCACGCTGCTTTTGTTCCGAATGATCCGCTGTACATTAATCAGTGGAACTTCAACAAAGATAACGGCATAAATATTGAGCCGGTCTGGGACCTGACCACAGGCGACCCTAATGTGATAATTGCAGTTATTGATAGCGGGGTCGCTTACGAGGATTATAACGAATACCATCTTGCGCCCGACCTGGCAAATACCCATTTTGTACCCGGCTACGATTTTATAAATGACGATAATCATCCCAATGATGATGAGGGACACGGCACCCACGTATGCGGCACAATTGCAGAAAGCACAAACAACGGATTAGGCGTGGCAGGGATTGCCTTTAATTGCTCTATTATGCCCGTAAAGGTTCTCGATGTTAATGGTAACGGCCCTTATAGTGCGGTTGTTGACGGGATTCATTTTGCGGTTGACAACGGCGCAAAGGTAATTAATTTGAGTCTGGCCGGAGATACTGACTCCTGGGCACTTAAAAATGCGGTAAAATATGCGTACGAAAACGACGTAACCGTCGTAGCGGCTGCGGGCAACGATTATCTGAACGGTAATCCCCCTCGTTATCCTGCGGCTTATGACCAATACTGTATTGCCGTAGGGGCTACTCGTTATAACCGTACCCGTGCAACCTATTCCAACACGGGCAGCTATGTCGACCTTGTAGCTCCGGGGGGCGATACCAGTGCCGGCGGACACACTTATCATGACGGCATCCTTCAGCAGACTATATACGGAGACCCCGCGACATTCCAATATCGTCTTTATACAGGCACTTCAATGGCGACTCCCCATGTAAGTGCGGTAGCAGGACTGCTTGCCTCAACAGGCGTCACCAGCCCGGACTCAATCAGGGAGGCGCTTCAGAATACCGCTATAGATTTAGGTGCGCCCAACAGAGATGATGAATACGGATATGGCATTATAAATGCATTTGCGGCAATCAGATATTTTGCGACGCCGGGCGATTTTAACTTCGATGGATTGGTAGATTTCGCAGACCTTAAAATCCTTTGTGACCACTGGCTTCAGAATGCTCCGGGAATTGAAATATATCCGCCGGGAGGCGACGGCAACATCGACTTTTTCGATTACAACATGTTTGTAAATCTTTTGCCGCAGTAACCGGCGACTCTCAATTTATGCTCCACAGATACAAAACCTCCGGCGTACCCAATTTGTGCAGCAGATTCGTATCCAGCTTCGGGATTGCATCTGTCTTTGCGTTGATAAGATTAGCGAGTGAAAAGGGCCTGCGATACTGAACGACCTTTGCCTGGCTGATTTTTGCAAGCTTCAGCGATTCTGCGATTGCATCATCGATATATCCGACTTTGTCTATCAGTTTTTCCTTGAGAGCCTCATCAGCGCCGAAAATACTTCCATCCGCCAGTCTTTTGATATCATCTCTGGTCAGGTCGGCCTTGCGCGAATCCGCCACAATATCCACAAATCTTTCATAAGCCGGCTCGATAAGTTTATCCCGCAGGTATTGCAGCTGAACTTCATCGGGCTTTTTAAATAAACTCGGCCAGTCTTTTTTCTGACCAGATTTTATCACAACTGGTTCGATGCCGAGCTTGCCCTCCAGCAAGTCTGCGAGGACGAAATAATTCATTATCACGCCAATCGAGCCGGTAATAACGGTCGGTTCCGCAACAATTTTGTTGCAGGCTGCGGAGCTGTAATAACCGCCCGATGCTGCCACACCCTGCATAAACGCAACGACAGGTCTTCCGGTCTGGTTTCTGAATTTCCTGATTTCGTTGTAAATCTGGTCGCTCGATGAGACCAGCCCGCCGGGGGAATTTACGCGAAGAATTACCGCTTTAACCTTGTAGTCCGCTTCGGCGAACTTCAACTGCTTATAAATTTCCTGCTCCGTTTTTCCGTCTATTATTCCTTCGAGGTCTATAACCGCAATCTTACTGAATGCGGGCCCCTGGACAATCACATCCTCATAAAAATAATCTTCGGTTCCCATACCCCAAAAGGCAAAAACAGCAAAGAAAATAAGCAGCATCAGCAATACGATGTTGCCGAGAATCGATAATCCCGTCACAACTCCCCAGATAATTTTCCAGAAGTTTTTCTTTTTCGGCTGAGGCTGAAAATCTGCCTGCGGCGGGACTGAGGCTTGTCCGGCAATATCCATCTTATAATCCTTTCAAAAACTCTTCGTACTCGCTTGAGCTCATTAGCCCGCTCGCTGCATTTTTGGAAGTTTCCATCCTGCACAGCCAGCCTGTGTCATAGCAATCTTCATTTATCAGCTCAGGTCTGGTCTCAAGTTCCGGATTTACCTCAACAACCCTGCCGGCAACAGGCGCATACACGTCGCTGGCAGCCTTCGAGCTTTCCACAACCGCAAGGTCGTCGCCCGCTTCGACTTCCTTATCGAGCTTCGGCATCTCCACGTAAGTGATTTCGCCGAGCATCTCCTGTGCATAATCGGTAATCCCGATTATTGCCATATCTCCGTCAATCTTTACCCATTCATGCTCTTTTGTGTAATATAAACCTTCAACAACCATTTCTTTGGCCTCCAGTTAAAATCTTGCAAATCTGCTGAGTCCTTTTCCTGTTATATCCGCATTCACTCTCTCGCCTTTTCCGACATTTTCCTTTTTGCCGTTTTGCACCTGTCCGCTGTTGCGGGCGACATAATATACGCCGATAGCCACTCCCTCTTTTATACTGTCTCTGTCGACATAAACAAGTGCAATCTGTTTATCCGCCACTTTCGCACAGCTTAATACCCACCCGATACACGTGCCGCCGGTGCCGATTATCGCATCATTTTGCCGCACCGGCCGAACTCCTTTTTCGCCCGCCACTTCGATTCTGACAACCTCCGTATTATAATTTTGTGCCCGATTCTGCATAGCCGATTTCGCGATGAAAAATTCCTTTTGCAGTTTGACCGCCCAGTTGTAGCCGGCCTCGAAAGGCGAGATGCCGAACGCGCCGTCAAGCTCGTGTCCGTAAAGCGGCAGGCCTGCCTCAATACGCAGGCTGTCGCGGGCGCCGAGCCCGCAAGGGAGTACCCCGAATTTTTTCCCCGAGCTCAAAATCAAATCCCAAATCCGACCGGCTTTATCGGGATGCACGTAAAATTCAAAGCAAACCTTCGCGCCGGTATAACCCGTGCGGGAAATTATGCAGTCAATCCCCTCGATAGTCGTCTCGATAAATTTGAATGATTTCAGATTCCCGATTGCATCTTTATCCTTCTGGTTTTTCAGCAAACTCAAAACCACGTCCACCGAAGCCGGCCCCTGCAGGGCAATATCGACCCGGCAGTCTTTGCCCGATTTTGTATCCCGCATATCACGCACATCAGGTTTGTATTGCAGCTTAAGGCCCGGATTGTCGGCATCGATAATGACCTGGCCGGCGAGCAGTCCTTTTATATACGCCTTAATCTTCGGCTCATTGGCGGCGTTCACAACAACCATAAACTTTTCTTTTTCTCTGCGATATACGATAATGTCGTCGAGGACGTTGCCCGCAGCATCTATTATGTAAGAATACTGCGCCGAACCCGGTTCGAGTTTGCTCACATCGTTCGTTGAGATTATATTCAGGAAAGGTTCCGCCTGCGGACCAGTCACCTCAAGCACGCCCATATGTGTGCAGTCGAACATACCGGCTGCCTGCCGAACCGCGTTATGCTCATCGCTGATTGACGAATACCACAGCGGCATTAAATAGCCCGCGAAGGAGGCTATGTGTGATTTATTCGTAAGGGCAATATGCTTTTCATAAAGAGCGCTTTGCGACGCCTCAGTTTCTGCCTGCTCGAATACGAAAGTGCCGACCGCCAATTTCTTTTTCATCGCTGCCAAATCCTTTCTGAAAAATTTTATTAAATTACTTGTTTTACGCAAAATCATTATATTGTCAAGCCCATTCCGTTAAAAAAAATTGCTGCGGAACGTACTTAAGACTATAGAGAAAAAATTCCCAAAACCCGCTTTTTTGCCTGAAAAGTAGTTGCTGCAGCTCCGGTTCGGATATAAACTCATATCAAAACGGTTCTTTTGCCGATATACAAATATAAAAGAATGGGCACCTCCAGCATATCAAACTATTATCAGCTATTGATTAATAATAATTGATAACAAACTTAAGGGTTCGCGTAGACCCGATTTATATTGAGCTTTAAGGAAGCGATATCAACAATTTTTTGGGAGGTACAGAATATGTTAGCTGTATTGGAATGGGATAGTCTTATTGCAGAGCCGATTCGTCAAATGTTGACCAAAATTTTTGCCTATCTTCCAACCCTGCTGGTCGCACTGATAATTCTGATTGTAGGCGTGATTGTGGCCAAAATCGTCAGGCGGTTAGTGAGCAAACTGCTCCAGGCAGTCCGCTTCGATATGATGGCTGACAAAACAGGCATATCGGAAATCGTAAGGAAGGGTGATTTGAAGGTGTCGGCGAGGGATGTGTTAAGCGGCCTGGTCTATTGGCTGATTCTGATTATGGTGCTCGTGATGACCGTGGAAGCGCTCGGGCTGCCTAAGGCTTCCGACATTCTCGCGAGCCTGTTTGATTACATCCCGAAAGTAATCGCAGCGCTGCTTGTCTTGGTGGTCGCGATGTTTCTTGCCAGTTTCGTATCGGGAATTGTTCATACCGCGGCCGGCAACGCCAAGATGCCAAACCCTGCGATATTTGCCGGCGTATGCAAATGGGCGATTATAATTTTTGCGGTGACTATTGCCCTCGTAGAGCTTGATATTGCTCCGATTCTGGTGACTGCCACATTCAATATTGTTCTGGGCGGTGTTGTCCTTGCTCTGGCACTCGCCTTCGGTTTAGGCGGCAAAGATGCCGCTGCGAAGTATATCGAAGAATTAAAACAAAAACACGCCCAGAAAAAAGATTAGTACTCCCAAAGAAGTGTTTCGCCATTCCTGAAGCTCCCCCAATTTATTGGGGGAGCTTTTCTTTTATATTTAGCCCCCCCCAATTTTGTCCTGAGCATCGTCGAAGGATTATTAGGGGGTTGCTTTTGTCTTTATTTATTGCGGGGTTGCTTTTCTGTTTAGTCCCCGCACCAGTGCCGGGGGTTTTATCGTTATATATAGCCCCCTTATTTATAAGGGGGTTGTTTTTTGACACCGATTACTTGTCCGTTCGTAGCCTTTGGCGAAGACGGAACACAGGATTTCCGCGAATTTTCTTTGTATTTTAACAAGATTATCTCTTTTTTTACCAGTGTACCCTTGCAAAGTATTGGGCAGGGATTACACTAATAGTATATGGCGAAGAAATCTACATCCGATTCCCAAAAAGCTCCGGCAGGCGGTAAACCTTCATCGCTTGTCGATACGCGGATAATCTATTGCGGCGATAACCTCGAACAACTAAAGAAACTGCCGGATGGATGCGTTGACCTGATTTATATCGACCCGCCTTTTAATTCCAATCGCAATTACGAAGTCTTCTGGGGCGAGACAAAGGAAAAACGCTCATTCGAAGACCGCCACGCCTCAACGCAGGCCTATATTGATTTTATGCGTCCCCGCTGCGTCGAACTCCACCGCGTCTTAAAGAAAACCGGCTCATTCTATTACCACTGCGACTGGCACGCTTCACACTACGTCAAAATTATGCTCGACCAGATTTTTGGACAGAACCAGTTTCAAAACGAGATAATCTGCACGCTCCACACTGAATGCTGATTATTCGTTTGACTCCACCTTTCTGAAAATCTATAGTGGGTTTGGCAGAAACTTAAGATCAGAATCGGCGTTTTATATGGAATGGAACTATAGACTTAAAATGGAACACTTCTATAAAACAAATTTTGGCAGAATCTACCATTCCGATTCTTTGGAATATATGCCCTTACTGCAAGATGGAGAGGTCAATTTGATTATGACATCGCCACCTTTCGGATTAGTTCGGAAAAAAGATTACGGGAATGCCGATGCTCACAACTACTTGGATTGGTTTAGGCCGTTTGCTGAACATTTTAGAAGGGTATTAAAAGAAGATGGCTCGTTAGTTATTGACATAGGTGGCGCATGGATTCCGGGACAGCCCACAAGGTCTTTGTATCATTATGAATTAATGATAATGTTGTGCAGAGAATATGGATTTCATTTGGCACAAGAGTTGTTTTGGTGGAATCCGGCAAAACTTCCAACTCCTGCGGAGTGGGTGAATATTCGTAGAATTCGGGTGAAGGATGCGATTAATTGTGTTTGGTGGCTCTCAAAAACACCCTGGCCAAAAGCAAGTAATCGTAGGATATTGATTCCGTATAGCGATTCTATGAAGGGCCTGCTCAAGAATGGGTATAAGGCAAAATTGCGTCCAAGCGGTCACGATATTAGCGATAAATTCTCGAAAGATAATGGAGCATCAATCCCACCAAACTTGATAGCAATAGCTAACACTGAAAGTAATTCATCTTATCTGACTAAGTGTAAAGAGGCAGGAATTAAACCTCATCCTGCAAGATTTCCAGTTGATCTTCCTGAATTTTTTATTCGCATGTTATCTGATAAAGGCGATCTTGTTTTTGACCCGTTTGGTGGCTCTTGCGTAACTGGTGAAGCAGCAGAAAGATTACAACGTAATTGGATTTGTGTTGATTCAGTAAAAGAGTATCTTGAGGGTGGAAAGCTTAGATTTCCTGTTAAGCAACTGAAAAGAAAAGTCCCTACATATAGCATTTCTCATCCAGCCGCATTATGGAATGGTGTAGACAACGAGGAGCCATTACCTTTTGATGGAGGGCAAAAAAGGCCGGAGAAATCGAAAGAAAGAATCAAAAGAAAAGGAACTAAAAGATGCCCGCAGTTAATCCATATACAATAGTTAATGAGATCCTTGATGCTATTCATCAATCGGGTGGCGTAGCTGCCTATGTTTCAGAAACAACTCGAATTCATCCACGTAAGTTTGTAATCAGTTATGGTGATCAGACATATAGCATCTGGGTGTATATTTGGACATTGACTCATGGGGGCCGGGTTTCCTTACCGAATGAATTCAGAATTCAGATGACATCAGTCACATCACCGTTGGAAGAAAACCCGAATGGTTATACTGTCCTGATGGGATACTATTCTGATTTAAAAATGTTTGCGGGGTTTGATATAAGAAAACACAGGGTTTTTACAACCGGCTCTCCGTCAGTACAGATTGCGATATCCGCAATAAATAATGCTTTGCAAAATGGGTTATCTTTTATTACTAAAGAAAACGGCGAAATAGCCATCGGGGTAAGGCCAGATCAATTTTTAAACTATTGCATTAATTCTGCACAACTTCATCTTTATGGTGCTGATATCGCTCTAACTGCAATGCTAAATAAAGCTGTTGAATTACAAGAAATACCAGAAAAAGATATTGCGGACTTGGCAGTGGATAGAAAGAAAATGGTGGAGAATGTTAGTAGATATTCACGCGATGCTAATTTCAAAACAAAGGTATTGAGTGCTTATGACAATAGGTGTGCGGTCACACGAACACAATTACGCCTCGTTGATGCAGCGCATATTTTACCTGTACCCTCTGGTGATAGCAGTGATCATGTTACAAATGGAATAGCGCTTTCTCCTACATTACATAGAGCTTATGACAACTGCTTAATTTATCTAGATGAAGACTATGTGATGAAGTTGAACAGAGACAAGGCAAATGAGTTAAAATTATGCAATTTGGAAGCAGGACTTAAACAGTTTTGCGCCCTACTTGATAAGAAAATACATTTACCTTCTGACAGAGGCCAACGGCCAAGAATTGAATACATACAACTCGCAAATAAATACAGAAGAATTCCAGGCTACGTTTAAAATGAGAAATAGGCGATAGCAACCGAAGAAAAAGAAGAAAAAGTGGTCAGGAGCCTTTTTTCAGGGCGATTCAAAAACAAAACCGGCAG
>PLLP01000007.1:0-65820 GCA_003141315.1 Phycisphaerales bacterium
CGGGGAGCAGACAATCGGTTCGCCGCGAATATTAAAACTTGTGTTAATAATTACAGGGCAGCCTGTTTTTTCTTTAAAGCGGGTGATAAGACGGTGCAGCTTCGGGTGGCGGACGGCATCAACGGTCTGGATGCGAGCCGAAAAATCGACGTGCGTAATCGCGGGCACAATACTGCGTTTGACTTTCAGTTTATCCAGCCCCTTGAGCGACTGAGCGGATTCATCGAAGGGCAGCTTTTTATCCTGCCTGAGCTGTGCAACCAGCAGCATATAGGGACTTTCGGTCGTGGGGTCAAGCTCGAAGTATCGAGCGGCGTCCTCCTGTAAAACACAGGGTGCGAATGGGCGAAAAGATTCGCGAAATTTTATCTTCAGATTCATAACGGACTGCATTTTTTCGCTGCGAGCGTCGCCGATAATGCTTCGATTTCCGAGGGCTCTTGGGCCAAACTCCATTCGACCCTGGAACCAGCCAATGACTTTTTCCTGGCTTATAAGCTCCGCCACTTTGTCAATCAGCTGGTCGTCGTTTTCATAAAAGTGGTATTTTGCGCCGACCGACTTGAGGAAATTTTCTATCTGGGTGTTATCAAACGAAGGGCCGAGAAGGGATGCAAATTGTTTGTCGGTTTTGCCAGCCTGGCGTTTGTTGTCGAGCAGTTGGTACCAGACAAACAAGGCTGCGCCAAGCGCACCACCGGCGTCGCCCGATGCCGGCTGAATCCAGATGTTCTCGAAGGGGCCTTCGCGAAGCACCAGGCCATTAGCAACGCAGTTTAGCGCTACGCCGCCGGCGAGGACAAGATTTTTGGTATTGGTTTGTCGATGCACGTAGCGGATGGTTCGCATCATAATTTCCTCTGTGACTTTTTGGATGGATGCGGCGATATCCATCTGGCGTTCGGTGAGGGGCTGGCTGGGGAGCCTGCACGGTACGCCGAACAATTCTTCAAATTTCGAATCGGTCATCACGCTCTTGTGGCAGTATGGGAAATATTCCATATTGAGGCGGAACGAGCCGTCATCCTTGAGGTCAACAAGTTTTTCCATTATGAGGTCGTAATATTTCGGCTCGCCATAGGGCGCCAGCCCCATCAGTTTGTATTCGCCGGAATTGACTTTAAAACCTGTAAAGTAAGTAAAAGCGGAGTAAAGCAGGCCAAGGGAATGCGGGAACCTGATTTCCTCGTGCAGGGTGATTTTATTTCCTTTGCCTACGCCGTAGCTCGCGGTCGTCCACTCGCCGACGCCATCCATAGTGAGAATGGCGGCCTCTTCGAATGGCGAGGGGAAAAATGCGCTGGCTGCGTGTGATTCGTGATGCTCTGTAAAGATATACCGGCCTTTATATTTTTTATCCAGCGCTTTATCCATTTCGCGGGGCAGGTGCAGCTTTTGTTTGAGCCATACCGGTATTCCGGAGAAGAATTGTCCGAAACCGCGGGGGGCGTAAGCGATGTATGATTCGAGAAGCCGTTCAAATTTGAGGAGGGGTTTTTCATAGAAGACTACGTAATCGAGGCGGTCGGCTTTCGTATCCGCGGCCTCAAGACAGTAGCGGACGGCATTTGCGGGGAAACGCTGGTCGTGCTTTTTCCGCGTGAAGCGCTCTTCCTGGGCAGCGGCGATAATTGAACCGTCCCTGATAAGCGCTGCGGCGCTGTCGTGATAAAAGGCTGAGATTCCGAGAATATCCATATATAGTCCACCACAAGAATGGCGAATCTGCGATATTTATAATGCCCCCCCTATCCCGATTAAGGCGGGATAAGGGGGTCTGTAATTTCCGAAGCCGATTATTTTTTATCTTTCAGCAGGATAACGCCGAAAACAGTGCCGGTCGATTTTTCCGGACGAGCGGCAAACTTTACAGTAATCTTACTCTTGTCTTTCAGAGTCTCAGTCGCCAGCTTATACTCAACAGAAACAGGGGCACGCCTTCTATCCTGCTGATTGGGCTGATTCGGAGGCGGCGCCAATTCGCCGATTTTCTGGTCGTCAACAAGCACGTCAAAGACGTTTCTGCCAAAGCCCGTGTAAATAATCTGCAAAGTCAATGGTTCATTCTGGACGACTTTCAAGTCATAAGAGAACCATCCGCCATTATTGGCTCTGCGACCCCTCGGGCCTTCGCCCCTGCCAAATGCGCTGGAACTTTCGAACTTCAGATTGTGGTCAACTTCAGGCTGCTGTTCGCCGGGCTGGACAAAATCGACTGTCCTGGCCTCGAGGTCCAATTTTTCCTGCTGAATTCTTGCGTATTCTTTTTGCTTTTCAGTCCACTGGGTGTCGGTAAAGACGTCCCAGTAGATTGTATAACGGTTATCATACATTTTATAGAAGGGGAACAATTTGACATCGCGAGGTTTTCCGACATTGGCGAGCGTAAAATTGTTCGGCTTTCCATCGGCGGCCTTAACCCACTGCTCAACTGTCCTACCCGAAGTAATCAGGACGGGCACATACATCGGCTGGTTAGCTTTAGGATCGTTTTCCGGGCCTAAATTGCCTCCCAGCACGAGCGGGCCATACATAATCGCAACACGATTGGGGTTGTCGGGCATAGCCTCAAGACGAAGCGACATCGGGAAATTGACTTCAATAGAGTCGCCGTCTTTCCAGTTTTGAGCGAGCTTAATAAAAGTCGACGGCACGGCGGCAACCTTCCGGGCTTCGCCGTTAATTTTAACCTCTGCGCCTTTCACCGCCCAGTATGGGCAGCGAATATAGACCGCGAGGTCAACCGGTTTCTGGCATTTGAAGGTGAGTTTAATTTTGCCGTCGTCCGGGAAATTTGTATTCTGGGTTATTTTCAATCCCTTATCTTTCCAATCAAGTTGTGACGCGATAAACAGATTGACGTATAACTCCGTATCGTTGTGGTAATAAATGGAATTGCCGTACTGCGCATGATTTTCCATACCCGTTCCGATGCAGCAGGTAAAACCGTTGGGGTCCTGGAAATCCTTAAAGCCGCCCATCCCGAGCGAAAGGTTATAGGTTACCCTGCCATTTTCCGGATTCTGAGAAGAGAGGATATGGTTCAAGAGCGCCCTCTCATAGAAATCGCCGACGCCTGCCCGCGGCTCCCAGCAGAACAGATGGCTGGAAAGCTTTAGCATATTATAGACATTGCAGGTTTCTGTCGTACCCGGGCCGAGTTGGTCGCTTAGCTTATCAGCAGGGCCGAGATATTCATTGATGCCGTTGCCGCCGGTGACATAAGAATGATGATGAGCAACCCTGTCCCAGAAGAATTCCGCACCGGTCTTGCTCGGCACATCTCCGGTAAGCTCGTAAATTCTCGCCAAGCCAATCATTTTGGGAATATTGGTATTTCCGTGGTAGCCTGCGAGAATATCTTTCTGCTCAATCATCGGGTCCATCATTTCTTTGTGATGAAACTTTTTTGCCATTTGCATATATTTCTGCTGACCTGTATCAGCAGCCAAATCCGCCAAGACTTCCGCAATGCCGCCATGCTCACAAAACATTAATTTCTGCATCTGCTCATCGGTAAGGTTGCCGATAATCGTCTCAAACCAGTCGGCAAGTTTTACTTCTACATCGAGGGCCTTCGGGTTATTGCAGAGGTGGTAGTCATCTCTGAGTCCTGCCATTTCCTTGTGAAGTGTATAAATGGGGACCCAGCAGCCGTTAAGGTCAAACGGCTGAGTTTTGATATCGCCCCGCTGAATCTCTTTGAAAATCCCTTTGCCGCGAGGGACGCACATCGCATACCCTGTGTGGTTTGCATCCTGGCAGGCAGCAAGTTCGTCAACGATGTAAGCAGCCCTGTCTTTGAAACGTTTATCGCCGGTGGAGGCATACATCAGGGAACAGGCGCTAAGGTAATGGCCGAGTGAATGCCCTGCGATACCCTGTGCCTCCCATCCGCCATAAGGTCTGGCCTTCGGTTTCAGTCCGGCAGTCGTAAGAAATTTCGAGAGAAGACGGTCAGGGTCGTAGTTCAGCAGCGTCTGCTCATCAAGCTCCTGTGCATGTTTGAAGGGGCCATCCAGCAGGCGCACATTATTCAAATCAAATGGACGCACGTTGAGCGCCTTTTCCTCGCTGGCTTTCATAGCGGCATCTTTTATATCGGCAGACGCCTGCACGACAAATACGAGGGCTAACAAAATACAAATACGCACTTTCATTTCCAAACTCCTGAAATTAAATATAAAAAACTCTCACCCAATTTAAGGTAATAAGCCATAATAAGGCCTACAGTTGACTATAGCTTATTTTACTGCATTTTCGGCTATTTGTTTTGTTGAGCCGGCACGCCGACGGCAATCAAATAGACCGGCTCCATATCGGCCGGCAAATCGCAGATTTTACCGACCTCATTGGGGTCAAACCCTCCAATCGGCACGCCGCCCAAACCCATAGCGGTAGCCTCCAGCAGGATATTCTGTGCAATGTGTCCCGCCTCGAGAATCGCCCCTTTATCCGCCCTGTCGCCGTATTTGGCGGTAGTGTTCCCTACTTTGGATGCAATAATAAAAGTGCAGCCTGACTTGGCAATCGCATTCTGCCTGCCCGCAAGCTTTTGCCGCACATCAACAGACTGCTTTATCATCAAGTCATTCTGAGCGGGACGATAGATATACAGACCTGAATGAGTTGCCAGGTAAAGTGTAATCGGGTATGTTGCTCTCGCCGACGGGGCTGTCCGCAGGCCCCTGGTTTTTTCGGTGATGCCCTGCCCTGCCCAGGCCAACTGGCTAATCTGTTTGTTAGTGAATTTTTCATCGGTAAATTGCCGGATGCTCCGCCTTGTGGCGAGTGCTTTTTCAAGACTCACCGCACCATCGAGTTTCGGTTCAGGAAGCTGAATTGTCCCAACTACCTTTAGTTCATTTTGCGCCGGGGCATTCGGTTCACCGCGAACTATGGAAAATGCCGCCAGTGCAATCAGAACAGCCGGGACAATAACAGCGAGACTTAACGCAAACCATTTTTGTTTTTCTGCTTGTGCCATTTCTGAATCTCCTTAAAATTTACCAATTAATTTATACCATTCTATCGTTCTATTACAGGCCGGTCAATCCCATCCATTAAATGATAAATGATGAATTGGAACAGTTTTTGACGCCGGCAACCGAGGCCTGGGGCAGCGTTTGAGATTGCTTTTCGAGAAAAGATTGGTAGTATGTTCCGATTATGTTTGCCGCCCGCTGCGGCTGTCCTGACTTTATCGGGATTGCAGCAGGTCGCGGCCCGCCTGCGGCGGGCAGACCTCGCAGAATTGAAATGATAAAAATGCTGTCAAAAATTTCGCTGTCTCTGCAACAAAAGGTGATGCTGGGTCTCTTGGCGCTCTACTGGTCCGGCATTTTCGCCCTTACGCATATAACTATTCCGCCGCTTATGCTTCGGCAAATGCAGGCGTCCGACAAGGCTCTGCACTTTCTGGTTTATTTTATACTGATTATCCTGCTGTGGTTTTCGATAAGCCCGGCAGAGAAGGTGAATTTCCGGAAGAAAAAAATCTGGATAATCCTGCCTCTGCTTTTGTTTTACGCCGCCATCGATGAGTGGCTTCAGGGCTTTGAGGCAAGCCGAACAAGGGACATTATGGATTTTGTCGCCAACGTCGAAGGCCTGTCTGCGGGCCTTGTTATAATTTGCCTTTTTTCATTCTGGCCGGCCGCTCTTGCCGCAACGGCCGCTGCGATTTTTGTTTTCACCGGCGCTGTGCGGATTCAGTTCACAGGGCAATTAGCTTTTGTAAGGCCGCTGTTCCTATTAACTTCGTTCGGGTTTTTTACCTTCGCATGGAATAGATTCCTGTCGTCCTTCGCTCCGGCTGAATCGAAATTACAGAAAATAAAAATGCTGATTTTGGCAATAGCTGTCCCTGCCGGCCTTATAGCAGCGGTAAAACTGCTCACGCGATTTACAGGCAGGGTTTTTGGCACAAAAGATATAATACTTTCCGCCGCTGCAATTTTGGCGGTTGTTGTGGCAATATATCTTGTTTCACTCCTGAAAAGCTTTAGCCCTCAGAGAAAAAATTAGCCACTAAGTCATCCGCCTGCGGCGGACCTTCGGCACACAGAGGAACTTAAAACCAAAAACTACTCCGCTGCAACGGATTGAATTTTTGATTCTTAATTTTTGATATTTGATTTTGTTTTTATTCCCAGAGCCAGTATTGGGTGAACATTTCCATATCATCGAGGTCAACTTTTCCGCTTTTGTTGAGGTCGCAGCCGCCGCACCAATCCGGCCCGGAACAATCCATCAGCCACTTATTCGCTAATAATGCCCAATCCTTAAAATCAACATACCCATCATTATTTATATCCTCATCAACAGCCTTTATGCCTAAAGAGTGGTCATAGCCTGCAGCAATAGCTATAAAACCTGAATTGGGAGAAGGTATATTACATCGACCGTAGGAGTTGTCTCCCCAGGCAACGATAGAGCCATTTGCCTTCAGGCCGAGAGAATGATACGGACTCGTTGCCACAGCCACAAAGTCTCTATTTGGCGAAGGGATATTGCATTGGCCATAATAGTTCATCCCCCATGCAACAATCGAGCCGTCAGCCTTTAGGCCAAAAGAAAAATTCCAGCTTGCTGCTACAGCCACAAAACTTGAATTTGGCTCGGGTACATTGCACTGGCCACAGGAGTTATCTCCCCAGGCAACGATAGAGCCATTAGTCTTCAGGCCAAGATTATGATTCTCACCAGATGCTATCGCCACAAATCCATTATTAGGTTCGGGAACACAACACTGGCAGTATGCGTTATCTCCCCAAACGACGATGGATCCATCGGCCTTCAGGCCGAGACTATGATCTATACCTGTCGATACATCCACAAATCCTGTATTGGGGCTTGGAACATCGCATTGTCCCAAATTATTATATCCCCAGGCGACGATAAAGCCATCTGACTTCAGACCAAGAGCCTGAATACCGCTATTTGAGGAGACATCAATAAAACCAGCATTAGGGGAAGGCATATCGCCCACCTCCTCACCCCAGGCAACGATAGAACCATTGGTCCTCAATGCGAGACTGTTATCTTCACCTCCTGTGACGACTACAAAACCTGAATTTGGAGAAGGAACATTACACTGGCCTTCATTATTAGCTCCCCAAGTGATAATAGAACCATCGACTTTCAAACCGATAGAATAATCATCGCCTGCAGCGACTGCCACAAATCCTGAATTTGGCTCAGGGATATTGCACTGGCCATCGCCGTTGTATCCCCAGGCAACGATAGAACCATTGGTCTTAAGGCCAAGACTATGAATGCTACCTGCGGTGACAGTCACAAAGCCTGTATTTGGAGAAGGGACACTGCACTGGCCATAATCGTTTCTTCCCCATGCCACGATAGAGCTATCGCCTTTGAGGCCGAGACTATGGTCGCTGCCTGCGGCAACAGCCACAAAGCCTGTATTGGGAGAAGGGATATTGCACTGGCCATCGACGTTTCCTCCCCAAGCGACGATAGAGCCATCAGCCTTCAGGCCAAGACTATGCCAGTAGCCCGCTGCCACTGCCACAAAGCCTATATTGGGAGAAGGGACATTGCATTGGCCATAATAGTTATCTCCCCATGCGACAATAGAGCCATTATCTCGAAGGCCGAGAGAATGATACACGCCTGCAGAAACAGCTGTGAAACCACCCCTAAGGTCAACACCAACGACCTGGCTGCCCCAGCCGACGATTTTGCCTGAAGTTTTCTGAGCGAGGACAGATTGCTGTGAAAAGAAAATAGAGAAGAAGGCCATCAACAAGATAGCTTTCTTTAGTCTTATTTTGGGCATTTTCCGTTACCTCCGAAGTATTACGGAGATTATAACCATAAAAAACAAAAATTGTCAAGCAAAATCCCGATTCAATTTCCAATAACCAATTTCCAACACCCGATGTCGAATTTCCAATAACCAATCTCCAACTTCCAATTTTCAGCTCCCGATTTTCAGGTTCGGGGTGCGGAAAAGGGTTATTGCCGGGCATATTTTTATCTGTAAAAATTAAGAAAGAATGCTTGCTTATTTTCGTAAATTTGTTAGGCTGTCTGCCAATCACGTGAACCAATTTTATTCAGGGCTTTTATGGAGAAAAAGATTATGACAGACCTTAAAAAACTCGAAGCCTGGTTCGTGACAGGAAGCCAGTCCTTATACGGAGAGAAAACCCTCAGGCAAGTGGCATTGGATTCACAGAAGATTGCCCAGGAACTCTCCAAATCGGAACAAATTCCTGTCAAGGTAGTATTTAAGCCGGTACTGACCGGTCCTGATGCGATTTATGACCTGTGTATGGAGGCCAATACGGCGAAAAACTGCGTCGGCCTGATTACATGGATGCATACGTTTTCGCCCGCCAAGATGTGGATTGCCGGGCTGAAGGCACTGCAGAAGCCATTCGTGCATCTGCATACACAGTTTAATAGAGACATACCGTGGTCAACAATTGATATGGACTTTATGAATCTCAACCAGTCGGCGCACGGATGCAGAGAATTCGGATATATCTGCACGAGAATGAGAAAGAACAGAAAGGTCGTCGTCGGCCACTGGCAGGATAAAGACGTAATCGAAAAGCTGAACGTGTGGGCGAGAGCCGCGTGCGCATGGCACGATGCACAAGGCGCAAAGATTGCCCGGTTCGGCGACAATATGCGCGAGGTAGCGGTCACGGAAGGCGACAAAGTCGAGGCACAAATGCGGCTCGGATATTCGGTGAACGGCTATGGACTCGGCGACGTGGTTGCTTATGTTGACAGAGTAACCGATAAGCAGATTGATAAACTCTTAGTTGAATACGATGAGCAGTACAAGGTTGAAAAAGATGCCAAGGCGGGCGGGCCATTATATCAGTCACTGCGCGTGGCGGCAAAGATTGAAGTCGGAATGAGAAAATTCCTCGAAGAGGGCGGCTTCAAGGCATTCACAACCAATTTTGAAAACCTTTACGGATTAGAGCAGCTTCCGGGCCTGGCGGTTCAGAGATTAATGGCCGACGGTTACGGCTTCGGCGCCGAGGGCGACTGGAAGACGGCTGCGCTTGTCAGGGCAATGAAGGTTATGGCAACAGGCCTGCCGGGCGGGACGAGCTTTATGGAAGATTACACATACCACCTCGAACCGAAAAATAATAAGGTGCTCGGCGCACACATGTTAGAGGTTTGCCCGACGGTTTCGAAGAGCAAACCATCGCTTGAGGTGCATCCGCTTTCTATCGGCGGTAAGGCAGACCCGGCCAGACTCGTGTTCAACTCGGCAAGCGGCCAGGGACTCAACGCCTCCGTAATTGATATGGGCAACAGGCTTCGTTTAATTGTCAATGACGTCGATGTTGTTCAGCCGGACGCACCGCTTCCGAAACTGCCGGTTGCCCGTGTTATGTGGGTACCGATGCCTGACCTGAAGGTCGGTGCGGCATGCTGGATACTCGCAGGCGGCGCTCATCATACAGGCTTCAGTATGGCAATAACAAACGAATACCTCGAAGACTTTGCGGAAATGGCAGGCATGGAATACGTGCTTATCGACAAGGACACCTGCGTTTCGTGTTTCAAAGACCGGCTCCGCTGGAACGAGGTTTATTACCAGGTAGCCAAAGGTCTGTAAAATTTAGTTTCACAAATTGAATCACAATTCAAAACTCCGGCACGATTAAATCCTGCCGGAGTTTTTTTTTATAAGGGTAAATCCCGGTATTATCTGGGCGATTTGAAAGGTTTATAAAGGGGGTCGCCAATAAGAACCATCTGCCAGGAATTGAAGGGATTTGTTTTTGCGTAGGCTTCAACGAGGCAATCGCCATCCAATAGATGCTCGACAAAATCCTTCGGGTCAGGAAAGGCTGAAAGGTATGGCTCCGCCACGGCGCCAATCGTTGCGGTAACGCCTCTCGTCAGCATCGCAGGACACCACTGAGTGCTATTGGCATCACGCAGATTCACCGCCTCGAAACTTGCGATATGAACGCCTATCGCCCCATCGACGAATTTGAAAGAATCGATGTATTTTTGCAGACTGTACCAGCCGAAATAAATCGCGGTATCAGGACATTGATTCGGCTCGAACAGGGCGGGCGTTTTCTCCTCGACAACGAGGAGATTGCTTTTTTCTCTGAGCATCTGCGCAAGAGCCAAAAGAGAGTCGTCATATTTTTTGAATAAAGAGTCTTGCCTGCCTTTAGGCGATTCAGAAAATCGGCTGTCGATATACGCCGTTCCGGTTAAACCCTTTTTCTCTGCTCTTATTGCCTTATCAATGAGTCCTTTTGCAATCTCGAAACTCGGCCCGTCGAGGCGGCTTACCATAAGTATCCGCGTAGTTTCCGGCAAAAATCTGTTTGCCAGCGGATTTACCTGCCACCTGTAAAGCTCATAATCGCCCGAAAGGACAATCGTAAGCTCGCTATCGGCCGATGCGCCTGTTTCCCTGCCTTCAATGCGGTCGATATTGGTCTGTATTATAAGGATTTGCTGCTCGATTTCTTTTCGCTGCTCTTTGGGAAATTCGAGTACGTCCTGTTTGTTTTTAGTAAGCAGATTTTTTTTCTCATCGAGCCGCTGTTTAAGCAGCTTCAATTCTTCTTCATAGCCTTTCAGAGTCCCCCTGCCGCCGACCCTTGCAGGAACTCCATAAGTAGTAAGCAGGCATCTTATTTTGAAAAATTGAGGGTCAAGAAGTTTGTTGCGGACCGGCTCGACGATTTTTTTGTTGTAGTCGTCCCTGCTGATTTCATAATCGAGATTTTTGCCGAGCGAAAGTGTTAAAATATTTTCTTTCGGCACCAGCCGCTCTTTACAATAGTATTTTGCAAGCTGCACAGATTGCGCAGAGTCGCTATTGGCTATTATCAAAATCTCATCAGGCTCCAGCGGGAATGCGGCAGCAGTGAAAAGAAAAAATGAGATAAAAATAATTCCAGTTTTCATTTGCCCTGCCTCTGCGGTTTTGCTGCGGCTATTTTGTTTTCCTGGCGCTTCGGTACCATTTAATCGTTTCAGCGAGGCCGTCGTCGAAATTTGTTTTGGCCTCGAAGCCGAAAAGCTGCTTTGCCCGCGAAACATCGAGTCGCCTTCTGGGCTGGCCATCGGGCTTGGACGGGTCCCAGTGAATTTGCCCCGTAAAGCCGGTAAGCTTTGCGATTTTTTCGACAAGCTCTTTTATAGTAATCTCAAAACCCGCACCGATATTTACCGGCTCTGCACCGTTATAGAATTCGGTCGCGAGCAAAATTCCTTCGGCGGCATCGGCGACGTAGATAAATTCCCTGCTCACTTTGCCCGTTCCCCAGCAATCGATATGGTCGTCTCCGCGTTCAATCGCATCGACACATTTTTTTATCAGGGCAGGGATAACGTGTGAGCTTTCCGGGTCGAAATTATCACCCGGCCCGTAGAGATTTACCGGCAGCAGAAATATCGAATTAAAACCGTATTCGGCGCGATACGCCTGCGACTGCACAAGCAACATTTTTTTCGCAAGGCCGTAAGGGGCGTTCGTTTCCTCCGGGTAGCCATTCCACAAATCCTGCTCTTTGAAAGGCACAGGCGCAAATTTCGGATAGGCGCAGATTGTGCCGATTGCCGTGAACTTTTCGATTTTACGGAGCCTGGCCTGCTCGATAAGCTGGACGCCCATCATCAGATTTTTATAAAAAAATTCGCCGGGATGCTTTTGATTGGCGCCGATGCCCCCTACCACCGCGGCAAGATGTATCACAACATCCGGCTTCATATCGTCATACATCCGGTTTATGGAATCGAGCCGAACAAGGTCGTAATTCTCAATTTTCGGCACCAATATATTTTTACAGCCTCTTTTTTTCAGACCTGCGATGACAAAATTTCCAAGAAATCCTGCGCCGCCTGTGACAACAACTCTTCTGTTTTCAAAAAAACCGCCCATTTATTTTTTGTTTCCTTTTTCCTTGATAATCTTTTCGTTTTCCGCGATATCCATATCGGCATCCGTCATCAATTTGGCAATCTCTTTAAAAGTCACTTTCGGTTTCCAGCCGAGAATCTTCGCAGCCTTATCGGCATTACCCTGAAGGATGTCAACCTCGGCAGGTCTGAAATATCTTTTATCAATCTCAACATATTTTTTCCAGTCGAGTCCCAAATAGCCGAACACCTCGTCGAGAAATTCCTTTACCGAATGCGTCTGGCCGGTAGCGATGACAAAATCATCGGGCTTATCCTGCTGGAGCATCAGCCACATCGCCTCGACGAAATCAGCGGCGAAACCCCAGTCTCTTTTCGCGTCGAGATTGCCGAGATACAATTTATCCTGAAGGCCGAGCTTAATCCTTGTGGCGGCACGGGTAATCTTGCGGGTGACAAAAGTTTCGCCCCGCCGAGGTGATTCGTGGTTGAAGAGGATGCCGTTGCAGGCAAAAAGCCCGTAAGCCTCGCGGTAATTTATCGTTTGCCAGAAACTATAAACTTTGGCGCAGGCGTAAGGGCTTCGGGGGTAAAAGGGAGTTGTTTCATTTTGCGGCGTTTCGACAACCTTGCCGAACATCTCGCTGCTGCTGGCCTGGTAGAATTTGACTTTTCTTTTGCCGGAGCGAATCGCCTCCAGAAGCCGCAGCGTGCCGAGGGCATCGGTGTTCACTGTATAAATTGGAATATCGAAACTCACCCGCACGTGACTTTGAGCGCCGAGGTTGTAAATTTCGTCCGGGGCGATTTCGCTCATTAGCGATGCGAGGTTGGTGCCATCGGTAAGGTCGCCATAGACGAGATGCAGTTTCGGCTGATTGTGCGGGTCCTGATAGAGGTGGTCGATTCTGCCGGTATGAAACGATGAGCTTCGCCGGATGATTCCCCAGACCTCGTAGCCTTTTTTCAGCAGAAACTCCGTAAGGTACGAGCCATCCTGACCAGTAATTCCCGTAATTAAAGCCTTTTTCATTTTTTACCTCTCACAAACTTTCGCCATTCGCCATAAATTTATATTCTGTATTCTATGTTCTATCCCGTTATCTTAACTTGTTGGATTCTTCCGTTTTTCAGTTTCGATAATAATCTTCAGGGTCGCATCGAGAGAAGTTTTCGGCAGCCAGGCGATTGTCTTTTTTATTCGGTCGATATTCGGGACACGTCTGGCCATATCGTCAATAGGCCTGCCATAAGCCTGCTGATAAGAGATATAAACTTTTTTACTTTTACTGCCTGTTAATTTAATAATTTTGTCAGCCAGCATCTCGATTGTGATTTCGTCAGTCGAGCCGACGTTATAAACCCTGCCCGCTGCCGATTCATTCTGCATTAAACCGGTTATCGCATCGAGAACATCGCCAACGAAACAGAAGCACCTGCTCTGCTTGCCTGAGCCGTAAATTGTGACAGGCTCATTTTTCAGTGCGGACTGGACGAATCGCGGAACGACCATGCCGTATTGCCCCGTCTGCCGGGGGCCAATGGTATTGAAAAATCTTGCGATTACAACGCCGAGACCATACTGCTGATAAAACGCCAGGCCGAGAAATTCGTCTATCGCCTTGCTGCACGCATAAGACCATCGCGAATAAATGGTGCTGCCGAGCACAATATCGTCATCCTCGGCGAAAGGCACCTTTTCGCTTTTGCCGTAGACCTCGCTGCTGGAGGCGATTAAGATTTTTTTGCGGAATTTGTTCGCCAAATCCAACACAATTTCTGTGCCGCCGATATTGGTCTCAATCGTATGCACGGGCCTTTCGGCAATCAATTTGACGCCAACGGCGGCGGCGAGATGATAAATGCAATCGCAATCTTTGCATAGTTTTTCCAGCAAGGCTTCATTGCGGACATCACCCTCGACAAATTCAAAATCAGTATTGCCGGCGAATGACTCGATATTTTTCAGACTGCCTGTGCTGAGGTTATCGATAACCGCGACCTGGCAGCCGTCTTTGAGCAGCCTTTCCGCCAGATGGCTTCCGATAAACCCCGCCCCGCCCGTAATCAATGCTTTTCTTTTAGTCATCAGTCTTTAATTTTTCACTTTCCATAATATGAGCAAAAGGTTTTTTCCGTTTCCTGGATTGTAACGCAATGCAGGGTGGCTTTTTCGAACCGGCCAAATAAACTATCCCAGGCAAAGACCGACAAATTCTCCACGGTCGGTATCACCTTCGAGAAATGCGGCACATCGACGTTGAGATTTTTGTGGTCCAAAATCCGAATCAGCTTTTCATCGACAATTCTTTGAAAATCCGCAACGTGCAGGTCGCCGGGGGCGGCCTTAACCATCACCTCGACAATGTAATTGTGGCCGTGGCCCGCGGGGTTGGCGCATTTGCCGAACAGGCTGAAATTTTCCTGCTCCGAAAGGCTGTCATTCCACAGTTTATGCGTTGCGGCAAACTCGAATTTTTCGCTAAAATAGACCATATTTTTCTCCCGGCTGTCAATCGCAACAGCCCGCAGCGGATTCAATTGCAGAGACAGGCAGCTTACAGAAGCGTTTGTGAAAATACTTTTTAATTTTTCCCTGCTTTCCGCCAGAAGCTGCGCAATCTCGATAAAACCCGTGTGCCTACCTTGTTTGAAATATGTTCTTATCCGCTCTGCGATGACCGGCACGACGGATTTGCGAACTTCCGTGTCGATGTCAAGAACATTGACTACAAAGCCGCTTTTTTCATCGAGGCCGCCATCGAGAGTGACGGCCAATTCGAAGAAGATAGCCAGCCCGTCGCCAGCCGGCTGCGACGAGAATGAATTGAAGCCATTGATGTCCGCCGGCAAAAACGGGGTTATCGAAAATCGAACCTTTCTTGTTAATCTGTGCATAACTCGTCACTCGTCTCTCGTTGCTCGTCGCTCGTGACTCGTAATCTTTAATTTTGTATTTTCTATTCCGCAATTTTGCATTTTTAATTTTAATTTTTTAATTTATTTATGCATCAGAGTCATAACCTCGCTTCTGCTGCGGGGGTCGCTTTTGAAAGTTCCGCGAAGCGACGAGGTCACCATAACCGAGCCGGGTTTTTTTGTGCCTCGTATAGTCATACAACTGTGCGAGGCCTCCAGCACGACCGCTACGCCGTGCGGCTTGAGGTTATTCATCAGGAAGTCCGCAATCTGGTCGGTAAGCCTTTCCTGCACCTGGAGCCTGCGTGCAAAACTATCGACTATGCGGGCTAATTTGCTTACGCCCAGCACCTTGCCCCTCGGCAGATAGGCCACGTGAGCGGTTCCGATGAACGGCATTAAATGATGTTCGCAGATGCTGTAAAAAGGAATTTCCCGCAGGAGGACAATTTCGTCGTAATTTTCAGTGAAGACGCTATCCAAATGCTGTTTTGGGTCTTCCTGCATACCGCCGAGCAGCTCGGCATACATTCTGGCGACCCTGGCCGGCGTCTTCCTGATTCCCTCGCGGTTCAAATCCTCTCCGACCGCTTCGAGTATCTGCCTGACGGCGTTTTCTATTTTTTCTATATCCACAATAGATTTGTCGGGATTATTCTTCGTATCCATTTCTATGCCTTCCTGCCTTTGCTGAGAGCGGTTAAAAACGCCGTGAGCAGCCTTACGCCGAAACCGGTTGAGCCTTCAGCGGAACAGCTTGTGCTGTGTTCGAATACATCCATACCTGCAATGTCGAGATGCGCCCATTTGGCCTTATCGACAAACTGGCCGAGAAAGGCGGCGGCTGTGCAGGCCCCACCCCATTTGCTGCCGATATTTTTTAAATCCGCGATTTTGCTTTTCATTTCCTTGGCGTAATCATCTCCGCTGGGCATATACCAGACCCGCTCGCCGCTGTCTTGTGCCGCATTTTGCAATTTTTTTATAAGTTCATCGTCGTTTCCGAACAGCCCCGCCATATATTGGCCAAGGGCGACGACGCATGCGCCGGTGAGTGTCGCAATATCAATAATGATGTCGCACTTCTGCCTGACGGCGTAGTTGAGGGCATCGCAAAGAATCATTCTGCCCTCGGCATCGGTATTCTGAATCTCGACGGTTTTTCCGCTGGCGGTGGTGATGATGTCGCCGGGCCGGTAGCTTGTGGCGCTTGGCAGGTTCTCCGCTGACGGTATCAGGCCGTAAATATTGAGGGGCAGTTTCAATTCCGCAGCCGCCTTCAACGTCGCCATCACGGCGATTCCGCCCGATTTATCGAGCTTCATCGCCTCCATATTGGCGGCGGGCTTTATACTTATGCCGCCGGAATCGAAAGTGATGGCCTTTCCGACTAATGCAACTGTCGGCAGTCTGCTGGATTTCCCCGCCCCGTTATATTGCAGGATTATAAAACGCGGTGCGCTTTTCGAGCCTGAGCCGACGGCGAGTATGCCGCCCATATTTTTTTTCTGCATCGCCTTCTCATTCAGGACGGTGCATTTTAATCCTTTAGTCTGCCTTGCCAATTTCATCGCCTCGGCGGCGAGGGTCGACGGGTTTATAACATTGCCGGGCCTGTTCGAGAGCATCCGGGCAAGATTCTGAGCCCTGCCGACAACGATGCCCGCGGCACAACCTTTATTTAATTTAGCGGCATCTTTTTGGTCCGGCTCGACAATATCAATCATCAGTTTATCCGGGCCGGCATCTTCGGTTTTCGTGACATATTCATCGTAGCGGAAGCTGCCGAAATATGCCCCTTCGGCACAAGCCCGCCCCATTTCTACAGTATCCAATTTATCCTCAAAAGCCTTATGCAGAGCAAGCGACAGCCGTTTAATGTTCAGCGCCGCTGCCTTATATGCTGCGCAGGAGGCAGCATCCCGCAGGGTATCGAGCGTCGCTTTCTTTTTCTCGCCGAGACCTACGAGCATCAATCTTTGTGCGGCGATTTTGCCGGCGGTATATAAAACCTCCGTCGTATGCTCTTCAGCCTTGAAATCGCCGAGCTTGATTATCTTTTCAGCGGAGGCGCCGATTTTTTTATCGAGCAGTCGATTCGTATCATCGAGTTTTTTGGGGTCTGAAAAAACGCCGACACAAAGCATATCCGTTTTAATCTTATGCAGTTCCGCCCTTTGCACTGAAACCTTGACATCCATTATCTTTTTCATTTTTTATTTTTCCTTTCGCCATCCGCCATCCGCCTTCGGCGGACCTTCGGCAAACCGAAGGCAATTTCATTATCCTGTGTTCTGCATTCTGAATAGAGTATTTTACCTCAAGTTTTTCCTTTTGCACCTCAATTTTTAATTTTAACCCTATGGGCCGAACGCCAAAACACAAAGGTGATATGTTGAATTTTTAGAGGTTGCCTTGATTATCCCTATCGGCGGATTCAGTTAATTATTATCCGAAAGGACGGCAATTAAGATATGAGTTTTTTTAGAGGCGGACTCCTCCGCAACCGCCCAGTCGCCGCCTGCGCCAGCACCCCAGCAATAGATTGCCCCGCTGCCGGCAGGAAGCTTCTCGTGCAGAAAATCCGCAACCGCCTGTGCGCGCCTTGCGGAAATTAGCCACTGCTGTTTTGCGCCCGGCTCCTGTGCCGCAAAACCGACAACGTAAAGATTCATCTGTCCCGGTGCGACAGACTCCTGCAGATTGGAAGCAAAGAGATTGAGGAATTGTTTTGCGGACTGGTCTAATACAGGCTGCCCCTGCCCGAAAGTAATCGGCGTAATTACAAAATTGGGATGCTTTCCCGCCATTGGCGACCTGAACGTTTTGGTTTTGTTTTTAAGCTCGGTGAAAATTCGCCGTATTCTTTCTTCGCGTGCGTCAATTGTCCTGTCAGAGGTTTCGTTTGCATCGTTGATACGATGATAAACTTTTCGGCTGTCAAAATTCAGTTGGCTGTCGGGACTTCCTGCGAGGTCCTGTTTGCCGCCGAATATTTCCGGCATACCCAATCCCGACATTGTCGTCCTGAATCCGTAGAGCGTCTTTTCGAAAATTCCCTCGCCCTCGTTGCATAACTTTCCGCTTTTGGCGGTTGACATCGTAAGGAGCATTACGAAAAACGCCATCAGCAGGGAAATCATATCCGCAAAGGAGATAATCCAGAGCGGCGCACATTCGCCTTTTTCTTCGGGTGGAGGTGGTTTTTTCATTTATACGCGCCTTCATCAATCAGGCTGATTTCGAGCATTCGCCCATTTCGATAAGCATCGGGACTATTCTGCGGGGATAAACCAGCGGCGGCAACGCCGCAGCGATTCTTCGATAGTCCTTTTGCGGCAAGATAATCAACGATACTAATTGCCCGCATAAGACCAGTCTCGCCGCTGGCTGAAGAAGGGTTCTCGCTGACGATAATCCTGTCCGGCAATTTCTCGAGATATGCGGCAAGTGCCTCGAGAAAATCACGTCCGTCTGCCGACAAGGCGGTGCCGGTTCCAAGGAAGACGGTTGCGGATTCAATCAAAAATACTTTTCGTGTTCTGAAATCCTTCTGGCCTGACTCTGCGAGCAATCCTTTTCCGCTGCCCTGGTCGAGAGTCGGCTTTTCGCTGCCTTTTTCGTTCTGCCCTGAAGTGACAGATTTAGGCCCGACGGCGGTCCGCGGGGGTTTTACATGCCAGCCTCCGTAATAATTCGGAGCGAGTGCGGACTTTGCAACCTTTTTCAGTTTAGCGGCCTCGGCCGGTCCGAAGTTGGAGAAGGTCGAGAGCATCACAAAAAATGCCATCAGGAGTGAAATCATATCCGCAAAGGAAATAATCCAAAGCGGCGCACCCTCGCCGCCTTCTTCTTCCTGTGGTTTCGGTTTATTTGCCATCGGTACAACTCCGCAGTTGGATTAAACCTGGGCCTTTACCGGCTCTCGCCGTTTGGCCGAGATGAATACCTGGATTTTTTCACGAACAGCCATCGGACTGTCGCCCTTGGCAATGGAACAGACGCCTTCGACAATCATTTCCATAATCAGTTTTTCAGACTTGGAATGCTGGCCGAGCTTTCCGCCAAGCGGGATGAAAATCAGGTTGGCAAAAAGCGCACCATAAAAAGTGCAGACAAGAGCAACCGCCATACCCCTGCCGATTTCGTCGGGGCTTTCCATATTGCTGAGCATTGAAATCAGACCAATCAAAGTGCCGACCATTGCAAAAGAGGGACAGGAGGCGCCCATAAAATCCAGGATTTTCTTTCCCATCGAATGCCTTTCCTCCATATACTGAATTTCGAGGTCGAGCAAACCGCGTATGGATTCTTCATCCTGGCCGTCAATAAGCATCTGCATGCCCTTGACAAGAAAAGGCTCTTTGATTTTAGTCATCTCCTGTTCGAGGGCTAACGCGCCGTCCCTGCGGTTGATGGCGGCGTAATTAACCATATTCTGAACAAGCTCCTGAGGTGAATCTGCCTTGTGAAAGAGCGTTTTCTTGATAAGGGAGAAAATTCCGAGAAACTGCTTCATCGAGAAATGAATCATCGTAGCGCAGGTCATCCCGCCGAAGACGATTGCCAGCGCAGGAATATTTAAAAAAATACTCAGTTTTCCTTCGTGAAGTATCGTGCCGATAATGACACAAAAACCGAAAATCACACCTATTACTGTTGCGATGTCCATAGCTTATTCCTCTGTAATTTTTTTCAGCCTATCGCTTACGACTGCGGCGAGTTTTGGTTCAACGGTGACCATTTCCGCCAGCACCTTTGCCTTTGTCCTGTCGGTCATATAAAAGAGGATACTGACAGCCTCGTCGAGACCTGCATCCTGGCGGTTCTGCTCGCTCATTTTGCTCATATTCACCAGAATTTTGCTTGCGCTGGCGGCATCCATTTTGTCGTAAGTAGCCGCCACCGAGGCAAGATTCGCCTTTTCTGTTTGCGCAATTTTTACCCTGCTGGCCAGCAGCTTTTCACGCTCGTCCTTGAGGCCTGCGACCTTTGTCGATAATTCCACGCGGAGATTATCGAGCTGCTCAATATCTTTCTTCAGGGTGTCCTGCGTTAATTTTACCCTTTCTTCCTGCTGCTCAAGCTCCTTCAATTTCGCCTCGTATTGACGAATCTTTTCTCTTACATCGTAGACCATACTGGTGAGCTGTTTTTCGATAATCGCTTTTTTATCATCCGCCGACGCGGTCTGCGGCTGGGGCAACTGAAAATTTTCCTGGCCCTGTGCAGCTGCAGTAACCGGTGCGTTGGCGTCGGCAGCAGCAACCGTACTCTTGCCCCGGAAGAATGAAACCGAAAATGCCGCTGCCAAACTGGCAACTGCGGCTACAGCCGTCATTATTATAAATTTCTTATTCACTTTTGTACCCTGCCACTAAAATTTTGAGTTTTTATCTTCCAATTTTCCGCCTGAGGCGGTTTAAATTTTAATTGTCTGCGGCTCTCTCATTCGGCGAACAAAGGAAACCGTTGCCGATTCGTCAATTTCTTTCTGCTCGAGCTTTTCCTGTTCTTTTCTGTATTGCTGCTCTGCCTTTGCCCGCAGCTTTTCGAGAACCTGCCTCGCCTTTCTTATCTCCAGTATTTCTTCTGTTTTTTTCCGCTGTTCAAGCTCCAGTTCTTTGATTTTCTCTTTGAGTTTTTTAATCAGCTCGATATTTGTTGCCGAGCATTTGAGGAAGAATTCCTGCTCCATTATGCGGCTTTTGGGTTCCATAACTGCGATTTCTGCCAGAAGTTCCGCCAATATTCTTTCCTGTCCAAGCAGTTCAGTTCTCTTCAAAATCAGCTTCTCGGTAATGCTTATCAGTTCTGCCCTTTTAAGGTCTTCCTGCTTAACCTTTATGTCGAGAACGCGCTGGAGCCGCCATACAAATCTTCTCATTTAAGCTCAATTCCTTTTTGCATTTCCGAGCAGGTCATCCCATACTGCTGATATGCCAGTCATCAACTCGACTGTTTCATCAAAGTTTGTCCTCTGGCCAACAGCCTGAACGAGAAATTCGTTTATTTTGTCAATGAGCGAAATAGCGCCATCGATGCGTCTGTTGCTGCCGTGCGCAAATGCGCCGATGTTGATTAAATCTTCGGCATCGAGATAGGTCGCGTAGATTTCCCTTATCTTTTGTGCCGCGTTTTTATGTTCTTTACTCGCGACGACCGACATAAGCCTGCTTATGCTCGCCAGGATATCGACCGCGGGAAAATGCCCCCTCTCGGCAAGTTTTCTCGAAAGGACGATGTGCCCATCGAGGAGGCTTCGAGCGCTGTCCGCGACGGGGTCTGTAAGGTCGTCATTTTCGACAAGCACGGTAAGGATTCCGGTTATGCTTCCGGTAGCGCCGCGGCCGAGTCTTTCGATGAGCCTCGGCATCATTGAAAAGACGCTGGGGCAATAACCCTTCGATGCTGGCGGCTCGCCGGCGGCAAGGCCAATCTGTCGCTGTGCCTGTGCGAACCGCGTAAGTGAATCCATCATAAACAGGACGTCTTTGCCCTTGTCTCTGAAATATTCCGCAACGGCAGCCGCAACGAAGGCGGCCTTTACTCGCTGAATCGGCGGCGAATCGGAAGTGGCGATTACGACAACACTTTTGGCAAGGCCGGCGGGGCCAAGATTTTCTTCGAGAAATTCGCGAACCTCCCTGCCTCGCTCGCCAATGAGTGCAACGACATTGACCTCGGCTTCGCTGGAATTTGCGATGTCGCCCAAAAGGACGCTTTTGCCGACGCCGCTGCCTGCGAAGATGCCGATGCGCTGGCCTTTTCCGCAGGTGAGCAGGCCGTCAATAGACCTGATGCCCAAGGGGAGCGGCTGACTGATTTTTTCCCTGCTAAGCGGATGAATGCTGTCTGCGTCAAGCAGTTTCGGGTCGCCGCCGATAAGCGGGCCTTTTCCATCAATGGGCTGGCCGAGGCCGTCAAGGACTCTGCCGAGGACAAAATCGCCCAGGTTGATGAAGCGATGCGCCCCGCGCGCGGTGACAAAATCGCCCGGCGATATACCGCCCGCGTTTTCTATTGGGAGCAGTATAAGATTATCATTGTTGAAACCAACAACCTCGGCGGCTATTCTCCTTCCGCTGCGAAGGTGTATGCTGCAAAGCTCGCCGAGACCGAGCGGCGGCCCGGCAGATTCGACCGTAAGCCCGGAGACGCGCACAACCGAACCCTGGCAATCCAGCAGGTTGATTTGCTCCAATGCCAAGTGCAAATTATCAAAATTAATAACGCAATTATTCAAGACATACCCCTGTAATTATTAACCTGAGCCGGCAAGTGCCTGGCCGATACGTTCCAGCTGTTCATCGAGGAGACTTCTGATTGTCCCCTTCGAAGTTTTAATAACACATTCGGCTGGTCCGACGGCTGAATCCGGCACCAGCTCAATTCCTTCGAGAAGATTTCCAGAATCCGCGGTCTGAAGCTTTTGAAGCTCCGCGAAATCCTGCGGGCTTACGCAGACGGTGACGCCTTTTCGCACAGGGGCATTTTTCAGCGCCTCTTTTACGATTTCCTCTATCTGATAATCTTTATCGCTTATTTTTTTTACGAGTATCTTTCGGGCGATTTCGACTGAAAGTTTCGCAATCGCCTCGCGGTGATTTTTCACGTTGTTTTCATGGAAGGCATTTATTTTTTCGACCATTTGTGTAAGCGTCTGGCAGAGCCGGACGATTTCCGCGGTCGCAGCTTCCGCTGCGCTGTTAGCCGTTGCGGAACCCGCATAAGAGGAATCTTCGATAACATCGACTCTTTCTACGAGCCTGTCGGAATAAATTGTATAATCTGCATTTTCCATATAATTACTCGACGAAAGTTAATTCGCCTTTTTCATCAAGCTGCCGCAAGGCGGTTAAGATTTTCGCTCTCGACTGTGCAATGTCTTCCTGCTTCGGGGCTTTAAGAAAGGAAGTTTCCTCATCGAGGGCGGTGACGGCACGCTCCGAGATACAGGATTTAATCTTTGCGGCGATTGCCGGGTCTGTTTTAAATAAGGATAGAGCAAGCACTTTCGCATCGACACCCCTGAGAGCGTTCTGCAAACTTCTCTCCGCAACGATTGGAATATCCTCCCAGATAATCATTAAATCCAGAACGGCCTGGGCCGACTGGCTATCTTTTTCTCGAACAGCGGCAAGCAGGCCATCGCGTAATTCTTTCGCGAGGTTTCGCATTATCACCGCCACTTTCCTCAGGGATTGCGTCGGTTCCTGTTTAGGCGCTGCCGCGGCGGCGGGTACCGGCGCCTCTGCTTCTGCTGCACCGCCAACCGGTGCGGGAGCCGGCGCCTTTGCCTGCTCGATGTGTTTGCTTACCATTTCTGCGATGCGCTGTTTTGCCTGCGGGGCTATCGCATCGGAAACGACCAGCCGTCTTACGGTGTTGGTTCGCACGGAATCGGAAAGCAGGCTTAAAATTGCGGAGCTTTGTTTGGAAGATAATTCCGACAAAACCACAGCAATCGCCTGCGGATGTTCTTTTTCGAGAATGGAGACAAGGAATTTTGTTTCCGCCTGCCTGATGGCAAGAAACGGGTCGCGTTTTTGGACAAGCTGTGTAAGCTGCTGCTGTATCTGCTCGGCCTTCTGGTCGCCGACGGAACTTTTAAGCATCTCTCTGAGGAAGCCGTTAAGCTCGAACTCGGCCTTTTTCTGGGGCTTTGCTTTTTGTTTCTGAAGCGAAGAAACGAACTGCATCGCGAGCTCGGAACACTGCCTGTTGTTCCTGTGGCCGGCGGCATCAAGGTAGGCGGCCTCCACCGCCAGGGCCTGAACGACCTCCGGGTCAAGCCCCTTAATCAGTTCCGAAGCCGTCGGAGCATCAAGGCTCATCAGAAGCATCGCAGCTTTTTGTCTGCCTGTAAGAACCATTTATATCTCCGGTTTAACCGCCCTCGGTGGATTGTTCCTGAACCCAGCTTGCGAATAATTTTTTGGTCTCATCGGGATTATTCCGCAGTGCGCTTGCAATCTGCCTGCGAATCATCACCGGCTCTGCGCTTTCCGAGGCAGACAGGTAGCCGGCGGACTCTGCGCCAATCATTTTAGGAGCAGCCGCCGTACCCTCGGCAACCTCAAACTTTTTCTTTGCGCCGCTGAAAATCTTCAGCACAATAAGCGCACAAACCGCGGCGATTGCCAGCGAGGCGTTGCGGATAATTGCCATAATATCGAAACGTTTTTTGGTTTCTTCGGGCATCAGAATCGGCTGTGTCTGATGAAATTTTGTCGGGACAACCTTGAGGGCATCGGTATCTTTAAGCCCGAGTGCATTTTTTATAATCTGTTCAACATCGGCAACCGTCATAGTTGCGGCACTGGCGGCTGCGGTCGAATTGGCGTCGGCGGTCAAATCCACAAAAGCGGCAACCGAAAGCGACTTTATCTGGCCGGGTAATTCGACCTTCTGCTCAACGGTTTTGTTGAGCTTGTACTCGGTGACAATTGTCTCATCCTTTTTTGTCCCGCCCGGCAGAGGGGTTTGTCCGGCAGGCACCGCGGCAGAGGCCTCGGTTTCCGAATTGCTCTTTATTTCTTCTTTGGACGGCACTTTTTTGGGGTCGTAAGTTTCGGTCATCATATTTATGCTGGTCATATCGATAACGGCGCTGACCCGCACAACCGCCCGCCCCGGCCCGAGGACAGCGGTGAGCATTTTTTCAGCCTTTTCGGAAAGGCTCTGCTCAACCCGCTCCTTGTAATCGTGGACAGTTGCAGCCCCTGCTGCCGTCGGCTCATCGGACTGAGTGGTAAGCAGGCGGCCTTCGCTATCCACAACTGTGACGTTTTCAGACTTTAGTCCGTCAACGCTGCCCGCCACAAGGTGCGTGATGGCAGCGATATTGTACGAGGTGAGGCGAAATCCAGCTTTTAGTTTCAGCACGACTGAGGCGCTCGTTCGCGGTTTGTCGGTGACGAAAACAGATTGCTCGCCACTAACGATATGCACGCGGCAGAAGAGGACGCCGTCAATCATCTGGATACTTTTAGCCATCTCATCCTGCAGCGCCCGCTGAAGGTTGACGTTCTGGACAAAGGGGCTTATGCCGATTTTTTCATCGTCAAAAAGTTTGTATCCGTTCTGGGAACCGGCGGGCAGGCCATCCTTGGCCATATCGAGGCGAAGTTGATATACCTTATCCTTTGGGACATATATGCTCGTCCCGCCGCTGCCCAGCTGATAGACGATATTTTTCTCACTGATTTTATCGACCATTTTCGACGCGTCCGCGGGGTCAAGCTCGCTATAAAGCAGGGCGAAGTCCGGCTTCTGCACCCAGCGGGTAAGGAAAAAAATGACGGCGCCGAGCGTAAGAATAATTGCGACAAGCAGCGCCCGCTGGACGATGTTGACGCTTCCCCAGACCGCAAGTGCCTTTTGCAAAAAATTCATTTTTCATCCTTAAAAAACTTTAACGGTTCTGCCCCGACAAATCGGGGCTTTCTGTCGCCGGGACGGACAAACGCCCGCGGCATTTTAAAGCTGCATATTCATTGTCTGCTTATAGGCTTCGATGAGCTTATTTCTTACGCCGACAAGCAATTTAAAGCTCATATCAGCCTTTGCCACTTCCGAAACAACGGAAACGATATCCCCTTTTCCGCTGAGCATATCCACGATAGAGGTATCCGAAGTTCTCTGCTGGTCATCCACATCCGAGATGTATTTTCCGACAGCCTTCATCGTATCGGAAAATTCCGTTTTGCCGCCGGCATTATCGGCAGCGGAAGCGGGAAAATTCATTTTCGGCTGAACCTGTCCGATATTTGGATTAAAATTTACCATAATATAAATCCCTTAAATTTTTATCGAATATTCAGCGAAGCAGTTCGAGGGTTGTTTCAACCATTTTCTGATAACGTTTAAGCACCGCTGCGTTAGCCTCATAAGCACGGGTCGCAATGGTGAGGTTTATCATTTCAGTGGGCAGGTCAACGTTCGGCATCAGGACATAGCCCTGGCTGTCGGCATCGGGATTACCGGGGTCGAGCAGTTTCGTGAAGTCCGAGCTGTCCTTTACTATTTTATCGACGTCAACGCCGCCCGTTTCCTTATCCATTTTCAGTTTCGCTTCGAGCCTGCGGTAAGGCTGGCCTTTGCCGTCATTTGTCGTGCGGATGTTGGCGACGTTGGAGGTAATCACCTCCATATTCTTACCCTGCGCCTTCATACCGCTAACCGCCATATCCACAGGATTAAAGGAACTATCAATTTTCATTCTTCAACTTCCTTACCTTTGGTTCGACCTTGCTCACCACAGGTGGTTCGATAAACTCACCGGTTATGTTTTCGAGGTATCAATCGCCAGCTGATACTGCTGAAATTTTTTGTTCAGGAGCCTTACATAAGCCGTCTGTTTGAGAGTATTCTCTACCATTTTTCCAACCTCGGTTTCGAGGTTGACGTCGTTGCCGTTCGCTTTCACGGGGGTTTGCCTTGGCTGGAAAATCTCCGGGGCGATATCGACATCCTCGTCATCCGACGACTGCAGCGCCTTGGCGAGCAGTTCCTCGAACCTTACATCGGCCCTGCGGTAGCCGGGCGTCTCCATATTGGCGACGTTGCCCGCGATTGCCTTTTGCCGCAAGGTCTCAGCCTTCAACCCCGACTGCAGGAGGTCTGTGACGTTATTTACTGCCATCTTTTTTTCCCAAAACAGTTTATAAAATCTGTCTATAAAAAGACCGCTAACCAATTGTGAGCAATAATCGTGCCAAATCCAAAAAGCATAGTAAATCTGCCCTGAAACCCTGTAAATTATGCAAAAAACGCTGGTTTTCAGAAAAATAGATTTGGCCCACGCCGAACTTCGTAAGGTTTTCTGACAAGCAGGCGGTCGTTTTACATACAATAAACCATTGGAAAACAGCCGGCTGGTTCGCAATTTCGATTAGCCGGTACGGAAGATTTTTCCCAATAATGGAGCAATTTTCCAGGTAGATGAAGGTGGCTGCATCACGATATTGGAAAAACTATATTTGCATAAGTGCTTACATTAAAGAAAGTTATGCTGTGGAAAATCGCCAGGATAGCCCTCTAAGGCAGACTGGCACAAAAGTTGCTTCTATTTAAAGTAAATTTTGTTCTATGGATATACTATGAATGTAGGTTCGTACATACTATCAACAGGTTCTCTGCCTATCGCCTGCGGCAGAATATCGCATACGGGTTCGAAAGGACTATCTGCCCGCGATAATGTTCAAACCGATACGCAAGACATCTCGCCGGCGGCTGCACAAAAAACAAAGGCCGATAAAAAGCCTGCTTTTCATATTACAAACACTGACGATGACAAAGTTAAACCAAAAAATGATACCGCACAGCAGACAACAGAAGACACGAACTGCGAGGATGTGCAAACGGTTCCGGCAGAAAAACAAGAGGAAAATCCCAATACGCCTGCGGCGAACACCGGCAGCGAGACAACCGCGGCATCTGTAATTGCTTACATGGTATCGGCTGGTGCGAATGATTTGAAACCTGCTGAACCGGCGCCAGCATCTACTGTTGTTGTGGAAGAATTGACAAATGTTTCACAAACAACAAGCCAACCTGCCCTGAAAAGCATAGCCAATCTGCCAAATCTGCCGACACTGCAAAATTTACCGAATATACCAAATCCGCAAAATCTGCCGACTCTGCAAAACACACTAAAGGCGGATTCGGCGCAGGCAAACAATTCGCCGGCAGTACAGCAAAATGTTTTGCCGGCAATACAAAATGACAACATAGAGACGACTGATAATCCCAAACAGACCAGCGAGGATGATAAAAGCCAGGTGATTCAATCCGCCATAGGCGGACAGCAGGCAACCGGCACCCCTGCTTTGCAGGAAACCGAAGGAACAAAGGAAACAAAAGTTCAACAGATTGAAAACCAGGTTACGCAAACAACCACATCCGCAAATAAGCAAGAGACAACGACTATTCCAAATCTTCAGGCGGCTGTGGAAACGGCTTATGCAAATTATGCAAACCAGTCAGGCGAATTGCCAAATAAGGTTCAGCCTGAACAGGCGGCAGGGAAAACCAGCCAATCCAAAACCAAGATTCACCAGGGAAATTCTCTTCATCAGCAAACAGATGCACAAACAAGTTCAAGCAGCACCCTGAATAAGACACAAACCCTGCAGCCTGAAGGCCAAAAGAATCCGCCTTTGGCGGACAAAGCCAACAGTAAAGATTCGAGCGGCAATGAATCCGCATTCAGCGGGCTAAATAATAATTCGCAGGTTCAGAGCGACCAGAAAATTTTGGCTGCTGAACAGACATCGAAGGACAGCCAAAACACCAGGCTTGCGACTGATTTATCGGGGCAGGTTCAGGAATCGGCCAAGGCGCTTTTGCAGTCGAATAAAAGCGAGGTGACGATAAGGCTCAATCCGCCGGAACTGGGCAGCGTATGCCTTAAGGTGAGCGACAACGGCAACCAGATAAGCGGCGTGCTGCAGGTATCAAGGCCGGAAACACGACACGAGATTCAGCAGATGCTGCCGGACATAATCCGAAATCTCGAAGATGCCGGCATCAGCATCAAGCGGTTCGATGTGGTTCTCAACAACCCGTCCGACCAGCCCGCCTTTGGCGGGCAGCAGCAATCTCTATACCAGCAAAATAACCAGCAGAGCTACAATCCCGGCAGCGGAACCGGATACCAATCCGTTAATTATTTATTTAACGATGCCGGCCAATACCAGAAGGCAGGCGCCGTCCAGGGCGCCAGCGCAGGGGCCAGCTCATTAAATATTTTAATGTAAAACCATCCACCTTATTCCTTGCCGTTTATAGCTCTTATCATGATTTGTTGTAGTTTGCAGCAGCAAAGCCGGACGCAAACTTTACAGCGGCACAGACGGCAAGTATCACACCGAATACGGTTACCACCGACGCACCCGTGGGCAAATCCCATTTTGCAGAGGCGTAAAGCCCCGCCACGCTCGCAATAAATCCCAGCCCCCAGCCAATCAGCAATCGCTGCATAACCCCTTTGACGAAAAACATCGCACAAACCGCCGGCACCACGAGGTAGCTGAATACGAGCAGCACACCTGCCATCCGCACCGAACTTGTGACGACAAAGCCGAAGGTGATGTAAAAAATAAAATCCCAGAAACGAATCCACAGACCATTTTGCTGCGCCAGTTTCGGATTCATCGAAACAAGCAGGAATTTTTTCCGCAGCAAAAAATGCAGAACGCCGACAGCAAGATAAATTGCGGAGACTTTTATTATTTGCGGCCAGGTGACAAAGAGGATACTTCCGACCAGCATATCCTTTATCGCCTCCTCGCCGTGCGGCGCCCTGTCGAGGACGAGAATAGCAGCGGCGGAGCTTACGGCATAGACGATGCCGATGATTGCCTCCTGCGGGACGGATTCATCACGAACCCGTCCCAGGGCGAATAACCCCGCGCCAACAAAGGTAAAGCCAAGGGCAATCAGATACGCCTCTGTGCTGTGCAGTTCATATCCGGCCAATAACGCTACTGTACTGCCAAGCGCTGCCACCTGCGCCAAAGCCAAGTCAACAAAGATTACGCCGCGCGAGACAATGTGAATACCGAGATAGCAATGTATTCCGGTAAGTATCAGGCACGCTGCAAACGCCGGCAACAGCAATTCCATCATCCCGTTCATTTGGACTCCCCTTTTAACGCATCGCTTAATTGTGTGACAATATTATCCAGCATCGCTATATAATCCTTCACCTGTTCATTAACAGCATTTGGAACAACGACCACTTTTGCACCAGTCTTCTTCGCCACTGCGTCGGCATCATCGCGGTTATAAAACAGCTCCATTAAAATAATTTTCACTTTTTCCGATTTCATCGTATTTATCACTTCGAGTATATGCCCCGGTCCCGGCGGAATTCCCGGCTTCGGCTCAAGCTCAGCGACCACGTCAAGATTGAATCGGTTGGCGAAATAAGGCCAACTGCGATGATAGGTGACAATTTTTGAATGTTCAAATGGCTTGAGTTTGACAACCCAGCCAGCCATAGCATTATCCAGCTTTGAATTGAACGCAACCAAGTTTCGGTCGTAATCATTTGCATCGGCGGGGTCGAGTTGTTTGAGACGCTGGCAGATATTTTTCGCTATGATTTTGCCGTTATAAGGGTCAAGCCAGTAATGCGGGTTACCCATAGGATGAACGTCTCCCATAGAACGGTCTATTTTCCCTGCGGGAACCTCCAGTTTCAAAATTCCTTCGGAGACATCCAAATGGCCGGGTGCATTGATTTGTATCCGCGGATTACGCGACCCCTGAAGAATCAAGCCTTCATAACCGATTTCGAGTTCCAGGCCGACTCGTATCCAAAGGTCTGCTTTTCTGGCCTTCATCATAAAACTCGGTTTGGCCTGAATGAAATGCGGGTCTTCATCGCCGGAACCGATTGAGGCAACCGACACGTGTTTGCCGCCGACCGACTCTGCTATTGACGCAAGATTTGAAGTTGTTGTTAAGACATTTAGTTTATCCGCACCCAGACATCGTCCGGCAGGCTGGATAAACAAGACACTCAAAATGAAGCAGGGTAAAAACGTCCATTGAAATTTAATTGAATTCATAATTGACCTCCTTTTGTTAGTATTGATGTGCCGGATGCAGCCCTGTCAGGAAATCTAACTGCAGCCATATTTCATTTCTGTTCACATTTCCCGCGTAATTCTCTCCATCGGTATGCTCGAACTGCACTCGCCAAAACATAAATTCGCTCTGGCGAAACGTAAGACCCGTCGTATAAGAATTTTCATGCAGGCTGCTGCTGTCTGGAAACTCGGTAAAATCATATCGTCCGAATACGCTCCACCTTCTGTCGAACTGATATTCGAGCGAGCTATACCAGCCATACGAGTCCACCGTATCAGCGTCGCCTTGCTGCTTTTGGCTGAATAGAGCTTCGTTCATCCAGGTAAGAGATTTGTAAAGGCCCTGCTGAGGATGTCGCCACTTATAGGTTAAATCCAGCCCTTCGAGATAAGTCCTGTGCGGCCCGCCGGTTTTGTCATTGGCACCCGCAGCGAAACTGCCGCCAAGCTCGATGCCGGAGGCTTTGTCTATGTCGAAGAAATTCTTAAGATGCGTGACATACATAAAATCGCCTGCCTGCGAACCACCAAAGCTTGCCTCGTTTCCGTTATTTTGAACGTCAAACGTAAGCTGCATATAATTATCCCACGGATTTGGAACCAGCCACGAAAGCTCGGCGCCGCCGTCGTTCAAACCTTCGTCGCCGAAAAATTTTCTGATTACGTTGGGCCTGTCCACCCAGGGCATAGCGTGGGTATGATACATATTGGCCTTTCCGAAGGCAGAGTAAAACTTACCAGCCCGCACCTGCAGGTCATAAGGCAGTGTTGTAAAAGTAAAATATCCTTCTTCGATATCGGGCTTATATTCCCCGTCATCCTGTCTTTCAATGGCCAGAATTAAATCTGCCCGTCCATAAGGGTCAACAGGGCTGGAAAACCCGAACTCAACTTCCCTGAGCTGCGCCCTTGAGGTCTTTGCGGCTGTCAGACTATCCGGCGTTTCGCCTTTGGGATTCACTCCTCCGTGAAAGATAAAATCGCCTATCGCCGAAATATCAGGATTAAAACTCTGATAGCCCGGCGACGCCGGTGCTTGTATCTGTCCAACATAAGTCGCAACCGGCGCCTGGGGCTGACCCGGTTCAATTGTCTTCGTTTCTTTTGCTGCACCGGCCTGGTTTTGTTTCAAAAGCTCGATTTCCTCTCTGAGAATTTTCATCTCCGCAGTGTGCCTGTCATTTGCGTCTTTCATTGCCTTTTGCAGTTCAGCCACCTGTTTCTGCAGGGATTGCAGTTCGCTGCCGGAAGGAATTTCCTGCTCTGCAAAACCATAGCTGTTAAAAAACAGGATTATGAAAAAGCAAAAACTATACCTGATTGATGGTATGCGCATATTTTTATCTCCATAGATTCGATATAAAAAGATTTACCGTCTTCGCCTGTAGGCTAGCGGAAAAATGAATGAAAAGAGTTCTAATATGAATCAGGAGATAAAAGGCGGCCCTCGCGGGGATTGCGAGGCAAGGGAAACATCCTGCACGAAAACAGATGTGAATATAAATGGTCTCTCTGTTACGGCGGCGATGAAACCGGTATGCACTGTGAATTCGAGAGAAATTGCCTTAACGGATGCAATGTGAATACAGAGGGTGCATTTGTCGCTGTTATGACTGCTGCCGCAGGATTGGTGAATATGCGCCGCCTGCAAAACACCTGCGTTCGTCATAGTCACGAACAAAACGGCTGCGATTACGATTATGCGATGAAGCTGCTTCACAAATTTTTTCCCGTTTCTGAGAGTTTAATTGGATAAAGTATAACAGGATTAGAGCTTGGCACAAGAAAAAAAAGAGGAGGTTGTTTTGACGGCCTGTTTCGGTTATATTATCCGGCGTATCCGGTTTCCGGGGACGTGGTGTAACGGGAGCACATGGCGGTCGCATCGCCGAAATGAGGGTTCGATTCCCTTCGTCTCCACTCTCGTATTGAGTGATGCTCGCGATTATAGGCGACAATCATACTTATTAATCCATCCTGCTGCTCTATTATCTGCGGAATGAAATTGTGGCATAAAACCTCTTTGCAATTGAACAGAAAAGTAATTATAATGGTCCGCCGTAACGCAATGGAAAAATTTAAGCCAGGGGTCCATAAAATGGAAACAGTAATAAAAAGGATTTTGGTGGTATTTGCGGCAGCAGTGCTGTTCCCTGCGGCGGCAGGTGTGGCGGATACCTACCGGCTGGAAAAAGACGGGCAACTACGGGTAATCGACAGCAATGACAAGTTTGCGGTCGCAGCAGCGAATATAAAGAAGCTGGGGCAGGAAGGCAAAACGGGAGAGCTGAAAAAGGCGCTGGCGGATTTGAAGGGAGATTTTCCGGAGATTGCAGGCGCCGAATATGACGCTTTTACAAAGGCAGAGCTGCAGTTTGCCGCAGGTAAATATGAAAAGGCGTTTAAATCTTACGAAAAGTTCCTGAACAGATTTTCGGAAAGCCGTTTTTACCCGGCTGCCCTCGACAGGGAGTTTGCGATTGGAATGGCATACCTTCAGGGCAGGAAGAAAAGGGTGCTTGGCATATTCAGAATTTCCGGATTCGATGAAGGCGCAAAGGTAATGGAAAAGATTGCCGACCGTTCAGGCGATTTGCCAATAGCAATCAAGGCGCTTGTGTCGGTGGCAGAGGCTTACGAGAAAAAAAAGATGTTCGAAGAGGCTTACCAGCAGTGGTCTCTTGTTTCGGGCCGCTGGCCAGGCGGCGAGACAGGAAGGGATGCGCTTCTGGCGATGGCCCGCTGCCAGCATGCACTTTACAGGGGGCCGTATTACGACAGCTCGTGCCTGTTGAGTGCAAAAGGCTACTATGAGAGATTCAAGCTTGTTTATCCTGAAGACGCCAAAAGCCTTGATATAGACCAAAGACTGAAACTTATCGACGAGCAGATGGCCTACAAAAAATACAATATCGGAAAGTATTACCAGAGGACGCAGGATAAAAAGAGTGTGGTTGAGGGAGTAAGCCCAGCGTCGCTCTATTACGATATGGTTGTGCATGACTGGCCGGAGAGCAAGGCGGCGGAACTTGCGAAAACAGCCGCTGCCGGGAACGAAAAACCTAAGGGAGGAAAATGAAGAAGGTGAGCCTTTTGGAAAATCCCGAACGGCTGCGAGACGGTTTTCTCGCGATGCTGTGTATTTTTATCAGCGCGGCGGCGGTCGGCTGCAGCGGATACAGCAATAAATCGCTCTACCCGCAGGGTGTCAAAAGTGTTTGCGTGCTGATGTTCGACAACGACAGCTTCAGGCGCGGCGTAGAATACCAGCTTACCGACGCACTGGCAAAACGGATTGAGGCTGTGACGCCTTATAAGGTTATTTCAAACAGGGAAAAGGCAGATACGATTATCAGCGGCAGGATTAAGGCTGTCGATTCGGTTGTGCTTTCCGTTGAAAGGCAGACCGGCAGAGCTCTTGAAAAAGAGGTAAGGCTTACCGCTGTAGTAAAGTGGGAAAACCTGCTGACGGGAAAATATCTTCTCGATAATGAAACCATAAGCGCAACGGCGACATTTTCCGAATGGCAGCAGCAGAGCTTCGAATATGCTTCGACACTGGCGGCAAACAAACTGGCGGAAAAAATCGTAGAGAGAATGGAAAATAAATGGTAGAAGGGGTATTTCTACAAACAGGATTCATAAAGCAGACAGAAATAATTGTGTCTGCAATAATCAGGCATAAACAGATAAAAGAAAAGATTATATGAACGGACAGGACAACAAACCAAATCAAACGCCGACAGGGCCGAGAAAGCCAACGCTGCCGGGCTACAAAAATAATCCTTTAAGCTGGCTGCTGCTCGGCGTGGCGGTCTTCGTATTAATAACGTGGATAATGCAGCGTACCAATCCGCAGCCGGTGCGGTACGATGAGTTTCTCCATTACGTCGAGGCGGGACAGGTTGACACCGTCACCGTTAAGGATTACGAAATTGAAGGCAAGTTCAACGAAGCGGGATTGACCGAGCGGCAGAAGGAAAACAAGGACGCCAAAGACACATTCGTCGTCTATTATAATCCGCAGGTTCACGGCACACAGCTCGGCGAAATTCTCGAAAAGTATAACGTCAAGCAGGAAACAAAACCGCCTCAGACAACACTTATTAATATTTTCAGCATGCTTTTCCCGGTAGTGCTTCTGCTGGTTCTCTTTTATTTCCTCTTCGCCCGCAATATCCGCAGCGGTCCCGGCGGGATGCTGATGAGCTTCGGTCGGAGCAAGCACCGGCTGCACGGCAAAGACAAGACAAAAGTGACCTTCGACGATGTTGCCGGCATCGACGAGGCGAAGGAAGAGGTCGCCGAGATTATCGAGTTCTTGAGGAACCCGAAGAAATTCCAGCGTCTTGGCGGCAGAATACCGCGCGGCGTCCTGCTGATAGGGCCGCCGGGCTGCGGAAAAACGCTGCTCGCAAAGGCAATCGCGGGCGAAGCGGACGTGCCGTTTTTAAGCATATCAGGAAGCGACTTTGTCGAGATGTTCGTAGGCGTTGGCGCTTCGAGGGTGCGTGATTTGTTCAAGCAGGCAAAAGATAATTCGCCGTGCATAATATTCCTCGACGAAATTGATGCCATCGGCAGACGCAGGGGAATGGGCAACGTAAGCGGCGGACACGACGAAAGAGAGCAGACGCTGAATGCCATCCTCGTCGAGATGGACGGATTCGATACGAACGACCAGGTGATAGTCATCGCCGCCACAAACCGCAGCGATATTCTCGACCCGGCACTTACAAGGCCGGGCAGGTTCGACAGGCAGGTGGTTGTGCCGCTGCCCGATTTGAAAGGGAGGGTTGAAATTCTCGGCGTTCATGCCAAAAAGATTAAAATGGGACCTGATACGGACCTTGAAAGATTGGGCAGGGGAACACCTATGTTCAGCGGTGCGGACCTGGCAGCAATTATCAACGAATCGGCACTTCTCGCCACAATGGAGGAAAAAGAGTATGTCGAGATGAACGACCTCGAGGAGGCCCGCGACAAAGTTCGCTGGGGCAAGGCCAAGAAGAGCAGACTCGTCGATAAACAGGAAAAGGAAATCACCGCCTATCACGAGGCGGGCCACACACTGGTGCAGTCGCTTTTAAAGGATGCCGACCCGCTTCACAAGGTGAGCATTATCCCGCGCGGGCCGATGGGCGGCGCGACGTTCTCGCTGCCTGAAAAGGACAGGAATATTTTCACCAAGAAATATTGTATGGCGCTTCTGAAGGTCTGTTTCGGCGGGAGAATCGCAGAGGAGATTTTCTGCGGTGATATATCGAGCGGGGCAGAATCGGATATCAAACAATCGACGCAGATTTCCCGGCAAATGGTGCTTACGTGGGGAATGAGCGAAACGCTCGGGCCAATAAATTACGGCCCGGATATTTTTGTGAACGATATGTATGCGATGCCAGGCGAAAAGGAATATTCGGAAAACACAGCCGAGGAAATCGACAAAGAAGTCAAAAGGCTTACGGGTTTAGCCTACAACCAGGCACGGGAACTGATAGAAGCCAACAGGGACAATGTCGAAAAAATCGCAAAGGCCCTGCTTAAATACGAGACGCTCGATGCCGCTGACGTCAAGGTGATTCTCGACGGGGGCGTAATCGATAAACCGACCGTGACGGAGCTGCTGGCAGCCGAGCAAAAGAAAAAAGAGTCGCAGAACGGTCAAGCCGAAAGCAAACGGCAGGAAACCAAATAAGGGCAGAAAGCCTTCATTTGAAACAACCCCGGAGTTTTTATGAAAAAAAAATTCCTGAGTATCGGTGTTTTTTTATCTGCAATTTTACTGGCGGCCTTTCCCGCAAAGGCATTCGGGTCTGAACGGATTATCGCCAATCACGTCACCATTACAATCAACAGGCAATTTTCTGCTGTCAGGCCGCAAAGCTCTTCCGCTTTAGCCCTTCGTTTCGAGACGGAAGGCGATTGGCACTTTTACGCATCGGCAAAGACCGCGCCGGGCGGAGCAGACCTGAAGGTAAAGGTTTCTTCAACGAAGGATTTTTTGAAATTTTCAGAACCAATCTATCCTGAAGCCGGGGTTTATCAGGATAAACTCGGCGGCGGGAAAGTCGATATATTCAGCGGCAATTTTACTATCTATATTCCTTTTACGGTTGCAGGTGTCGATTTATCGCAGGGGCAAACAAGCGACTCTGAAATAACCGTCATAATCGACGGTGCGATGTGTTCGGGCGAAAGCTGTATCTGGCCGAAATTTACGCCTCTGACCGCCGGCTTAAAGATAAGCGCCGATGCGGATATGACAAGTCCGGCATTTACGCTGCCGCAACCTTCGCAAAAATCCGCAGCAGCCGGACAGCAGCCAATCGCAGGCACAGCCGGTTCCGGCATCGGCGGTTTAGCCGCCCTGCTGCTGGCATTTCTCGCAGGCATTACCCTGAACATTATGCCCTGCGTGCTGCCTGTTATACCTTTGAAGGTTTTGAGCATCTTCGAGCAGGCGAGGCAGGATAAGAAACGTTCCGCGGCGATGGGTTCCGCTTTTTGTGCGGGCATACTTTTATTTTTTGCGATACTCGCAGCCGTTAATATTTCGCTTCATCTTAAGGGCGGCGGCTCGTTTCAGTGGGGAGGACATTTTCAGAATCCCGCCAACATTATCGTAATGTCGCTCGTGCTGATTGCACTGGCGCTATTTATGTTCGGCATATTTACTATCAACCCGCCGTCCTCGATAGCAGACAAAGGACAGGGCAGTAAAGGCCTTGCGGGGTCTTTGGCGATGGGATTTTTCGCGGCGATTTTGAGCACGCCGTGCAGCTTCGGCATTTTAACCGCATCCCTTTTATGGGCGCAGACGCAAAACCTGCTCACCGGCACGGCTGCCATTATGGTCATCGGAATCGGGATGGCCGCCCCTTATATGATTTTGACCTCGACACCGTCACTATTGAAATTTATCCCGAGGGCGGGAAGATGGACGGAGCTATTCAAGCAGACAACGGGCTTTATACTTCTTGCGGTGGCAGTGTGGCTTTTGATGGCGCTGCCGAGAGAACGATTCGAGCGGGTTTTGTATTTTGCCGTTATATTATCATTTTGCCTGTGGATATGGGGCGGGTGGGCGACATTTAATACGCCAAGACTGCAAAAAAATATTATCCGGCTGATTGCCCTCGCTATCGTTATACCGGGCGGGATATTCCTGCTGCCGGAACCCGCTAAACCAGATATAAATTGGCGAGAATATGATACGATGAAAATCAAAGAGGCGGCTGCAAAAAATCAGCCTGTCCTTATCGATTTTACCGCTGACTGGTGCCTGAACTGCAAAGCGGTAGATAAATTTACCTATGGCAACCGGAAAATCGGTCAAATGATAAATCAAAAAGGTGTCTTGGCCTTCAAGGGCGATGTGACACAAGCGATATATCCTGCTTCAATCGACTTGGAAAAAATCTACAAGGAGCCGGCGGTGCCGGTGACGATTTTGCTGCTGCCGGGAGAGACTGAACCAGTGAAACTTAGAGGTATTTTCATCAAAGGCAAATTGCTGGAATATTTGAAACAGCTTCCGGACGCAGTGAACACAAAGGCAGACCCGAATGGGCAAAAATAATACCGGTTCAAAAAAAAAACCTGTTGTCGCCGTTTCGGATGAGCAGTTTAAGGCTGCTGCGGCCCAGCGCGTGAAAAATATACTACCGATTTTGAAAAAGACGTATCCCGATGCGAAAGTCGCGCTGAAATTTGCAAATGCGTTCGAGTTGCTCATCGCGACGATACTTTCGGCACAATGCACCGACGTGCGCGTTAATATTGTGACAAAAGAGGTGTTCAAAAAATACAAAACGGCGGCGGACTGGGCAAATGCGGACGTAAAAGAAATTGAGCAGGATATAAGAAGCACCGGGTTTTATCACAATAAGGCCGCCAATATTAAAAACGCAAGCAGGGAAATCCTGGAACGGTTCGGCGGCAAAATTCCGGAAACAATTGATGAGCTTATTACGCTGCCGGGCGTCGGCAGAAAGACGGCAAACGTTGTAATCGGCGGCGCATTCGGAAAGCCGGCAATCACCTGCGATACACACGTAATCAGGCTGTCGCGAAGACTTCAGCTGTCGAAAAATTCGGATGCAGTCAAGTTAGAATTCGATTTAGCCGAAATAATCCCAAAGAAAGACTGGATGCCTTTGAGTAATTGTCTTATCTTTCACGGCAGAAACATCTGCATCGCCCGCAGGCCGGATTGTCCGAACTGCCCGATTGCACGGTATTGTCCTGCTGCAAATAAACCAGAACAGTGGTGAAGGAAAAATTTATGGAGCATTATGTCGGAAATCCTGTTCAGGACCTGTGGCGAATATTCAGGATTATGGCAGAATTCACGGAGGGCTTCGACGAACTCGCATCGGTCGGGCCGGCAGTATCAATCTTCGGGTCGGCAAGAACAAAACCTGACGATAAATATTACAAACTGGCGGAGAAGACCGCGAAAATCCTCGCGGAGGCCGGTTTCGCCATAATTACCGGAGGCGGTGGCGGCATTATGGAAGCCGCAAACAAGGGCGCCGCCCAGGCTGACGGCATAAGCATCGGGCTGAATATCGAGCTGCCCATGGAACAGAAGCCCAACGAGTTCCAGAATTTTTCGCTCCGGTTCAGATACTTTTTCTGCCGCAAGGTAATGTTCCTCAAATACGCTCACGGATTCATCGCTTTTCCGGGCGGGTTCGGAACCCTCGATGAATTTTCGGAAGCCATCGTCCTGATTCAGACGCTCAAGCAGGCATCGTTCCCGGTTGTGCTGGTCGGAAGCGACTACTGGGGAGGCCTTGTCGATTGGATTCAAGATAAGATGCTCGGCAACTACATCAACCCCGAAGATATGAATGTCTTTACGGTAGTAGATGAGCCTGCGGAGGCCGCAAAGATAATTATTGATTACAAGCAGGCCAGAGGCCCCGGCGGAATGTTCCTGCCATCGGGCGTGAGAAGGCAGTCTTGAAAATCCGACCGCAAAAAACGAATTACAGATAATCGCTTTCGCCGGGATGTTCTTCGATGTGCAGGCGGACGTTTTCCCTGTATGAATCCGGTTCGGTATCAACAGCTTTTTTCCACTTTCGTGCGGCCAGATAAATTTTCGCAGCCGTCACGAAGAAACCAGCGCCTATAAGAAAAAACACCACCGCCGCCATCGTCGCAAAGAATTTCGGATATGTAATTATCAGAATCCCGAAACCAGTGAAGAAGAGGCCGGTAAAAATCAGCCATCGTGCCGCTCTTGCCGACGCGAGTGAAACGACATTCGTAAAAATATTGAAAGCCATTTTGAAATCTCTCTATTGCCGCCCTTTGCAGCAAATATAAAAAGGACGACCGGCAATTACCGGCCGTCCCTGATTTATTCATAATGCGTTAATACATTCCGCCGCCCTGGGGCATCTGCGGGGTCTCCTTTTTCTCCGGTATCTCGCTTACAATAGCATCGGTGGTCAAAAGCAATGAGGCAATCGAAGCGCCATTCTGGAGCGCCGCCCTTTCGACTTTTGTCGGCACAATCACGCCGAACTCGACCATATCGCCGTATTCCTTGCGAATCGCATCATAACCGAAGTTGACGTCTTTGCTTTCCATTACCTTTTGCGCCACGATTGAGCCATCGAGGCCCGCGTTCTCTGCGATTTGCTTAATCGGTGCAACCATCGCTCGTTTTACAATATCCACGCCGACCCTCTCGTCGCCGACGCAGCTTATTTTATCCAGCATTGGCAGCACCCTGAGGACAGCAACGCCGCCGCCTGGCAAAATCCCTTCCTCGACGGCAGCCCTGCAGGCGTGAACCGCATCCTCAACGCGAGCCTTTTTCTCTTTCATTTCGGCTTCGGTAGCGGCACCAACTTTAATCTGTGCGACGCCGCCCGACAATTTCGCGAGGCGTTCCTGCAATTTTTCCGTATCATAATCGCTGGTTGATTTGTCAATCTCAGCTTTTATCTGCTCAATCCTTCCTTTAATTGAACCGGTATCGCCTGCACCTTCTATTATCGTGGTGTTGTCCTTGTCGATTGTGACCTTTTTTGCCCTGCCGAGCTGCTTTAATTCGATACCTTCCAAATCAAGACCTAAATCCTCGAAAATTGCCTCGCCGCCGGTAAGGACGGCAATATCGCTGAGCATAGCCTTTCGCCTGTCGCCGAAACCGGGGGCTTTCACCGCCGCCACCTGCAGGACGCCCCGCAGCTTATTAACTACCAGCGTTGCCAGGGCCTCGCCCTCGACATCCTCGGCAATAATCAACAGGGGTCTGCCCTGCTTTGCGACTTTTTCCAGAAGCGGCACGAGTGATTTGACCGAACTGATTTTCTTTTCGTGAATGAGAATATATGGTTTATCGAGTTCGACGGTCATATTCTCAAGTTTATTGATGAAGTGCGGGCTTAAATATCCTTTATCAAACTGCATACCCTCGACCAGTTCCACAACCGTCTCGAGCGATTGTCCTTCCTCAACGGTAATCACGCCGTCTTTTCCGACCTTGTCCATCGCCTCGGCCAGCTTTTTGCCAATCTCGACATCCTGATTGGCAGAACAGGTAGCGACCTGCTCAATCTGTTTGCTGGATTTAACCGGTATGCTCATTTTTTTTAGCTCTTCAACTATTTTCTCGACGGCCTTGTCTATGCCGCGTTTGACCTGCATAGGATTGGCACCGGCGGTAATATTTTTGAGGCCTTCCTTAAAAATACTCTCCGCAAGAATTGTCGCGGTGGTCGTGCCGTCGCCCGCAACGGTTGATGTTTTGCTGGCGACTTCTCTAACCATTTGCGCACCCATATTTTCGTAAGCATCTTCCAGCTCAATCTCCTTTGCAACGGTGACGCCGTCCTTGGTGACGGTCGGCGAGCCGTAGGATTTTTCCAGCACAACGTTTCTGCCGCAGGGGCCAAGCGTAATCTTGACCGCCCTTGCCAGTTTCTCAACCCCCTTCAATATCGCTTCCCTCGCCTCACTGCCATACGCTATTTTTTTTGCTCCCATTATCGTTTATCTCCTTTATTATATTCAGCACTGATTACACTAATTTATTTTTTTATTCCGCCGGTTAATCTTCAATAACAGCCATAATGTCCGGCTCGCTCATAATAAGGTATTCCTTGCCGTCAATTTTTATTTCCGTGCCTGCGTAGCTGGTGAAGAGCACAACGTCGCCCTTCTTAACCTGCATCTGCTGCTTTGTGCCGTCATCGAGAGTCTTGCCTTCTCCGACGCTGATAACCTTTCCCTTCTGGGGTTTTTCCTTAGCGGTATCCGGCAGAACAATGCCGCCTGCCGTTTTATTTTCTGCCTCGACCCGGCTAACCAAAACCTTATCACCTAATGGTCTTACCTTCATTTTCCAACTACTCCTTTCATAAAAGACAAAAATACCTTTTTAATTTCTAAGCGAATAGGCTGCTATTATACATCTTTATGAAAAGCCTGTCTAACTGCCTTTGTAAAATTTCGAGGGCGACCGGCTTTCCGATTACGCTAAAGACATCCAGTTCGAGTGCCTTTTCGAGCAAATCCTCATCCGGGCTGCTCTTTAAGATTAAGCAGGGTAGCGCCGGCTTTATCGACTTTATAACGCGAATAGCCGCCAAACCGCCCGACTGACTGTCCAAATCGACTATGGCAGCGTGTATTCGCCGGCCTTCGAGAACAACCACAAACTCACCAATATTGCCCGCAAGCAGCAAATTAACGCCCCGCGGCTCGAAAATCTGTTTTGTCGCCAAAGGCCATGCCCAACCCGAATCGCTAGCCAATAAACTCACCTGCTCTGAACCGGATAATTCACACAACATAAAATCTTTTCCCAAACTACCGCCGCATCCTTTGGCCATTCTAAAGCCAAGTTAAATAAAATTAGCAAAAACTATGCCAAAGCAAATATGCAACCACACTTTTGCTCATAAGTATTTCCCCAAAAAGGAGTTATATTATTTCCTCTAACTTTGCCCCTGCCCGCCAAAAACCAGGCACCCTGCCATCCTGACAGACGGTTCTTATCTGTAAGCCATATTTAACTGCCAATAGACAATGCAAACAGGCATCCAGGAAATCTCACGCAGATGAGATTTTACAAAAAATTTGCTTAATTTTCGTCAACCGGCAGGATAGGATAAGCGTCTAAAGGATGTGGAAACAGGAGTATTAATGAAAGTGGACGACAGGAAACTGCTTTGGGAGAGATCCGCCAAATAAAATTACTCAGTAAAGGAAGGTAAAAATTATGAAACGTAACATTTTGCTTTATTTTTGTTTAATGATTATCTTTAGCTTTTCAAGTTCAACATTTGCGGAACGTCTTGCTCCAAAACCAGTTGAGCCTGTAATTTCGGATGGAATTGAATACCGGGCACCACAATTTTATATGGGTTGCGTCGAGGCCTGGGATTCACAAAATAACCAGATGCTTTGGCGAAAAAAAATCTATTACATAAAATATGATGAGCGGTTAGAGGCAGATGTGCAGGATGTATTTATTGAGAAACTGGAGATTATAGGTAGCCGCTTGATAATTACCAACGAGAAGGGACATCAATACGAACTTAATATAAATACACGCCAGATACGGCCAATCTCATCGCTTTATGCACCGGTTTATGTGGAACCGACAGAGGAAATTGCAAAAGGCAATACCGAATTTGCTCTGCAGCTTTATGCGAAACTTGCGAATGAAAAGAAAAATGAGAATCTGTTTTTCTCTCCATACAGCATCTCAACAGCATTAGCAATGACTTATGGCGGAGCAAGGGGAAATACAGAAAAGCAAATGGCAGAGGTTTTGCATTTTAATCTGCCGCAGGGGCAATTACACCCTGCCTTTGCAAATCTTGAAAAGCAATTAACCGAAGGGGCAAAGAAAGGCGGTTACGAGCTTAACATCGCAAATGCCCTGTGGGGGCAAAATGGTTTCAAGTTTATGGATTCATTTATTGAACTGGTGAACAAAAATTATTCGGCGGACCTCAATGAAGTCGATTTCGCGAAAGATTCGGAAGGCACAAGACAAACCATAAACAAGTGGGTTGAGGATAAGACTAAACAAAAAATTAAAGAAATTATAAAGCCCAATACGTTTGATGAGTTGACACGATTAGTGCTTACAAATGCGATATATTTCAAGGGCGAATGGGAGTATAAATTTAATAAGAAGGCGACAAGAGATGGGATTTTTTCAATATCGTCAAAAGATAAAATTAAAGTGCCGATGATGTACACCAAAAAAGTGTTCAATTATGGCGGGGACGATACGCTGCAAATTCTGGTGATGCCTTATAAGGGTAAAGACCTGAGCATGATTGTGCTTTTACCAAGACAAATTGACGGTATAGATAAATTGGAGACGTCACTGACAGCAGAAAATATCAATAATTGGCTTGCGTGCTCGATGTATGAAATTAATGTTTACCTGCCCAGATTCAAGACCACTTCAGAATTTAGTCTCGGCCAAGTCTTAGCCAAAATGGGAATGTCTGATGCTTTTTCCGGCAAAGCCGATTTTTCAGGAATGGAACAAAAAAAAGAATTGTTCATTTCAGACGTAATTCATAAGGCATTTGTAGAGGTGAACGAAGAGGGAACAGAGGCAGCGGCTGCCACGGCGGTAGAGCTATGTGGTAGTGCCGAACCTCCAAAACCTCTCGAATTCAAAGCCGACCATCCATTTTTGTTCCTTATAAGGGACAACACGACAGGAAGCATATTGTTTATGGGCAAGGTAGTCAATCCGCTGCAAGACCTGCAAGGGTAAAGGCTCAAAGGGCAAGCGGCTGTAAGACCAGCCAACAAAAAAATAGACTACCGTCCTATATAAAAATGGCTGAAAATATAGCCAGTGCGGAATCAAAAATAATCTTTCGATTCCGCATTTTTGTTCGGTTTTTGTTAGGGTTTTTTGCAGGTGTTTGACGATAAAATAACAGCAGGAAACGAGCTATTTTTGGCAAGAAAGTTGAGGCTAAAAATATGGAAATAAACAGAGACGGATTCAATGACGTGTGCAGATTCGGGCCCGGTGGCGATTTCGCTTGGAGCTGGCCAAGCGGCCAGGACATTTCGAGAATTGCCGGGGCAAACAAGTTAAGCCGGGTTTTGACAAAGCTGAACGGGATAATGACTGCTGCCATCAGCGAGGCTTCGGGCAGAAAATATATCGAGATGGATTCAGACACGATTATTGTGCAGGAGGTCAAGGATGAATGCGGTAAGGGAAGTTTTGAAGGAACATTTGACGCCCCGGCAGATAGAACTGCTCGGCGCGATAGCGAAATTTCAGAAGAGCCGCTGCTTTTCGCCGACGATAGGGGAACTGGCGGATCGGTTCGAAATAAGCCGAAGCACAACGTTCGAGCACATCGAAGAGCTGCGAAAAAAAGGGTATCTCTCGGAGCAGTCGAGCAGGGCACGCTCTTTGGAGCTTTCGCCGAAGGCGTACAAACTGCTCAGGCAAGCCGCTAATCAATCGCAGCAAACAGGCAACAGGCAGGATGGCACAATCCCGCTTGCGGGCAGAGTTGCCGCCGGTATTCCAATCGAGGCAGTCGAAAATAAAGAGCGTCTGTCCATAAATAGCCTTTTCGGAAACAGCGATGAAATTTTTGCGCTCGAAGTTCGCGGCGACAGTATGACTGGAGAGGGAATAAACAGCGGCGATTTCGTAATCTGCCGCAAATGCAGCACTGCCAACGAAGGGCAAATGGTTGTGGCGATTGTCGATAATGAAAATGCGACGCTGAAGAGATTTTACAGGGAAAAGGATGCGGTGCGTCTTCAGCCCGCCAATGAGCAATACGAGCCGATTTACAGCCGGAACTGCCGAATCGAGGCGGTTGTTTTAGGCGTCATCAAAAAGTTTTGAGCACATAAACAAACATCACAGCAGCAGCAAACTCAATTTCATTTGCACAGTCGAAAAAAACAGCTACAATTTCGATATAAATAAAAATTTGCTTCGAGTTATCTTAAAAACTGGATGCAGGCAAGAGGTTGCTTTGTGATTAAAAGAAGAAAAACAAGGATAGTCAGTATCGGCAGCGTAAAAATCGGTTCATCGCAGCCGGTCGCGATTCAGTCGATGACAAAAGTGGCAACGACTGACATCGAGCGATGCACCGAACAGATAAAACAGCTCGCGGAGGCGGGATGTTCGCTTGTACGTGTAGCAATTCCGAGACGGGCAGACAGCGAGGCATTCGCAAAAATTGTCCGGCGGGTCAAAGTGCCGCTGATTGCCGATATTCACTTCAGCGCCGAACGGGCAATAGAAGCGATTGAGGCAGGGGCAGCGAAGATTCGGCTGAACCCGGGAAATATAAAGAGGCAATCAGATATCGAGCAAATAATCGACGCAGCAAAGATGCACAAGGTCGCAATACGAATCGGGGTCAACGAGGCGAGCATAAGAGACCTTACAAAATCGGATGTGCCAACGACAAAAAGAATAACACTGATGCTCGCCGAGATGAAAAAGTATGTCCGGATTTTCGAGAAACGAAAGTTCAGGCAGTTAGTCCTGAGCGTGAAAAGCAGCGACTGCCTTCGGACAATAGAAACGAACCGGCGTATAGCAGAAGAGTTCGATTACCCCATTCACCTTGGGCTAACGCACGCGGGGCTGCCGGAAGATGCGGCGATACCATCGGCGGTAGCATTGGGAACACTTCTTGCCGAGGGAATCGGCGACACGGTAAGAGTCAGCGCCGCGGGCGACCCGGTTGAAGAAGTGATTATCGCAAAACAGATTTTATATGCCCTTGGTCTATTCAAACAGCAAAAGCCCGAACTGATTGTATGCCCGACGTGCGGCAGAACTGAAATCGACATCGTAAGTCTTGCACGGGTCGTTAAGAAGGCAATTGCGCCGGTCAAAAAGCCGCTGCGGATTGCGGTAATGGGCTGCATAGTCAACGGGCCGGGCGAGGCGGCGGATGCAGACCTGGCAATATGCGGCGGAAAAGATAAGGCATTTATCTACCGCAGGGGTGAAAAAATCACCGCCTGTAATCAGAAAGACATCGCAGCCATTCTGACAAGGGAACTGAAAAAGCTATAGGGCTACCGATAATTTTTCAGCTCTTCGGCGAATACGAATTGTCGGTATTCGGTTTTCTATAAGATGGGCGGTCTCTGTTATCCCTGCCATTATTGCTGTAACTTTTTGACTGCCCGAAGGACTCGAACTTTCCGAAAATCATTTTGCCCGCCGACGTCTGCAGCGAGCTGGTGACGGACAGAACGACATCCCTTCCAATCTTGTCGCGTGCCTCTTCGACCACAACCATTGTGCCGTCGTCAAGATAGCCGATGCCCTGGTCTGTTTCTTCACCGGTTTTAATAATTTTGACCTGGAGGTTTTCGCCCGGCAGAACAATGGTCTTCAACGAGTTGGCAATATCGTTAATGTTCACGACGTCAACATCACGGACCTGTGCAACTTTGCTGAGGTTGTAATCGGTTGTGGCGAGTCTGCCGTCGCAATTTTTGGAAAAGACAATCAGCTTCTGGTCAACGCCTTTTACGTCGTCGTTGTCGATAACAAGCGTGTCGTCAATTTCAATGTCGATAACGGAGCTTTCCTGCATTCTTTTAAGGATATCGAGGCCTCTTCTGCCGCGGTTTCTTTTGAGCCTGTCCGATGAATCAGCAATGAGCTGCAGCTCATTGAGGACAAAACGCGGAACCAGCACAGGCGCATCGAAAAGTTTGCTCTGGCAAAGGTCCGCAATCCTGCCGTCAATTATCACCGAGGTATCGAGAACCAGGGGCCTGGCGCCTTTTGTCTGTTTTGCAAATTCTATATAGGGGATAACAAACCGCACATCGTCCTTGGTTCTCATCACGATTGTTATGGTAATATAGCAGATACAAACGCCGAGCATCCACTTGATCGCCACCACGGATTCATCCACCAGCAAGGTCTTAAGGTTATAAGAATCCCGTATCAGGTCAATAACCGGGGCAAGAGCGCCGCCTATAAAGACGCCGACAAGCAGACCAAAGAACACACCCGCGAGGGATTGAAGTTTCTTTTTGGGAGTGAGCATATCGGTAAGAAAAACAATAAGTCCCATTCCGGCACCGGCAATAAGCACTGCCCAGAAATTCAAATCGCTCCCGGTGGTTTGGGCCGCACCGGAGACGGCCTTCGAACTTATACTGGCAAACATAACCGCTAAAAGAATGATAAAAAAAATACCTCTGAAAACCCAGATTAACATAACTATGACCTCCAAAAAAATATATAATTTAAACCCGAATTATCATATTATTTATGCCCTGTTTTTATATAAATACCCGTAAATAACACATAAACAGCAGCCACAAATTCTACCTGATTTTTCGGCAATATGCCGCCCTTTGAGTTAATCCTTTTTCGGACGTTCACTTCAGGAGCAATCGCGGATTTTTTTACGAAGGTCATTCCTGGCCTTCACTCGCAATTCGGCCTGGCTGTATCTGCGTTTCTCGTCAGCGGTTTGCGGCAGGAGTCTGCCCGCCGAAGCCGGCATTTTTTTCTTATCGAGGGCAACATAAGTAAGATACGCCGTGGTCGCCAGCGAGGACCTTCCCGTTTCAGTATTTTCCCTGAAAACCTGCACCTCGACTTCCATAGAAGTTTTTCCGACATAATTTACGGCAGCCTTTAGGACGATTTGCTCGCCGATATAGATTGGCTCTCTGAAGTTAAGCGAATCGATTGCCGCGGTGACGACCTCTTTGCCGCAGTGTCTTTGTGCCGCCATTGAGCCTACCATATCAATCCAAGCAACGGTCACTCCGCCAAAAACTGTGCCGTAAGGATTCGCATGGTTTGGCATAACAAGGTAGCGGGATTCAACGGCGCTATCTGCCGGACTTTTTACCTTTTTCATTTTGCCGCCTCGAAAAATCTCTCATTTAATCCAATCGAATTCGTCCGCAAAAAACAGCAACAATTTTTTCAGAAGCTGATATGACAAAGCACCGCCAGCGACCAAAGCACATCTTTCTTTGCCATCACTTTGGTTTCATATTTTTCATTTATCGGTATAAGGTGAACGGAGTCATCGGTATTGCGAATAATCTTGCAGGTGACGCCAATCTGGTTTGCCAGGCGTACAACGCTTATTTGCCCCTGTGCAGCCGGCATCGACGGGCTCAAAATTACGATGTCGCCGTCATTTATTCGCGGGGACATACTGTCGCCATCCACCCGCAATGCAAAACTGTCGTTAAAAATTCTATAGATTTGTTCGCACTGGACAAATTCGACAATCTCTTCGGTCCGCCCCGTGGCAGATCCGCTTATTTGAACAAGGCTGATGTCTGCCTTTTTGAGACCGTCCGCGAGCGGCTTCAAATGCAAATCAACAGTCGCCCTGCCGTCCAGCAGACCGACAATTTCCTTACCCGTATATTTTTTTACTAATTGGTCAAGCTCCGTCTTTGGTCCGCCGGAGGCGGATGTTGTCATAAGCTCTTCATTCCAGAAATGAACTATACCGGCGGCGGTTCTGCCGATAACGGGAATCCAACCCTGCCGATTCTCCTGAACATCCGGTATTGACCGGCTGGTTTGTCGACCCGGCTGGGGTTCGCCACCCTGTTTGGTTCGGCTTTCCAGCCCCCTCTTCTGGCTAAGCAGTTCGATAAATGCCGAGACCGGTTCGAGCAGCCCGGGGTCATCCGACAGCAGGTTTTGAATCTTTTCGAGTAAAATTTGGGGGATTTTTACAGCCGGTTGCCCACTTTGCAAATCTTTTTGGCTGCCCTGGTCGCCTGTAAGCAGCCAGTGTAAATCAGCCCCCGTCACCTCGGATATCTTTAGTAAAAGTTCTATAGGCGGAATCCTGTTTTTTTCATAATAGCTGTAAGTAGAAGGACTTATACCAAGAGAGCGGGCAAATTCACTCTTGCCTCTCGCCCCTGCATACTGCTGGCGAAGGAGTTTAACCCTTTCAATTATCGCATTTGCATCAGAATTTGGCATAAAATTTTACGTATTTGCGAAATTTAGCTTGCGTTATTTCGCATAAGCGTTATATTTGTTTCGCATAAATCCTTAACTGCTCGTGATAATACACATATAAACGCTTTAGTCAATAAAAGGAGATGACAAATATGGGAAAAAGTGCGAAAAAGGATGCGGCACAAAAAACAGCTAAAAAACTCAAAAAGGCCGGCGAAAAACCGGTAAGCCCCGTCAACAAGGTCGATTTCCTGCTGCATCTTAACAAACTGGCGGGAACATTACTGCACCAGTTAAGAAAAGAAATTTGAATCTGTTCTCATTTCGCTGCTTATCTTGCCCGCCGAACAAACCCGGTGATTTTTCAAATAACCTTCGAAGGTTGCAGCACTGTTGTTGACCGCCTGCTCTGTTATTGCCGAATGAGTAAGCTTGTTTTCCTACCCATATAGAGATGGTGATAAATTTAGCAATATAACCAAATAAATCACACTTAATCATTCCTTCATTTTATTTGTCCCCGTAAAAGCTCCTATTAATGCATACTCTCGCTTAGTGCCTTCGTTGTAAGCCAAAAGGTTAAAGTCGCAGCGGAAATAGCTAACAAGAATATTGTAAGATATATCTTGATACGCAGATTCTTGAATGGCAACCAGTACATGCCTACTAGCCACAAAATATTGAAGCCTACAATTACAAATGCCGTCGAAAAGCTTAAAAATATTCCATGTAAATTCAACAACAGCAAGAAGCTTTCAAACCAAGGACACAACAGTAGCTTTATCCAACCATAGAATATAACTGGAATTGAAATTACCAGCAGCACAACTTCAAAAATATTTAAAGGAAATCTTCTCTTCTTATCTTCCATGCTTAAACTCCAATCTTTTCAGTAATAGTTTTTTTAAAAATCACAGATTCTCCAGTTCCCCATTTCCGCTCTGGTTATTTCCATAAAGCAATTGAGAGCAGCATTCACATCGTCGGCAAACAGCGCCGCCCCTCACCGCTGTACCATTTTCAAAAGCCCCTATCGCCAAAAATATCAGCTTTTATGCTTTCGTTAGCCATTTTGAATCCTCCAAATAATTTGCTATAAATTATATTCGATACCTATACTTTGTCAAATAAAGCGATATTTTGCCAAAGAAGACCTCTTGTCTTGCAAAGATACGCCTGATATAGTAATTCAATCATTTGGAAAAGCGGCGGGTGTGCCGCTTTCTCCGAAAAATAGCGTGAAGAAAATCTGCAGTTGGAGGCAATAAAATGAATAAAGCAAAATCTTTCTTTATGGTTTTAAGTATTCTGATTTTTCTTGCCGGCTGTGCGCAGAATCAGCAGGAAAAGAAACTGGCGGGCTTCATAAAAGATTACGCTGATAAATTTCAGCCGTTAGAAGAACAGTATAACCAGGTGTACTGGGATGCGGCAGCTACGGGCAAAAAGGAAAAGTTCGAGGAGCAGGCCAACCTGGAATTGAAGATGCGACAATTAGCGAGCGACCCGAATGGATTTGCCTTTTTGAAAAAAATGAAGGAAAGCGGCCAGATAAAAGACGCCAGATTAGTCCGGCAGCTCGATAAATTATATTACGCATACCTGCCCAATCAAATCGACCCGAAATTGCTGGCGCAGACCGTAGAGCTGAACAACAAAATTCAGGAAACCTATAACAGCTATCGCGGCACCATCGACGGCAACGCCGTCACGATGAGCGATATTTACACGATTCTTACAACAGAAGGCAATACCAGCAAAAGAGAGCTTGCCTGGAAGGCGAGCAAACAGGTCGGCAATGTAATCGTCGGCGATTTAATCAAATTAGTAAAGCTGCGAAACGAGGCCGCGAAAAAACTCGGGTTCGACAATTACCATACAATGATGATTGTGACAGGCGAGCAGGATACAGCAGAACTCGATAAGATTTTTAACGAGCTCGACGAATTAAGCAAAGAGCCTTTCGCGAAAATGAAGGCGGAGATTGACGAACTGCTGGCAAAGAGTTACGGGATTGGCGTTTCGGAACTGCAGCCGTGGCATTATCACGACCCGTTTTTCCAGAGGGTGCCTCTGCTTTACGATATTGACCTAGATAAGTATTACGCAAAAGCTGACGTTAAAGAGATTGTCCGAAAATATTATGACGGTATCGGCCTGCCGGTTGACGACATTCTCGCAGCAAGCGACCTCTACGACAGGCCGGGCAAATATCCGCACGCATTCGGAGGGGCGATTGACCGCAAAGGGCACGCACGGGTATTGGCAAATCTGCAAAATACCGACCGCTGGATGGAGACGATGCTGCACGAAACAGGCCACGCACTCTACAGCAAATATCACGATACGAATGAGCCGTATCTGCTCAGAGAGCCTGCCCACAATTTCACAACGGAGGCGGCTGCGATGTTTTTCGACAGGCTGAGCGAGAATGCGTATTTTATGAAAGAGATGCTGTCGCTGCCGGATTCGCAGATGGAGAAAATGGATACGTCCTGCCGGAAATACCAGCAGTTCGGGAAACTGCTTTTGGCGCGGTGGGTTCTGGTAATGTATAATTTTGAAAAGCAGCTTTATGCGAACCCCGACCAGGATTTGAACAATTTGTGGTGGGATTTAGTTGAGAAATACCAGTTTGTAAAAAGGCCGCCCGGCCCGGCAGACGCAGGCTGGGCATCGAAACTGCATTTCGTCATCGCACCGTGTTATTACCACAATTATATGCTCGGCGAACTGCTTGCTTCGCAGTGGCATCACTATTTAGTTTATAAGGTATTCGGATTAAAAAGCGACAAGGGCGTGAGCTTTGTCGGCGACAAAAGGATAGGCCGATTCTTCCGCAAACAGGTTTTCGCACCGGGAGCAGTCTATAGCTGGAATGAAATGATAAAACGGTCAACCGGCGAATACCTTACGCCGGAATATTTTGTCGAGCAGTATGTAAAATAACGCCGGTCGCTATAATATAATTTGTTTTCAGAACGGCAGGCGTCCAGGTGAACTTTTTATTTGACTGGCAGCCGGCTTTCTGGTAGGATAGCCGAAGTTTTGGGGCCATAGCTCAGTTGGGAGAGCGCTTGCATGGCATGCAATAGGTCGTGAGTTCGAATCTCATTGGCTCCATTTTTTATCTCCTCGTAAGCAAAAAACGGCCGGAGCCGATATTTACTTCGCCTCCATCCCGTGCACATCGGGCACAATCGGTTCCCAACGAATCTTTGCCGCTCCCAATAGCGTCCCCGTCGCATACGCCAGGTCCACCTGTGCTATCTGATATTCCGTCAAAGCGCGAATTTCCGAACTTTGCGCATTCGCGAATTTTGCCTGCTGGTCCAAAACATCAGTGCTCGTCCGCAGTCCAAGTTCATATTGTCTTTTCTCCGCCTCATAAAGCCGGCCCGCCAAAATAGAATTTTGCCTGCCTGCCAAAATGCTTTGCCAGTTCGCTTCCAACTGCTCTATCGCGCCCATCACTTCCGTCTCTATCATTCGCTGCCGGTTCTGCTTGCTTGAGAGCCGCTGTCTCTTGCGATAATACGCCTCCATCAGCCGATTCTTCGCCGCTTCATTTCCTAACGGCACTACCACCTGCACGCCCACAATATTGTTTTCAAAATTTCTGGCCGACATCATATCGTATGCATCGTTCCTGGTCACCCCAAGCCCGTTCATATTATACGTATAATCCAGCGTCACCAGCGGCAATGCCTGATTCTTATAATAATCTACGGTGCTCGTATCCTGGGCAATCTGCAGCTCGAGCTGCAGCATCTCCATCCGGTTTTCCACCGCCGACGCCATCATCCTGGGTTTCTCTATCTCATAACGCACAGGGTCCGGCTCGGTCATCGGGACTACAGTCACCGGCGAATCGATTCCCAGTCCGGTCTCATTCAATATCTGCTTCAATTCTCTTTCTCTATCCTGCAGTGCCTTCTTCGCTTTTATTATTCCATCCAGCCGTTCCGCCACGCCGGCTTCCGAGCGAACCGTCTCCACTGCCGCCTTTTCGCCAAGCGCTACCATTCTCTTCGTCTGCTCCAATTGTGCCTGGGCAAGCTCGTATTCTTGCTGCCTGACCTCAAGTTCCTTCCTCGCCGCATAAAGACGCCAGTATCCCCTGTCCGCATTCGCCAATACCCTTATCACCTCCAGTTTTGTCATCGCGTTAGTTATCTGTCTCTGGTATTCAAGTATCCTTATCGAATGCGTATTCGCCCGCTTGCCTGCCCCTCGCAGCAACGGCTGACTTATCGACAGCGAACCAGTCGCGGTATAGCTTACAGGAAAAAATGGGTCGTAACCCGATTCAGTCTTGTTGTCGGCAAGGTCGAACTTCACCGTTCCGCCTGTCTGAAGAGGAACCTGAACGCCAACGTCAACCGTCATGCTCTTGTATGCCGAGGCCTGGTCCGCCAGCACCGAGGACGGCTGCTTTATGCTGTTATAATTTATATTTGAAAAAAACGCCGACTCAAACTTCGCTTCCTCCGCACCGACTTGTTTGGCTGCTATCGCCGGCTCTATCAACTGCACTTTCAAATCCAGATTGTTTGATAATGTCATCGCCCGGCACTGCTCTATACTCAGTTTAATCTCTTTCTGTGCCGATTTATTCGCATCAGCGGGTTTGTTCACGTCCGCCTTCGGCTCCAGTTTTAGTGTCTGTATCTCCCGCGTCTGCTCCGGCTTTACCTTTATAGTGTAGAACGCCTCTTTCTTCGCAAGCTCCTCGCAACCACTCGCAAATATCAACGCTGCACAGGCCAATATCACCAGGACAAATCCCGGCTGCCGTATATTGCATTCTGCTTTATTATGTTTTTTCATCATCAATCCTTGCCATTGATTATCGCGCATCGATTTTCTATTCATGTCTGAGCGCCTCAATCGGGTCTAACCTCGCTGCTTTTATCGCCGGGAACATCCCGAAACATATTCCAACTGTTCCCGCGAACACAAACGACAGGACTATCGCCCACGCGGGTATATAGGTTTTATCCAGCATCGGGTTCATACTTGCTATCGCTAAAGTAAGAAGTTTTCCCACTCCCACTCCGACAAGCCCGCCCACGAAACACAGTATTACCGATTCCACAAGAAACTGCGTAAGTATCGCGGACCTCTTTGCTCCTACCGCTTTTCGCAGCCCGATTTCCTTTGTCCTTTCCGATATCGATACCAGCATTATGTTCATAATTCCCACGCCGCCGACTAAAAGCGATATTCCCACTATGCCGCCGGCAACCAGCGTCACCACGAGCGCTATGTCGTTGAAGGTTTTGATTGCGCTCTTCAGCGACTCAACGCTAAATGTATCATCCTCGCCCGGCTGGATATTCCGCGCCCGGCGCAAAAAGAATTTCAATTCCGCTACCGCTTCTTCCGAAAGTTCTGTTGTCTTGCTTATCGCCATCACATCTATCCAGGGATCCTGCTGGAACTTTGACGCTATCTTGAATGGGACGATGATTTCGTATCGCTCCTGCCCGCCTCCGCCGCCAAAACCTATGTCCGGCTGTTTCTCAAGAACTCCGACAACACGAAAATTCCTGTATCCTATCCGGATAGATTCTCCCTCGCATTCCTTATCCAGCCCGAGCTTATCGCGAAGCTGCGGCTCTATCAGGCACACAGCACGGTCTTCGTCTATCGCTGATAGTTCACGACCAGCCGCTAAAGTCCTTTTTTGTATCTGGTGCCACGACGGCTCTACGCCGGTCACCTGCACATTTTGAACGGATTTTTCTCCGTATTTGACCGTGTATTGTCCCGCATAACCAACACGTGAGAATTTTTCCACCGACGGGCAATGCTGAAGCATTCCATCGAATTCTTCTTTCTTGAAACGGATTTGCCACCAGGGCATATTGCTCTTTGGGCCTGTATTAGGCCTGTTCGGCTGGACAAATATCGTATTGCTGCCGAACGTTTCAACCTGACTGAGAATTTTTGCCTTAAGCCCCGTCAGCGACGCTATCACCGCCGTCACCGACGCAACTCCGATTACGATACCTATCGTCGTAAGTATCGACCGCGTCTTGTTCGCCCATATCTGCCCGATAGCAAGATACATGCTCTGGTATATGAGCTGGATAAACATCATCGGGGCGAGGAGCAGTCTTTTCATCTTGCCTCCCCGGTATTTCCACTTTGTCTTTGCCTGTGCAGATTATCTTTCTCCGTCGTCATATCGCTGCTGACGTGCCCATCCTGCATACGGATTATTCTTTTGGCGTGCTGCGCGACATCAGGCTCATGCGTCACCATTACTATCGTTTGTCCCTGCCTGTGGAGCTCGTCGAAAAGCTCCAGTATGGCATCGCTCGTCTTGCTGTCTAAATTTCCCGTCGGTTCGTCGGCAAGCAAAATGCTCGGATTGCATACCATCGCCCTTGCAATCGCGACCCGCTGTTTCTCTCCCCNNTACAGCAGCGGCATCTCGACATTTTTCAAAGCGTTCATCTGCGGCAAAAGCTCGAATGACTGAAATACGAATCCTATCCTCTCGTTGCGTATCCTCGCTAAAGCCGAGTCTCCCAGTTTCGTGACATCCTCACCATCGAGTTCATAGCAGCCTTCGTTTGGCCTGTCTAAGCAGCCAAGAACGTTCATCAGTGTGCTTTTGCCTGAACCGGAATGGCCCATTATCGTGATATATTCGTTATCCCGCACCTCCAGGTCTATCCCGTTAAGTGCGTGTATCTCCTCCACCCCGACCTGATAGAATCGTTTCAAACCTCGCAGCCTGATAATTACCCTGTCTTTTTTGTTAATTATTGGCCGGTTTATTGCTGTCGTTCGTAACATTTGCATGCCCTGGTTTTTTTTCCTTTGTATTTTTCTCCGATTCGACATCTCGTTCATCGCGCAATTTCTGGTCGTGCTTAAGACTATCGAGAACCTTGTAAGGCCCAATCACTACCTTGTCGCCTTCTTTAAGCCCCGACAAAATTATCGTATGTGTCAAATCGCCCCGTCCAATCTTCACCGGGGTCACTACTGCCTTGCCGTCGATATATCTGAATACTACCGGCGCAAATTTTTTGTCCTTGTTCAGCTCTTCCGATTTATCACGAATTTCCAGAGGCAGACTGTCAACCTCTCTGGCTAAAATTGCCTGCCCCGGCACCTTGATTACGTTGCTGTGTTTTCGCGTCTCAATATCGACATCCGCCGTCAATCCCGTGTACAGTTTCGACACGTTCGGGTCGTTTTGAAGCAGTATCTCCGTGCGGTAATACCTTGTCCGGTTGTCGCTGAAACGATGTTTAAGCGCAATCTCATCGACTATGCCCCTGAACTTGATATTCGGGAACGCCTGCACGCTCACCGCCGCCTCCTGTCCGACCACCAGCCCGCCAACGTCCGACTCATCCACCTGCGCCACAACCAGCATTCGCGACAGGTCCGACACCTCCATAATCACCGTCCCCGGATTATTCATCGTCCCCGTCATTACCATTTCGCCCACCTTGGCATTGACGCGAGTCACCACGCCGTTGATTGGCGACCGTATTGTCGTATAGCTCAAGGTCTCGTTCGCCTCCGCTATCCTCGCGTCAGCCGCCTCTAAATTATATCCCATCACTACTAAATTCTGCCCCGCCGCATCCAGATTATGTTTGGAACCTTCGTATTCCGCGCGAAGCTGGTCCACCTTGTATTTTATCTGGTCGTAATCGGCCTTGCTGATGTCATGCGATTCGAACAATCCCTTCTTGCGCTCAAGGTCCTTCTCCGCCTGTTCCAATGACGCTGCCAATCCCACTAAGTTAGACTTTTGGCCCTCAACCCTCGACTTTTCCACCCCTGCCTGTGCCTGCTCCGCATTTCGGCTGGCTACAGCTAATTGCAGCTGACTTGCCAAATCTTTCGCGTCTAATTGCATTAACAGGGAAGCCGGTATCGGCGGATTCGCGTTCGGGTCTCCGCAAATTACCGCAGCCCCTTCGTCGTAAGGCATCTCCATAATCCGCGCCGATACTTTTGCGCTTATCTGAACCGTTGTCTTCGGCTCTATCTCGCCCGGCGCGCTTACTCGTTCCGTAAGCTCCCCCCGGCTTACTTCCTCGATACGCACCGCCTCCTCTTTATCCTTCCCCGCGCCAGCCTTTTTCACTACTTTGCCAAACGCATACAGCGCTAAAACTGCCGCTATAATAATGATAATCCACTTTCGTCGTTTAGTCACAACTATACCTCTCAAAGGAAATTATACTAATTTTGGGTTTCTTTTACCGCTTATATGCACCATTTATCCTTCACTATTATAACAAGCAATGTTACGGTTTTATTACGGTTTTTCATAATTTAGCGATTTTTTGCTTTTTCCCCGCTCCAAAACGTCGGTAATTGCCCCGAATTCTGCCTTAGGATGTAAAAAAACAGGCCTGTTTGCCGATGTTAATAGTAAAGACATAAGCGGCAACATCGAAAGCAACCGGTAAAAAATAAACAAGATTCGGGCGTTTTATGGAGTTGAACGGCCTGATTACATAGCTAAACTTTTAATAAGAACAATCTCATAATTTACTTGACTGGCACAAAAAAGTGTTGTATGCTACTATCTATATGCAGGTAGAAAGGGTGATTGTATTGTGCATCGTTTTTTTACACTCTCGGAAGACTTCCTATAATTTTACAGAGGAAGGGTATTATCAACTCACAAAAATAACGTAAGGAGAAAAGAAATGAAAAAATCTTTTTTGTTTGGTTTGCTATTATTTGTCTTTGTTTTAATTTTGGCTGTGACAGCTGAACAGACGCAAGCTTCTGTGTATTACAACTGGTCGACATACAGTCCAACTATCGAATACGATTACCAGGAGGAATACGGGACAATCGATCCGCCAACACAGATATGTCCTGATGGTGTGACAGGCGTAGCGGGGACGTATATCGACGGTTGGTGGTGTTTCCGGTGGGGCGCCAATAAAAATTCTCTGGTCACCTCGGACGCCTGGATTCCAATGCTCCAACGCTATAATGCGGATTTCGCCTATATCACCGATATAATGCGCTGGCCGAGGGAGCAACGCGCTCGCGAAGGATATTACAGCACGGTTTATCTTTACGGCTCTGGTCTCAGCACAGACTCGGAACCTAACACTGCACTGGGCGGCTGGCAGAGCTGGGCGGGAGGCTACCCGATGGTTCTCGCATCCTATTATCCGGTGTATTCTTTTGATCCATCTTGTAGCTACAGCGACAAAGTATCTCAACAGGGCGCAATGATTCACGAGGGAATACACTGCATTCTGTCAAGTATGCCGGGCTGCAAAAGTTCCTGCTGGTTTCAGGAAGGCGGCAACACCTGGCTGCAGGGGACAATGGAGGGGCAGCGAACAGGAAACTTTAGCAGCATGGGCTGGTTGAGTGCGGGCGCAGCAATCGCACCATTCATGCCCATCGAATGCTATTCCGGCTGGCTGCAGGATGACAGCTTCGGTGGTCCGTGCGCCGAGGGCGTTGGTGGTCACGGTGATGGTGTTTGCACCTGGCGAAATCTGCTGGGAGGCACTCAGTATGGAGAATGTTTCCCTCATGCCCTTGAAGGCATTCTGGGTCCAAAAAGCATTGCCTGGTTATGGCGTAATTGCCACTACAGCGGCCGCGTGCTGCAGGACCTGGCCGAGGCGCCGGGAGGATTGGGAGAGACGCAAACCCGTCGTGTGATTCAGGAATACCGTGCACGCCAGGCTTTTTGCGACTTCGGTCAATGGTCTTACGCTTTCAGACAATTGCTCACTAATAACTGGGGCGCAAATATCCACGCTGAATACGCTCCCATTTGGATCAATTGCGCCGTCTGGTACGCCACCTGTTATGTCAGTACCACCCAGAACGGCAGCGTGCTTACTCCTGAAGTACGCACATTGCCCGGATGGAGCGGCGCCAATCAGATCCCGTTGACTATCAACCCTAGCGCCACAGAAGCCACCGTTACGTTTGATCCAAATGAAGCCAATATGAGCTGTCAACTGGTCTATCGCGATACCAGCGGAAATATACACTATGGCGTCCCGGTCAGCAGCGGAGATTGCAACATTCCGCTGGCTAATGTGAAGAATAATGTCATCATCGCGGTCATCTGCGATACGGATTACATCTACAATGGGGAAAGCACCCGCACTGCGAAATATTATTACACGCTGACCATTGGAGCAGGCGTTACCGGCAAAGCCAGTACTACTACTAAATGGTATGACTACAGTCCCGCCAGCTATACGATAACGGCTTCAGCCGGGGCCAACGGGACGATCAATCCGTCCGGAGCAGTTTCCGTAACTGCCGGTGCCTCTAAAACGTTTACGTTTACTCCCAATGATGCGAACTATACGGTGTACGAAGCCATCTTGAATGGGCTGCCGATTGGCGCAATGAACAGCTACACGTTCAATAATGTGCGCGGCAATCTCAGTATTTCAGTGACATTCAGACAGACACAACCTCCGACGCCGAATCCTGAGAGTTTCTCTGTTGTGCCCACAACATTAAACAATTCCGAGATTATCATGGAAGCGACCACCGGTACCCCTGTCGATCCGAATGCTGTGCCTATCCAGTATTTATTTGAAGAGACCAGCGGGCATTCCGGCGGAACAAGCAGCAACTGGCAGTCAAGCCCGATTTATACAGACATAGGTCTGGCGGCGGAAACTCAATATACATATACCGTGAAAATGAGGGATTCATACGGCAATACCACCGCTGCCTCCGCTCCTGTCTCTGCTACAACCCTCATCACGATAAAAAATGTGCTGACAGATAACTTTGACACTACTCATGACTTTTTAACTCAGGGAGTGTCAGGCACTATATGGGATGGCTTGATAGGCCAGGGTACTTATGAAACTGTCACTAAGCTGAATTCCAATACTGACGCAGCCGGCCAGCTTTACCTCAAGTCAACCAACGGCCGCTGGCCGAACAGCCCGCCGACAACTAAGCTTGGCCCGCTGCTTTACAAAAACATAACAGGCGACTTTACGGCGATTGTAAAGGAAACTCAACGCCAGGTTGCAAATTACAACATAGGCGGTCTGATGGCACGCGTTGCCGATGATACCGCCGCCGGCCCCGGTGAAGACTGGGTAGCTACATCGTATTACCCACCGACTAGCATAGGCAATAAAATGGACAATACCGATAATGGCGTCAGAACCCAGGTTCCTCCCTATACCGTTACAGCATATCCCTATTTAATGCTCGAGCGCGTCGGCGATAACTTTTATGGCCGAGTAAGCTCTAACGGAACAACCTGGATAGGATTGAATAACGGCAATCCTGTTGCGAGAAGCGATATGTCCGGCCTGCCTGTGCAGGTTGGCATATATCAGGGCACTAATAGCACTCCCACCGGTTATATGGCATTTGACGATTTCCAGCTCGAATATGGTATGTTATCAATCGAACCGGTATATCCGAAAGATGATGCTACGGGTGTTCCTGTCGATAGCAACATGAGCTGGATTGTGCACGACTCCAACATAGTAAGTTTTGATGTGTATTTTGGCAACGATATATTCGCTGTTGCCACAGCGACACGTCTTACAGGCGATGTGAATGGTGACGGGAGCGTTGATATTGCTGATGTTGCGGTATTTGCTAATCAGTGGCTAACGGCGCCGCCTTCCGGGCCTGCGAGGTCGGCAGACCTTAATGATAGCGGCAACGTTGATTTCCATGATTTTGTGATTATCGCAGCAAACTATACTGCTGTTGGTAATGGTGTTTATAAAGGACACTTTACTGCCGGCTCAGGCATATTCGACCCTGGAACAATGTCCGCAGCAACCGCCTACTACTGGCGTGTGGATGGTCGCAACAGCGCAGGCAATATCATACGCGGTCCGGTGCTGAAGTTCACGACGCAATAGTTTTTGGCTGATAAATAAATTTGAATAAAAGGCGGCTCAGCAACGTTAAGGTTGTTGAGCCGCCTTTTTTGGAATTATATTGTAAGTCGTCGGCAAAAGTGAAACAAATTCGCCCGCCTTCGTTAAAACTTCCGTCTTCGCCAAGGCTACGACGGACAAGACGGCGTGGCAGGCCCGCTTTCGTCCGCCTGCGGCCCGCCGGAGGCGGGTGGCGGATAAAGCCGTGGAGCTTCACCTTTGAATCAGGAGGCGGTTCCGGCTCCTGCTATGGTGATTCTATACGTCTAAACCTGTGCCGCTCCCGCTTACGTAAGACAAATCTTTGTTGCGAATATCAAACGTATATGTTGATAATCGGCAACATTTGTTAAATCATTCTATTTCAAAGCCATATTTAGAGGCGCAAAATAACCCGACTAATTGTATCCCGGTTTTGCAGGGACCAATCAACACCCTGTCAAACAAGGGATTATGCAAACTTCGTTTGAAACAGCCCCTGTTTAATCGGGATAAACAGGGGTGACGGCAACATTAAACCACCCCATCTTACCCCAATTTATCAGGATGCGGAGATGGCTTTCTCTGACTGGTAACTTCTTTATTAATAAACACTTGGCTCTATACTAATCTTTTTTAGGTGGCGGTTCTTTTAAAAATACGCAAGGTAAAGTCTATGTTTAATGTTGATTTTTTGCAACAAACTCATCCTTTCGGCACAAAATACGCATCTTAAAACAAAGAGACAACCCGCAGGATTGATATTATCGATACTGAAAAATTCATTTTATCGAAGGTTCGATAATAAACTTATTATCAGCCGGTTTTTCCGCATTTGGGTATGAATTTTGCACATTCTTAATTAATTACCAATGCTGAATCCGGCTACGGTTAGTCTCGCTATGCTGTCCATAGTTTTATCGGGATTGCGGCTGGGGGCCGGGCAGGAGAAGTGATGATTTTTTCGCAAGAGGAGCGGGGATTATGGACAATGCGGCATTCGAAAACAAGATAAGAGAATTAGCCGGCGAATTCGGGGCTTCTGTCTGCCATTATGAAGAAATGGCCAAGGCAGCAAAAAATCAACGAACAGGCAGCGACCCTAAAGATGATTTGCGCAGCATCGACGATTCCATCGATTTCCTGCGTGTCTCCATCAAGTACCTTCGGTTCGACCTCGAAGCCACCCGCAGAGAAAACCAGCGCCTGCGAAAAATGCTCGACGAGCTAAACGAGTAGCGTTATTTTTTGCTGTTGGCGTCAGCCGGTTTAGCCGGTTCCAACATATTCGGCTGCGGCGGCTGCATCGAGGCCTGCATCAGAATCTGGAAAGCCTGCACCAGTTCCATCAGGTGCTCCTTGGGTATCGCGATATCGACCGTGACGCTTCCATTATCAATCCTGCCCGCTATAGCGAGATTGCTTTTCGTCGGGATATTCATTTTCGGCATCATCGGCGTCATTCCCGACATAAAATCGAAGCATTTAATGTAATTAAAAGTGGCAATAGAATCGGCCTTTTCCGAACCGGGCAGTATTGCCATGGCATTTTTGACTTCCGAGCAGACCTGTGTCGGGCCGCCCGCTTTCACCTGGTCTATCAGAATTTTTAATTTTGCGTCGCTGTCGCCGCCCAATGCGAAAACAAGCAGATTATTGACAACCGCCAATCGATATTCGATACCATTGCCGCCATACATCTGTTTTACCATTTGTGCCTCAGGCGAATTTGCGTCGGTGAATTTGGTCGTGGCAATCGCAGAATCAATCGAAACGCCGTTATAAGTTGCTGCTCCTCTTTTGAAGGTTACGCGGAACTGTATAGGCATTCCAATAGCTTTATAGATGTCGTCCACAAGCCCGCTATTGACAAGCTCAACGGCCTCGTCAATTATCTTATTGAGTTTGTCTTTGTCTGAAATTTCGTAAATGTAGATTGCGGACATAGGCGGTTTGCCGTTGGGGTCAACAGAACCTGAAAACGCAATGTTGCCGTTAAAAACAGCAACTGCCTCATTTTCGAGGGCCAGAATCTTAGCCGCCTTTTCAGGGGTGGCTTTTTTGCTGAACCAGTCGGTGAAGAGTTTCGTTACCGCGGCATGAGTTTTGCCATTCATACCGCCTGAGACGTTTATCATCGCCCCGTTCTGCAGGTAAGGGATAAGTTTATTTTCCTTTTTTGCTGTGTTCGGCACGAACAATCCCGCCATTTTTGTTCCCGGCAGCGCCGAGACGGTAGTGCTTATCGTAAGGCAATCCGGCTGGGGCTTAATCGTTAAAATGACAGATTTCGACTGCTCCATAAACCCGCTGGCGATATCCGACATAATAGCCATCATTTCTTTAGCAGATTCGGGCGACGCCATAGCGCCCGGCGGCATTTGTGCGGGCATATTCTTCATTTTCTTCATTTCTTCAAGAGCTGCGGCAACCTGCGGCCCGAAGTTTTTCTGCACAGCAGGCATATTGCCGTAAATCCAGAGAGGCGACGAAGCGGACTGTGCCGCCGTCGCTGAATCGAGGCTCGACGCAAGCGATTTGAAACCCGGGCCGGCTATGGATTTTTTCATAGCGAGCAGGCTTTTGTAGCTATCGGGCGGTTTTACGAAGAGGAAGCCGCCGACCTGGGCAGCAAACCCGCCTACGCCTTTAATGGCCGATATGCCGTTGGCGTCCGCCTTGTCGATATTCGGGCTTGAAGCAACAAGTTTCTGGTAATCGGCCACAGGAATTACTATGGTAAACATTTCTTTATCTGTTTCACCGTTGGCAGCGCTGATGAAAACCGCAAGGCTGCCGCCGGTATTGACGCCATCGAGCGAAGGATTACCGAGCATCTGCGCCAGCCCCATCCGCAGCATCATTTGCGTTCCCATCATAGGCGGCAGGATGCCCCCGAGATACTGGTCCGTCTGGCTTAACGTGGTATCAAGGTTGTTAATCTGAATACAGAGGAGACTGTCAGCCGGCACTATTTTCGCGATTTCATTCGGATCCGCTCCTGCCGGCATACCTGCAAACAATACAATCACTAATACCGCAAAGACTCCCCCTTTAATCCTGTTTGAACTAATCATTGTATTAACTCCTAAAATTTTAGTGGTTTGTTTTTCGGCATCGTTTTTCCGCTTCGCCCCGTTAGAAGCCGGTGCGGCTGTGTGCGCGTTTAGAAATCTGTTATAACTTGCTCTCAAATTCATATCTGATACAATACGCCTTCCGCAACCTCTTGCAAACAAAGAGCGGCTTCTAACAGGGTCGAACTCTGCCTTGCGTTAAGGATAAATAAAAGTCCGGAAAAAGCAAGAAATATATTGAGCAAAAATTCGTTCATAAAAACCAGAGTTTTTGCTCCTGCTTCTGAAATGGAGGCGGTTTTCTACTGATTAAGAACTAAATTGTGCGATGTGAAGTCCGAAAACAAACAAATGTCGACGTTCGAGCGTTATAATAATAGCCCCGTTAGAAGCCGGTTATATATTGTGGCACGGCCATCTTGGCCGTGCTTATTTTAAACTAAAGCACGGGATCCAAGCCCGTGCCACGAGATGAAATGGTTTGCGGGCCTTGATGCTTTATTTTGTTCCCGCTCGATTGGGATTTTGCTATAATGCGTCAAGGCTTGCAGGCCGATATTGTAGTTTGACGGTCTTTTCCAGCCCCGGTCGTATCGGGGGCGACGTCAAGATAAATAATCGGTTGACGCAGGCAAAAATGATGATTTTATGAGGTGAAAGATGTTCGAACGCTTTACAGACAGGGCAAGAAAAGTAATGGCCCTGGCTAACCAGGAGGCACAGCTTTTCAATCACGAGTTTATCGGAACCGAGCATATCCTTCTCGGCCTGGTAAAGGAAGGCAGCGGGGTGGCCGCCACCGTCCTTAAAAATATGGATATTGACCTCAAAAAGCTGCGACTCGCGGTAGAGAAAATGGTGCATAGCGGGCCGGATATGGTGACGATGGGTAAACTCCCTCAGACACCAAAGGCCCGAAAGGTAATAGAATACGCCATCGATGAAGCGAGGGCGCTTAATCATAATTACATCGGAACCGAGCATCTGCTGCTGGGTCTGCTTCGGGAAACCGATGGCATAGCCGCTCAGGTGCTTATGAGCCTTGGCGTAAAACTCGAAGACGTCCGCGAAGAGGTTTTGAATCTGCTCGGAGCGGGCATCGATGAGACCGCACAGGGTCTCGATATGAATAATATGAAGATGGACCCCGGCGGCCCTGTCGGCAGAACCACCGCAGCAACAAGAGGAAAAAGCAAGACGCCCGCACTCGACAGTTTCGGCAGAGACCTTACAAAGCTGGCGGAAGATGACGAGCTCGACCCGGTCATCGGCAGAAAGGACGAGATAGAACGCCTTATCCAAATTCTGTGCAGGCGAACCAAAAATAACCCGGTTCTGCTGGGCGAGGCAGGAGTCGGAAAAACCGCGATAGTCGAAGGACTCGCGCAGCAGATTGTCAAAAACCAGGTGCCTGAGATACTCAAGGAAAAACGCATCGTTGTTCTCGACCTCGCTATGATGGTGGCAGGCACAAAATACAGGGGGCAGTTCGA
>PLLP01000007.1:65861-66782 GCA_003141315.1 Phycisphaerales bacterium
GATGAATACCGAAAATATATCGAAAAGGACGGCGCCCTCGAAAGACGTTTCCAGACAATTATAGTCGAGCCGCCATCAAAGGATGAGACGCTCGAAATCCTGCGGGGACTGCAGGACCGGTATGAAAAACACCACAAGGTGCATTTTACTGATGAGGCTCTTTACCAGGCGGTCGAATTATCGTCAAGGTATATTTCCGGCAGATGTCTGCCGGACAAGGCTATTGACGTCGTCGATGAATCCGGCGCGAGGGTGAGACTTAAGAATATGACACCGCCGCTGGACCTGACCGAGATAGAAACAAAGGTTGAAAAGCTCCAGAAGGAAAAGGATGATGCGGTAAGAGGCGCCGATTACGAACTGGCGGCATCGCTGCGAGACGAAGCACAGCGATTGATGGACAAGAAAAGTAAAATGCAGCGAAAGTGGTACGACGATAACAAGGAGACCGCCGGCGTAGTCGATGCGGAAATCATCGGCGAAGTCGTAAGCAAAATGACAGGCGTACCTCTAACCAGGCTCGAAAAAAAGGAGTCGCAGCGGCTGCTGGAACTGGAAGCCGAACTGCATAAGCGAGTCGTTTCGCAGGATGATGCGATAACGGCTGTCTCGAAGGCCATCAGGCGAAGCAGAAGCGGAATGAAGGACCCGAACAGGCCTATGGGCTGCTTTATATTTCTCGGGCCCAGCGGCGTCGGAAAGACGCTGCTTGCAAAGGCGCTTTCGGAATTTCTCTTCAATGACGAAACCTCTCTAATTCAGATTGATATGAGCGAGTTTATGGAAAANNATCGAAAAGGCGCATCCGGATGTCTATAATATGCTCCTCCAGATAATGGAGGAAGGCCGGCTCACGGATAATGTCGGCAGGAACATCGATTTCAAAAACGTAATCCTGATTATGACAAGCAACATCGGCGC
>PLLP01000019.1 GCA_003141315.1 Phycisphaerales bacterium
TAAAATCCACTTCTTTCCTTCATGAAAATAATGCAGACTTGGATGATAATCTTCACCTCCTAAAACATCTTTATATCCGGTTTCAATCCAGAATGATTTACCATCTGATTTATATCTCCACCCCTCGCCCCATTTTGCTTTAGGTATCTTATCTATATATTCTGGAATTAACTCATTGAGACCATCAGGATACTTATTATATTTCAAAAAATAACTTTCTAACGCCTTAACTATTTTATCTCCTGAAATCATAGTTTCTTTTCTTAAGTTTTCGCCAATTAGATTCCTATACATTGAATAGCCTGCAAAGATAATCAAAAATCCAAGTAGGAATATCACACATATGCGTATTATTTTACTTACTCCGCCCTTCTTTGAACCTTTAGGGCGTTTCCACCACATTCTCAATTCTATAAAATAATTCACTCCAATCAGAATTGTGAAAAAGATAGCGATGACGGTAAGAATCGCCTTCACTGTAGGTGTTATAATCTTAAATACAAATTCATTCAATAAACCAAGGAACATCGCGCCTATGATGAAGATTACGAACAATATTCTACACGCTTTCCAGAAGAAAACAATATATTCATCTTTCATTTAATCCTCTCCAAAATAAATGTGTTCTCAACTCAATGGCATCCTGTCTCTACTATCATAATTATCGGCTCATCAATGCTGACGTCGTAAATGAACTTACGAACCAGAACACTGTTTCCGTATTCAGCCATAATCTGCTCGTCGTCGTAATAGTAATTAAATTTATGGTTGACCGGAAGGGAAATTGAGGGTATATAATCAGACAACTTAAGGAGCTGGATATGAGATATGGAAAAACAGACAGCCCCGACAGGTCGGGCGAGGAAAAGAGGCCGAGAATACTGATTGTCGATGATAATCAGCAGAATCTCGAGCTTCTGCAGGCGTATTTGGAAGACCTGGATTGTGAGACGATACCGGCCCATGACGGCCAGGAGGCATTGAATGCTGTCAATAAATCAATGCCCGATTTGATTCTGCTGGATATTATGATGCCCAAGATGAGCGGGTTCGAGGTCTGCAGGAGGATTAAGGGTTCGCCGAAAACGAAAAATATCCCTGTTATTATGGTGACGGCTCTTAATGAGTTCGGGGATATCGAAAGGGGGGTTGAGTCCGGAACCGATGATTTCGTCAGTAAGCCGGTCAACAGGCTGGAGCTTTTAACGCGAGTTAAGACGATGCTGAAGCTCAAGCATCTAACGGATAAGCTCGAACGAACGCTTGCGTATTTGAGCGAGATTGAAAGACAAACCACCCATATAAAATAGGGTTCAGCGGTTACAGATTACCCGGAGCAGGGGGCGATAATCCTGATTTGCCGGTACGAATTCAGGGTTTTTATGGCCGTAAAAAGCCCTACAGCAGACATAAACCACACAGGCAAACTCAAAAAATGTTTTCTAACTGTTAATTCAGCAAATATCCAATTAACACGCCAAAGACAGGCCTTACAAAAGTCGATACGGAATAAGGGACAATAGAGAAAGAAGGTAGACTGGCTTCAGAAGAAGGGTGATGAAGTAGGGAGAGGTGATATGAGCAGGTTACTGGAGATTCTCGGTTCTGCGGTGAAGTATGATACCGCTGAGCTGGTATGGAACTGGCTCGGAATAATCCGCCACAAAAACGGCGGGCAATTGCGGTACAAACAAAAAGATGGACGCAGGATGGGAGGTACCGCAGACCTCGATGATATAATAGAGCTTTCTTCAGAACGAGATAGCGATTCAGCAGAAAACAAATTGTCATCATACCTTGCCGAAAATCCCGATTGTGTTCTCGGCAGACTGGCGGCGGCAGCCATCAGCATTTCGAAAGGGAAAATTGACGAGGCTGCGGCTGACCTTAATTCGGTCTATCACAGACAGCCCTCGAACACAATGGCTCTTTACGCGCTCGGACATTGCTGCGAGCTAAAGGGAAGCGAAGCGGAGGCAATCGCGTTTTATCAGGATTGCATAAAATTCAAGAGCTACCTTCAGCTGCCCAGAGAAAGGCTTGCGGCGATATATTTCAAAAACGGGCAGATTGAAAGGGCGATACAGGAATACGAATTCTTAAGACGGGATAACCCAGATTATATACCCGCGGTGGTGACACTGGGACATTTATATATCGAGGCGGGAAGATATTCGGATGCAATAGATGCCTTCAACACGGCGATTCTGATTCACCCGGATAATTTTGACGACATCGACAGCGAAACAGAACAGTTAGTAACCGACGGCAAATTCGAAGAGGCTGCGGAAAGATTAGAGGGCCTGATTTCGGGACAGCCCGAAAGGGCGGACCTGCGGGTAAGATTCGGTGATGTTTTATCCATGCTCGGGTCTGATTCGGAGTCGACAGAGCAGTACGAAGAGGCTATACGGCTCAGGCCTGATTTTCTCGAAGCCACAATCAAACTTGGTACGCAATTGATTCAGACGGGGCAGGAACAGGCCGCCGCGGTGCAATTCAATAAAGCGCTCGAAATAAACGAGCAGATTATTGACGCCTATATAGGATTGGCAACAGCCCAGATCCGCCACGGGCGGACCGGCAGGCAGACAGAAGCTATGGAGACGCTCGCTCTGGCGTGTGCGATTGTGCCGAACAGCACGCTGCTTTTTGCACAGACGGCCATATTACAACTGAAGTCGGGGCTGGATAAAAAAGAACTGTTTTATCCGGAGAATTCCGGCAATCTTCTGACGGATGTGATTGATGCACACCAAAAACACATCGAACGGCAGGCAGACAATCCCGATTTGTTCTACAGGCTGGGAATTTTGATGTGCGCCGCGGGAAAAATCGAGGAGGCTGCTCAGCTTTTCAAAAGTGCCATTGAACTGAACCCGTATTATGCCAGGGCAAGAAACAAGTATGTATTATGTCTTTTCGAGGCCGGCGAAAGAGATAAAGGGCTGGAAAATCTTATCGGGCCGAGCTGCCTTGACAAAACCACGCTCGAATTGCACTACAAGACCGCCCTTTTGTATTGCGATAAAATTAAATTTGCCGCGTCGATGATGAATCTCGAAAATGCCCTCGAAAGTAATGAGACGGGCTGCAATAATACAACTTTCAACATCTCAATCGTTCTTCAAAATCTCGGCCTGTTAGATAGGGCAGTTGCAATGTGGGAAAACCTGTCCGATACAACAAGGCAGGCCATCAAATCAAAAGATACATTCTAATAACAGCGTAGAGCGTATAGCGTGAAGCGTAGAGAATGTAGCCCCGTATACTAAAGGCCTTTACCTATCCCGGTATCGATGTATTTGCTGATTAGCCCGAAATAGCTGAATGAAACATAACATATATTATAGGACGTTTGAAATCTAAGAACTTCAAGCGTAAATTTCAAAATCGATTCACCGCCATCGTATCGCAATAGGCTGGATTCCCGCTCGACGAAATGACAGTTATGGCCCGCAGGATGGTTTTTAGGCGAGGGAACGCAGGATTTCTATTCCCTTTTTTATTTTGTCATCGCCGGTTGCGTAGCTGATTCTGAAATGCGTATCTTTCTGGCTGAAGACATTACCCGGGATAATCAAAACGTTGGCGGCGATAGCCTTCTCAACAAATTTGGTCGCATTACCCGCAGGGGCCTTCACAAAGGCATAGAACGCCCCTGCCGGCCTTATAAGCTCGAATTTATCCTTCAGGCCGGTATAAATCAGGTCGCGTTTGCCCCTGTATTCTGCGACAAAATTGCTTACATCATAGTCAAGGGCATCGACAGCGGCCTTTTGAAAGGGCGTCGGCGCACAAACAAAGGTATATTGCTGAATCTTGGTCATCTGCTCAACAAGCTCTTTGAGCTTTTCGTGAACGGCGACGTAGCCCAATCGCCAGCCTGTCATCGCATAAGCCTTGCTGAAGCCTTTCATGAGGATTGTATCGGGGTAAATTTTTGCTATGCTCGGGCAGGGGAAATCATAGCTGAATTTTTCATAAATTTCATCGCTGAGAATCGGAATTTGATTTTTTGCGGCGAGATTGGCAAGCTCTTTTAATTTTTGCTCCGAATAAACGGCGCCGGTCGGGTTGCAGGGTGAGTTCAGGACAATAAGTTTGGTTTTTGCGGTTATGGCCTGTGCAATTTTTTCTACCGGCAGGTCGAAATCCGGATAGGAATCAACAAAAACGCATTTACCGCCAAACATATTTACGATGTGCTTATACATAACGAAATATGGGTCAGGGATGATAACCTCGTCGCCCTGATTAAGAAGAGATGCCAGGACAAGAAAGATTCCACCGCTTACGCCGCTTGTTGCGATGACGGCGGGATTCTTCCAGCCGACGTCGTTTTTCACAACGGAAGCGATTTTCGCCTGCAGTTCTTCATCGCCCGCGGTTTGGGTATATTTATTAAGGCCTGCCTCGATAGCTCTTATAGCCCGCTGTTTCAGTTTTTCCGGGACGTCAAAATCAGGCTGCCCGATTGAGAAATTGACGGGGTCTTTTAATTTCGCGGCGAGCGCAAAGACCTTTCTTATGCCGCTGGCGTCGATAAGTTTCGCCCTGTCTGAAATTATGTCTTTCATAGGCCAAATATGATAGCTGAACGGCTCCGAGAAGCAAAGTCTTTTTTGGGTTCGATAAGCTCACCACTACCGGAAATTCAATCTTGCGGGATTTCTGAAAATGATTATATTACAGAACATAGAATATAGAACACGGAATAGAATTTAGGAGTGTAATTATGAAACACGGCAACAAAACCAGGATTTGTATTTTACTTGTTATTTTAACCGCATCGCTGCAGGCGGCCTTCGCGTCGCAGGTTTCCGGTTATTTAGACAACTTCGAGAAGCGGCTGACCAAATTTACCCTCGATAATGGGATGGAATTTCTGGTTCTGGAGCGTCACGAGGCGCCGGTGGTATCCTTTATTACATTTGCCAATGTGGGAGCAGTCAACGAGGTAAAGGGTATTACGGGGATGGCACACATATTCGAGCATGTGGCATTCAAGGGGTCGCCGACGATAGGCAGCAAAGATTATAAGGCAGAATCAAAGGCGCTGGAAAAAATAGAGAACGCATTTGAAGCCCTGAAGGCGGAACGGTCAAAAGGCGACAAGGCGGATAAGGCAAAATTGGATTTGTTTACCAAGCAATTCAAGGATGCCCAGGAAAAGGCGGACAAATTCATTATTCATGATGATTTCGAGCAGACCCTCTCGCGGGAAGGCGCATCAGGCCTTAATGCGTTCACCAGCAATGATGAGACCGCGTATGTTTCAAGTTTGCCGTCAAATAAACTTGAACTGTGGATGTATATGGAATCGGAGAGGTTCTACGAGCCGGTGCTGAGGGAGTTCTACAAGGAAAGAGCCGTGGTTATGGAGGAGAGGCGAATGGGTGAAAACGACCCGGAGGAACGGTTAATGGAGGATTTTCTCTCGGTAGCATTCAAGGCGCATCCTTATGGCGAGCCTGTAATCGGTTATATGAGCGACCTGGATGCAATCAGCAGCACAAAAGCAATGGCATTTTATAATAAATACTACTGCCCTGCCAATCTTACAGCGGCAATCGTCGGCGATGTTGACCCGCAGCAGGTCAAGAAGCTGGCTGTGGAATATTTCGGCAGGATTAAGGCCAGGCCGAAACCGGAACCGGTCAGCACGGTTGAGCCGCCCCAAAAAAGCGAAAAAAGGGTTGTAATGCGTGAAGATGCACAGCCGTTTCTAATAATCGGTTATCATACACCGTCATTCAACCATCCTGACAGCGTAACGCTCGAAACGCTTAGCGACATCCTGTCATCGGGCAGGACATCGAGACTTTACAAGAGTATGGTAAAGGAAAAAAGGATAGCCGTTGGTGTTTCCGCAGGGACGGGTCTTCCAGGCAATAAGTATCCCGCACTTTTCACGTTTATGGCAAATCCCTCCAAGGGGCATACCAATCAGGAATGCGAGGATGAGATTTATGCGCAGGTAGAGAAGCTTAAAACGGAACCTGTGACGGCAGAAGAACTGCAGAAGGCTAAGACGCTTGCCAAGGCAAGCCTTATAAGGCAGCTTAACTCGAATATGGGTATTGCGATGCAGATTGCCAACTACGAGGTTTTGACAGGCGACTGGCGGAATCTGTTCAACAGAATAGATGCGATTGAGAAAGTGACGGCGGAGGATATCAAGCGGGTCTCGAATGAATATCTTGCCGCAGAAAACCGCACCGTCGGCTGTATCGAAACCAAAAACGCAACAAAGTAATTTTGAGAGGATAAAAAAATGAAGAATAGAAAAACGATTGCCCTGAAGATTAGCGTTGTCCTTGCGTTGTTTGCCGTCGCAGCAATTATCGGCTGTTCGAATCGGTGCGGCGGCGCCGCAGCGGGTAAGGCGGTCTGCCAAAAGCCGGTGGAAAAATATTCAGACTTAAAATATCCTAAAATCGGCGATATAAAGATGCCCGAAATCAAGGAAATTACTCTGGCCAGCGGGATGAAATTGTTCCTGCTCGAAGACCACGAACTGCCGCTGATAAATATATCCGCGATGATACGCACGGGGTCGATATATGAGGAGCCGAACAAGGTTGGCCTGGCGACGATTACAGGCGATGTAATGCGGACGGGCGGAACAACTACCAAAAACGGCGACCAAATCGATGAAGAACTTGAGAAAATAGCGGCATCATTCGGAATAGGAATCGGGTCTGATTCAGGGTCGGCAAATCTGTCGGTGCTGAAAGAGGATTTTGATAAAGGATTTGCGATATTTGCGGATGTCCTGATGAATCCTGCGTTCGCGGAGGACAAAATCGAGCTTGCGAAGATACGGCAGCGAACGGCAATTGCGAGGCGCAACGACAGCATCAATGCGATAGCCACCCGCGAATATAATAAACTTATTTATGGTGCGGCGAGCCCTTATGCCAGGCAAACTGAGTATGCGACCATAAACGGAATCACGCGGGATGACCTGGTCGGTTTCCACAAAAAATTCTATGGCCCGAATAATTGTATGCTTGCGATATGCGGCGATTTCAATACCGATGAAATGATAAAAAAGATAGACGGCGCCTTCACGGGCTGGCGAAAGTGCGAGCAGCAGACCCCTCCCCTGCCGGCAGTATCGTATCAATATAAATATACGGTCAATGAGGTGGGTAAAAGCGACTTAAATCAAAGCTGTATTTATATCGGCCATCTGGGCGGACTTATGAGCGACCCTGATTACCCGGCTTTGGTCGTAATGAACCGCGTTTTAGGCGGCGGCTTTACAAGCAGGCTGTTTCGCATCATACGTTCGAGGATGGGACTGGCGTATTCGACAAGCGGCGGTTTCAACGGCGGCTTCAACTATCCCGCTACTTTCTATGTAACCTGCCAGACGAAATGCGGCTCGACGGTAAAAGCCATCAAGGCGATGGAAGAGCAGGTTAAGTCATTGACGGAAAGCTTAGTCAGCGATGAAGAGCTTGCAATCGCCAAGGAAAGCTACCTGAATACGTTCGTATTCAATTTCGATTCCAAAAGCAAAATTGTCAATCGTTCAATGTCTATGGTCTATTACGGCTATCCGGAGGATTTTATTCTTAAATTAAGGCAGGCGATTGAGAAGGTGACAAAGGAGGACGTCCTGCGGGTTGCAAAAAAGAATTTGCAGACGGACAAAGTCCAGATTCTCGCTGTGGGTAACCCCGCGGAGTTTGACGAGCCTCTAAGCACCCTCGGCTCCGTCAGCAAGATTGATATTACGATTCCTAATCCGTAAATTTTAATTTTGTATGCGTATATGGTTGAACCAGATTAGAAAAATACTATTTATCCTAATCTTAATTTCGAGCTATTGTGCGGCTTTCTCTGCGGAAGCTAAACATCTCATTGAAAGCCGCCGCATTAGTGTCTTACCAATTTTTTTTGTGCCTCGCGGGGAAAACCAGCCGACTCAACAGCAAAAAGAGCTTCTTCAAAAACATCTGTTGATTGCCCGGGAGCGGTACAATGTTATGCTGAAGCAGCGTGATACATTTTCAATTGCTCACGGAGAACCTCAAATAGTGGCAGGCAAGAGACAACTGAGTTTCTACAGGAAGCAAACAGAAAAGAAAAACCCTCCTAATTACATCTTATCAGAATTACTTGATTATTTGAAAACCGACAGGCATCACTGCAGCTATGTCCTGCTTATTGTTGTTATGAATAGTCATGATCTCTACCCTTATGGCGGAGGAATACCTATTAACGCAGGCACCAACACGGGAGGCGGCTATGTTGAGCTTTCAAGTTATAGGCTCGATAATGGCCCAGGTTTCCAAAGCACCCTGCAACATGAACTTGGACATGGTTTCGGTTTACCACATTCCGATACATATGGCTTTGATATGAAAAATCATATTTCAATAATGTCTTATAACGACAAGCATGTATGGAAAGGGTTCACCCCTCCCGAAAATCAGGGAATACTTGCACCAGAAGACCTCAGGCTGCTCGCCTTAAACAAGCTCATATTTCCCGATTTCTATTTTTCCGAAGAAAAAGATGTGCCGGACGGCTACAAACTACCCGGGACACTGATATGTCTGTATCCTCCTGTCAAGTTACCAAACAAACCGGATTATAAAATCAAAGTAACCACTTCTTCTGGAGCAACGGCAGGAACATCGATTAGCAATCTAATTCCCACTCTTATTTCAAAACCAGACGCTTTTGATGACAAAGCAATGTGGATTTCAGGCGAGGCTGATGCTAATGGATGGGTTTCATTGGTTGTCGAATTTCCAAATCGAGAAACGATGAATCGGATTATATCATGCACTCAGCATGGCGGTAAATACAACATGGCCGAGGCCATTCGCATAGAAGTATTCGAGAATAACACCTACCGGAGCGTTATACAGAAGGAACTGAAGAATCCTGACGAGCTTGTAGAATTTCCAACCGCATCAGGAAGCCTCTGGAGGCTGTGGTTCAAGGCTGGTGAAAGTCGCAAAGTGACTATACGCGGTTTGGAATTCTTCGATGGAAACGTCCAGCTTTACCCGCAACTCTGGCCATACAGTCTTTGATGCCCGGCGGTTAAGACCAGTTCAATTATTCGAAGAGGGCTTTGACGATGTCGTTGATGGCGTCACGGGTTTGGCCGCTGTCGCCTTCAGTCAGAATTGAAAAGATATAATCGCCCCTGCCGGTAGAGCAGATTCCCGAAAAGGATTTTACGCCTGAAATATATCCTGTTTTGCCGAAAATTCTGCCCTTGTAAGGCTCTTCGTTAAAATATTTTTTGATTGTACCGTCTGTGCCGGCGGTTGCGAGCGAATCTTTATAAACAGGCCAGTCCTTGCTTTTATACATATCGAGCAGAACAGCGGTGAGGCAATTTGTGCTAAGCCGGTTTTCTCTGCTCAGGCCGCTGCCGTCATCGATATGAAATTCGCTTTGATTCACGCCGAGACTCGCAAGATAATCGGAAAGGACTTTTTGACCGACCTGCCAGCTTCCGCCCTTGCCGCCAAGCGAACGTGAGGCAATAGTTTTAAGAAGCGACTCTGCTACGAGGCCGAAACTATCCTTGTTGCACCGGGCCAGACACTCCGTCAAAGGGGTTTTGTATTCCGCTACTTTTTTGAAATTTTTGTTAATCTCCACACCTTTTTCAATCAGTTGACCTTTAACAGTAATGCCGGCCGACAATAGTTTTTCCGAAAGCACATACACAAAGAAATTGGCAGGACCTTCGATTGCGACCTCGAATGGCCCCTCCTGATTTCTGCATTTGCCTTTGATGGTAAGCACATTCGGCGAGCCCTGCGTTCTGTATGCCCCTATAGCGCCGGAGCCACTGGAAATGGTCTGCACCTCGTTGGTAATCTGGACGAAGGCTGTTTTCGGTTCGATGTTCAGCACCGCCTTGCCGCCGGTATTCGCAGCGATTACCTCGATACTGTTATCGTGAAAATTCAGTCCGCAAATCTCGCAGGCCCACCATTTGTTGAGGTCGTTCGGCGGCCAGTTCGGATGCACACGCTGATTATCGAAAACTGTCGTATCGACGATGATGTTATCAACCGATGGAATATTCATCTGCTTGAGTTTGCCAACGATTGTCTCGACGAGCCAGCCCGGCTGCCTGCCGTCTTTGGCGTCGTTTTCTTTATCCGCCAGAAGCGGGTCGCCGCAGCCAATTATTACAAGGTCATTATCAATCAGACCGACCTCGGTCTTGAATTCGTAATCAGGCCCGAGCCGTTTCGTCGCGACGGAACTGGTAATAATTTTCATATTGGAGGCCGGCTTCATCGGCTTACTCGCATCATGAGAATAGACCGGCTGGCCTGTATCCGCCTTTATGATGTTCACCGCGAACTGAACTTTTTTCTGCGACGGGTTGTTGATTATTCCATTAATGCGTTCGGCAAGACTGCCGGCAGCACCGGCAGCCGTGGCGGCGAGTGCCAAAATGACCGCCAAAACCAGCGACGTTCTTTTCATAATCTTTCTTCCAGCAACATAGAATTCGTTATCACAAATTCGAGATACAATACAGATTCTATTTAGATAGCTATCGAACTGCAATGCGGTTTATCTTTAATTTTTGTTATCGGAAACGATGGGGTTCTCAAAATTATAGATGTACGAATTTGCTTGCCAGATGAGCGGGTTTTAAGATAAAATCCCTTTTTGACTGGAGATTTTTTTATTATGAAGATAGCGTATTTTGACTGCTTTAGCGGTGCGGGCGGGGATATGATAACCGCTGCGTTTATCGATGCGGGGATGGATGCGGAATTTCTTCGCCGGCAGCTTGGCCTGCTTGGTATTGAAGGGCTGGAGATAAAAATCTCCCAAACCGACCGGTGCGGCCTGCGGGCGACGAAATTTGAGCCGGTTTTTCCTACGCAGCATCATCACAGGGGCTTGCGCGATATCCTGGAAATCATAAACAACAGCAAAATCGCGGCGGAAGCGAAGCAAACAGCGGCAGCAATATTCGACAGGCTCGCCGATGCAGAGGCGACCGTCCACGGCAAATCGAAGGACAGTGTTCATTTTCACGAGGTCGGGGCGGTCGATTCGATAGTCGATATAGTAAGCGCCGCTATCGGCTATCATTATTTCAGAGATAAGGGAGTAGAAAAATTTTACTGTTCAACTGTCGCTGTCGGCAGCGGAATGACAAAATCCGAACACGGCTTGATACCGGTTCCGGGGCCGGCGACGGCGGAACTGATTAAGAATATACCCGTGTCAGCAGGTCCCGCACAGCGCGAACTTCTTACGCCGACGGCTGCCGCGATACTAACAACAATAGTGGATGGCTTCTGCCCACTGCCTGCGATGAATATACTCAAAACTGGGTATGGCGCCGGCACTTTTAATCCGAAAGATTACCCGAATGTCCTGCGTCTCTTTATAGGCGAATCCGCCGAGTCAGAATCGCAAACAGCAGATATGATATGTCTGCTTGAAACTAATATAGACGATTTGAGCGGAGAAATTATCGGTTCGGCTGTCGAGAAACTTTTTGAAGCAGGCGCTCTCGATTGCTGGACTACGCCAATATATATGAAGCATAATCGGCCCGCCTTCAAATTATCAGTTCTCTGCGAGATAAAAGACGAGGAAAAAATCCTGCGATTTTTATTCGAGCAGGGACTCACATTAGGCATAAGAAGGCAAATAATCCAACGGAGAAAACTGGAAAGGGATTTTGTTGATGCGGCAACAGAATTTGGCAAAATAAAAATAAAGACCGGCAGTCTCGATGGCAAAGTTGTCTTTTGCAAGCCGGAATTTTCAGATTGCAACGCTGCGGCACAAAAATATAACGTGCCGGTCAAAACCGTGATTGATGCCGCCATCGCGGCTTATAAAAGCAGAGTATAGAGGAAGTTGATTCCTATCTTATTCTTTTTCTCTCAAGGAAACTCTCTAAGATATTAGCGGCGGCGAGGGCGTCAAGCCTTTCCTTTTTTTGCTTCTTCGGAATTTCAATATCAGCCAACTCTTCCTCGGCTGCGAAACTGCTCAATCGCTCATCCTGAAAATACACAGGAATAGAAATAAGTTTTTTCAGCTGCTTTGCGAATTTTTTTACTGTTGTCGCCTGCGGGCCGACAGAATCGTCCATATTCAAGGGAAGGCCCAAAACAATTGCTCCGATATTTTCAGATGCGATGAGGTTGGTGATTTTGTTTAGAAGGTCTTTCTGGTCTTTTATTACATCGAGAGGCGAGACAAAGATCTCCGTCGGGTCGCAGATTGCAAGACCCGTTCGCTTTTTTCCGTAATCAATGGCAAGGTATCTCATAAGAAAGATTACAGGAATCTGTCGCCCTCGTGCTGACGAATAGCTTCAATCAGCTCTTTGAGCCTTTTTGCGTCTTCTTTGCTGCAGATGAGCGTTGCATCAGGCGTATGAGCAACGACCATATTTTCAAGGCCGATAGCCGCAATCAGATGGTCCTGCTGCTCGGTGACGATTATATTGTTTTTGCAGTTTAGAAGCTCGCTGTGGCCGGCAACGATGATGTTGTTGTCGCTGTCGGAATCGATGAAATCCGCCAGAGCGGTAAAGGCGCCGAGGTCAAGCCATTTGCAGTCGAGCCTGATGGCATAAACGTTGTCGGCATTTTCCATAACGGCAAAGTCGATGCTGATTTTCGGGATTTTCGTAAACCACTCGTAGAGTGTGGTTTTCTGTTCGGGTTCTGCCCAGGCCTGCCGGATGTTCTGGAGAGGCTCAGTCGATTCAGGTAGGAACTTTTCCAGATTTTCGAGAATTGTCTTTGCCTTCCATAAAAACATCCCGGAATTCCAGAGAAAATTTCCATCTTCGAGATATTTTTTTGCGGTTTGCTCGTCGGGTTTTTCCTTGAATGAATCTACCTTGAAAATTTCGCTGTCGCAGCAGGGATATTTTTTCGGCTGGACGCATCTTATATAGCCAAATTCCGTGCTCGGGGCAGTCGGAGTAATTGCGAAGGTGAGCAAATTTTGAGGAAAACTATTTACGAAAGCGAGGCCGTCCTTGAGGGCGGAGGCCAGGGCCTGCGGTGGTTCAATAAGCTGGTCGGCGGTAAGCATAGCCATAGTCGCATCGGCATCTTTTTTTACGAGGACGGAGGCCGCCAGACCGATAGCGCCGGCGGTATCGCGGACACAAGGCTCGGCGATAATATTCTGTGCCGGTATCTCAGGCAGGTTTTCGCGAACAAGCCCCACGTAGGCGGCGTTAGTCTGGACGATAATCCTCTCTTTGTCGAATATCGGGATAAGCCTCTGGTAGCACAGGCGAAGCAGGGTTTGGCCGTCGAGGAGCTTGAGAACCTGCTTGGGCCTTTTTTGCCTGCTCAGCGGCCACAGCCGTTTGCCCGACCCCCCTGCCATTATTACAGCATAATTCATATTATATCTCCGTTTAATAACGAGAAACTACCCTGTTGGTTTATCAGACGAGGTAATGTTTGTCAAGCTCCGTAAGCTCCCTGATTTGCCCGGCGAATTGGCCGTAAGAAAGAGAATTCGTGAAATTTCCTTCTTTTCCCATCAGTGCGAAGGTGGCGTGTTTTCCAAGCTCAACGGCAGGCTGGTCGTAAGCGTTGATGTTAAATAATGCGCCTGCAATAGAAGTCGTCACCTCGTAAAGATAAATGAACTGGCCGACTGTGTAAGCGCTAATTTCCGGAAAAATCACGGTAAGGCACGGCCTTTTATCCTTCAATAGAGCATATTCTGTCGCCATTTTTTCGCAATTTAATAGTTCGGCCATATCTTTTTGTGCCAGGTATTGCAGTTCAGGTGCGTTATCGGGCGACTGCCCGATTTTAAGGGCATCGCCGAAATTTTCAACCTGCAGGAATGTAAACAATTTATCGTTGGGTCCTTCGCGATAAAGCTGAACCTGGCTGTGTTGGTCGGTTGCGCCGATGGCCTTGATGGGCGTCGGCCCGATATGCACATCATTGCCGGCGATGGTCTTCGCCTTTCCGAGGCTCTCTGCCCAGAGCTGTCTGTACCAGTCAGCCAAATCCTTGAGGGCGTAACTGTAAGGCATCATAACGGATAGTCTCTTGCCCCTGTTGTAGAAGTGGAAATTTATTGCCGCATTTATCGCCGCGGGATTTTTGTAAAAATCATCATCGCTTACCTTTTTGTCCATATCAGCTGCGCCGGCCAGAAGCTGCTCGATGTCGATGCCGCAGACGGCGGCGCTTAAAAGTCCGACGGCGCTCAAAACACTGAACCTGCCGCCCACCCCGTCAGGCACTGCCAAAGTCGGTAGTTTCTCCCCGTCTGCGATTTTGCGCAAGGTCCCCGCCTTCGCATCTGTTGTGGCGATAATATGTTTTCGCAGACCATCCGGGCCGAACTTATCGAGGAGCATTTTCCGGATAATCAAAAACTGCGAGGCAGTTTCGGCAGTCTGTCCTGATTTGCTTATTACATTGAAAACTGTTTTGTCCAACCTGCTCCCGACCCAGCCAAGAAACGAGGCAAATTGCATCGGGTCAACATTATCAAACACAAAAAGGCGAGGGGTTTGCCTGTGTGAATCATTTAGGTTGTACATATATGGATTGAGTGCAGTCTGCAGGGCGATGTTGCCGAGAGCGGAACCCCCGATACCAAGCACGACAAAATTCTCACAGGTTTTTTTTAAGCTTCCTGCCAGCTCTTTGATTTCTTTGATGGTTTCTTTTTTGTAAGGCAAATCACGGTAAGCCGTTTCCCCCGCCTGCCTTTGCTGGTTGATTTGCCTGATGACAGGTTTGGAAAGTTCCGCCAGCCCCTCGAACTGTTTTTGTGAAATACCTTCATCACCGATAATTTCCTCGGTGACATTTTTGTAATAGAGGCCGATATTTTCCTGTTTCATTTTTGCCCTTTCAAAGCTGCCCCCCTGCTCTTGTTAGCAGACATTATAAATACAGACCTGATGACAAGCAATCCAATCGGGTATAGACCTGATTTATTAATCGGCGATTGACAGAGAATTACTATAGACGATTGACTTGGAGGTCTCGTATCCGTCAACAAATCAGATTGAGGCGAGAAAGGCAAAAGCTGCTATGTTCTCAGGATTGGGCCGAAGTCATCGCCAAGCTGCTGTGACTTCATTTTCTTAAGTTTCGCCATAGCCTTATCCTGCAGGGGTCCCGGTTCGCGGCCTTTATCGAGCAGTTCTTCGAGGGTAATTGTGCCGCTATCATACAACTGCCAGAGGTGTTCATCGAGGAGCTGCATGCCCAATTTTTTACCTGTCTGGATGCTCGAATCAATTCTGTAAGACTTGTTTTCCCTGATAAGGTTTGCAATGGCAGGTGTGACGACCATAAATTCATAGGCGGCGACCCTTCCCCTGCCTTTTGCGAGCGGGCAAAGAGTCTGGCTAAGCACCGCAAGCAAATTTATACTCAGCTGTGTGCGAATCTGGTCCTGCTGGTTGACGGGGAACACGTCGATAATTCTCGTGATGGTGCCTGCTGCGCTTGTAGTGTGAAGCGTGCTGAATACAAGGTGGCCTGTTTCTGCGGCCCTGATGGCAGCCTCTATCGTTTCGAGGTCTCGAAGCTCGCCGACCAGAATTACGTCGGGGTCCTGCCTCAAGACACGCCTTAATGCCTCCGAGAAGCTTGGAACATCAATGCCAACCTCTCTCTGGTTGATAATCGATTTTTTGTGGCTGTGGTAATATTCGATTGGGTCTTCGACTGTGACGATGTGCCTGTCAAAGTTATCGTTAATGTAATTTATCATTGTGGCCAGCGTTGTGGTTTTGCCGCTCCCGGTAGGTCCCGTCACAAGAAACATACCCCTCGGTCTTCGGCAGAGGGCGGCACAAATTTTGGGCAGCCCGATTGCATCGAAGGACAAAATCTTTGTGGGAATCAATCGCAAAACAAGCGTGACATTTCCCCTCTGCTTGAAAACGGAGACACGAAAACGGGCCTTGTCGCCGAAAGCAAAACCAAAGTCGGTGCCGCCTTCTTCCTGAAGCTCCTGCTGATTTCGTTCCGGGGTAATGCTTTTCATAAGCGCTGCTGTGTCATCGGGCATAAGAACTTTTGTTTCGAGCGACCTTAACTTTCCGTCAACTCTGAATACAGGAGGTCTGCCTACCGTCAAGTGTATATCGGATGAGTCCTGCGAAACGCAGGCCTGCAGGAGGCGGTCCATATTAATCGTTGCCATTACTTAACCCTTAAATATGATATAATTACTCGGCTATCACAGCTTCTGTTTGTGCCGTCTTTACAACTTCGTCAGGCGTAGTTATCCCCTTAAAGATTTTAATCTTTCCATCCTCAGCGAGAGTTCTCATACCGGATAAAATGGCGGCCTTTCGCAGTTCAGATGTGGTCGCCTTTGAAAAAGCCAGCTCTCTCATCTCGTTATTCATCTCAACCATTTCAAAGAGAGCCAGTCGGCCTTTATAGCCTGTCTGCTGGCATTGAGTGCAGCCTCTTCCTTTGTAGACAGGATTTTTTCTTAAGTCTTCGGGAGTGATTTTCAGCATTTTGAGTTGTCTTGGGTCCGGATGCTCATCGACAGCTTTACAATTTTTACAGATAACTCTAATAAGGCGTTGTGCCATAATCGCCTGAATGGAACTGGCAACGAGGAAAGGTTTTACGCCCATATCGATAAGCCTGGTAATGGCGCTGGGAGCATCGTTGGTATGGAGAGTGCTGAATACAAGGTGGCCTGTAAGAGCAGCCTGGATTGCAATATCCGCCACAATACCATCGCGGATTTCGCCGATGAGAATTATGTTCGGCGCCTGTCGCAACATCGCACGAAGGATTCTCTCGAACGACAGCCCGATATCATCCTTAATCTGGCACTGATTCATCCCGTCGAAGTTATACTCGACCGGGTCTTCTGCGGTAATAATCTTTTTGTCGGATTTGTTAAGCTCCTGCAGAGCGGCATAAAGGGTAGTTGTTTTTCCGCTTCCGGTAGGTCCCGTCACAAGAAATATGCCGTTAGGCCTTTTGATTATCTTCTGAAACCGTTCGTAATCATCCTGCTCGAAACCGAGTGAGCGAATGCCGATATTGACGGCATCGGGCCTCAGAATACGAAGCACAACACTTTCGCCGTGGTTTCCGGGCAGAGCCGAGACACGGAAATCAATATCCTGCCCGCCGATATTTCGCTTAATTCTTCCGTCCTGGGGAAGCCTCTTTTCGGCAATATCCATACCGGACAAAATCTTGAGCCTCGTCATAAGCGCAGGCTGCATATTCTTGGGGATGCTGTCTTTTTCGATGCAGACGCCGTCAATGCGGTATCTGACGCGGACGCGGTCGTTCATTGGCTCAATGTGAATATCGCTTGCCCGCGTAAAATAGGCGCTGTCGATGATAATGTTGACGAGCCTTACGATAGGCCCGTCTTCATCCGCAGAGACAGTACTACCTTTGAGCACTGACTGAAAATCGGCGCTTGCCTCGATAAGCTCGGCTGCAGTAGCGTCGATACTGTGCTTTAATTTGTCGTCCTCTTCTTGTTTTTCCGTATCGACGGATTCTTCCAGGAACGAGCGAATCTGAGAAGGGCTTGCGACATAACAATCGAGTTCGGTATTCAGCCTGAAACGAATGGCATCCATGGCCTCGAGATTCATCGGGTCGGAAATAGCCAGCTTCATCGTGCCGTTTTCGGTGCCTATAGGCAAAACATTAAATTTCCTCAGGATGCTCACATCGACTATTTTGAGGGCATCTTCGGGTATGGTAATTTTATTGAGGTCAACGTATTTGAGGTTGAACTGTTTTGCAACCGCCTTTGCGAGCATATCCTCGCTTAAAAGTTTGCGTTCCAGCAGCACCTCGCCGAGCCTTTTATTGCTTTTTTTGGCATCTCGAATAGCGTCAACGAGGGCCTGTTTTTCGACAATACCGGCACGGTATAGGATTTCGCCTAAATGTCTTTTCGCTTTTGCCATCTTAACCTTTAATTTCGTCCTTTTTTAAGGCTGGTATAATAGCTATTATAGCAACAATGTCAAATTTAGTCAATTTGAAGCTTGAGCCTGAGGGCATTTAATGCGGTAGTAGAGGCACTGATTCTGATAGCTGTGCGGTTGCCAGTGAATACGAACCGCTTGGTTTCTACTCCTGCCGGCCCCGCAATGCCGATAAATACGAGTCCGGCGGGTTTTTGCGCGGTGCCGCCGTCAGGTCCGGCTATACCGGTTATAGCGATTGCATAATTTGTTACGGCCCTTTTTTTGGCCTGATTTGCCATTGCGGAGGCAACTTCTTCGCTCACAGCACCATATTTTTCAATCAATTCTGCCGGCACGCCAAGCTCGGTTATTTTGGCGTTATTGCTGTATGTAATCCAGCCGTGTGTGAAATAACGGCTTGCGCCAGGGATGTCGGTTATCATAGAGCCAAGCAATCCCCCCGTGCAGGATTCTGCTATCGCCAGGGTTTTTTTGCCGGCGGTAAGCAGCCGACCTACAACCTCGGCGAGGGTTTGCCCGCCTGTGCTGAAGACCAGACTGCCCAGTCTTTTGCTTATCAGTTCGGCATCAGCGTCAGCCAGCTTTGCTGCCTCTTTAAGCGTATCCGCCCTGGCCGTAATGTGAATTGTCACAACGCCGTAATTTACGGTGTAGTTTATCTGTGGATTTCTTTTTCGGTCCGCTATGTCGGAAAGCATTTCGGCGATTTTGGATTCGCCCGCGCCGAAGCAATTTAATTTTCGTATAACTAACATCCCGCCATTTTTGCCGGCCTGTTTTTCAATTTGCGGCAGAATAAACTCTTCAAACATTTGCTTCATTTCGTAAGGGACACCGGGCATAACAAAGATGGATTTGCCCTGCCGCTTTGCACTGATACCGGCGGCGGTGCCGATGTTGTTTGTAATTGCCGATGTTCCGCTCGGCAGATATGCCTGGAGTTTGTTATTGGCAGGCATCGGTATCCGGCGGCTCTCGAACATCTCTTCAATCTTTTTAAGTAATCCACTATCGAGCCGCAGTTCTGCATCTAAATATTTTGCCAAGGCCTGCCGGGTAAGGTCGTCTTCAGTTGGCCCAAGCCCGCCTGTTATCAAAACAAAATCTGCTTCACCGGCTGCCAGACCGATAGTCTGCACAATCCGGTTGATGTCGTCGCCGACGGTATGGTCGCTTACGACGGAAACGCCTATCGAAAGCAGCTTTCCAGCGAGGTATGCGGCGTTCGTATTGACCGTATGGCCGGTCAAAATCTCATTGCCGATTGCAATTATACTTGCCTGACTCATTTATTCCTTAATTCTATCAGCTTCGTAATTCGATATTCGACAGGCCTATTATAGGTGTTTTATTGAACAATTCAATTTTTCACTAAATTTAAATGGCTGCAAATGCGTGCTGAATCCATCTATATTAAGGATTTGCTGAATTTACTGAAATTTAAATAATTTTGCCTGTTGATTCAAAAAGATTTTATCATTATATTTTATAGAGACATTTCAATATGCGGAACCGGATGGTTAATGCGGGAAATGTGAAGCTCCATGGTTTTATCCGCCACGGCGGATGGCCTCTTCACCTGCTTTGGCGAAACCCGCCGAAGTCCGCCTCGGCGGACGAAGGCGGGTAAATTCGTATAAAAAACAATTTACAGGAGACATTTGCAATGGATTGGTCAATCGATTACCTGAAAAACGAAGGCATCGTAATCACGAAATTGTCCGGCAAAATGGACTGGGAGGAACACAAAAAATGGGGCGAAGAAGCTTATTCCTTTGCACATAAACACAATTGCAAAAAGATGCTCATTGACTTTCGGGATATGGTGCCGGATTTTACAATACTGCAAATAGACGATCTGCCGAAATTGCTTGAGGAGTTTGGCGTAGACCCTGGTTTTAAAATAGCCGGCCTGTATGACAAGTCTTCTCCTCACGCCAGTGAGTTCACGTTCTTTAGAAATACGGCGAGCCTTTCATCAATCAACGTCCGCTATTTCGATGATAAAGACCAGGCCATCGCCTGGCTGAAGTCCGGCGAGCCCGGTGAGTAAAACGAAAATGAACAGGCTCTTAAAAAAGCAAATCCAATCCGCAAATTAGACGTTAAATTTAAAGTCTATGATGTCGCCGTCGCGAACGACGTATTCTTTTCCTTCGAGCCGGATTTTGCCGGCGGCCTTGAGAGCCTTTTCGCTGCTAAATTCTTTTATGTCGTTATAACCGAAAGTTTCCGCCTTTATAAAGCCGCGCCTGATGTCCGAATGAACTTTGCCTGCTGCGTCGAGTGCAATAGTCCCCTGCTTTATTGGCCAGGCACGCACCTCATCTGCTCCAACGGTTAAGAAGCTAATCAGGCCGAGAGCCGAATAGCACGCCCGGACAAATTTTGCTGCTGCGGGTTCCGTCATCCCGAGGTCTGCCATAAAATCTTTTCTGCTTTGTGCGTCGAGCTGCGACAGTTCCAAATCTAATTTGGCGCAGACGTTTATGACGGGCACATCTTTTTCCAGGCCAGGAAAATCAAATTTTTTGTCCAGCCCGCCTTCGCCGACATTGACCGCAACGACCATTGGCTTTAACGTCAGAAAGCCGAGCGATTTGATAAGGTGCAGCTCTTCTTTCGACTTAATGGCGGTGCTTATCGGCTTTTCAGATTCGATTGCGGATTGCAGTCTTTTTTGCAGGTCCAGTTCGGCCTGGTCTTCGGAGTGCGTCTTTGTCGGCTTGTGGAGCTGTTTTTCTAACCTCTCGATGCGTGTGGCGACCAGTTCCAAATCCACAAGGAGCAGTTCTGTTTTTAACTCATTCAGGTCGCGAGCCGCATCAACAGAACCCCTGTAAGCCGGCAGAGATAAATCCTCGAATCCCCTGATAACCAGGACGAGCAAATCAGTGGTCCTTATGTTACTTGCCAGTCTGCTCGCAACCACCCTGCCATGCTCTGCCGTAAAATCGAAACCCGGCACATCTAAGCAATCGATTGTGGCACGCACAGTCTTTTTCGGTTTATATAATTCAGTCAGCCAGTCGAGTCTTTCATCAGGCACGGGAACGATTGCCTCCTCAATTACTACTGCACCTGCGGCTGATATGTGTTTCCCGCTGACAGCACTGAAGAGCGTGCTTTTACCGGACCCGGATAATCCCAAAATTGCTGCTTTCATTTTCCGCCATCCTTATTCTGTATTCTGTGTCCTGTATTCTATTTGTTATATATACTGCGGCTGGCCGCATCGTAAGCGACTATCGCTGGAAAATTGACGACCTCCAGTCTTCTTATGGCCTCGGTGCCCAAATCATCATAAGCGATTACCTCTGACTTTACGATGAATTTACTAATCAGCGCCCCTGCCCCGCCTATCGTGAACAAATGTACCGCGCCGAATTTTTTCATCGAGTCGCGAACGGCCTGATTTCGATAGCCCTTTCCCATCATCGCCCGTAATCCCGCCTCGATGAGAACCGGGCTAAATTCGTCCATTCTCGAAGATGTAGTCGAACCGGCTGCACCGATAACTTTACCGGGTCTTGCGGGAGTAGGCGCCATAAAATAGATAATCGCACCCTTGATGTCAAACGGCAGCGCCTGTGAATCCCGAATTGCCTGGCACAATCTCCTGTGCGCCATATCGCGGGCGGTATAAATAACTCCGCTTATTTCAACCTCGTCGCCTGCCTTAAGCTGCCGCACAACGTCTTCTGTTAATGGCGGTATAAGTTTTGTCATTGTAAAAGCCCTTATTCGTCCCAAGCCGCAACGCCGGCTGTCAGAGGATTCTATAATTTTAATGGGGAACCGACAACAAAAAAAGATGACCCCCGCTCTTGCCTTCGCAAGAGAACGCGGGGGTCAGCCTCTGCGTTCATCAAATTATATTTTTGATTTTTTTAAGCTTCAATTTTTTCGATAGTCAGCTGCAGATATTTCTGCCGATGGCCGGTTCGCTTTTTGCTGTTTTTTCGCCTGCGAAAATGCTGCGTGTATATTTTCGGCCCGCCGATAACCGCATCCGAGGCGTTAGTCGAAAACTTACCCGTCACTTTAGCGCCTTCAACGAAGGGTTTGCCGATTTTGCTTTTTTCGCCGTCGCCGATAAACAAAACCTTATCCATTTCGAGCTGCTCGGCCTCCGGTTTGACATCCGTAAGCTCTATTTGGATTACATCGCCCTGTGCGACTTTATATTGTTTGCCGCCCTGTTCAATTACTGCGTACATTTCGATACTCCTGTATTCTATATTTGAAAACCTGCCAAAAAGGTGTATTATATGCTTTCCTGTTTATAAGTAAAGCTTTTTTTATAGTGGGATTTAAAAATGAACATTGCGATGATTGACGACAAAATCGTGGATTCGAACCAATTGGACAGGTCTTATCTCGACCGCGGGCTGTATTTCGGCGACGGGGTCTATGAGGTGCTGCGAAGCTATAACGGCAAAATCTTCGCTCTCGATGACCACCTTGCCCGTTTTGAGAACAGCCTGGCGGGCGTTGAAATCGCCGGTATCGATATAGGCCAGGTCCGAAGCAGGGTTTTGAAGGCCTTTGAGGCGGCGAAAATTCCGAATGCGAAGATTTATTTTCACATAACCCGTGGTTCCGGCCCGCGAGACCACAACCCCGGTCTTAAAATGCAGCCAAATTTTTTCCTGACAATCTCCGAAATCGGCGACTACTCGAAATCAAAGATTAACGGCTATAAGGTCTCAACCTATCCTGATTTGCGATGGAAGAAATGCCAAATAAAATCACTGAACCTGCTGCCGAACGTCCTTGCAAAAATGGATGCGTCAAAAAAAGGCTGCGATGAGGCGATTCTCGTCGATGAGGCCGGCTTGATAACCGAAGGGTCAAGCTCTGCCTTTTTCGCGGTATTTGGCGGCGTAATTCAGACCGCACCTTTGACTGCAAACGTTTTGCCTTCGATTACCCGCAAATACGTGGTAAAAGCCGCGCGGAATATCGGTATTAGATTTATAGACAAATCTATCTCCGCTGCACAAGCGAAGAATGCCGATGAAATTTTTCTCGGCGTGACCACAAAAGATGTTATTCCTGCCGTAAAATTCGATGACGCCGTAATTGGAGACGGCAAACCCGGACCGATTACAAAAAAGTTAATCGATGAATTTATAAAATTTACAAAATAATTTTGTTCAGAATAACTTTTACTTATTCACAGAGTGTTTTTCAAATAAAGTTGACTGCGTGGGGCGAGAAGTTATCTGTTTGACAGTCTTGATGCCATTATCTGAATATAAAGGCAGGTGATTTTCAATTTCAGAACGGACTCGTTTTATCCTGTCTTCTATAACCCGGCAGTATTCGGGGTTGATTTCAAATGCAATGTAGTGTTGTTCGTTTCGTATGCAGGCCTCAATAGTTGTGCCTGGACCGGCAAATGGGTCGCAAACAAGGCCGCCTTTAGGACAACTCGCCTTTACCATCCGCTCGATAATCTCCAGCGGTTTCTGGGTAGGATGTTCTTCCCGCTCGGAATGAATGCGATGCAGCCTGGAAACCGACCATAAATCTTTCGGGTTATATCCGACCTCCAGCCATTTTTTCCCGACAAAGATTGAGCGAGTTCTTGCCTTTTTGGTTTCTTCATCGTAAGGGATTCTTACAGCATCAATGTCAAAGAAATAATCCTCGGTTTTCGCAAAGAAACCGACAGTATCATGAACAGAAGAATAACGTCGTGTGCTGCCTCCCATACTCGGAACTTTGCGATCCCAGATAATCTCATTGAGCATAATCAATCGCTTCTTGAGAAAGACAAATATTTCAGGGCTGTATCGCCACGTGGCAAAAAAGTAAAGGCTTCCTGTGTTTTTCATCTTGGGAATAATCAGGTCAAGCCATTCTTCTGTCCATTTTAAAAACTCGTGCTTTGGCCGTTTGTCAGAGTCATTTCCGTAGTCTTTGCCAAGACCATATGGCGGGTCGGCAATGATTAAATCAAGGCTGTTGTCTTCAATCTGCCTGATACCATCAAGTGCGTCAATGTTAAGAACAGAATCAATCGCCGAAACATGCATAGATAAGCTGCTAGTCCCGATTTTAGCATAGTTTTATTGTTTTATAACCGGTTCTTTAAAAAGATAATGAATTATTATTGATTTTGGTGATTGTGTCAAATTAAAAAGATGTCCATACCGCACCGGCCGCAGTGAAAGACGATGCGGAATTGCCTGCCATCTTCGTCCACAAGAATAAGCGGCTCGACGGCAGTCCCCTGCCCTTTCTCTTTACACAGGCCAAGCTCTTTTCGCAGGCAGTATCTGGTCGTCATTACTAATTTGCCGGCCATATCGAGTCCCGATTCGGCAGCCGGTTCTATTGTTTCAACGCCGTGTCTGCGGTAAAAATCGCGAGCCTTTTCATTGAGACAATTGCCGAGGTATGTAAGCCGCTTTTCCGGTTCGACTTGCCGCAGGTCCGCCGTAGGCGGACTCACCACAGGTGGATACGGAAAAGAATTTTTCAGGATATGGCCGATTTTTCGCGGGCGATTCGCCTCTCGAATCTCAAGCAATTGCCGAACCAGGTCCCGTCTTGCCGCATTAAGCGTGGAAACAGGAAAGAAATAAGGCTCGCTCAATTGGAAACTGATGTCATCACACTCAAAAATAGTGCCGCCTAATTTTTTCAATTGTGTGGTTATGGTCTGCAGTGCCTCTTGTTTTTTCAGTGCCGGCTGTTTTTTGACGTCTATTTTGATAACCGCCTTGTTTCCATCGGCATCTGCACCGGTAAGCGAAAAACCGTTTTCAGTTTCTTCAAAAAGTATCGATACCGGTATTTTTCTTTCAGCGGGATTTTTTTCGAGCAGTTTCGAGAACTGGTGGTCGTAATTACGGTAAATTTTCAGATTCAATTTTATCTCATCTGTTTTTTGAGGCCAGACTTTTTGCCCCTCGACCTTGTTCACGAGGGTGCCGGTCAAATTCCCGTTCTGGTCGAAGAAGCACAAACCGTCGGCGGCGTGCAAAGGCACGTTGCTGGCGATTGCAAAAGAGGATTTTTCGATTTTGGTGATGGTGCCGACAAATTCGCCGATGGATTTGGGGGTATCAATCGAACCGATGTGGTCGTCCTTTATATTAAGGGCGTAATCTGTAAAACCGCGATTAAAGGTTTTTGCAGGGTCGGGTTTAAAATTAAGCTGAATAGTGCCGGAGGACGAACGTTGCAGATTTTTCTTTTGAAGAACGGCGTCGAGTTTTTGCCTGTAGAAAGCGACCGTGTTTGCGACATAAGGAATCTCTTTTAATCTTCCTTCGATTTTGAAGGCGGTTATGCCGGCGTCGATAAGCTGCTCGATGTGTTCCGACAGATTGAGGTCTTTGAGTGAAAGCAGGTGCCGGTTTTGCAAAAGAGTTTTTCCATTTGGGTCTTTTAACGAGTAAAGTTTTCTGCAGGGCTGTGCGCACTGCCCGCGATTACCGCTCCTGCCGCCGAGGGCATAGCTCATATAGCATTGGCCGCTGGCCCCGACGCACAACGAGCCGTGAATAAAACATTCCAGCTCAATGGAAGTTGCTTTGCGGATTTGCCGAATCTGCTCAATTGTAAGTTCGCGTGCGAGGATTACCCGGCTGAAACCGACCTGTTCGAGGAAGCGGACTTTTTCAGGCGTATCGTTGTTCATCTGCGTGCTGGCAATCAGCGGAATTGGGGGCAGGTCAAGTTCGAGCAGGCCCGCATCCTGAATAATCAGGCCGTCAATACCGATGTCGTAAAGCTGCTGAATTATTTTTTCCGCTATGGATAGTTCGTTGTCAAAGAGGATGGTGTTCAGCGTGACATAGACCTTCGCATAAAAGGGATGCGCAAAATCGACGACGGTTTTGATTTGCTCTATTGAGTTGGAAGCCTGCTGCCTGGCGCCAAAAGAAGAAGCGCCGATATAGATTGCGTCCGCACCGCATTTAATGGCAGCAAAAGCGGTTTCAGAATTCCTGGCAGGCGATAATAATTCGATTGCATTCATACGTGATGCTTCACACTATACCAGTTTGAATGTGATTTTACAACAGAATTGAATAGAAAAAACGAAACGGCGAAACCGGCAAAATCCGCCTTCGGCAAATCGAATGAAACGACTATGCGGTTTTGTGCAGCTCAATGAGCTTTTCGAGGACGCCTGCCCTCGCAAGCTCTTTATCGTGTTCGGCTTTGGTTAAGTTTTTACGGGTAAGTCTTTTTTGCTCCTTCTGCCTGATATGTTCTATCTGTTCGCCGGAGAGGCCATCGATAATTACAGCGTCATAAGCAACGACCTTGAGCAGATTGGCGGCGAAAAGAGCAAAGCCCCCGTCAATCATAACGTATATCGGCTTTAGAATTTCCTTTAGTTCAGGAGCTTCCTTTCGAACCTCCATAATACCGAGGCCGATAGCACAAAACATCGGGATATGGTTGCAAAGTATTCCCCGCTGGCCGTCGTGGGCAGGGATTACAACCGAGGATGCAGGACAATCGAGAATTTTCCCCGACGGAGCGATAACGGTACACTCGAATTTTGTTGAAACTTCTTCCATTTAGTTTATCTCGATTTAAGAGTCTGGGCTTTCTGGGCGGCCTCTTCGACGGTTCCGACGTACATAAAGGCTTCTTCGGGAAGGCTGTCCCATTTGCCTTCACAGATTTCCTTACAGCTGCGCACGGTATCGTTTTTCTCGACGTATTTGCCTTCGAGGCCCGTAAATTGCTTTGTGACCAGGAATGGCTGCGAAAAGAACCGTTCGAGCCTTCTTGCCCGCGCAACAATAACCTGGTCATCCCTGCTAAGCTCGTCAACGCCGAGAATCGCAATAATATCCTGCAGGTCGTGATATCGCTGGAGATATTCGAGGACTTTCTGGGCAACGTCGTAATGCTCCTGGCCGACAATGTTGGCATCGAGGATTCGCGATGTGCTCTCGAGCGGGTCAACGGCAGGATAAATACCTTTTTCCGTGATGGAGCGTTTCAGAACGACAAATGAATCGAGATGAGCGAAAGCTGTGACGGCGGCGGGGTCGGTGAGGTCATCCGCGGGAACATAAATAGCCTGAACGCTCGTGATGGCGCCGGTCCTTGTAGATGCGATTCTTTCCTGAAGCTGACCCATTTCGGTAGAAAGGGTTGGCTGATAACCTACCGCTGAAGGTATCCTGCCGAGCAGTGCCGATACTTCCGAACCTGCCTGTGAAAATCTGAATATATTATCTATGAACAGCAGCGTCTGTCCGAGATTGCTGTCGCGGAAATATTCTGCCATCGTCATAGCGGTAAGTGCCACTCTCAACCTTGCGCCCGGCGGCTCATTCATCTGGCCGAATATCAGGCAGGTATGGTCGAGAACGGTATCCTTGCTGTCGGCGATATGTGTTCGCTGCATTTCGAGCCAAAGGTCATTTCCCTCACGGGTACGCTCGCCGACGCCCGCGAAGACGGAGAAGCCTCCGTGCTTGGTTGCGATTCTCGCGATAAGCTCCTGGACGACGACTGTTTTACCAACGCCGGCGCCGCCGAATAAGCCGGTTTTTCCGCCGAGGACGAATGGGCAGAGCAGGTCAACAACCTTTATGCCTGTCTCGAACATCTCTGTTCTCGGCAGCAACTCCGTCAGCAGCGGCGGGTCACGGTGAATGGGTTTTTTCTCGCGAGTTGTGACCGGCCCTTTTTCGTCAATCGGCTCTCCGAGAAGGTTAAACACCCTGCCCAGCGTCTCTTTGCCGACCGGAACCATTAGGGGCTGGCCGGTATCGATTACCTCCATACCGCGCCGAAGGCCCAGAGCGCTTCCGAGTGAAACTGCCCTTACGTGCCCGCCGCCGAGATGCTGCTGGACCTCGGCAATCAATTTTTGCTGACCCTTGCCAAGGTCGGCGTTAATTTCAAGGGCATTGTAAATTGCCGGTGCATTCTGCGGTTCAAATGCCGCATCCAAAACACTTCCAATAACCTGCGTAATTTTACCTTTATTCATCGTGAACGACTCCGGTTGGCCCGATTATATCGAGCAGTTCTGCTGTAATATGTGTTTGTCTTGCCCTGTTATAGTCGCCTTTGAGCTGTCTTATCATATCATTTGCATTTTCTGTGGCGCTTCTCATCGCAATCATCCGTGCGATGTGTTCGGAAAGCACAGTCTCCATAAAACAATTCTGAATGGCGGAGCGAATAATCATTTTCGCAAGGTCTTCAATTGCGCTGCCGGCGGAAGGTGAGAGAAAGAAATCATCAATTGTGTAATCCCATGGCCAGATTACCTTCGACCTTGTAGCGAGGTCATCAATCAGCTCCGTAAGCGGCAAAACGGTGAGGGTTTGTGCCTGCTGACTCGTCACAGAATAAAATCGCATATAGACGATGCCGAAAAAATCGAGCCTGCCTGCCATATATTCATCGCAGAAGTACTGCGAAATCTCGTCTAACTGCAGGTCGGTCGGCATCTCCTGAATTTCGGTATAAGCCTTTGCGGGTTTCATATTGTGAGAGTTGAGGACGTGAATCAGCCTTGCTCCTGTTGCATAGACATCCACTTTTTTGCCCCGCTCTTTTAATGAACTGATATTTCCCTCGACGATACGGCAGACGCGATTATTGAATGAGCCGCAAAGCCCCCTGTCGGAACCGATTGCAAGCAACGCCGTACGGCCCGATGAATTTTCATTGAGAAGAGGATGGTTGAGAGGTTCGTTGGAACTAATCAGCAAATACGCTGCCTGTGCGAGGGCGTCATAAAAATCGACCGTGTCAGACAACTTTTCCCGGTAAGCCTTGTATTTGGCGGTGGACATCATCTCCATCGTCCGCGTAATTCTGCAGATATTGGTGATAGCCCTGAGCCTGGAAAGTATTTGTCTTTCTGACGCCATTACTTTAGAGAACCCGATTTAGACATTGTTTTGAATGTGCCGAACGCTTCTTTAATTTGTTCAGCGAGAGAAGTTTCGAATTTGCCGGTCTTGTCGATTTGGTCGATATAATCCGGGTGCTTCGACGTGAGCCAGTCGAGGAAGGCGGTCATAAAATGGCTTACTTCCTTTTGCGGCGTGTCGTCCAGCAAGCCCGCAGAGCCGGCGTAAATCGTTATGACTTGCCGGCCAACGCCCATTGGAGAAAACTGCGGCTGTTTGAGAAGCTCCACCATACGGTTGCCCCGGTCAAGCTGAGCCTGCGAGGAGGAATCAAGCTCGGTTCCCATCCGGGCAAAATCCTGCAGCTCGCGATGAGCGGCCAGTTCAAGACGCAGTCTTGCGGCGACCTTTTTCATCGCATCCACCTGCGCGTTGCCGCCTACCCTGCTCACGCTGATGCCGACATCGATGGCCGGCCTGATGCCAGAGTAAAACAAATCCTTGTCGAGGTAAATCTGGCCGTCGGTAATCGAGATTACATTTGTCGGAATATAAGCGGACATCTGCCGTTCGAGTGTTTCCACAATCGGCAGCGCCGTCATAGACCCGCCGCCGAGTTTTTCTGAAAGTTTCGCGCTGCGTTCGAGAAGCCTGCTGTGCAGATAAAAAATGTCGCCCGGGTAAGCTTCTCTGCCCGGCGGCCTGCGAAGGAGCAGACTTAACTGCCTGTATGCGACCGCGTGTTTGCTCAAATCATCATAAACGCAAAGGGTGTCCTGATGCTTGTCGTACATAAAATACTCGGCGAGGGTGCAGCCGGTATATGGTGCGATATATTGCATAGGGGCGCTATCTGCCGCGGATGCGACAATCACCATTGTATAAGCCATCGCGTTATGACGTTTGAGAGTATCGACGATTTCGGCAACAGTGGAATCCTTCTGTCCGATTGCAACGTAAATGCAGATTACGTTTTTATCTTTCTGGTTGATGATAGTATCGAGAGCAATGGAAGTTTTTCCTGTTTTCCTGTCGCCAATTATGAGTTCCCGCTGGCCTCTGCCTATGGGAATCATAGAATCTATACTTTTAATGCCCGTCTGGAGCGGCTGCTTTACGGGCTGCCTTCCTGCAATCCCAGGCGCTTCTGTTTCAATCCAGCGAGAGGTGTTTGTCTCGATATTGGCGCCGCCATCGACCGGCTGACAAAGTGCGTTGACTACCCTGCCGAGAAGAGCATCTCCGACAGGAATCGACAGGAGCTTTCCCGTCGCACGCACGTCGGAACCTTCGCGAACCTGGTCGAACTTGCCGTAAATAACGGCGCCGACGCTGTTCTCATCGAGGTTAAAAACTTCGCCCGGAACGCCGTTTTCAAATTCGAGCATCTCCCCCGACATCACGTCATCGAGGCCGTAAATGCGGGCAATCCCGTCGCCGACTTCTACGACGCGCCCGACCTTCGATATGCCGAGTTTCGTTTTATACTGCTTTATTTCTTCTTTTAGAATATTGCTTACTTCGTTAATATTAAACTTCATCGATTCGTCCCCGTTCCCTGCAATGAATTCTTATGTTTTTAACGGCTTCGGTGAGCCTTCTTTTCACGGAATTGTCGATAACGTTATCGCTGTACCGGATTATAACTCCGCCAATAATCGACGGGTCAACAACAACTTTTAATTCGATGTTCTTTTGTATGGCCGCCGCAATCTGGTGTGAAAGGCTGCTAACCCGTTCATCGCTCAGCGGTTCGCTTGTGGTTGCAGTAACGGGGCAGCAATGGTAATACTCGAACCACAGCCGGCTGTATGTCTCTATCATAACGGGCAGATATTCGACGCGGCCATTTTTGATTACAACGGAAAGAAAATTCAGGGTAATTTCCTGATACCGGCCGGAAAAAACTTTTTCGATAAATTCTATCTTGCTGCCGGTATTAAAATAAGGCGACTCCAGCAAAGCGAGAAAATCCTTTTCCTCGTCCGCGAAAACCGCAAGCGAATCAAGGTCGGTTTTCACGTCATCGATAACATTCATCTCCCCGGCAAGCGAAAACAGGGCATCAACGTATATCTTGCTTATATGAGCGCCGGAGGAGGATATAAGAGTCGAACCTTTCACTTGGGGTTCTCCTGCCTGAGTTTCTCAATAGTCTCGTTGATGAGGCGCTCGTTATCCTCTTTTGTGACGGTCTTTTCGAGAATCTTGGAGCTTAGAGCCAGGATTACGTCAGAGGACTGCTTCCAGATATGTTCGGAAAACGCTGCCCGTGCATTGCTGATGTCTTCATCGGATTTTCGTTTCAACTCGATTGCCTGCTGCTGGGCCTTGTCTAAAAGCTGCTGCGTGCGGAGCTGAGCCTGGTCGGTGGCATCGTTGACGATCTGGAAACCTTTTTGCTTGTGGTCATCGAGGAGTTTTTCCGCCTGCTGGCGAGTATCCTGAGCAGCCTGAATCTGGTGTGCAATGTGGTCGTGCCTCTCCTGAAGATTTGCAAGAATTGGTTTCCATGCAAATTTTTTAAGGAGAATCACCAGTGCCGTAAAGGCAATGACCGTCCACAGGGCATCAGCAACAGTGCCGTTGAAAATTCCCTGCTCGGCGGCAGGCTGGGTTTCTTCCGCAATCGCCACGGAACACGCAAACAATAGGATTAAGCAGAAAAGTATCTTCATAGTTTTTATTTGAGCCAGAATAAAACCAAAAAGCATATTACCAGTGCAAAAAACGTCACGCCTTCAATGAGGGCCGCAGAAATAATCATTGAAGTAAATATCTTGCCCTGTGCTTCCGGCTGACGCCCTATCGCTTCGGCAGCCTTGCTTCCAATCAGGCCGATACCGAGGCCCGCACCTACGATTGCCAGGCCGCATCCGATTGCAGCTCCCATGCCCGCAAGGCCTGAAACGCCTTCGATTGCCGCCAGCAATCCCATACTCATACTCATTAATCCTGTCATTGAATTTTACCTCCAAACAAAATTGGTTTTAATGTTCAGATTTTACGGAAAAACCTATATACAAGGTTGACAAAAACGCAAATATGTAAGCCTGTATAAAGGCAACGAGCAAATCCAGCAGCGACAGCGCCACAACAGTTAAAACCGAAGCCGTCGCCACAAAATAATTCTTAAAAATGAATATCAGTCCCAACAAAGTCCCAATCAGCATATGGCCCGCCATGATATTTGCAAAAAGACGAATCGCCAGCGTTAAAGGACGTATAAACAGGGTTATTATTTCCAGAAAATATATAAAAGGAGCTATCCACCACGGTACCGGCGGAGCCAGACCTACAAGGAACTTCCACAATCCCTTTTCTTTCACTCCTGCGACAATTGATGTAAGAAATGCTGTTATCGCCAGTGCGCCCGTTATCCAGATATTCGCCGTGGCAGCCCCGCCGTAATAATTTTCTTTCCCCGTTAAAAGGACAATTACCTTCTCGAAAGGAACCATTCCGAGCAGGTTGAGCGTAAGGACGAAGAAAAACAGCGTCCAGATAAAGCTGATAAATTTGTCGGTGAGCGGGCCGAGAATCGGCATCGCAAGCTGTTCTCTCAGCAGCACACAGGCGGCCTCGATAAGATTGTACGGACCGGCCGGAACAATTTTGCGAGAGCGAACAATCAGGGGTATAACGATAACCAAAAGCAACGCCGCCACAGCAATCATAAACATATGATTACTTACCACAACAGACCATCGGCCTATAGAGAAATGAGTCAACGGCTCTGCTGATACCGGGGCGAGCGGATTGAATTCACCCAAAACGATATTGCCGAAGAAGATATTTTTCAAAAATTACCCCTGATTAAGTTTTTTTCCGGCAGAGCATCCACTGCCGCTATTTCCTCTTATTATCGCTCTTTTTCCATAAATCTTTAATGGTTAAATAAAGCATACCCATAAAACCGATGAAAAAACCCGCCAGCAGCAGCCATGGGCTTGTGTTGAAATAAGCGTCGAGCCGGTATCCCCCATAGCAGCAAACGGCTATCACGCCGCAGAATTCGAACCCGAACCCCATCCACCTGTAGTAGTCCATCTTGTCACTGTTTTTTGCCGGCTGACCGTTCTGCTCCATAGTTTTACGTTTTATAAAAATAGCCTGTATTTACCCATCATTTCGTATTTTATCGTCCATCAGGCGCCGGATTGACAAGTGTTTTTGGAAATGGCACGCTGCCGTTAGTCAAGAAAACCCTTTACTTTTGGCGATAGGATTGTTAATCAATAGTATGATTTTCAATATATTTTTGGGAGCAAAATTATGATTGACGGCAAACTCATCAGTAATCGTATCCAGACGGTCCGCAGGCTTATGAAGAAAAAAAATATTAACTGCCTTTTGTTCATAAAGCCCGCAAACGTAAGTTACCTGACGGGCTTTCTCGGCCACGACAGTTGGACTGTGGTGACGGCGGCCAATACGTATCTACTAACCGACAGCAGATACATTGAGCAGGCCGAAAAGGAATGCGTTAAGTGCAAATTAGTCCTGCGTAAGGAAACTCTGCACAATACCCTGGCAATCCTTGTTAAAGAGCTTAAGACCGTAAGGACGGTGGCTGTTGAGGATGCCATTGGGGTCAAGGATTTCTGGCTGCTGGAGAAAATGGTAAGGGCAAGGCTGCGAACCGTATCGAAGTTCGCAGAGCCGGGCAGGAGCATAAAGGATTCGTTCGAGCTTGCCTCGATAAAAAAAGCGATAGAGATTTCGGATAAGGCGCTGAAAGAAACGCTGAAGTTTTTGCGACCCGGCGTCACAGAGAACGAAGCTGCAGGATTTCTCGATTACCAGTTCAGGCGGTTCGGCGGCAAAAACGGTTTTGAGACAATCCTCGCTTTCGGACCAAACGCCTCGCGGCCGCATCATCAGCCGGGAGAAACTAAACTGAAAGCGAATGACTCGGTTCTTATCGATTTCGGAGCGGAATTCAATCATTACCGCTGCGATATGACCCGCACATATCTTATCGGTAAGCCAAATCCGTTTTTCGAAAAGGTTTATAAAACTGTTAAAGCAGCGCAGGCGGCAGCGATAGCGACGATTAGGCCGGGAACACCGAATAAACTTCCGGAAAAAGTTGCACGCGAGACGATTGCAAAGAACGATTTGCCCCCCTATCAGCACGGCACAGGCCACGGCTTCGGACTCGAAATACACGAAGACCCGTTCCTGGCGATTAAAAGCAAAGAAAAACTAAAAGAAGGTATGATTCTGACGGTTGAGCCGGGGATATACATACCGGGAAAAATCGGCGTGCGAATCGAAGATAATGTAATCATAACCAAAACAGGCTGCCGATTACTAACAAGTGCAGTCTCAAAGGAGTATGCGGATATCTGCCTCGGGAGGAAATAAAAAACAGAATTCGGAAGCCAGAATAAGGAAGGGTAAGAAATGACAAGACGCAGCTTCGTTTGTTTGATGTCCGCAGTTTTAATTTCAATTTTTGCAAATCCGGCATCCTCACAGGAAAAAAAGATTACACTCGAATGGGCGAGCAGCGACGAGTGCAAAAAGCTTACGGAGCTTGGCCAGTTCTTCTGGCTCGATGACGGGACGGCGTACATTTGCGATTCATCGAAAGACCCAAATGAGCAAATGATAGAAAGGCTCGACCCGCGAACGGGAAAAAGAAAGGCTGCTTTCAACAAAGACAAGGCCTTCGAGAGTCTTGGAAAAATAATCGGCAGCGCCGCGGAAAAGAAGCTGGGCTGGCCGACCGGCTTCGATAAAAACGGTAAGTTTGCGCTGTACGAATTTGACAATGATATTTTTCTTCTCGAAATAGACAAATCGCAGTTCAGGCGGGTAGTGGAAACGAAAAGTGAGGAAAAGGCGATAAGATTTTCCCCGGACGGCAAAAAAATCGCTTATGTCCGTGATAACGACCTTTTTGTCTATGATGTCAACAAACAAAAAGAAACACATATAACGACCGATGGCAGCGATACAATTCTCAACGGCACGCTGAGTTATGTCTATTGGGAAGAAATTTTCGGCAGAGAAGATTGCGCTTACTGGTGGTCGGACGATTCCAATTCCATAGCGTATCTCAAGAGCGATGAATCCAGTGTGCCGATAGCCTATTTTGTGGATTTTAAACCGCAGACGCCGCGCCTTATTACGCAGCGGTACCCAAAAGCAGGACAGCAGAACCCGGGTGTCAGGCTGTGCGTTGCGGACGTCAGGGGCAATCAGCTCTCGCAGCTTGACGCCAGCGAAATCCCTTACGAATACATCGCGCGCGTCAAATGGCTGCCCGACAACAAAACACTCTGCGCAGAACTCCTTAACCGAAACCAGAACAAATTAGATATATATTTTATGGATAAGGACTCCGGAAAAGCCACCCTGATTTTCACAGAGCGCGATAAAGGCTGGATTGATGCAACAGACGACCTTTATTTTCTCAAAGACGGCAAGCGCTTCATCTGGCTTTCAAACAGGGACGGCTTCTCACATCTCTATTTATACACGATGGAAGGCCGGTTAGTCCGGCAAATCACAAAAGGCAAGTGGTCCGCCTGCTCAATCAACGGCGGACCTTCATGGATTCTAAAATCAATCGCCAGTATCGATGAGGACGGCGGATGGATTTATTTCGGCAGCAAAGAAAAATCATCAATCGAACGCCATCTTTATAAAATCAAGCTGGACGGCACAGGTCTGCAGCGAATAACAGAGCAGGATGGAATGCACCAGATTACCTTCAGCACTGACGGTAAATTCTATTTTGATACCTTCTCAAGTATTACCACGCCGGCTTCGGTTTCTCTCTGCACCAATGAAGGGAAAAACAAATTCGTGTTATGGCAGTCAAAGACGGACAAAATCGGGGAGCTTAACCTTGTCTATCCGCAGCTTTTAACTGTTAAAGCGAGAGACGGTTTCGAGATGCCGGCGATGATTAGCAAACCTAAGAATTTTGACCCGAATAAAAAATACCCCGCTATTATTTATGTCTATGGCGGGCCGCTGGCGCCGGAGGTTCTAAACGGCTGGCAAAGCACAGTCTTTTCCGACCAGGTTTTCCTCGATAATGGTTACATCCTCTTCAAATTCGATAACAGGAGCGCAACCGCCATAAGCAAGGCCTACTCCAACCTAATTGTAGGCCAGATGTGGGCGGATTGCGAGCTTAACGACCTGGTCGATGCCGTCCGGTGGCTCAAGCAGCAAACTTTCACCGATGCGAACAATGTCGGCCTGTGGGGCGCAAGCGGCGGCGGTTCTTACACGCTCCTCGGACTCACGCACACAAAGGAATTCAAGGCGGGCGTGGCAATCGCACCGGTCACCGATTGGATGTATTACGACAGCATCTGGGCGGAGGCAGGTATGAAGCTACCGAAGGATAACCCGAAAGGATATGAAAAGACCTCATTTGTCAAACACGCAAAGGACCTGCACGGCAGGCTGCTTTTGATTCACGGCACTTACGACGATAATGTTCACCCGCAAAATGCCCAGGCGTTTGCCGATGCCCTCGTCGATGCCGGCATTACTTTTGAGATGATGGTTTATCCGATGCGAAAGCACGGTATATCCGACAAGCCCGCCAAAATCCATCTTCAAAAAACAATGCTGGAATTCTGGAACAGAAATTTGAAGTAGACCCCGTTAGGGACCCGCCTCCCTTTAGGGATGGCTTACGCCATGCGGCAGGCCAATTAAAATCTACGGCTTTCTCTAACGAGGTAATTACCGCCGATTAAAACTCGCCGCGATGCGCTTGCTGCGCCAAGTGCGTAGCACAGCGGGTCGGCAGCTTTCTCTAAACCAGCCGATTCTGTTTAGAACTGATTGCCTTCCTTTTTGGCTCTCTTTGCAAGGCGTTTTTCTTGTAATGTTCTCTGCGCTTTCTTTTTTACAACTTTTTTAACATCATGGCCTTTAGACATTCGTTTCCCTTTCCTGATTAAACCGATTCCATTCTACAGCTAATTTTATTGCTTGATTTTACAGTATTAGAAAAGTTCAGACAAGTATTATTTTTAACAGAAAATATCTCTGCGGCATTTGTGCCCGCAGCAGTAACACATGTCTCAGTTTCATCTTTAACCTTTCTCACCTTTCAAACTTTTCTTACTCTTCACACTTTCTTTGTTATCCTGTCAATCCTGTCTTTTTCCTTTTTGTCTTTTTGCGGCCACACTTCTACGTTCGCCGCAGGCGAATCCGCAGTATTTGCCCGGCGGACAATTTTTTCGTCAATTTTGCGCTGGGGGGTTGCGCGCAAAATCAAAATTTTTCAAAATTTTTTTACTCTTTCATTTACAACCGCTTACGAACTATTCCAAAACCTCTCCGGACAATTTTCCCGTCAATTTTGCGCTGGCACATCCAATTTATAGGGAGCGCTCTCTGCGGTAAAAACAATCGCGTTTGGGGGTTGGGGTTGGAGAAATCCTGCAAAAAGTGTATTTACCTTATTAAGGCCATCGGTAAATTCAAGCCTGTTCTGGTCTGCATTAACAAAGATGGCGCCAGAGGCCGGCTTTACTCCTTCGACCCGCCTTCAGCGGGCTCACTCTGCAGAAACTACCGAACGGAACCGGTTATCGACCGCCCCTCCGTCGTCCAGCCGATAAACTCCCAAATCCGATTGATTCCACTTACTAAAGGTTTCATCACCATCGTTGACGCTGAAGATTATGAATTTCTTAATTCCTTTAAATGGTCCGCAAACCTCAAGGCAAAAAAAGTTTATGCCTACAGGAACGTTAATAGGAAAAATGTATATATGCACAGGGTAATCACCAATCCCCCTGCCGGAAAAGTTGTTGACCATATTGACCGTAATGGTTTAAACAACCGAAAGTCCAACCTCCGAATCTGCTCCGTTGCTGATAACTGTCGCAATTCTAAAGGCTGGGGCAAAACTTCTCAATATAAAGGCGTTTCCTGGAGCAGGGAAAAGAAAAAATGGCTCGCTGTAATCAGATATGATTACAAATATCGACATATCGGCTGTTTTGAAAACCAAATCGCCGCCGCTAAAGCCTACGACAAAATGGCCCGTAAATTTTTCGGCGAGTTCGCTTATCTAAATTTCCCAACAGAGCCCCGAACGTGAGTGAGGGGTATATTTCCGCAGATTAAAAATAATCAATCCCCCTTCAAACCTTTCTCACCCTTCATACTTTTCTAACCTCTTCTGTGCACCTTTTTTTTACCCAAATCCAAAATCGAATAATCGCAAATCTAAAATCCAAAATCTAAAATTAAATAATCCAAAAACGACAAACGTCTCCTTTCCCACCTTTTACGCCTTACCTCCCCTTCTTACCTTTCAAACCTTTCTCACCCTTCACACTTTTCTAACCTCCTCTTCTGTTCACCTTTTCTTTACTTTAATTCTCCGCCCAGAAATTAGTATCCTGTCCCCAGATTACAATGGAGGTTATCGTTCGTTGTTATATATAGCCCCCTCATTTATGAGGGGGTTGCTGTTTGTCTTTGTTTATGCGGGGGCTGCTTTTATATTTAAACCGTCACTTCACCGCACTTCCAAAAACGGTAAACGTCTCCTTTCTCACCTTTTACGCCTTTCCTTCCCTTTTTACCTTTCAAACCTTTCTCACCCTTCATACTTTTCTAACCTCTTCTGTTCACCTTTTTCTTTACTCAAATCTAAAATCCAAAATCGAATAATCCAAAAACGTCAAACATCCCCGATTTTTTTAAAATATATAACCCCCCAATTTATTGGGGGGTTGCTTTTCTCATTTATGCGGGAGTTGCCTTTGTCGTTGTTTTTTCCCGCATTCATTCGGGGGTCGCTTTTGCCGTTATATATAGCCCCCGCATTTATGCGGGGGTTGCTTCTGATTGCACTGATTTTGGGTTAGACCGTCACTTCACCGCACTTTCAAAAACAAACATCCCCGATTTTTCAGAAGCGATCTGTTAGGATTCTTTATTTAAAAGGGTCGGATGGTATACATATCTTACTACCTACAATGCCATTTTCTGTTTTATATTCGATTTTATTCCAAATACCTGTTTCTTTCCACCTAATACCAAACTTTTCAGACATTTGACCAAGAACATCTTTAATCAAAATATTGGCGCATTCTATTGCACACAAGGCTGTTTTTTCTTCTATAGATTCAGCTTTATGAACAAAAGTATTTCTTTTGGGGAAAGTTTCATTTATCAGAGTATCCCATAACTTTCTACCATCTGATAATTTTACATCTGTTAGCGGAATGCCCCAATGCTTTGTTATAGCAGGTAATAAATCGCGATCTCTACTTGTTTGCCCTGGAAGGATTCTTTGAAGCAGCATTTCTGATAATTTATCTGGTAAAAAAGAACCTTCAACAAGTGGACGCAAAATAAAAAATCGAAAGATAATTTCAATAACTGTAACAGAGGTTACTAATGCCACCCCAAAATGTTTATTTTTAATAATATATTTGCTTCATCCAAGCATTTTTTGATTCTTTTTTCTATGGCATCTCCGTATGTACCCAAATAAAAACTAATATTTTCAGCGGAAAGACCTTCGATAGCTTTATTTATTATTTCGGATTCATGCTCTATACGAGCTTCTTCCTCCATGTACATATCGTACATCGCATCTTCATAAGTAGAACTCATAATTATTTTTTTCCTCTCCTATCATAATATTATACAACACTATTTGTTAGCAATTTAATCTGCCGGAAATAAAATGCCATCGACTGGTATGAATATACCATTTTAGGGAATATGCCTAATCCCATTTTTGCAATTATTCAAATTTAATTGCCTTTTTTCCAAACAGACCAATACTTAATGCTTGAAACAAATTTTATTGTTAAGCCATCAGCCATAGCCTTATTCATCTGGGATACAGTGTTGCTATCTGAATAAGGATAGCTATGCTTGATTTCCTCCAGACGAATTTTTTCACCTCCGGCTTTTGCTGCTTCACAACAGGCTTCTTTGTCTAATGATGAATAGTAGTTTGCAAGTGTCTTTTTATTCTCAGGTGCAATCGAATCGATTACCGCTTGAGGATTCTTATTAAACTCTTGCTTGGAAACTGATTCTCCGCACATGGTAGATTCCGACTGAATCATTCCAATTTTAACATATCCGGCGTTAATCAAATCCTGAGCACTTTCTGTTGTCAACGCTGCAGCAGAAACTGTCTTTTTGGATTGTGCCCCCGTAAAGAAGACTCTGCTGTTTGATTCACATCCTGCAGTATTGAGAACTGTCAGGCAGGCAAGCAATAGAATCAAATAATAATATTGTTTCTGCACTATCTTCATAAATATCCTCCTGGCAGCTTAACTATAAAATACTTTACGCCAAAAGCGTATAAATTTGTAATCAATTTATCCCGCCGGAAATAAAATGTCAATACCTCTTAATGCCTGCCTTGCGGCCAATTTAACCGATTTCGCTGACTTTGTAGAGAAAATACGTCAGTATTTTCGTGGACGAGGAAGATTTTTTCGGAAAAAGTTCACTTTTGGATGAAAAATCTTCCGAGAACACCAAGTCAGCAAAAATCCCTCTGTGTGCCGAAGGTCCGCCGCAGGCGAATGCCCTCTGTTATCTCTGTGGTAAAAATCTGTCGTTGGTCTGTCGTATTGAGTCTTTAAAAATCCGTGTAATCTGTGAAATCTGTGGCTTATTTTATTCTACTTTTTCCTTTTGTGCCTTTTTGTGGCTAATATTTCTCTGTGGCCTCTGTGCTCTCTGTGGCTGAATTAGTCGTTAGTCCGCCGCGGCGGATAGTATTCAGTATTTAGTTATAAAAAGAATCAGTGTTAATCAGTGTAATCTGTGGCTTCTTTTGTTCTGTATTCTGTCTCCTGTATTCTGCGTTGCAATGTTGACAATACCCGCCATTTTACTTAATATAACTGTTTTACGCTGATTAAGGATTTTACAGATGTCTGAAGAAAGAAAGAACATTTACAAGGACAGTATCAATCTGCCGAAAACGGATTTTGCGATGAAGGCGGATTTGGTCTCACGCGAGCCGGTTATGCGAAAGAAATGGGCCAAAGACGAAATTTACGGCAAAATTCGCAAGGCCCGGCAAAACGCACCGCTTTATATCCTGCACGATGGCCCCCCTTACGCCAACGGCGATATCCACATGGGGCACGTTATCAACAAGGTATTGAAAGACATAGTCGTCAAATACAAGACGATGCAGGGTTTCGATGCGCCTTACATTCCCGGCTGGGATTGTCACGGCCTGCCCATCGAGGCAAAGGTAATGACAGAACTCGGCGATAGCGCACCGTCGATGTCGAAAACAGAAATCAGGCAGCGGTGCAAGAAGTATGCGAGCAATTTCGTAAAAATCCAGGGCAAACAATTCCAGAATCTCGGCATATTCGGCGATTTCGAAAATCCGTATCTTACACTCAAACCCCAATACGAGGCCGGTATTCTGGAGGTCTTTGCGGAGCTTGTCGGTAAGGGCCTCGTCTATAAGCAGCTTCGGCCGATTCACTGGTCAATCGGCTGTGAAACCGCCCTTGCGGAAGCGGAGCTGGAATATAAGGATATTCCGTCGCCGAGCATACACGTTAATTTTCCAGTCGCCAAAGATAGTATCGAAAAATTAGTCCAGCTTGGCCTTGTCGAGCGACAAGCGACGAGCGACGGGGCACGAATTTGTTTTATGATATGGACAACAACGCCGTGGACGCTCGCTGCCAATTTAGCGGTAGCGGTAAATCCCGCACTCGAATACGTTGCGGTGTCGTATAAGCACAACGGGGAAAATTTTGTCTCGATTGTCGCGAAAGAAAGGCTCACCGCGATAGCAGCCGCCGGCAAATTACAAGAATCTGATTACAAGGTGAGCGGACGGACAATAACCGGCAGCGAACTGGAAGGATTGCGTTATCGTCATCCCTTTGTGGATAAAAATCCGACAGAAAAAGACGCCTATAAAGTGATACTTGCCAATTACGTCACGACGGAAGACGGCACGGGATTGGTGCATATCGCGCCGGGGCACGGCATCGAGGATTATATGTCGGGCCAGAAATACGGCCTGGCCGTTTATTCCCCCGTCAATGATAAGGGCTGCTACGACAGCACGGTGCCGGATTGGCTGATTGGGAAAAATGTCCTGGAGGTTGAGGACCCCGTCAATAATAAATTGGCAGAACTGGGACTGCTGTTTTCGAAAGGGACTCTGACCCATAGTTACCCGCATTGTTGGAGGAGCAAGGGGCCGGTGATATTTCGGGCCACCGAGCAGTGGTTCATCAGCGTTGACAGGGAACTGCCCGGCACGGGAAAAAGCCTTCGTAATATGGCTCTTGAGAGCGTTAAAAGCGTCAAATGGATACCCGGCTGGGGGCAGAAGAGAATCGAAGGGATGCTCGAATCGAGACCGGATTGGTGCATTAGCCGGCAGCGGAGCTGGGGGCTGCCAATACCGGTATTCGTAAATTCGGACGGCAAAAGTCTGCTGACGAAGGAATCGGTTCTTGCGATATCAAAACACATCGGGCAAAAAGGGTCGGACTGCTGGTTCACGGATTCGCCGCAGGAAATTCTCGGAAAGGATTTTGTTCTGCCGGCCGGTTTCAGCTGGGACAATTTGAAAAAGGAAGAAAATATTTTCGATGTCTGGTTCGAGTCAGGATGCAGCTGGTACAGCGTGGCGAAAAACGCAGGCTGGCCTGTGCCGGTCGATTTGTATCTCGAAGGCTCCGACCAACACAGGGGATGGTTTCAGTTATCAATGCTGCCGGCGCTGGGGGCGATTGAAAAGCCGCCATTCAAGGCGGTGCTGACGCACGGCTTTACTGTCGATGAAAAAGGAGTCAAGCAATCGAAATCGCTGGGTAATTACGTCAACGCACAGGATGAGATTAGTAAATATGGTGCGGATATCCTGAGGCTGTGGGTGGCGAGCGTTAATTATCAGGAAGATATGCGGTGCAACGATGAGCTTATCGGCAGGACGCAGGATTCATACCGCAAAATCCGAAATACGCTGCGATACCTGATGGGCAATATCACAGATTACGACCCGCAAAAAGATGCGGTCGAATACGGGCAGATGCACGAGATTGACAAGTGGGCAATGCAGCAATTGCAGAAATTGATTGCGGAAGTGACGGCTAACTATGATGAGTTTGCGTTCCACAGGGTCTTTTCGCTCATCTTCAATTTCTGCACGATAGAGATGAGCAGCATATATATGGATGTAATGAAAGACCGGATGTATTGCGATGCGGCGAAGAGTTTATCTCGCCGAAGCGGGCAGACGGCAATGTATAAAATTTTGGACGCACTCGTGCGAATGCTTGCGCCGATTTTAGTTCATACCGCCGAAGAGGCGTGGGCGGTGATGGGGTCGTCGCTGGTCGCTCGTGGCTCGTCGCTCGAAACTGAGAGCGTTCATTTCGCACGGATGCCGGCGGTCGATAATTCTATCGATTGGAAAAAAGATGCAGCCAAGTGGGAAAAAATTATGCAGGTGCGAAATGATTGTCTGCTTATCCTCGAAGGGCTGCGACAAAATAAAGAGATTACGAGTAACCAGCAGGCAAGCGTGACGATTGAATGCGCAAATGAAGAAGAATTGAAGGAACTGGAAAAATTCGGAGCCGAAAAAATGGCGGCACTGTGTATCGTTAGCGAGGTCAAATTTATTGCAGGCGGTAAGGATAAACGGGTCGTCACAGCCCAAAAAAGCAGCCATCAAAAATGCCAGCGGTGCTGGAACTATTGGCCGACCGTGGGCCATAGCGAAAAGTACCCGGATTTGTGCAGCAGATGCGCAGAAGTTGTTACGGAAATTAAGAATTAAGAACAAAAGAAGCCACAGATTACACTGATTAACACTGATTCTTTTTATAACTAAATACTGAATACTAAATACTAACGACGAATTCAGCCACAGAGAGCACAGAGACCACAGAGAAATATTAGCCACCCGCCTTCGTTAAAACTACGGCGTGGCAGGCAAGGCACAAAAGGAACGAAAAAACTAGACACGGATTAACACAGATTTACACAGATTAACACGGCGAATTTCGCTGACTTGGTGTACTCGCAAAAATTTGCTTTTTTAAGCAAGCTTAAACCTCAAATTTTCACTCGTACACGAATCCCAACGAGTTGGTATTCTTTTAAAAGTCAGCGAAAATAAAGAGAAGAAAGATGCGGAATTTTTTAACGCTGGCCGAAATGCGGTTTTTAAAAGCATATTGACGCGAGGTGAATGAGGATTTATAGTTAATTCGTTGGTATTATAGTTATCCGCCTGTGGCGGAATGGAAAATAGGTATAGCGCCCCAATATCCTTATTCCCCTTCGAATGTCCTTAGCCCTTCCAGTCTTTGGTATATATCAGAAAAGACTATATCGTGGTCTCTGCCCCCACTGGAGAAGGCTTCGTCAAATCTATTTAATTCGTCCTGAAATATTATTTCTTTCTTGCCAGATAAATCCCAAACGCCAAGCGTTCGAAATTCTTGTTCTAACTTATCCACTGGCTGATCGCTAAACGCACCAAGATATAGCAATGCAGCCCACCAAAAAGCATGATTGCCCTTTTTGTTGAATAATGTTAACTTCTTAATATATGTTGTGAATTCCGGCAATGAAATCTCCTTTTTACCTATCTGTTCGTACAAAGCACGATTTTTGATTGAAAGTGCAGTCATGAAAAATGTTCCAATTTGCCAACCCCATAACAAATTAGAATCTGATTTTTCAGTAGTTGAAAAGACATGGGCTGCAATTCGGAAGAATTCGTGTATCTGGCGAGCGTTCAGGGAAAACGCTGTGCAGAGGTCAACAATGTTTTTTGTGTTATAATCATCGTGTTTAACATAAGAAAATCGTTTTTTCTTTCCGAATGCTTCTTCGCTGAGATATTCCCCTACAAGCTTTCGGCAAAATTTCTCTGTCATTGGCGAGGATTTTACCGGCAGATTCACATCCCTATGAGCAAATTTGCGGTAGTATTCATCAAAAACAAGCTGTTGACCAAACAACGCCTTGGCTGATGAAGCCAATTGGTTTTTGTCAACTCCAAGCACAAAAATAAGCCTTTTAATATCAAAAAAGTGCTTAATTGTCTCTAAGAACTCGATAGCATAATTAGGCCTGCACCTGTCTAACTCATCGATAATTATTAATACGGGATACTTAGATTCAATAGTAAGTTCGCGAAGCAGCTTCTTTAGCTCCTCGAAAAGCTTATGCTTTTCCTGGTAAAGTTGAAAACAAGCATGACCTGCCTTTGGCTTAGCAATGCCGTCCTTAGATTCTGCGTATTGTCCTGCCTTTATTACATCAATTCCTGTAAATCTTTGAACGACATCGTTTCCAACGGACAAGGCAAATTTGCTGAGCTTCCCGGCGGTTTCCTTGATTGGTTCTATTTCTTTGCTGGGCTGCAGAATATCCAACAAGCAAGATACAATTGCCAATAATGGATCTCCTTGAAAATCAGACTCCCATGCATTTATGTACACGACCTTAAAAGTATTATCAGCCGATTTGAGCTTATTGGACCACATTTCTAAAAATGTACTTTTTCCACTTCCAAATTCGCTATTCAGACTCAAGACGAAACTTTCATCAACAAAATTAGATTCCACATGAAGATAAGCAGTGAGCTTATCAGCAAACGGCTCCAAACCAAATTTGTCAAAATTTGAAAACGTCTTAGTCATTTTAATCTCCACATTTGGACGTCGATATTTCCTGAAAGTAAATTTACAAGAACCTGTGTAATTAGCGTCTAATGTAAAGTATTATCCTCCTGATTATCACCAAAGGCAAGAGAATTGAAGTCTGAAATCTGCGGTTAAAAACCTGTGAGACGACATAACCCCCAACACGGGTGATTCAAAGATTGCCCTGCCCACAGGTGGCAGGGCTAATCACGAAACAGATAATAATTTTTTTGCGTTATCGTAGAGAATTTTTTTCATTCTTGCGGGGTCGAGGTTTAACTTTTTTAACAAATCAAGCGATTCCTTCTGGTCTCGCCAGGGACTGTCTGTGCCGAAGAGCAGAAAATCGGCTGGATGGCTTTCGAAAAGCTGTTTGGCCTTGTCGGCGGGCAGATAATCAAGAGCGAAAGATATCTCATATAAATATTTTTGCCGACTATGTCTCGCTCGACCTCGTCCCATTGCTGCCAGGCACCCAGATGAGTAGTAATCAATTTTAGCTGGGGGAATTTTTTCACTACGTTTACAATCCTCGCGGGGTCGGCCCTTCTGATATGCTCAAAGGCGATATCGTAGCCGGTGTGCATAACAAGAATCAAATCACATTTGCAGACCTGCTCGTAATATTCGAGCATTAAATCTTCATCGAGATAAAAGTCCTGATAATACGGATGCAGCTTAATGCCTTTGAAGCCGGACTGTTTGATTTGCTTTATATGCTCGTCCCTGTCGGGGTCGGCAGGATGAACGGAAGCGAAAGGAACAATTCTGTCGGATTGAATCTGCAGCGACCAGTCGAGAATCGGCTGGAACTGCTTTGGTTTTGTGGCGATGGAGCAGATAACGCTTTTTTCTATGCCGACGGCGTCCATTGATTTTAAGAGCGAAGAAATTGTGCCGTTGAGAAAATACGGGATTTCAGGATGTTCGGCGGTAAGTGCCTTCATCGCTTTTGGGGCGAGGTCGTCGCTGAAGGCGTGAGTATGAAAGTCTATAATTTCATTTTGCATAAAACTGCCCTCGAGGTGCCGAGAATCTTTATGCCTTCCTTTTCAAATTCAGCGGCAATAGCACATACCCTATCCTGTGGCCAGGCAACTATAATACTACAACAATATTTTACCATTTTCCGGTTTTTTTGGTCGAGGGTTTGGGCAAACCCTTTAAAACCGCAGTGGATTTCTTAAGCTCCGCTTCCGGCAATTCATAATCCTTCAGCTTTCCGCTTAAATAAGCATCGTAACCGCTTAAATCCATCAGGCCATGGCCGCT
>PLLP01000018.1:0-983 GCA_003141315.1 Phycisphaerales bacterium
TTGGCCGGTACCTGAAAACAATACTCGACAAATGCGATAAGCCAGCTTACCAGGATTGCCAGCTTGAGCGGGCTGGTCTTATATTTGAGATGCCCATACCAGGCAATCGTCATAAATATATTCGAAATCGTCAAAAGAATTACGGTTTTCATAAAAAACCCGCACCAAAAAATGGCCGATTATTAATATAGCCGGTTAAAAACGGTGATTTATAACAAATTACACCAGGAAAACAAGGATTATTAAGATTCAGGCAACAGGCTTTAATGTCTGATAAAACACCGATGTCGTCAAAAATTATTAAGGCCGATGCGTATAATCGGGGCTGTTTAAATTGACAGGAAAAAGCGAATTTGGTATAATGAGTTGTTTTATGGGTTTGGGCCAAATAAAGCCAATGCGTCGGGGTAAAATTTGCCAAACACCTGGAGCTGCAGAATGACAAAAGGACAGCCTATTGACACACATATTCAGCTGGACCACGATCCGGAATTAAATAAGTATTTTAAGGCGGCAATAAAGACCAAGGCAAGCGACCTGCATTTGAAGGTCGGGCAGCCTTCGAAACTCCGGATTCACGGAGACCTCAAGAACACCACCGGTGAAATAATGACGGCTGACAAAATCGAGCAGCTTGTCTTCGAGCTGTTCAGCCCGGCCCAGAAAGATTTCTTCCTCGAACACGGCACAATCGACTTCGCTTATGAAGTCGGAGGCGAGGACAGGTTCAGGATAAACGTGTTCAGGCAGCGGGGCTTTATAAGTCTCGCGGCAAGGCGAGTGAATTCGAAGGTGCCGCCTTTCGAGGACCTTCACCTGCCCCAGACAATTCTGGAAAAAATTTCAGACGGCTCACAGGGCCTGGTTCTCGTGGTCGGCCCTACCGGGTGCGGAAAAAGCACAACAATAGCGGCTATGATAGAATACATCAACCGAACAAGACCCTGCCACATTATCACGATAGAAGACCCCATCGAATATAT
>PLLP01000018.1:1005-8228 GCA_003141315.1 Phycisphaerales bacterium
GGCCACCTCGTCTTCGGCACGCTGCATGCGTCCAATGCCTCCCAGGCAATCCAGCGAATGCTCGACCTGTTCCCGCAGACAGAAAGGGATTTGGTAAGACAGACGCTGAGCATTGCCCTCAAGGCGATTGTAAGCCAGGTGCTTTTGCCGAGCATTCAGGAAGGGGTTGACAGGATACCCGCTGTTGAAATACTTCTGGCCAGTCCATCGGTTAAAAAACTGATTTCGGAAGGACGCGAAGGCGACCTGCCCAGCGTGATAAAGGCTTCGGAGAAGGAAGGTATGCTGGACTTTACCACCAGTATGTGCAGCCTGATTCAGGGCGGTCTCGTTGACGCTAATGACGCGTATCAGCATACGCCTAATGTTGAAGAATTAAAAATGGCATTGAAAGGCATCAGGACTTCCACGAGCGGAATCCTGTAAAAGCGGGGGCGAGCATTTATGGAGCGGTTTATGCCTGAAATATTAGCATCGAGTATCGATTTCGGCGGTTATGTATCGATAGTAAAACTTATCATATTCCTGGGTCTTTTCTTCCCGTTGTTTCCGCTGCTCAGCTGGATTCATAACGATGCCGAATCCATCGAAGAAAGAAGCCTGCTCTGGACAGGGATGATTTTAGGCTCTGCCGCGGCTGCAATACTAATCTGGCTTGTTGTGCCGTTCTTTATTGTAGGAATGCTCTTTTATATAGCGGCAGTCGGCGCATCGGCTTACGCTTACATTAAAAGCCGGAACGAACAGGTTATGGAATCCGAAAAAGTCCTTACTGCCGAACATATCAAGGGTTTGCTTCACCACACCAAAGCAGAAAAGGAAACCGAGGAGGATGCGAAATTTGTTTTTGTCACCGCCAACAAAAACGAGGTGCCGGTGCCGGAACCAAAGACCCCGGATTTCTACGGATACAAAACCGCTTACACGCTTATCGGCGACGCTATATGGCGAAGAGTGACCGATATCATACTGCTGCCCGGGCAGGAAGGATACACTTGTTTTTACTATATTGACGGCATCGCGATCAAACAACCCGTTATATCGAGAGAGCAGGCCGATTATCTCATCAAATTCGTAAAACAGCTCGGCAATCTGGATACAAACGAAAAACGCAAACCGCAAAAAGGCATTTTTAAGATAAGAAAAGAAAAAGACGACAGCGAATGGCAGATAAGCACGGCAGGCTCTACGNNAACAGGTTAAGATTAACCAAAAGACAAGACAGAATCTCACGAAACTCGATGAGCTTAACCTGCCGCCGGAACAGTTAGAGCAGCTGGCGGAAATGCGGAACATCAAACAGGGAGTCTTTCTTGTAAGCGGGCCGGCCAAAAGCGGCCTTACAACAACATTTTATGCGCTCCTGCGCAACCACGACGCATTTCTGAATAATATCAGCACCCTCGAAAGAGACCAGTCCGGAGAGTTGCCAAACATAACCCAGACGGTCTTCTCGCCGAGCGACAGCGGCACAAATTCATTCGCAAAGAAACTCGATTTAATAGTAAGGATGGGACCGGAAATTATCGGAGTCGCCGGCTGCACGGATAAAGATACTGCGAAGTTTTGCTGCACGACAGCCAGACACAACAAGCTTGTATATTTAACTATGGAAGCGGACAGCATCCTCAGTGCATTAGGCAAATGGCTGCAAATGGTCGAGGACAGCGGCACAGCGCTTGGGAGTCTGGTCGGGATAACCAATCAAAGACTCATCAGGAAGCTGTGCGAGGAATGCAGGGAGGCATATACCCCCGACCCGGAATTACTGAAAAAGTTCAATATACCCGCGGACAAGGCCAAGGCTTTCTACCGGGCAGGCAAAGTCCAGTTTGACAAGCACGGCAAACCAGTCCCCTGCAAAAACTGCCAGGGAACAGGCTATTTCGGCAGAATGCCCGTCTTCGAAGTCATCAGGATTAACGACCAGATAAGAAAATCGATAATGAATTTGAAATCGATGTCGGAAATTGCCCGGCAGTTCAGAAGTGCAAAGATGCTCTACCTGCAGGAACAGATGCTCAAAAAAGTGCTGGCCGGAACTACATCGATAAACGAGATGGTTCGGGTGCTTTCAAAACAAAAAGGCGAAGAAAAAAAATAACTTAAAATAAACCGGAGATTTTGAGAATGGCAATTGCAATAGTCGCATTATTTATCTTAGGCTCCGCAGGATACCATTTCCTAAAGGGGAGCATAACCAAAACATTCGGTATGCTGATAATTTCACTGCTGGCAGCCTTTTTCGCTTTCGGGTATTTTGAATCGCTGGCCGGCCTGCTCATCGGCTACATCGCCGGCAGCACTGAATCCATAATACCCTGGGCGCAAGCGCTTTCGTTCCTGCTGATTTTCGCCCTCTCCTTTTCCATTATGCAGGCGATTCTTGTTCAGCTTACCCGCAGCGAGATAAAGTTCGGCAAAAACGCCGAGTATGCAGGCCGAATCATCCTCGGCGCTTTAACCGGTTTTATTATTTCCGGAGTTTGTTTAACTTTTATTGCGATGCTTCCCCTGTCTGCGAAATACCCCTACCAGAGGTTCGATGAAAGCAATCCTGACGCACAAAAACCAGGCAGAGTATTTCTCAACAGCGACGGCTTTATATCAGGCCTTTTCGGGTGGGTAAGCCGCGGCAGCTTCTGCGCTTTTGCGAACCCGCACAGCTTTGCCGCCCTGCATCCGGATTATATCAGCCAGCTTCATTTAAATAGACTCGGTATATCTCAGAATACAGCCGTAGCGTCGCTCGATAACGAGATAGTCGTTCCGCCTAAAAATGGTGTCTATTTCGCTCCGAAAGATTTAAAAGATGCGGAAGGCAACCCCGTCGAAGCAAAAAGCGGACAATTTCTGATGGTTGTAAAGGCCGGAATAAAAAAGCCTTCCAATTTCAGCCTCGATAGATCTTTTGTGCTTTCACAAATAAGGCTGCTCTGCGGACAGAAAAAAGACACAGAAAAAAAAATCATCGGGCACGGCATCAATATCTACCCTGCCGGTTATCTTAAAACCTCGCAGGTAATGCAAAAGGCCCGGCTGTCCGAAAAACTATCCATAGGCAGGGACGACCTGAACGACAAATTAACCCAGGGTCAGGGCAAATGGGTCGATTTAGTTTTCGAAGTGCCAAACAATTTCACGCCTTATGCCATCGAATTGCGACAGAACAGCATTGCAGCGGTACCGCCGCCTGTAAGTGCGGAAAATGCCCTTCCGGCAGCGGTTTTTATCCCTGCATCGCAATGTGCCAAAGACGAGGCTGAAGTGACCGCAGCTGAATCGTCGACAATTTACGGCCTTGTCCTAACCGGACAGGGCAAACTGCTGGATGATTTATCTTTATCGATTAAAGACCAGGAAGAATGGAATAAGCTTCAGGCGGATTCAAGCATAGAAAAAGCACGTTTCAGCGAAGAGCTTATCACATTTGTGCAGGCAGAATTGAAAGTGACAGGCGACGAAGCCGCCTCGACAGGACGGGCAGCACATCCCGTTACAGGATTATTGAAGCCGCTGGAAGGCTGCAATATACTGGTGCTAAAATGTAATGAGCCGAAGGCCGGTTCCGCAATCAGCGGTGAGCAGCTGCCGGTTCTCGTTGAAATTAACGGCAGGACTCACCACCCGGTCGGCATCATCGCCTCGGCAAAGAGCGGGGAAAATAAGATTTACGAGGTTGATTACTGTTCCGAAACGAGTGATAAAAATCCCGCAGGTCTGGTTGTGGGTGAAAACGGTGCGGTTGCACAGACATTCCCGAAAAAGATATGGATAACCGAAAAGGCCGAGAGCATCACAGCGTTCTATTGCTTATACCTTGTCAAGCCCGCAGAAGACGTGTATATAACAACTGTAAAACCGGCGGATGCAAAAACTGGTGCGAAGCTTAGCAAATTCCAGGCCTTTATCGTAAGATAAATCAGAACCGATTATGCCCGCTAAAGGTAATTCGCCGCAATGTTCCGTATTTATCAGGCAAGTTTGTACTCTTTCGACGGACGCAGGTAAATCAGAAATATCATCAATATAACCGGTGCAATTAACCAACAGAATTGTTTTACAAATAGCGTTGATTTTATTATTTGTGCATACTCATTGACACCCACTGTGTGCACAACCACAGAAGTAAAAATTATCCCGACAGCCGATAGAGCAATCATTAATGTTAAAGCTGTTGTAAGCAAAATCACCTTTCCTTTGAGACTGTCGGCTGTTTTAGAAAACCATTTACCTCTGAAATCATTTTTTTTAGCAACCACATACAATAGAATCATAATCAAGCCGAGTAATATTATCGCGAAAACCGAGCCAAAAGTACTTGCTGTATAACCTCTCAGACCAAGTGCAACAGCAAGCAGGATAGAAATTTTAAAAATGACATCAGCTGCACAAATTGCGGCAAAACAGGCGAAAATTCCGCAACCGGCATAGAAAAGCTTTTTTCTCAATATCAATGACTCGTTCACTTTTGCAAATTCGTCAGCCAGTTCGTCAGTGTTGCCAAGCCTGTGTGCAGCAACAAGGAACGCCTCCTGTTCCGACAGGCCTTTCAATTTAAGCTGGTCGATTTCGTCTCCGAGGTGGCTCTCAAGTTCATCCAGATCGGATTTGTCGCAGGTTTGTTTTTTTGATAAGGTCATTCGCCATTTGGCAATTTCTTTTTTCAAGTCAAACATGTTTTTTTCTCCCATAATTGATTTAAAGCGGAATTAACAAGTTGCCATTGAGCCTTTTGGACATTGAGTTTTTCTGTACCTTGTTTCTTAATTTGGTAGTACTTTCGGCTGCGACCTTGTTTTGATACCTCCCATCTGGATTGGATTAAGCCCTGCTTCTCCAGCCGATGCAGAACAGGATAAAGCATGCCGTCAGTCCATTGTAACTGCCCGCTTGAAAGCTGGTGAACCCTCTTTATGATGGCATAGCCATAACTGTTTCCTTCCGAAAGGATAGAAAGTATCATAGGTATCGCTGATGCCGCCACTAAGTCTTTGGATATTGACATTATATTTCTCCATCGAAAATACTCAATACATCTATACATTGTATATCTACGTATTGCTATGTCAAGAATTATTTTGTGAATTTTATAAAAATTTATGGAAAATCCTTCTCCTCAAAAACACAGTTTTTAAGTGCTTCAACCTCATTTTAAAGTGTATGCAAGACTAATCAGCAGCAAGCAGGCTGATTGTCGACATCCAGCTTCATCAGGTTATTGAGATAATCGGTCAATTCCTTTTCTGAAAAGATTTCGAGGAATTCCTGCCTGGCGGATTTGTTCAGCTCGCGAATATATTCAATCAATTCCATTTTGCTCATAACTGCATCCTTTCATAATTACGACAGATAACATACCGGAATATCGACAATAGCTGTGTTTTTTCTTTAAAAGCCGGTATCGCAGACCTTCCGCAATCGCAATGTCCAATAAAAGCCAGCTTTCCTGTAAAATAACCGGTCGCAGAGAAGTTGATTTAAAAAACTTTGAGGAAAAAGGACTTGTTATTCCGGCTGATTTCGGGTATCATTCAGACTTTCAGGGATTTAAGATATTTTGGAGATTCGAAATTGGCGAAAACAAGCGAAATCAGAAATATCGTATTGCTGGGTCACGGCGGAAGCGGCAAGACATCACTGGCAGAGGCAATCCTGCATAAATGCGGCTCAACGAACCGGCTGGGAAACGTCAACGACGGCACAAGCACCTGCGATTACTACGAAGAGGAAAAGGAACACCGGCATTCGATTCAGCCGGCAGTTGTCTATGTAAAATATAAAGATAAATTGATAAACATTATCGACACGCCGGGTTCGCCGGAATTTGTCGGGCCGTCAATAGCAACGATACCGGCGGCAGAGACCGCGGTAATTGTAATAAATGCGGCGGCGGGCGTCGAGACCGTCACCCGTAAGGCGTTCGAGCTTACAACCAACAAGCCGCGAATAATCGTTATCAACAAAATTGATTCGGAAAATACAAACCTGACGGAGCTGGTTAAGATAATACAGGAAATGTTCGGCAAGGCCTGCCGGTGCGCGAATATGCCTGCTGCGGATAACAAGTCTGTTATCGACTGCGTGAAGAACAAAAGCGGAAGCACCGGAATGGGCGACGTCGGCACGGCGCATACGGAACTGATAGAAAGTGTTATCGAGGCCGATGAGAAGCTGATGGAAAGTTATCTCGGCGGCGAGGAAATCAGCGACGAGAAAGTAGCAACGGTTTTTGTCGAGGCGTTCAAAATAGGCACGATTATACCGATACTTTTCACGGACGCCCGCAAAGAGGTCGGCATAACGGAGATACTGGATATGGTCGCGGATTTCACGCCCTCGCCACTACAGGCCAGGCCGATGGAGCTCAAAGACGGCGAAAAGATAACGCCTCTGAAAGCTGACCCGTCAGGGCCTCTCGCAGGACTCGTCTTAAGGGTAGGAAGCGACCCGAAATCAAATATGAAATATACCTCGATACGGATTTTCAGCGGGACGATGAAGTCCGATACCACGATAATGCGAAACGACGAACACAAAGGGGTAAGGGCGGGTCATATCCTCAAATCGCAGGGGCAGGAAAATAAAGAGATTGAAGCGGGCGAGGCGGGTGACATTATCACATTAGCCAAGCTTGAAGAGCTGAGGATTGGCGACCTGATACACAGCGGTAATGCCAGCGGCAAATTTATCATCCCGGCCGTCCCGGAACCAATGTTCGCACTTGCGCTCGAGCCGGCAACCAGGGGCGACGAGCAGAAGATTGGAACGGTGCTTGACAGGCTTTGCGAAGAGGACCCCTGTTTCAAGGTTTCACGCGACCAGCAGACAAAGGAGATGGTTATACATGGCCTGGGCGAGCTGCACCTGCGTGTTATGCTCCAGAAAATGGAAAGAAGATTCAAGCTAAAGGTGACGACCAAAGAGCCGAAAATTCCTTATCGCGAGACAATCACCGGCAAGGCGGAAGGCCATTACAGGCACAAGAAGCAGACCGGCGGAGCGGGACAATTCGGCGAAGTTTATCTGCGGGTCGAACCTGCGGAGAGAAATTCCAACCCGTCTCTGGTTTTCAGCTGGGATGTATTCGGCGGCTCCGTGCCGGGACAATATGAACCGGCAATTCTGAAGGGCATCAACGAGGTAATGCAGAACGGCGTCGTTGCGGGCTTCAATATGCAGGATATAAAAGTTTCGATTTATGACGGCAAGGACCACCCCGT
>PLLP01000020.1 GCA_003141315.1 Phycisphaerales bacterium
AAGGTGGGGATGACGTCAAGTCATCATGGCCTTTATGCCCAGGGCCTCACACGTGCTACAATGGCCGCTACAAAGCGACGCAATGCCGCAAGGCGGAGCAAATCGCATAAAAGCGGCCCCAGTTCAGATTGCAGGCTGGCAACTCGCCTGCATGAAGTTGGAATCGCTAGTAATCGCGAATCAGCTATGTCGCGGTGAATGTGTTCCTGAGCCTTGTACACACCGCCCGTCAAGTGATGAGAGTCGGAAGTACCTGAAGTCGGCTTGCTAACCCGAAAGGGAAGCGGCTGCCTACGGTAAGCCCGATGATTAGCACTAAGTCGTAACAAGGTAGCAGTAGGGGAACCTGCGGCTGGATCACCTCCTTTCTAGGGATTAACTAGAACTCGGCCTTGGTGGAATTCTCCATCAGTCCGCTTTTAGCGGATCTTTGGCCGGTGATCCGTCAGGCACTTTCGCCATACAGCTTAACTGTTCTTGATATTAAAAGCCCTGTCGCAAGACGGGGCTTTTTTTATTTAAATAATTGAGCATATTTACTTTGTTTTCTTTCTTAATTATAATATTTAATACTCAATATATGAGTAATGCTTACAGAGGAATAAAATTTTAAGAAGGATATCGCATGAAAAACCAAATATTTTTATTAATGGTGATTACTGTTATTTCTCACTCTTATACTACAGCTAACGAGATAGCATCTTCTCCAAGTGATGATGGAAAATTAGATGCTCAAGCAATAACAAAGATGTTAAATACACCCAAAGCGTTCAATACAGGCGAGTGTTCAGGAAAAGTTATAGATGCCCAAAGTGGCGAGCCTGTCGAAGGAGCTGTTGTGCTATATATATGGAGCATTGAAGAATCCTTCATAGAATCCAGCTCACGAATGATTTTTTCCAACAAAACTGTTACCGACAAGAATGGCAAGTATTTAATCCCGGACCAACCAATAAAGTATGAATCACAGGCATTTTCGCGCCCCAAACTTGAAGATGTTTATATCTATAAAAACGGGTATCTATGGTATCACGTTGATTTAGATATAAATAACAAGGCCAACATTTTTATAAGCAGCCTGCCGCAAGTTGTGAATAAGTATCAAAAGAAAAATAATCTTGTTCGACTTGAGCGATGGAATAATAAATTGTCACACATGGAACATATGCATATATTTACTTTTTTTAACGAACCAGAAGAATTGCTGAAACCCGAATTAAAGGAGGAAATGACAAAGGCCCAGGAGGAAGAGGGAATTTTCACAAATGAATTTAATAAGCTCAAAAACTCGTTGTATGAAAACAGGAGTCTTTATACGAATGGTAAAATCTCAAAAGAGGAATTTGGAAGCCGGCTTGAGAAAAATCTGAATTTTCCCAACTCAGATATTTTGTCCTGGACATTCTTTGACTTAACGAATCTGAATCAAACAGATGCGGTCGATAAATTAATTAAGGCTTCGGAATATCATTTATACAGAAGCTCATTCAGGCAAGTAATTTCCTGCCTGGCAAAAGAACTTGACAGAGAAGACTTAGAAGATGCTGACATTGATAATATTCAGCAGAGAAGAGAAATTATTCAGGATTTGGAGCAGTGGCGGCAAAGAAACAAAGGCAAGAGCAAGGCAGAATCGTATGCAGATTTGCTGTTAACAAGCAAAACAGAAAAATCACGATATTTTGCTATCAATCAATTAAGAATGGAGCCTAACAATCCTCAAATAGTGCCGTATCTTGCTAAGGCTTTAAATGAGGAAAATGTTTCAGATAGTTTAGTTTCGCTTATATTAAATATGCTCGGAGACCTGAAGAATACATCAGCAATACCTGTAGTAAAAGAAAAATCATATCACCGTGATATTTATATAAGAAAAGAGGCTGTCATCGCCTTACACAAACTTGGGGATGATTCCGGGATACCAATTATGATTGAGTCGCTTAACTCTCAGTTTATAAATAATCAGTCGGTTGCAAATTCAGCATTGATGGCAATCACAGGTAAAAATTTTATCGACGAGCGAAGTTTAAGGCTTTTAAGCGATGAAAAGAGAAAAAAAGCTGTTGAAGACTGGAAAAAATGGTGGGACGAAAATAAAAATTCCATAAAAGCAGATAAGGTTATAAATTTCAACAAGGTCCTGAATGGCGAAGCTGCGGCAAAGGCACAAAGATTATCTATGATAAAAAAAATGGAGCAGGAAAACCCTGAATTGCCTGTATTTGATGACCCCAACAAGTCGCCCGAGAGAACCCTTGAGAGATTAAAGGCAGCAGTCCTTGCCGGAGATGATGAAAAAGCTGTTTCATATTTTGCAGAACCTGTAAAAGGAACATACAGAGAGATATTAAAAAATTTCGGCGGCAATCGGGGTAACTTTGTCCAGGGAATGGGAATTATTTATTTCAGCAATCGTTTAGGCAATACATTGAATTATGAAATGATTACAGAACAAGACGATGGGACATTCAGTTTCCCGATTAAATTCTCTCAAGACCTCAGTGGTAATTGGTTAATCTTTGAGTTATAAAATTTCCGCTTAAGAAACTGTTGTGATTCAGATATTTCAAATATCTTGAAAATAAAAAGCCTCCCTACGGGAGGCTTTTTTTATTCGGCTCCAAAGAACGATTTATCAATAATCAATCGTCATTTTTTATTTAGCTCACCAGTTGTAGTGGACCTTGTAGGTAATCACCCTTTCTTCGCCAGGCGGAACCTCAACACGAAATTCAATCGTCTGGCTGTCGGTCTTTTCAAAATCATTCGACTTTTCCGCAATCTCCCAGTTAGTCCAGCGATACAAATGTTCAACAACACGAAATTCCACAGTGTCTTTTTCTTTGTGATTGCGAATCTTGATTTCAAAGGATTCATCCATCCACTCCTGATTATAATCGGCTTTGAAGTCCGTCCTTCTTCTCTCGCCGACCAAATCGAAGGCGTTGCCTGTATAAACGCGAACCTTTTCATCCTTAGGCGTGTGGTCGATTACATTTTCGCCGACAAATTCCAACTGCCCGTCGTCATCTTTCCGGTAGAATCGCATAGTCCCTTTCGGCAGAGGAATACCGAGGTGGTTATCTTCAGTATTTTTGAACTCCTTCATAACCCAGACCTTCGGATTACTTTGAGTGCCGTATTCCTTGTTATTCCTGATACTATCCGAATCCCACCCGACGTACCGCCTGTCAATCTTGACGCCGTCATAAACATAGATTGTTTTGCCCTTAATCCCATCCGCCCGGACAAACTCGACCTGTTTTGTCTCACGGTCGCGCAGCGTCGTCAGATTACTCAATGTATAAAGATGATATTCCTCAAACGCCTTTTCTGAAACAGTCGGTGCCATTGCCTTATCCATCTCCATAGCATATCCAGCCGAACGCTGGAGGTATTCTTGCCCGGGCTGGATTTTGCTTACATCCCCTGCCATTAATTTTATTTTGGCATTATTGAATGTCCTGCCGGTCTGGTTATCCATCGTCACCCAGCCAATCAAATCGAGGGTATCCCCCTTTTCCGGTGCGAGCATACTGTAATCCGCCTTCCAGCTCATCCCGCCCGTCACATAATTCAATTCAGCATCGAGCTTGGCGGCTTCGCTGGTTCGGATTTTCCAGTCAATCGCAGGTTTCAAAATCGTATCATCCGTAAGCGACGGGAAAAGCGGCTCGCCCGGCAGACTGAACCGCAGCTTCCCCTCAACCTCGATAATCGGCTGCCCCGCCCCTTCATAGCCGGCATAATACGACTGCTGCTGTGCATACTGATAACCGTACTGTTGCATTCCCATCTGGTGCGGCACATAGCCGCTGCGGATGATTTTGCCTTTGACTATCTTTCTTTCGTTATCTTTGCCATACGTCAGAAACTCGATTTCCTTTCCTTCGTAAATCGAAAGAAGCAGTCCCTGCGAAATCGGGTCTGCACGGTAATTCTGTTCGAGTATCTGCAGGGCGACTTTTCCTTTCGGGTCGCGAAGAACCACCGAGTCCGGCTCAAGATGCATTGTTATGTCGTTAAATTTTACCTCATTTGTTCCTTTTTTGAGGTCAAGGCTTACCTTCTCACGCACCACCGCGAAATTCTGGTTATAGATAGTAAGTGACGGGTCGGCAGAAGATACGCAGCAGAAAATCAGAAAAATCGCAGCAACAATTTTCGTTAATTTCCGGCGGGACATAATACTCTCCTTTCATTCTAAATTTCTCAAAAGATTCTATTTCCACTCACATCAGGATATATTGTGTTTTAAGATGCCCTGCCAGGCAAGTAAAATTTATGTAAAAAATTAAGTCTGGCGTTTCCTGTCATGGCATTTGCCTTTCAAAAAAGTTTTTTATTGAAAAGACACAAAAAATACATATATTTTTTGATATGACAACTGCACAAAAGCAATTAAAGCCCAAAAGCGGCAAAAAACGAAAAAGCAAAGCCGCCACAAATTATGGAGTTGACCTCTCTACGTTGTCAGATAATCTCAAAAGAAGCGTCGCTGAACGTATAAGGCGGCACCAAATCGCACTTAATACCGTACAAAAACTGCGCAAGGCAAAATTTCTATGACCAGCGATTTCTTTGACTTACTGAAACGTCTAAACAAAGCCGGCGTCGATTTCGTAATCGTCGGGGGTTTCGCAGGTATTATTCACGGCTGTTCCTATGTCACCCAGGATATCGACATTTGCTGTGATTTTTCGCCCGCCAATCTGCTTCGGCTGCAAAAAGCCCTTGCGAAACTTCATCCGGTTCATCGAATGACGCCTAAAAAAATAAAATTCGAGCTAAACCGGGAAAATATCCCTCACTTCAATAATCTTTACCTCGATACCGATATTGGACAGCTTGACTGCTTAAATTACATTAATGGTCTGGGGGATTTCAACGAAGTCAAAAAGTCGAGCGTTCCAATTAAAGTCGAAGGAGCAAAATTTTTTGTGCTGGATATTGATTCCCTCATAAGAGCAAAAAAGGCTTTGAACCGCCCGCGAGACAGACAAGCTGTTCTGGAGCTTGAGGCAATAAAAAAAACTAAAAGTTAAAATGCTGTAATCCTATTGCATATTTTAGAGGTTTCGTGCACGCGGCAATTAAACCCGTCCGCATCAGCGAAACCAGTGAGCATTCAAAAATTACCGCCTGCCAGCCGCTGTCCGAGCCGGCAGCTTTCATCCAGCTTGTCAGGATGTTTTAAAATATCGCCTTTGGCGTCAACCCCCGGCACGATAATTTTGCCTGCCAGTTTTATTTCCAGGTAGGCAAGGCTCTTCTCGAAGAATTCCACTACAAGCCTTGCGGTTTCAGGGCTGTCGTCCTCAAAGGGGACTATGATTACCGCTGATTTGCCCCGAATTTTGGAGCGGTTTTCGGGACAATTAAAATACACTAATCTATCCACAAAACACTTCATAAGAGCCGTCGGCCCATACCAATAGACGGGTGTGCCGAATACCAGAACGTCGCTGTCGATAATGCTTTGGTATAACTTGGGCATATCATCATTTTTACTGCAGTGCCTCCCCTGCCAGCAGGCGTGGCAGCCATCGCACTCTTTAATCTGCAAATCGCCGAGAAAAACCGTTTCCGCTTCAGCCCCTCCCGCACGGGCGCCTTCGAGAAACTTTGAAACCAACATATCCGTATTGCCGTTTTTGCGGGGACTGCCAATTATACCGAGAAATCGCGTCATTTTCTTTTAGACTCCTGAAAACCAGATTATTATTACAACTCTATTTACAAATCGCTCTTTTGTAATTATGATTTCGGGGTCGCATAATTTCAAGCGCTATAATTTATAAAAATTAAATCTGACTGTATTAATGAAAAATATCTCACGACAACTTTTTCGGGTAAAAGACCTGAACAGTATTTTATCCGAAGCTCACGACCCCTCCAGGAAACTAAAAAAGGCGTTAGGCCCATTTGATTTGATATTATTCGGAATCGGGGCAATCGTCGGCGCAGGAATTTTTACATCGCTTGGAACGGCTGTTGCCGGCGATTCCATACGGCCCGGCGCAGGCCCTGCAATTATGCTTTCTTTTGTCATCACCGCAATTGCCTGCGGCTTTTCCGCCCTGTGCTATGCCGAATTGGCAGCCCTCGTTCCGATTTCAGGCAGCGCATACACTTATTCTTATGCTGCCTTCGGCGAACTGATAGCCTGGATAATCGGGTGGGACCTCATTATCGAATACAGCATAGCGAATGTCGCCGTGGCATTAAGCTGGTCGAGCTATTTTGTCGAACTTTTGCGCGGCCTTGGAATTCATCTGCCTGTGTGGTCCACCATCGACTTTCGTTCGGCTATGCAGGGCTTTCACAAGGCATCGGAACTCATCAGCAGCGGCCAAACATTCGAGCAGCTCGAACCTTACCTTCAGCACACATGGACAGCCGTTCAGGGCGCGCCGCATATATTCGGCATCCCGATTATCTGCAACCTCCCCGCCAGCTTTATAATAATCGCTCTTACTGTTATCCTCGTAATAGGCATTAAGGAAAGCGCCCGGTTTAACGCCATAATGGTTATTTTTAAGCTCCTCGTGCTCGGCTTATTCGTCGTCATCGGCATTTATTATATAAAGCCGCATAACTGGGTTCCGTTTGCGCCGAACGGTTTTGCAGGCATAAGGGCCGGCGCAGCCGTTGTCTTTTTCGCATACCTCGGCTTCGATGCTGTTTCCACAGTCGCCGAGGAGACCCGCAACCCGAAAAGGGATTTGCCAATCGGGATAATCGGTTCGCTCATCGCCTGCACAATCATTTATGTAATCGTAGCAATAGTCTTTACAGGTATGGTTCCATATTCTCTTCTCAACACAACGTTTGCAGACCAGAAAGCGGAACCCCTTACCGTGGCAATGAAATATGTCAACATTAACTGGGCTGCCGGCATTATCGCATTCGGCGCCGTTGTGGCAAATACCGCTGTTTTGCTGGTCTCGCAACTCGGGCAGGCGAGGATTTTCTTCGCGATGTCGAGGGACGGCCTTATTCCAGCCGTTTTTTCGCGAGTGCATCCCCGGTTCAAGACCCCGCATATTAATACAATTATTATCGGCGCATTCGTTGCGTTTTTCGCCGCCTTTACAAATATCGATGAAATGGTTGACCTTACGAACATCGGGACGCTGTTCGCCTTTATACTGGTTTGCATCGGAGTAATTATTCTGCGTATAAAGGACCCCCACAGGCCGCGTGGATTTAAGGTGCCGTTCAACCCTCTTCTGCCCCTGCTCGGGGTTGTCGCCTGTATTTTTCTTATGACCGGCTTATCGCCCATCACCTGGGTGCGGTTTTTCCTCTGGCTGATTGTCGGACTAATTATATATTTCGCTTACAGCTACAGGCACAGCTTGCTACATCATAAAACGCACCATCATCAGGATAAAAACAAACCAGATGCACATTCTGTTTGATGTGTTTCAAACTTTGTTTTTCCAGAATATGTTCCAATTTACTGACTCAATTCTATCCAGGTTGTTTCTGCCTTTAACGGGACGACGAACGCGCCGCGTTCAGTTTCAAGTTTCCCTGTGGGTTTGAATGTGCCGATGCCCTCTATCTTTGCCGGCTGCTCAATTCGCAAAAAGGTTTTCGGCGTATATTGAGTCGCAGCAGCTAAAGCCAGCCGCACGGTTTTGTTTGCAGTATTTATTTCGACCTGCTCGAACTGGCCTGTGCCGAGATGAAGCCATAATCCGAAAGGCGCTATATAAACGCGTCTTCGCATAGAATCGAGAACCTTTACCTTCACTATGTCGCCGTCGATTGAAACATTGCCGCCGAAGGCCTGCCAGCCAAACTCGGGATGCTTTATAATGTAGACAGCGGTGTTGATAGTGTAGCCTAAAAAGTTCGGGCCGTAATCGCCGGAATAGGCATCCCATTTAAGCGTCGATGGCCAGGCGTGGAACGCCGCTGAGGCAAACCCATCTTTATCGATGTTCGTCAAAGCCCCCATCGTGCCGCCATAGCCGACCCGCAGCAGGTAGAAGTCATCCGGGTGTTCGCGGTATTCCGCCAAAACAGGTATCGCATTCATTCCCGAGCCGTAATGATGAATCTGTCTTTCGTATCTGCTGAGTTTTCCGCCGTAAAGAAAATCCCAGTATCGACGGGCATTACCGTTATAGCCCCAGTGCGGCACCGTCGGCATATATCCAAGGATTGCCCTGATTACGACTTCGGCCTTGTCATTGTAGCCGAAATATTTGCACCAGGCATACACCTCTTCCTGGCCTGTCGAATCCCATGCCATCTCGCTGCCGAACGGGTATTTATCTTTTTTCCAGTTGTCTGCCCGCTCTTTCATTTTTGCTTCCACATCGGCTGCCCTTTCCTTCCAACCTTCGCTCTTCAAATCATCCAGTACTTTGACAAAGATAGTTCCTTCCATCAGCCCCGTATCTATGTAGCCGACATTATATTTGCCCGTAGAGTCTTTGCCGGCCATAAATTTTATTGTTTGATATGCCTGGTCAAGATACCAATCCCAGGGATGACTGGTTACAAGATTTTGATTGTTGCGTGCCAGCCTGTACATTGCCCAATAGGCCGCCACAACATGAGGGTAGTTATACGCCCTGTCTATCTTTTCAGAGTCGTGCTTGTTCCAGCTTGTCCAGGTGGACCAGTCGAGGTCTCTACGGTAGAAACCTGCCGGCAATTCTTTCGGCGCATAATAGAACATACTTTTGCGCACGCCGTATTTCAACGGCCCTTCTGAATATTGAATACCGCCCCAGAGCGTCTTATTGACAAACTGTTCGAACTTGACCAGCTCATCCTTATCCGGCTGGCCGAATTCCTTCATTGCCGCGGTTACATAAGGACCCGACCCGCCTTCATCGCCAAGTCCCGCAATCCAGGCCCGGTTATCCTGCATAACAATCTTATTAACTTCGCGGTCGTAGCTCATCACCGATGGGCTGCGATGAAAATAATCACAAGGGTCTGTAAACCACTGTTTTGTCATTAGAAAATTGCCGAGGTCGGCGACCGCCTCTGCTTCAGGTTTGATTACGCAATAGTTTATCGATTGCTTCAGGCCGTCAGCATAACTAATCGTAAGGCGCGCCCTTCCCCAGGTTTTACCCTGCAGATTACAAATCATCCAGCCGCCTTTTGTTGTGCCGCTTTCGCTAACCGCAATCGCATTTTCGGGTTCGACCTTAATCGATAAAATCTTCTGCGTGTATTTCAAAAACAGCCGGCCATCAATATCCATCGGCAGAACATAACCGGGGATACCGACCGCCACAGGCCGGTCGTTGGCTTCGAGAGTTTTTTCGATATCGCGAATCTGGTCAGCTACAAGAAATTTTAGTCCATAAGTCCTCGATTTGCCCGGGGCGATTGTCTCCGTTGTCGGCGTATTCCACGGCTGAGCGTTCTTCCATTCATTTTTCGCATAAGCCTCACTATGAACCATCCATTCATAAAAACCTTCGAAGGTCTGGTTTCGCTCCGTCGGGTCATTCAGCAATGGGTTATACGCCTCGAATGGCGTCCTGCCGTCAGCCACAACAACCAGCGCAGGCCCGTGGCCATTCAGCCGAGTCACCTGCACATACCCGCCGTCAAGACCAATATACGGGTCGGTAAAGGAGCATATCTCGTGTGCCTGCGGAAGCGAACGGCCGGTAATATAATTATTGAAAATCAGCGGCATACCGAGGGAGCCAATCTGCACAGGCTCGCTTGTTTGATTCTTCAGCTCGAACCGCAGAACAAGCCTGCCGTTATCTAACAGCCAGCTTCTGGTAATTTTTAACGGACAATCCGCAGGCAGTGTCGGCGAAAGGTCTGCCGCCGCCAACACCTCTCCCGAAACAGCCATCGCTTTTACCGGCTTGCGTGCAGTTGCGGTCGATATGCTTTTCCAATCGCCCGCGGTAAGCGGAGCCGAACCGCTTGTATTTCCCGTTCGAATTCGCAGATTAATGTCGCCGAGGTGAAAGTATCCATCGTCCGCCCGGTTTTTGAGAATATCTGCCGGCGTAAAGTCAAAGCCTTTTGCACCTTTTGGAGCAAGAGCCGCTATCGTTTGTGATGCCCGCACTAATTTGAGCTTAAAGTCCGGCGTGTTAAAATCCAAAAAGCCCTTTTCAAGCCCCAGCGTTGCCCGTCCGGGCGGGCTCGCCGCCTTGCGGCCAGGCATTTCCTGTGCCGACGCATTACACCCGCAGACAAAAACCGCACACACCACAATCATCCAAAAGATATATTTTTTCATCTTCTTTACCCCTAAATAAAACCTTTGTTTATCAAAATCCTTCAAAAGCCTTTATTTTACCAATCAGGCACGCACATAAAAGAAAAAAAGAATGGTATTTTTGACGAATTGTAGAGGGGATAAATAGGAAATGCCTGCCTAATTTTATATAAAGATTATACCGTTCCTGTTGTGCTGTGCAAATTGCACAGCACAACAAGAACGAATTCAAATCGTTGAATGTTTAATACTGCAATACGTCCGGCGAACCGGCCTTTAGTCCCGAAACAGCCGGCAAAAGAACAGAAGCAATCTGTTTAGTATCTGCGATTGCCTTCTCGTTTGTCTCCGCCGAAACCGCCGCCGCCGCTGCCGCCGCGTCGTCCGCCCCT
>PLLP01000014.1:0-589 GCA_003141315.1 Phycisphaerales bacterium
GTTTAAGGCAGCTGTATAATTTCTACTATTGTAGATTTTCCGCTTCACAGCCAAATCTCTGTGTTGTTTAAGGCATCTGTATAATTTCTACTATTGTAGATGAGAATTATTTACACTCCTATTGTCGGGTTTAAGGCAGCTGTATAATTTCTACTATTGTAGATTCATATTCAGCCCACGCCGGTTGCGTTTAAGGCAGCTGTATAATTTCTACTATTGTAGATTCTCTTCTGTGTATTGTCCTCCGCGGTTTAAGGCAGCTGTATAATTTCTACTATTGTAGATATGGTGAGGGCAAGGGATTCGCTGAATGTTTAAGGCAGCTGTATAATTTCTACTATTGTAGATGGGGAATACCCCACCCGTCCTCAAATCGTTTAAGGCAGCTGTATAATTTCTACTATTGTAGATGCAAGTCTCTCAGATGTTGTATTTACAGTTTAAGGCAGCTGTATAATTTCTACTATTGTAGATTCCGTAGGGTTTGCAGCATCTACCCCTTGTTTAAGGCAGCTGTATAATTTCTACTATTGTAGATCGGCTATCTGCATCGCCTTGATCGCCAGAGTTTAAGGCAGCTGTATAATTT
>PLLP01000014.1:664-138476 GCA_003141315.1 Phycisphaerales bacterium
TAATTTCTACTATTGTAGATTCGAAATTCTCATCCGGGCATTCTGTCTAAAAACGTTTTGCGAAGGCGGGCTGGGGTTTGTATTTTGTCCTGCAGATGGCGTTTCCCCACCTGATGACCCAGTCGTCATAGAGAGTAATTTTTCCGCTGTGGCTTTTGTTGACCTGGAGTATGTGTTCATTTCGCCAGTTTTTGATTTCGCCGGTAATCGGGCCGGCTGCAGAAGCAGGCAGAGTTATCTGCTGCTTTTCAAAGGGGTCGCTCTTCAAATCATAGACGGATAGTATGTCCGTAATTTCGTCATAAGCGTATTTGGTATCACCCTTGACGTATCCTGTCGGCCCGTAATACATACCGCCGACAAAGAAGACCTTGCGGTCATCGGGTATGCCGCCGAGAATATTTATGCCGTCAAACTTATCCGCCTGCGGCGTGGCGGAATCGCCCGCCTTTATGTCGAAGCCGACCATACTAAGCAGCGTCGGTGTAATGTCGATGGAACTTACCGGCTTATCGATTTTTGTGCCTGCCTGCAGTTGCGGCGCCCTTATTACCAGCGGTATCCGCATCGACTCTTCATAGCCGATTCCCTCGTGTGCGAATTGGCCGTGCTCGCCGAACGCCTCGCCGTGGTCGCTTACCACACAAAAAATTGTATTATCGGTGAGGTTAAGTTTCGCAATTTCGCCATCGAGGACTTTGATAAACGAATCCGTATAATTAATCGTCTGCTGGTAGCGTTTCAGCGGCTCTTTGGCGGGGTCGGCGAACCATTTCGGCGTAAGATACGGGTCGTGCGATACCGAACACATAACGACGAGCAGGAAAGGCTTATCGCCGCCTTTAATCCAATCGGTTATTGGGCCAAGCATCGCAAAATCATCGCAGCTTTGATAACCGAGAAATTTTTCCGAATTACCGAGGCATTCTCTCGCCCAGAATTTGTCGAACCCGAGATTGTAAGTCAGGCCGGGACCGGATTCAAATTCGCCTTTTGCAGACTCGAAAAATGCCGTCCTGTATTGCAGTTTCTCTCTCAGCACCGACGCCAGGCTTACATAAGGCTTATCGGCTGGGATTGTTTCAGTAATATCCTGTGATGGCGAAGGATGCCTGCCGCTTAAAAGGGCGAACAAAGCCTTGGTTGTATGCGTGAACGATGACCTTGTGTTGCTGAACTCGATTCCTTCATCGGCAAGCTTTTTCAGGTAGGGTGTAAGGTTATTTTTTTGGTCGTATAAAGATGTGTGTCGGTACTGGATTCCTTCAAGCACAATCAGGACAATATTCTGCTTTGCGATATTCGGCAGGGGGGTAAGAGTTGTCTGTTCGATGGTTGGAATGGTGCGCCCGCGGCTTTCAAGAGCAGCATTTTCTCTCTGCCATAATGAATTATTTAACAGGCTGCTTGTTACAGCTTTTAGCTGGCTGTTATACCGCAGCTCCTGCGAAGTGGATTTGCCGGCCTGTTCCTGCGCCGTGGCTGAATAGACCGCCGCGCAGGTGATTATCAAAATCCCGCAGATAACGGTCTTGCTGATAAAACGGGCATAGCTTTTAACCGGCAGTTTAGGCCTTATCAGTACCGCCGCGAGAAATGTAAGAGATATAATGATGGGGCTTACGAGAAGTATCAGCATCAGCGGCACTTTAATCAGATTTACGGTTACTATTGCCATTGTGGTGTAGGGGTCGCGTATCAACGGGAACAGTTCCAGCGGCAGGAATTGCTTACCCGTTCGAAGCAGCCAGCCGGCGTTCATAAACGACCAGGCGCAGATAAACGCGGCAATAATCGAAGCGAATCGTGATGTAAGGTGACTGGGCCGGAAAAAACAAACTATGGAGAGAATTATCTCGATGCCGAGCAGTACCGCGATATCCGCCAGAACCCATTGCGGATAAACCGAAAGCTGACCAATCCGCCAGGACTGGATGAATTTGGCCAGGAGCGTGAAGGCAAGGGCGCTGAAAATAATCACGCTGAACGAGCGCTTGGCCAAAAAATTGTGTACGGTTTCCACTATCCTGTAAGTGAAAGCCGCACCTGACCAGATTGTCGAACGCCATTTTTTCATCGTGGTAATTATATGTTAAGGCCCTTATTTAGCCATAATAAAAATAAACTTTTGTCGGAATTCGCAACACGTTTTCGCGGAGGCCTTTTTGATTAACTGTGGATACATGGGTGCTATTGGCCGTCATCAAAAAAATTTTTGCTAATTTTAAACTTTGATGTTGACTTGCACATACAAAATCGCTAAAAAAACACGCTATTGTAAATCTATCGGCGATATACGATAAAAAGAGGCTGCAGTGCGTTCTTTTATGGATTTATCGGCCTTTAGGGCGGGTTTTCTTGATGGTTTTTGAACCTGCCGCCTTTTGAGGCGTGTAAGAGAAAAGATTGTTTTCAGATTAGGCTTCTTTTGACGAATAAAGATTAGCTTCAAAGCGAGATTCCTGTAAGGTCAGGGATTTCGATTATGGTTTTTATGAAAGGCTGTATATGTACAATAAATCAGACATTGTTGCTGCAACGGAGGGGGACCAGGAATCGGAACCCCCAGGAAGTGAAACTACCGGTACCGTCACATCACAAACAAAAACTCAGGCAAATCAGTCGCCGCCCAATAATTTCAGCAACTGGAATGATTGGCGCTGGCAAATAAAGAATAGAATTCGGACAGTCGAGCAGATGGCGAAGTTTCTGCCCTCGTTGCCGGACCATCAGGCCCTCAAAACGGTGATGGCGAGGTATCCTCTTGCGATAACCCCGTATTATGCGTCGTTGATACAGAGGCCTGATACGTCTGACCCGATTTTTTCGATGTGTGTGCCGCAGGTCGCCGAGCTTTATAATCCGCCTTGTCTTAGCGCGGACCCCCTCGAAGAGCAGGAAGATATGCCCGTGCCGGGTCTTGTGCATCGCTATCCCGACAGGGCGCTGCTGATGGTGACGACCGCCTGCGCGTCGTATTGCCGGCACTGCACACGAAAGCGTGTGGCCGGCAAAAGGGAAACCTCAATCTCGCCGTCGAGGCTCGAACAGGTTGCCGACTACCTTACGGCGCATCCGGAGGTTTCGGACGTAATCCTTTCCGGCGGCGACCCGCTTACGATGTCAACGGGCGCGCTCGAAGCGGTTATTTCCCGCATTCGTTCGATTGAGTCCGTTGGGGTAATTCGTATCGGCACGCGCGTTCCAGTGGTTTTGCCGATGAGGATTACGGACGACCTGATTAATATGCTTCGCAAGTATCACCCGATATGGCTCAATATGCACTTCAATCACCCGGTCGAGCTTACCAAAAGTGCGGCGGAGGCCTGCGCGAAACTGGCTGATGCCGGTATTCCGCTCGGCAACCAGACGGTGCTGCTGCGTGGCGTTAATGATGACCCGAAGATTATCGAGCAGCTTTGCCGCGGCCTTGTCCGGCTGCGCGTAAGACCCTATTACCTTTATCAGTGCGACCTCGTGAGCGGTATCGAGCATTTCCGCACGCCGCTTACTAAAGGCATAGAAATTATGGAATATCTGCGGGGCAGGATAAGCGGCATCGCGATTCCGAATTTTGTCGTTGATACCCCGCACGGCGGCGGCAAGATTCCGCTGCTGCCTAATTATATTATTTCGATGAGCCCCACGCATACGGTGCTTCGCAACTATGAAGGGCTGGTTGTAAATTACCCGGAGCCGGGCAATCTGCCTCGGCATAATGTTCAGTCTGGCGCCAATCAAAGACAGGTAACAAATGGCGGCGTCTGGGAGCTTGCCTGCGGGCTTGCCTCAGTTATCCAGCCTGCCGATTCTGATCACGGGCAGCGCAGACAAAAAATTACTGAAAAAAGGAGAGTTTCCGCAAAAACTGATGATGCCTTTTTGTTCGACCTTTAGATTGTGCCACGGATGGTGATGATGCGATGATAATTGGCCTTACTTATGATTTGCGCTCCGAGTATCTTGCTGCAGGTTACAGCGAAGAAGCGGTTGCGGAATTTGACTCGGACCAGACCATTGATGCTATAGATTCTGCTATTCAGCAGCTCGGCCACCGGACTGAGCGGATAGGCAGTGCCTTTTCCCTCGTCAGGCGGCTCGCGGCAGGCGAGAGGTGGGACCTCATCTTTAATTTTGCCGAAGGCCTCAAGGGCAGGTGCAGGGAATCACAGGTTCCTGCGATGCTCGAACTTTACGGCATCGGCTACACCTTTTCCGACCCGCTTGTTTGCGCGCTGACGCTCGATAAAGCCATGGCAAAAATTCTCGTTCGCGATGCGCATCTTGCCACGCCGGCTTTTGCCGTAATTGAGAATCTTTCGCAGCTGTCGCAGATTAGCCTGAAGTTTCCCCTGTTTGCAAAGCCTCTTGCAGAAGGAACCGGCAAGGGTGTCGATAAATTTTCCAAAGTTGATTCTCCAAAGCAGCTTCAGGATGTTTGCCGGCGGCTGCTTGAAAAATTTGACCAGCCTGTCCTGGTTGAGGAGTATCTGCCGGGCAGGGAATTTACGACGGCGATTCTCGGCAGCGGAAAAAAAGCGAGAGTTCTCGGCTCAATGGAATTTACCATTCGCAAAGATGCACCTGCACAGGATTATTCTTATGAGGTTAAGGAACTTTGCGAGCAGTTTGTGAAATATTTTCCGGCGCCGAAAGGGAAACTGCGGGATGAGGTTGAAGACCTTGCTCTTAAAACTTATCAGGCCCTCCAATGCAGGGATGCTGCCAGGGTGGATATTCGGCTGGATTCTGCCGGCAGACCTTCGTTTATGGAAATCAATCCATTGCCCGGAATGCACCCGACGCATTCCGACCTGCCTATGATTGCGACCCAGGAAGGAATGAGTTTCGGGCAGCTCATCGGCGAGATTATCAACAGCGCTCTCGAAAGGCTCGAAAAATGACAGGCAGGGGAAAGAAAACTGTTCTGATAATTCACAACGCTGTTAAGGCGGGCGGCGCCAAAGATAAGTTCCGTTTGGAGAGCATTGCCGGCGTTCTCGATGAAGTAAAAGCGGTGGCCGGCGCACTGGAAGAGCTGGGAATCGAATTTCAGACAAAATCTATTGAAAAAATTGAGCAGCTTCCTGCTATTCTCGAAAAAAGCCGTTCACAAATTGTTTTCAATCTCGTCGAGGAGATTGAAGGGGCGATTACCGATGCCTGTCTTGTGCCTGCAATATGCCTGGCGCATAAGAAGGCCTGCACCGGAAGCGCGACGCCTGCGCTTTTGCTCAGCCAGAATAAATGGCAGGCCAAAGCGGTTCTTGCTGCTGCGAATGTTGTTTGCCCTGCGGGAGTGGTTGTTTATCCCGGCGGGGGGATTGAGTTGAAAAATTTGCCCAAGGGCAGGTATATTGTCAAACCTGCGCTTACTGATGCCAGCGAGGGTATCGACAGCGATTCCGTTGTTGACGTGCGAGGTTCGGCTTTGCAAAAATGCGTTGAAAAAATCCATACACAATTCGGCCAGCCCGCGATAGTTGAACAGTTTATCAGCGGTAAAGAGATAAACGTCTCTTTGGTTGAACGGGATGGGCGGGCGGAAGTTATGCCTCTCGCCGAGATTGATTTCAGCGCGTTTAGCGTCGGCAAACCGAGAATTGTCGGCTATCGTGCAAAATGGCTTGCGGACTCTTTCGAATATAATAATACGCCGCGGATTATTCCCGCCGACGTTTCCAAAAAAGCGGCTGAAAGCATACGGCGGTATGCGAAAGAGGCCTGGCAGGCAATCGGATGCAGCGGTTATGCGAGAGTCGATTTTCGTCTCGATGAAGATGAGAACCCGTTTGTCCTCGAAGTTAATCCGAATCCTGATATTTCGCCGGATGCGGGTTTTCCCGCTGCCATTGCCGCCGGCGGAATTACTTATTGTGAGTTTGTTAAAAGTATTCTCGACAATGCAATAGATAACAAATTGTATCCATGTTATAATAACACGCTTTCGGAGGTTATAGATGTCTAACGATTTCGCACGGTACAAAATTCGTCCTGCCTGTCCTGAAGACCGGCAAAAGGTCATTTCATTCCTTTCTGCAACCTCGTTTTTCAGAGATGGCGAATTGAAAATCGCCGAGCAGGTTTTTGATGATGCAGTAAGGCAGGGGCAGGGCAGCGAATATCTTTCTTATGTCGCCGAGCAGGATTCCAGCATTGTCGGCTGGATTTGTTTCGGCCCGACGCCCTGCACCGTCGGCACTTACGATATTTACTGGATCGCCGTTGACCCTTCGAAGCAACGTTCAGGGCTCGGCAGCGCACTTATTCGATTTGCAGAGGATAAAATAAAAACCTCGAACGGCAGGATGATTGTAATCGAAACTTCCGCGAGCAATCTTTATTTGCCGACACGTTCTTTTTATAACAAGCTCGGCTATTTGCAGATGGCTGCTGTCGATAATTTTTATGCACCCGGCGACGGCAAGCTCGTTTATGCAAAATACGTTTGAAAATCGGCTGTATTTAGGATTCAGCAAAGAGATTATAAACTGTATCAATCACAGTGGAAAACAATATTGTTTTTAGGGCGGGCTATTATCATCGAGAGTAAATCCCCTTCGCATCGTATTTTCTGCGACAGTTTTTGGGTACATAAAGTGGAGCAGGTAATCAGGCTCGCCTGCTTCTTCTTTCTTCTATGTTTTTACGATTGCGGGTCGCAGTTTGATTCCTGCATCGCTTATTATTGTTAGAGGCGTCTCCAGACAATCAGGGCTTCACATCAGGCGTCGAGGATTTCGGTATTATTTATGCCGCCTGGGTGCCTGGCTGTGTGTGTCTGAGCCTTTTGCGGAAAGCCTCCATATACAAATAAAAGACGGGGGTCACATAAAGAGTGAGAGTTTGCGAGAAAAGCAGGCCGCCTACAACGGCAAGGCCGAGCGGTCTTCTGGATTCAGCGCCGGCGCCGAATCCGAAAGCAATCGGCAAACCTGCCATAAGCGCAGCCATTGTGGTCATCATAATGGGTCGAAATCTTATCAGGCAGGCCTGGAAAATCGCATCCCGCGGATTTTTTCCTCCGCCTCTCTGGGCTTCGATTGCAAAATCAATCATCATAATGCCGTTTTTCTTGACAAGGCCGACGAGCATAATAATTCCAACAAAGGCGTAGATAGAAAGCTCGGTTCTGAAAATCAGCAGTGTAAGCAGGGCGCCAAACCCTGCAAAAGGAAGTGCTGAAAGTATTGTCAAGGGGTGAATGAAGCTCTCATACAAAACGCCGAGAACGAGGTAAATGACGAGAATTGCCAGAATGAGCAGCAGGCCAAGCCCTTTCAAAGATGATTGAAACGCCTGGGCGGTTCCCTGAAAACTGGTGTTAATTGTTCCAGGAAGTGCGGTTCTGGCTAACTTGTTAATTTCATTAACGGCATCGCCCAGCGAAACGCCGGGTTTGAGATTGAAGGATATGGTGACAGAAGGCAATTGTCCCTGATGGTTAATCGAAAGAGGACCAACGCCTGTGGTGAAATCAGCCACGGCGTTCAACGGCACTAATTGATTATTTCCGGAACGGATATAAAGCATGCTCAGAACCGCCGGGTCAAGCTGGTATTGCGGCAGCGATTCGAGAATAACCTGGTATTCATTGTTTGGTGCCAGTATCGTTGAAATCTGGCGAGAGCCGTAGGCGTTATACAACGCATCCTCAACCTGCTCGGCAGTCACGCCGAATGCCGCTGCCTTATCTCGCTGGATATTCACGTTCACCTGAGGATTTTTGATTTGCAGGTCGCTGCTCACATCCAGAAAACCCGGAAGGCTGCGCATCTTATCTTCCATTATGACGGCATATTTATACAACTGGTCCGTGTCAGGGCTTTGGAGCGTGAATTGATATTGACTTCTTGCGAGCCGACCGCCGATTTGAATAGTGGGAGGATTTTGCAGATACGTCCGCACGCCGGGAATTGAGTTCAGACTCGAACGCCATTGCTGGATAAGCTCATCGGCGGAAAACTTTCGCTGCGACCTTGGTTTCAGGCGGATAAAGACGGTGCCGGAATTGCCGCCCAATGTGCCGCGGGCGCCGGCGCTCGACATAAACGAATCTATTTCGGGCTTATCCTGCAGGATGGATGCAATCTCCTTTTGATGTTCGAACATCGACTTATAAGAAATATCCTGGGCGGCTTCGGTGAATCCGAAAAGCTGCGCACGGTCTTCGCTTGGCAGGAATCCTTTCGGAATCCAGGCGCCGAGAACAAACGTGCCGATGAGAATGACAGCCGAGAAAACCATCGTCTTTCGCCTATTGTCGAGGACCCAGTTGAGCGTTCGCTCATAAAAACCGAGCATAACGCCATAAACACGTTCCGATTTTTGGTATATGCTGCCGTGGTGAATAGTCTTTGGCGGACGAAGAAACCGGCTGCCAAGCATAGGTATAAGAGTAAGGGCCACAAAGCCGGAAACAAGGACAGCCATTCCGATAGTGACGGAAAACTCGCGGAAGAGCCTGCCGACCAGGCCTCCCATAAATATAATCGGGATAAAAACGGCTGCCAGAGATAACGTCATACTCACAATAGTAAAGGAGACTTCCTTTGCGCCTTCTATCGCCGCCTTCATAGGAGGTTTGCCCATCTCCATATGCCGAACGATATTTTCGAGCATTACAATAGCGTCATCAACAACGAAGCCGACCGACAACGTCAGCGCCATCAGCGAAAGGTTATCGAGGCTGTAATTAGACACATACATAACAACGAACGTGCCGATAATCGACATCGGGAGAGTAAGACTGGGAATGACGGTTGCGGAAATATTTCGAAGGAAGATAAATATAACCATCACGACCAGCGCCAGAGTAAGCAGCAGCGTAAATTCAACGTCTTTTACCGATGCTCTTATGGGAGCTGAACGGTCATAGAGGATATTCAAAGCAACAGATGCAGGCAGCTGCTGGCGGAAGGTAGGCAGGAGATTTTTGACCGCATCAGCGACCTGTACCGTATTTGTTCCCGGCTGACGCTGGATTGCAAGCACGATGGACCTTCTCTGCGAATCACGGTTAACATACCAGGCGGCGACTTTGTCGTTTTCAACGCTGTCAATAACCTGGCCGATTTCATCCAAACGCACCGGCGCCGCATTTCGATACGCAACTATCAGCGACCTGTAGTCCTCGGCCCTATTCAACTGGCCGGTAGCCTGAACTGTAAAGGCACGATGCGCGCCATACAAAACGCCTGTCGGAAGATTGACGTTGCCGTTTTGAACGGCGGCGGAAACCTCATCGATGCCTATTCCACGAGCGGCCAGGGCTATCGGGTCGAGCTGAATACGAACAGCATATTTTTGTGAGCCAAACACCAGCACCTGAGCAACGCCATCTACGGTGGAGATTCTCTGGGCCATCAGGGTCTCGCCATATTCATCCAGCGCAGAAAGAGGCAGTGTCGGGCTTGTAAGCACAAGATAGAGAATGGGCTGGTCCGCAGGATTTACTTTTTGATAAGTCGGCGGATTAGGCAAATCCGGCGGCAATTGTCTTTGTGACTGTGCAATGGCGGCCTGAACGTCCTGGGCGGCAGCGTCAATGTTTCGGCTCAAAGTGAACTGCAGGGTAATTTGCGTGCTTCCAAGCACACTGGTCGACGACATAGAATCTATCCCTGCGATGGTGGAAAATTGACGCTCAAGCGGCGTGGCAACCGCAGCGGCCATTGTTTGAGGACTTGCGCCGGGCAGCGAAGCGGAGACTTGAATCGTGGGAAAATCCACGGACGGCAAATCACTTACAGGCAGAAGCCTGAAAGCGGCGATACCGAAAATCAGGATGCCGGCCATCACGAGGGTGGTCATTACGGGACGATTTATGAAAAGAGATGTAAAATTCATTGCTGCCCGCCTTACTTATTATTCTGGTTTTTAATTTGCACTTTTGCCCCGGGGACAAGTCTAAGTTGCCCATCGGTGACAACTGTCTGCCCGGGCTGCAGCCCTTTTACGACACTTGCGCCTTCGACGATGCGGTTGACAGTGACGCCGGTCATTTCAACGGTATTGTCTGATTTGACAACATAGACGAACTGGCCTGACTGACTGTTCTGAACCGCCTGAGACGGTATGACAATGGCATTGGGTTCATTTGTTAAAGTAAGATTTACTTTGACAAACTGGCCCGGCCAGAGATTCTGTTTTTCATTTGCGAAAGTTGCCCGCAAAAGGATTGTTCCGGTGGTGGCGTCTACCGCATTGTCAACGAAACTTAAGAAGCCCTGCTCCGGCTGAGATTTCTCGGAAGTGCCTGTGGCGGTAACATCTAATTTATTTTTGGACATATATTCTCTTATTTCCGGCAGGCTTTCCTGCCTGAACGAGAAAGTGACATAAATCGGGGTAATCTGCTTTATGGTTACGACCGTAATATCGTTTTCTTTAACAAGATTACCCTGGTTTAAGAACAATTTGCCGATGACGCCGTCAATTGGCGAATGTATGGAGCAGTATTCGACCTGTAGAATCGCGTTATCTACAGAAGCCTTGTCGGCCTCAACGACGGCACGCAAGGCCTCGGCGGCGGTAGCGGCATTGTCATATACGTTTTGCGAGGCAAAACCTTTGTCGAGCAAGTCCTTCTGACGTTTGGTCTCGGTCTGGGCGTTTTTGAGCTGGACCTGGTCTTTGGCCAGATTAGCCTGCGCAAGTTTCAGAGCCGCATCGAAGGGCCGCGAGTCAATAGATAAAAGCAAGTCTCCCTTTTTGACCATCTGGCCTTCGGTAAAATGCACAGCAGTTAGTACGCCGGTTATCTGCGCTTTAAGTGAGACGCCGGCGTATTCCTCAACAGAGCCAAAGCCGCTAATCTGAACAGGGATGGTTTTTTGCTCGGCTGCAACTGCTAAAACGGGCACGGCCTGGTTTTCCGCAGCGGGCGGCGATTTTTTCGAACAGCCAACAAGAAGAAGAGAAACAATAGTAACGAGACCGAACCACCTTAACAATCGAGTCATAAATCACCTGTATTTACGCTATTTCTTATCCAGTAATGACAAAAATATTACTTCAGGGAATAAGTATCAGACAATTTAACACTCTCCCTGCCCGGGCTTGCAATGCCCCGCCTTTCGAGTAGAGACCCTTCAAGCCGATAAAGTTCGATATAAGCCTTGATATGATTGACAACAGCCTGCGCCTCCGCAATCCGGCTTGCGAGAAAATCCCGCTGCGCCTGTGCAATAAGCAGAGAAGTAGAGCTGCCAACCTTGAATTTTTCGGTTTCAATCTGAAGTTTTTCTTCCTGGAGTTTTCGGCTTGCAGTCGTGGCGGTCACCTGCTGGCCGGCATGAATAATTTCAAGATAAGCGTTCCTTACATCAACCTCGACTAATTGTGAGAGGTTATTAATCGACTCGTGTGCCTGGTCGCGGCTGACACGGGCCCTGATATTTTGTGCCTGTGCGCTGCGATTGAGGAAAGGATATTCGAAAATAATGCCGCCCGTAACGTCATAATTATTTTTGTTTCTGATGCCGTCTATGGATTTGGCGAACGAATCAGCGTAGCCGGTTCTGCCGAGGGTTATAAAGACGTCAAGCTGCGGGAGCAGCCCGTTTCTGGTCTTGACAACTTCAAGCTCGTCTCGCTGCCAGAGGAGTCTGGCCTGGTTCAGTTCCGGCCGCATCTGCCTCGCAAGGGCTGCGTGGGTTTCGACATCAACCAATTGCTCCGTCGGATTTTCAGGAGCGGTTTGAAGGACTATTTGCCTGTCCCAGAGATTGGTTCCGGGCGGATTAACCAGCCGGAGAAGATTTAATTTAGTCTTGGCGAGGGCGCTTTGAGCATTGATAAGGTCTTCCTGTCTCAAGGCAAGCTCAGCCTGTGCCCCTACCAGTTCGCTTTTTGACAGGTCGCCGACTGATATACGCTCCTTTGTTTCATCCAGCTGTCTTTGTGCAATTTCGAGAGATTGATTAACGATGTCAATCTGCTCTTCCGCGAGGGCGTAATCCCAGTAAGTCTCCTCAATCTGTGCAACGAGATTTTCCACGAAACCTCGCAGTTCGTATTGTGAAGTTTTCGTATCGAGCCGGGCCTGCTCAACCGAAGCAAGATTTACGGAAGTGCCAAAACCTCTAAGCAAAGATTGTGTAACGCCGAGGCCTGCACGAGTGGTGACAAACGGCTGGTTCAGGAATGAACCGCTGAGGTCATTAGTGCTGCCATCGAGCGAGAGAGTCGTTCCCGTCGGGAAAAATTCACTGATGCCGACATTGGCAGACAAGTCATTAGTCAGCGAAGAAAATGACCCCAAACCCGGACGAGGAATCGTCTGGGACTGCGTTCGACTTTTGGAAAGGCTGGCGGTTATATCGGGGTCAAAAACAGAAAGCTGCTGCTCTTCGAGAGTCCGGCTGATTTGGGGATTAAACTGCTGAACAATCAGTGACTTGTTGTTCTTAAGGGCAATCAGCGTCGCCTGTGTTACGGTGATTTTCAGGGTATTATCCTGAACAGCAGGAGATATGCCGGCTGTATTAGGCTCGCCTGCCGGCACAGCACTGGTTTTCGCTGGAGCGGCGCTGGGTTCAGGCCTGAGAGGGCCAACATAGTCCTGCGAACTGGCTGCATCGAAATTGCTGCACGAGAAAAGAGCAAGACAGGATGCAAGAACTAAAACAAGCTTCGCTGAATTCCAACACCTGCCTAACACCCATTTGCTCCTTGTATTACTTATAAAAGCTCATCAGGATTTAGCCCGATGGTCTGATTAGCCACTAAGCCTCATTTCCAATATAATACAGCATTTGTCATTGGAATTCAACCCTTTTAGTTGTTTTTCAAAGATTGTTCAGCTTAACAAGTCAAAAGGCAAGAATTTTCCGGCCTATCAACAATTTATTGTTAAAAATGAGAATAGAGACAGCTGGCCAACAAAACAGTTTTGACTTGCGGCGGTTGGTGGCGTTTCGCTTGGTACGAGAGGATAGAAACCAACAGACTTTGGCGGACACCGGCGAACGGGCGATTCATCATCGAATGATAACAAAAACGGAGTGGGTGGGATTCGAACCCACGGTGCGGGAATTAACCCGCACGACGATTTAGCAAACCGTTGCCTTCAGCCGCTCAGCCACCACTCCAAATCATCAATCAGAGAACTTTTAGTTAAAAATAAATTTCACTAACTTTACATAAATCGGCCCTATATTGCAAGAAGATAAAAGGCAAAAATTACCTGTCATTGTTCCGATTTCCCGATACCGCTGCCAAATTTATCAGGACTTCTCGGCCTTACAGGATATTTATGCACCATGTAATATATTGATTGACTTTTCGGCGGATAGAATTATCCTGTTGTTCTTTAAAAAGAATGACGGAGAGGCAGTTTAGGCGTCTTATATTAACTATTGGAAAGGAAAGTTCCAAAATTGCGGGAACAAAACAGCGAAAATTGAAAGGTTAAAATATGTTTGCCAGAAAAGTTTTATTAGCAATCGCAGTTTTTATGTTTTTGTGCGGCATTAGCCGGGCCGCTTCGGAGGATAAGGCAAGCGCGCTCGAAAAGGAAAATGCCCAGTTGCGGCAGCGTGTCGATAATCTCGAAAAGAAGGTGGATGACCTTACAAAAATGATGGAGGCGAAGTCGCAGCCGGCCAGTCCTGCAGAACCCAATAAGTCTGCGGCGCCTGCCAAATCCGCAGGGCAAGTCAAACCTGAAGGGCAGGCTTCATCGCAGACAAAGTTGAGCGATGAAGATGTCAAAAAAATTCTCGCGAGTCTCAAGCAGAACGAAAATAAAAAGAACGTTTTTTCGAATCTCGATGTTGAGCTGTATGGTATGATTAAACTCGATGCTGCTTACGATTCATCGAAAACCAGCGTCGGCAATTATGCCCAGTGGGTCGAGAACGAAAATAAGAATGACCACGACAGCCAGTTTTCGATGACGCCGAAACAGACGCGAATAGATATGAAGATTAACGGCCCGGCGAATGACGAATTCAGGACAAGCGGACTTGTCGAGATAGATTTCTACGGAACAGATGCCGGTGAGAACAAGGCGGGTATCCTGCTTCGGCACGCGTATATGCAGTTCGATTGGCCGAAAGACCGCTTCAGCATTCTTGCCGGTCAGACGAGCGACCTTATATCGCCGCTGTTTCCATCGACTCTGAACTACACGGTGAATTGGTGGGTGGGCAATATTGGATATAGAAGGCCGCAAATTCGCTTTACAAAAATTTATGCACTCGACAAGGATGTTGACTGGACTATTGCGGGCGCCCTGGTTCGCACGATTGGAAGTGCCACAAACGATTTCACGACTGATGCGGGCAAGGCAAGCGGGATGCCGGGCTTGCAGGCGAGAACCGCACTAAAGTTCCCGTTCTTTGGCGACAAGCCTACCGAGGTCGGTTTTTCCAGCCACTGGGCAAAGGAAGAACTTGATACCAACTCTTACGGCCAGCATAAAAATTTTTACAGCTGGTCATATAACATTGATATAACGCAGCCTGTCAATAAGTGGCTTGCATTCAAGGGTGAATTATTTACAGGCCAGGATTTAAGCACATATCTTGGCGGCATCGGTCAGGGTGTCAATACGAAGACCAATAAAGAAATCGGCAGCAAAGGCGGGTGGATTGCGGCATCATTAGGGCCATGGGATAAATGGAATTTTAATTTAGGCGCGGGAGTTGACACGGCCTGCAAAGATGACGTCGATACCGGCGGCAGGACGTTAAACCGCAATGTGTTCGGCAATATGATTTATTCATTCGATAAGAACGCCAAGGTCGGCCTGGAACTATCTCACTGGCGAACCGAATATAAAGGGCCGGGCGGCGCAGAAGACTTGCGAGCCCAGATGTCTTTTATGTATAACTTTTAGACGTGCAGATATTATTTGCTGATTTTCAATCTGCAGCAGGAATACAAGCGATATGCGGCAAATAGTTATGTACTTTGCGAAGCCGGAATCGAAATGACGAAAGAAAGTGGGCCGGATTAGTAAATTATTGCGGTCGCTTCTTCAATTTTTCTAATTACCTCGGTGATATTGCCCGGCTCGGAAATAATGCCATCGAAACCTTTGTGCAGCAGGGCGGTTGATTCGGCGGGCCCGAGATTTTTTGCAATGGCGATGATTTTTATCGTCTGAAGCTCTTCGCTTGAGCGGATAGTCTTGCAGATATCGCCGGCGTCGATGCCGTCAGCCGACAAATTTATCAAAAGGACATGCGGCGCAAACTTTTGTGCGGTGACGCCTGTTTCGAAATTGCTTTTAACTACCTGTGTCTCGTAATCCGCTTTTGTCTGGAGTATGTTGGCGAGGGTCTGCGAGGCTTGGCCGTTGCTGTCAACAATAAGCACTCTGATTTTGCCGAGAGGCACAAGGTCTGTCGGCATATCGTGAGCTTTCATAAAACGGATAAGTTCGTTCACCGGTATGCGGCGGTCCTTGCTGCCTGGGATACGGTATCCCTTTAGTTGCCCGCTGTCGAACCACTTCGAGACTGTTCGTGGGGCTACGTTGCATATCCTTGCAACGTCACCTGTCGTCAGGACGTTCTTACCCTTTGCCATTTTTAAACCCTTATAAACAGACTGTGGTTTATGACACTTCTCTTTCGGCCTACTATCGGCCTCTGTTTAGCTCAAAAACTGAATTTATAAATTCTTCAACACTGCCGATGTATGTGTTTTCGGCAGGTCCTATAAGCAGGAATTTATTCCTGCAAAGAATGCATTAACAAAATCCAACAACCTTCATTACCTTTCAATACGGCGCATTTAATCTTCTTAAAAATGTGCCCGGCACAGTTTTTTTTGATTTATAGTCCTTAAGTTGCAATATTTACCACTATGCCTATAATGTATACGAGCCAGTGTGTTAAATGTGTGGATTTATGTTTTTTAAAGAACGGAATTATGAAAATACACTTATCCAGGCCTGATATTACGGAAAAAGAAATAGAGGCGGTTTGTTCTGTTCTTCGCAGCCCGAACCTTTCGCTCGGGCCGAAGGTGCCGGAGTTCGAGCAGGCAGCGGCGGATTACGTTGGTAGAAAAAGGGCTGTTGCCGTAAATTCCGGTACGAGCGGCCTGTATCTTTGTATGCTCGCTTCAGGTATCGCAGAGGGCGATGAGGTGATTACAACGCCATTTACCTTTATCGCAACTGTAAATTGCATCCTGATGGCAGGAGCGACGCCTATATTTGTGGATATTGACCCGGACAATCTCAACATCGACCCCGCAGGGATTGAGAAAAAGATTACCAAAAAGACGAAGGCGATTTTGCCTGTCGAGGTTTTCGGCAGTCCTGCCAATTTCGATAAAGTTTGCCAAATTGCCCAAAAACATAATCTGCCCGTTATTGAAGACAGCTGCGAAGCTCTTGGTTCCAGGCTCAACGGCAAAAAGGCAGGCACGTTCGGGAAAATGAGCGTTTTTGGCTGTTATCCGAATAAACAGATTACTACCGGCGAAGGCGGTCTGATTCTTACCGATGACGACAGCCTTGCAGATACGTGCATCTCGCTTCGCAACCAGGGCCGCTCAAAGCAGGGCGGCTGGCTCGCACATGAGAGGCTCGGCTTCAATTTCCGTCTCAGCGACATCAATTGCGCAATGGGTATCGTTCAGCTTTCGCGTATCGAAGAGATAAAAGCCAAACGCAGCCAGGCGGCGAAGTGGTATCAGGAAATCCTCGCTGATGAAAAACGGCTTGTTGTGCCGGCAGAACCAGCAGGCTGCGATATAAGCTGGTTTGTCTTTGTCGCAAGGCTGACTGAAAAATATACACTGCAGCAGCGTAATTCGATTCTTGAGGCGATGCTTGCCGAGGGCATACAGGTGAGTAATTATTTCCCGCCGGTGCATTTGCAACCCTTTATCGTCGACAAATGGGGCTATAAAAAAGGCGATTTTCCAATCACAGAGGCCGTTAGCGAGAGAACTATAGCGCTTCCGTTCTATAATAACCTCAAAAAGGACGATGTGGCGGAGGTTTGCAAACAACTCAAAAAAATCCTCAATAAACAATCATAGGCAATTTGTATTTAAGCCTTTTTTTGTTATACTTTCGTTAGAGAGAAAGTTTCTGACGAGGTCAGCATCGCAACTTACAAAATTCAGAATTTGTTTTGTTCGGCGCAGGGTGTTCGTCTATAAGTGTTGGATTAGAAGGAGGGTCGGAATGTTCAGTTTGAGGGCGAAGTTTGTAATTCTGCTGATTGTATATTTTGCAGGTTTTGCGACTGCAATTTATATGCTTGCCCCGACTGCGCAGCCAGCCGTCGGCGGGGAGCAGACAGCGTCCGTTGCAGGCGGATTCGACCAGGGCCAGTTTGTTCAATCGCTGAATTCCGGCCTGCACAAAGCTGTCGCGGTCACAAAAGCCGCTGCAAAAGATGCTGGCAGCTACATCCGGCAGAAACTTGATGAAACAAACCGGAATAGTAAGTAGCGTAGAGCGTGAGGCAGAGAGGATAAATTCATAATTTCAAATTTGAAATTTCAAATTGCTAAAACCGTACTCATTCTTTGATTGCTAACAGGGTTTTCCCGAACGCCTTCTTTTGCGTTTGGGGCCCCATAGTACTCCTCTGCGTTAGCCGGGGTTCCTGACCCGACCCCGGCTTTTTTTATTTGTTCTTTTCAAATCTTCCTAATTACGATTGTCAAAAATTATGCCAAATCGATTATCCAGCTTTGAGGCAGATGTTTTTCGATAATTGCACCAGCCAGATTGACCCACCTTTTACAGCCATCCAGCACAACGCTGTCGCTGCTGGCCACAAAAAAATCGGTCTCGATGAGTATTTTGTCCGGGCTTTGTACAAGCTGAATATCCCATTGCCAGCCGTTCTTTTCGCAAAGTTCCGCCATCAGTGTTTTGAGCCTGCCGCTGTTGCTGACGGGGCTGTCTAAAAGCCAAAGGATTTGCGAAACGGCCGCCTGCTGTAAAAAATCACCAATCAGTTGAAACGCCGGTATCGTTTCATCGACCCTGCGATATGTTCCGTGAATGCTCGCAATATCCCGCAGGCAGCCATCCCGGCCCTTAAAGATTGCGCCGCCGCTTATCGCCGCCTCAACCGTAATCAAAACGTTGTAGCCGTCAACGGCTATTGGCTGATTGGCAAGTTCGGTTATTCGAAATTCTTTTTTCCCGCGGGATTTCAACTGCCCGTCCGTGCAACTGCTTCGCATAATGGCGAGCCTTTGTCTTTCCGTAAGCGAAAACCGGTCCCCGACAAGTTTGAGTGCGCTTTTGTCGGCGTATCCTTTTGTAAGCAGCAGCGAGTAATCCGCCATCGCCGTTCGCAAACTATCGGTTTTTTCCGCGGCAAATAATCCGGCGTCATCGGGATGTGCCCCTCTGTGCGTTCGCTTATCGGGCATCGTTTGAAATCCTTTGTATATGTCGCAATAAACATTTGCGAAAACAAATTGACATATTCAGCTATCCGGCCTACTATACCATACAGAAGCTAATTAATGGAAATAGTAAATAATCAATAATCAATCAAAATGCCCAGTCATAACCTGATACAGTTAAAAGTTGGCGGTTTGGAGATTATCGGCTATTCGGTTGCAGGCGAAGAAACCGTTGTGGCGATTCCGCAGCTCGATGTCTGCTTCGATATCGGCAAAGCCCCCGACCAGATAATTTCAATTAATCATTGCCTGCTAACTCACGGCCATATTGACCACTCGGCAGGCATTGCGTATTACCTGTCGCACCGCAATTTCAATGACCAGTCGCCGGGCAATGTCCTTGCGCCGAAAAATCTTATTCCTTTTATACAGCAGCTTCTGGATACATGGGGCCAGCTCGACGGCAACACAATCCCCGCAAACCTTGTCGGCGTAGGCCCGGGCGACGAATACCAGATTAAGCCAAACCTGTTTGCCCGCGTCTTTCCGACCAAACACTGCAAAGGTTCTGTCGGCTACTCGATAATTGAAAAACGGAAAAAGATAAAACCGGAATACGCAGGCCTTACGGGACCGCAGATTGTCGAGCTGAAAAAGAACGGCATAGAAATTGACATCCCGATTGAAATACCGATTGTCACTTATCTCGGCGATACCCAGTATGTCGATTATTCACAGCTGGAATATGTCAAGAACAGTAAAATCCTGATTGCCGAATGCACGTTTTACGAAACGGAGCATGCCGGCCGTGCCGATGCCGGCAAGCACATGCACATAACGGAATTTGCAAAACTATTGGAAAGTCTCAACAATAAATATGTCATTGTTACGCACGTGACTCATAGAACTGCCATCTACGATGCCAAAAAAATCCTGCAGAAGTCCCTGCCGGCAGATACCCTTAATAAGACATTCCTCTTTATGGACAAAAGCTCCCCCCGGTCGTAATGCTAATCGCATTCCGGCCTGGTGCAATCCATCCAGTGGGTGGCGAATATAACAAGGTCTCCGAAGGTGACTTTGCAATCCTTATCTAAGTCAAATGGTGGATACGGATGACATTCATCTCCGCACTGGCGTCCGTCAACAAACACCGCTGTGACAGTCTTATCGGCGTCCATAACAATTGTTGTTTGGGCCGAATGTGTGTCGTTGACGTCTCCTGCCCAGTGGTCAAAAACATATACATGGGGGCAGTTAACGAATCGCCGGGCGCTGAGATTTGCTGTCACGCCTGATGCATACGGGTGGCTTCCAACCGACGGAGTTACGGAATTAACTTCAGCCGGCGTCGTCTGCATCGTCAGGAAGAACGGCGAATTTTGATTATATTGGATTGTGGCATAATCGGCAGTTGCGTCGGAGCCGGTGCTTCCGCCCGTAACGTAAATGTTATTTTGAGAGTCTATACCGATAGCGTATGCGTAATCATTGCTGCTTCCAGGTCCATTGTACCTGAGTGTCCAGAGATTAGTGCTGCTCGAATTATATTTGAGTGTGACATAATCATAGTTTGTGCCGGAGCCGACACTTGAGCCTGTAACATAGATATTGTCGTTGCTGTCTATTACTATGGCGTCAGCTGTGTCATAGCTGCCTGCCGTGCCATTATACCTGGCGACCCACTTTTGGTTGCCGGACGCATCATATTTGATTGTGGCATAATCGGTGTATGTGCCGGAACCGGTGCTCGAGCCTGTAACATAAACATTGCCGGTGCTGTCTAATGCGATGGCATAAGCGCAATCATCGCCGCTTCCAGTCCCAATGTAAGTTTTCGCCCACTTCTGATTACCGTCTTTATCGTATTTGACTGTGGCGTAATCGTAACCTGTGCTGGAACTATAGCTTTCGCCTGTAACATAGACATTGTCGGAACTGTCTAACGTGATGGCATAAGCGTAATCACCTGATGACGACCTGCTGTATCTGCTAACCCATACTTCGGTACCGTTTGGGTCATATTTAATTGTGGTGTAATCGGCCCCTGTGCCTGAGCCTACACTTGAGCCTGTGACATAGACATTGCCTGAACTATCTACTGCCATGGCTCTTGCTATATCACCGCCACTTCCGGGCCCATTGTAACGTGCCACCCATTTTTGAGCGCCGTTTGCGTCGTATTTAATTGTGGCGTAATCGGCCCCTGTACCGGAGCCGACACTTCCGCCTGTAACATAGACATTGCCCGTGCTGTCTGCTGCTATGGCGTAGGCATAATCATAACTGTTGCCGGGCCCCTTGTATGTGTTAGCCCAAAGTAGGTTTCCGTTGCTGTCATATTTAATTGTGGCGTAATCATCACCGCTTTTGCCTGTAATGCAGACGTTGCCTAATCCGTCTAATACTAATTTGCATGGGTAATCAGCAACATTTCCCGGCCAATTGTAACTGCGTACCCATAGTTGATTGCCGACCGAATCGTATTTGACCGTGACGTAATCATAGTTTGTGACTGAATTGTAGCTGGAGCCTGTAACATAGATATTGTCGGAGCTATCCACGGCTAATGAATACGCTACATCATTGCCAGTTCCATTTCCGCTGTAACGGCCGACCCATCCCTCAATAACGTCGGTTGCCTGAACCGAATCAGCAGCAAGAACCGAAACAACTATGATTATTAAACAGACGCTTATGTTTTTCATTAACCACATTTGTCGCCCTCCTGTTCACTTTTTACGCCCTGTAAACCACTCTTTGGATTACAGCGCCTGCGCATAGTACAACTATCCTATTTTATCATATTGTTCGGCAAAAAAGCAAACATTCTATACGGCTTTTTGTGTGGTTTTAACGGGTTTGCCCTGTTTTACTGTAAATAATGCGGGAATAAAGGCAAATTAGCCGACAATTTTATGAGAAAACGGTGAGCCCGGGCATTTTACTTGGTTTGTTGTTTTCTTACTTCATCTTTTATTCGCTGGATGTGGCCGCGGCCTAAACCTTTAACTTCGCAGCCAAGCTCGAAATACCGTCTAATGCTCGCATCATCCAATATGCTGAAGCAGTCAATTACCGCTATGGGTTTGCCTGACCATTCGACGATTTTTTCCGGCTCTAATTTCAGATATTGCGAATGCGGGACAGCGTAAATTACCGCATCGACTCCTTTGAGCGTTGCTGCCAAATCTTTTTGAACCCGGATATTGACAAGGCCTGTCTGATTGCGGAAAAACCGCGCCCACGAATGCCCCGGCGCAGGATACGTATCCTGGCTTTCCAACTCATACCAATGCTCGACATAAGGGTCGTGAACCCGAATCTCCGCGCCCATCTCGGTTAATTTGCGGACGATAATTTCCGACCCGCTGTATCGTGTATCGCCGACGTCCTGCCTGTAGCTTGCCCCGCACAAAAGCACATTTGCGCCGGCCACCTGCCTGCCCATATTCCGCATCGCATCGCGCACAAGGGCTGCTGCTCGCAGGGCACGCGTATCGTTAATATCTATTGCCGCCGGCGTTATCTTGAAAATCTCGTCGTTGAATCCGAGGATGTGCTTGTATGCCCAGTAGCCCAGTCCGCCGTCCTTTGGCAGGCAGTATCCGCCGACGCCGGGACCGGGAAAAATCATATTGCTGTGTGTCGGGCGAACCTTTATCGCATTGATTACCTTTATCAGGTCAACGCCGTTGCGCTCCGCAAACACGCTCCACTCATCCAAAAATGCCAGGGTTGTTGCCCGGTACGAATTTTCGACAATTTTAGTCGTTTCCGATTCAATGGGCCTGTCCATAACCGTAAGCGGGAACTTTTCCGTATTGAGAACCTCCGTCAAAAATTTCTCGACCCGTTTTTTTGCCTCCTCGTTGCAGCCGGAACAGACACGCCAGAAATCTCTTATTGATGAAACATAATTTTTTCCCGGCATAACTCTCTCGAAGCTGTGTGCCAGGAGCGGCTCTCCCTTTATGCCGCGCTCCGCGAATGCCTTTTTCATAATAGGCCAGGCGACAAATTCAGTCGTCCCCGGTGCAACGGTTGTCTCAATCAGCGTGAGTGCCGATGCGGGAACCCTTTCGCCTATCGTCTTTATTGTCGCCTCCAGCGCCGCCATTTCCACCTTGCCGGAACGCATATTTCCAAGTTCGGTTTTTGTGTAATCGCACTGCACGTCGACTACTACGCAGTCGGCAAATTTGAGGCAGTCGCTGTCATAAGTGGCGACGAGTGTTTTTTTCTCCAGCACGCATCGCTCAATCATCGGGTCAACCTCGGGGTCTTCAGCCTTTACCGGTGATTGTCCGCGGTTGAGCATAGGTATCTTCCAGTAGCTTCGTTCGCTCGGCCTCTGGCAGCCGACGACAAACTTGGCCGGTTTGCCGGTTTTTTTATCGACGGTGTCCGCTATTATTGCCGCCATTACCGCCCCGACAAACCCGACGCCCATTACTACAACTATTTCTTTTCCCTCTTTGCGGGCATTTTGTACCAGCGATTCAATTCTCTTTAATTCCGCCTCGTTGTGCTCTTTTGCCGGAAGTGCAAAACGTTCGCCTGCAGGATTTACTGAATACTCTGCCATTTTTTTCCTCCGTATTTAATAATTATCTCATTCTTTCGCAGCGGCTATTTTATTTTTGAGAGTTTGATAGCCGAAATGTGCTATCAAATGGTCAAGGATTACAAGTGCGGTATAATTTTCTGCAACCGGCCAGATGCGTGCAACGATGGTCGGGTCGCGCCGGGTAATGGCGGCGAGCTTCTTGTTTTCGAGTGTGTATTTGTCGATAGTTCGCTGCGGCTTGTCGATAGTCGGCGTCGGTTTTACCGCCAGCCGGACGATTATGGGCTGGCCCGTGGATAGGCCGCCGGTGATTCCGCCTGCATTGTTGGATTCGAAGATAACCGTTTTACCTTCAGAATGTATCTGGTCGTTGGATTGCGAACCCTTCATATCCTTTACGGCAAATCCTGCGCCGACCTCGACTGCCTTTATCGCACCGATGCCGAGCATCCTGCCGAGTTCCGCATCGAGCTTGAAAAAGACAGGCTCGCCGAGACCTGTGGGCAGGCCGGTGACGATTACCTCGACCACGCCGCCGCTCGAATCGCCTGTTGCGCTGATTTTATTTGTTGCCTCGACCATAGCCTTTGCGGCGTCCATATCGGGGCAGTTCAATACAGGATTCACATTATATTTTTTGGATACCTCCGATGCAGTCATCTTCGGGGTCTTTGAGCGGATTTGGTCAATCTGCTGTTCGATTTCGGCAAAGACCTTTGCCTTTTCAAGAAAACTTGCTTCGGGCGTTATCCGGCCTTTAACGTAGATTTCCTGGTAGAACGCATCGAGGTCTCTTCGCATCTGTTTGTATCGCTCGGTGTATTCGAGGGCTTTATCGTGCGGGACTTCCGGACACCGGACGCCCGCCAGCTCCTTGACGTAAGCGAAGACATCGATGCCGAGAAGTTTGAGGATTTTTTTTGCGACGGAACCAGCGGCGACGATTGTGCAGGTGTACCGGCCGGAAAAAATTCCGGCGCCGATTGAATCGTCGTCGGGGCCGTATTTGATGAATGACGCATAAGACGCGTGGCCCGGCCGGGGCGTGCGGTTGGTATCCTGGTATTGTTTTATGTGAATGAAATGCCGGTCAAGGTTGGGAATAAGAATCGTAAGGGGCGTGCCGTTGGTGCGGTTTTTGTTGCCGGCATTTTCGATTGTGTCGGCGGCGTTGAGACCTGTGAAAATTATCGGCAGGTCAGGCTCTTTCCTCGGACTGGATAGTTCATCTGCGCCGGGTTTTCGCAGCAGCAGGTTGCCGTAAATCTCCTGTTCAGTAAGCAGAAGGCCGGGCGGAGCGCCCTGAATGACAGAGACTAACCCTTCCTGATAGGAGCCGCCTCCTACAGTCACCTGGAATAAACGCCCGATATGGCAGCCAATCATTAAAAGTCTCCTCAAAGAGATAATTTTTTGTTATTTAACCACTTCCATATTTGCCCCGATTGATTTCATAAGTTTAACGTAGTTCGGAAAAGTCACGCTTACGGCCTCGGCCTTATCGATTGAGCAGTTTCCTTCGAGCGCCATAGCGGCGATGGATAGTGCCATAACTATACGATGGTCGCCTCTTCCGTCGAGCGTTGCTGCTTTTGCGCCGCCGCCGTTTATAATCAGGCCGTCGGGCAGTTCTTCGACGTTCACGTTTAGCTTCTTCAATTCCTCTGCCATACATTTTATCCGGTCGGTTTCCTTCTGGCGTGCCTGCGGGACATTCAGCAGTTTTGTCTGCCCATCCGCAAAGGCTGCGACAACAGCCATAGATGGCAGTGCATCGGGTGTCTTGTTCATATCAATTTCGGCGCCATGAAGCTCACTTGCCCTGATTGTCACGACGTTGTCGGCGACAACAATATTCGCTCCCATTTGTTTTAAATAGTCAACGACCGCTTTATCCGGCTGTGAATCTGCGAAGTCGAGCCCGTTTAGAATAACCTCATCGCCATACAGGGCGGCGGCGCAGAGGAAAAATGTTGCGCTCGAAAAATCGGCAGGGATTGTGCAGTCTATCGACTGATATTTTTGTCCGCCTGCGACGATAAATTTTTGGAAATTTTGATTTTCGTATTTTATCTGTTGTTTATTTAGCCAGTCGAGAGTCATTTGCACGTAGCCCGGTTCGTTGAGAAGCGAGACTTCGATTTCGCTTGTTTGCGGTGCAAGCGGCGTGCATAAAAGCAGGCTTGAAAGATACTGGCTGGTGTGAGAGGCTATCTGTGTCTTGCCTCCGGTCAATTGTCCTTTAATCTGAACCGGCGCCTTGCCGTTGTTTCTTAATGCACGGCATCGTGCGCCGAGGCTGTTGAGTGCATCGAGCAATGGGCCTACGGGTCTTGATTGGGTCTGCTGGTCGCCGGTAAGGGTGATTGTCTGCTCAGGCGCTGCGAGCGAGGCTGAGCCGATGGCAATATTGAGAGTGGTGCCGGAATTGCCGACGTCGATAATGGATTTGGTGACTTGGATTTTTCCACCGGTGCCAGTAAGCTTCCAAACAGTTGGCTCTGAACAGTCAACCATTGCACCCAGGCCCCTGTAGGTGTTCACCGACGACAGCGTATCCGATGAAATCAGCGGATTACTGATTTTGCTGTATCCATCGGCCAGCGATGCAATGGTGACCGCCCGGATTGTATGCGATTTTGAGCCGGGTATCGTAACCTTCCCGGTTAACCTTGATTTGTTTGCTATTAGTTTCATATTTAATTCTTTTACCAAACATTATTAGAAAAGAAAAGAGTATTTTTGCAACATTAAATATAGAAACTAAGGAACTAAGGGGTAAAGGGGCAAAGAACGCTGGTAGCAAAAAAGTCGCTATTCTTTTCGCCAAGCGGCCTTTTGGTTTATATGTTGTGCGAGAATATCGATATCGTTGGCATCGATGGCGCCGCTGCTGTCGAGGTCGCCGATTAAATAAGTGTTCGGCGATTGTTCTCCGCTCATCCAGTTATCGAGCAGAATAAGTGCATCTGCATTATCCACGATGCCATCGGCATTCAGGTCATACCAATCGATTGTGTCGGCATTCTGTTTTTCGGAAACGCTCCAGGCGATTGCAAAATTTTGTTCCGGCGTTGCTGCCTGATTTTTGCCGTAAGCTGCGACAAGTTTATAATCTGTGTACTGCCCGCGTATCGGGTAATAGATATGTTCGACATTATCGCTTGCGCTGTCGCTGTAATCGAGCAGAAAACCGAAGTCCGGATTCTGCGAATCGACCGCCCACAATTCGAGTCTGATGTCGGCATCTTTATCAGGCAGAGGCTCGAAAGGATATTTATCCGAATAATGCCTGTTCCAGACGACCGTGGCGGTGAGCATTTTTGTATTCGGGTCTTCGATGTGAATATTATAAATTTGCCTCGCTTTATCGCTGCCGTTCAGATCGTCAATATCCCATCCTGTCGCAGATACATTGCCGGGCTTGAATTGTCCAGCGGTTAACTGCCTGTAGGCGGCGACGGCGTTAAGCATTCCTGCCCCCTGAATATAATCGAGGGGTGCCGTATGGTCATCGTCTTTTTCGATACGCCCTTTATGCCAGTATGGTAATTTCGTTGCGGAGTTCATCAAAACCGCCTTTATAAGGCAATTCCCGGCGTTTGGCGAAAGGGCTTCGATTAGATTTGCATCCTGTTTTGCCGTTTGTATAAGAAGCGAAGCTGCACCTGCCACGACCGAAGTGGCATAGCTTGTCCAGCTTCCCGTCGGGTCGTAACCGTCGGGTTTATTTGTTGATGCTGCAAGGCAATTGCCCGGTGCGACAATGTCGGGCTTGCAGGCCATCGTTAACGTCGGGCCAAAACTGGAGCGCTGCGGGTGCGGCAGAGAAAAATTCGCAAAACCATCTGCCTCATCATTCGTATTTACCGAATCGACAACACCGACGGCTATTGCGTTTGCTCCAGCAGCGGGGTAGAGCGGCGGGTCGAAGGCATCGGAGCCATTGCCAATCGGCGACACAACCACGATGCCATATTTTTCCGCGAGGGATTCTATGCCCCGCGTCCACCAGTCCTCGTCAGGACAGCCGAAACCGGCAACGATAATATCTTCATCCGAAGGCGCCTGCGGCAGGACAATTTCGTTGAGGAAAAAACCGAACTCATAAATATCCGCACGAGCATTCGGAACAGCTCCGCTGTAATGGAAATTGCCGACAGCCGGGTTGTAGGCCTTATCATCTGACCCGAAAAGAATCGAGCACATCGCTGTCGTATGCGGACAAAAACCGGCACCGGGCTGGTTGTAATCGTAAAATACAAATTTTGATGAATCGAAACACTTATCAGATACCTGCGGCTTGTAGTCATTTTGAGGCTGATTATTTACGTAGGTAAAGCTCCTGCTTATAACGGCAACATTTACGCCGGTACCTGTAAGGTTTGCGTCACTATCTCTCAGGGCAAAAATACCTGCTACGCCGAGGGCCTGTGGCTGCAGTAATTGACTGTCTGCCGGCTGATTTTGTTCGGCATAGACGCCTGCCGTGGTTATCAATACCAAAACAGCGGCAAAAAGCTTAATAAACGGTTTTACCCTGCCTGCCAGTTTCATTTGCACCCTCCGAACCCCGATATTTATCAGGGTCCAGCTTATTTACCTATCCTAACAGAAAGCATTCGATTTTGCAAGCCTATATTTTGCCGTCCGGGGCGTCGTAAGCAGGGTTTCGATATTAAAATGCGGGATATTCGAGGACTAAATCTTTTTATCGGACGCATCTTTTTGCAACCGGATTTTCATCGAATTTTTTCACTTGTTCTTTTGCCGCATAATATCGAAATTATCCTCAAAAAGGTGGGATTCGAATCTAAAATGGCTTCTTGTTCTGGCCGATAAATTGAGTGCCCGCCGAGGCGGGTCGGGTGAAGGGCAGGGGATTACGCACAAAGTCAGACTTGTCCGCCGAAAGCGGATTAAAGGGGTGTATTGTGAAAGGTGTTCTGATATTAAGACAGACCGAACCGCAGCGGCTTTTACGGGTCGTCTGCGAAGATAAAATTCCGATATATATCTCTCACCTGTCTGGCCAAAGGTGGCACATCGCCAGGGCGGTTGTCGTCGGCATAACAGAGAAGTATTTCGATGTGGAGATTGGGCCTCAGAGGCTTAGCTGGCAGGTTTGTCTTCAGCAGGGACAATCGGTCGGCATCACCTTCAAATATAGTTTTGATGGCGGGTACGGCAGATTTGTCCTCGGCACAACCGTTGCGGAAGTTCGGCAGCGGGAGGACTATTCCGGTGCGCTCACGCTTATGATGCCGGATGAGATTGATGTAATCCAGAGAAGGAGTTTCGAGCGGGTCAGGCCGCCTGAAGGAGTTAATATAGATGTGAACGTCTGGTCTCGAAATTTTTTGCGGGTCGGCGGTCAAAGCGGCCCGCCTCGGCGGGTTGAGGTGAGCCAGAGCTGGACCGGCAGGCTTGTCGATATATCGGCGGGCGGTATGGCAGTTGCAATCAGCCACTCACAGGGACCTGCGTTCGAGGCGGGGCAGTTTGTAAGGCTGAAATTTATCCCCATTCCGGGTGAGACGCCGCTGGCCTTCAGCGCTTACGTGAAAACTGTTTCGCAAACGGCTGACGGCGGCAGCTTATGTCTCGGCCTGGCAACGGTCGGGCTCGAAGCGAGTTCCGAAGGAAGACTTGTTCTGCAGCGGCTCTGTAATGTCGTTGAACAGTATTCACAAATGAATTCAAAATCCAGAATTCAGAATAATTAAAAATTCAAAAATCAAAGTTCAAAATTACAGAGAAAAATTAAAAAGTAAAACAACCATAGATTAATCCTGTTCGGCGTTTTTGAGCAGGATTTTCAGGTTCTGCTTGTCGTCTGCCGGTGGAATAATTTGTACAAGCTTCATAATACATCCTTGTTTTGTAACCAAAGAGCAAATAAGAAATAGCACGGGCTGGAAGCCCGTGCTACGAATCTACTTTTTCGGGTATCCGACCGTTTGAGCGAGGACAACCTTTTGATTGTCTTTAAGTTTCATTGTCTTTGCCAGGGCCGGCTTATCAACATAAGCACGCACAACGGTTGCCAATCCTTCTGAGGCGCAATATAGATAAACGTTCTGGCTGATAAAGCCGGTATCAGTGGCTGAATAAAAAGCCTTGTCCTCGTCCGATGCCCTGCTCATCTTTGAGTAATCCGATACAAAGACCAAATTTACGGGCGCATCCTTTACAAACGGCTGAGGCCCTGTTGCCGCCCGAATATCTTCTGCCAGAACCGCCTTTAGCATATTTGAATTCGGGTCATAGAGATAAAGACCATCAGCAAGAGCGACGTAGATATCTATCTCCTGACAATTCATAGCGGTCGGTGCGGTATGCTTTTTTGAATCCGGGCGATTTATTCCGTTAGCCGCCCAGAGCATATTTGAAAGGGTCTGCAGGGGGAGTTTTTCGCTGCTGAATTCACGGGAGGTTTTTCTATCCTTCAGAGCCTGCATTAGAGGTTTGCCGCCGTCCATTTGCGGCTTGGGAAGCTCAATCGGCTTGAGTTCCATCGCAAAAGTTAAAACGGGCCATATGAGCATAACGACCAAAACCAATCGAGCGGTGGGGGATATTGTTTTCATAAATTTTCTCCTTTGGAATTTGATAATAATTTACATATTTTCCAATTTTAGTTGATGCTATTATGGTCGATAATATGGTTAAAAGCAAGGGATTTTCATCCTGGACCTGCGCCCTGTTTTTTCAGCCTTGCGTTTGTGTTAGTTAAATGCTATACTCACCTGACTTTGTAGTTTGGAATGAGAGATTTTTTGCAGATATGAAAGCGATTTTGAACGACAAACAGATTGACAAGATTCTAAAGGAACTTGCCGACCGTATTATTAAAGATAATGCAGATTCCCGCAATATCGCCATAGTCGGGATACGCAGCAGGGGCGAGATTCTTGCCCAAAGGCTCTCGCAGAAACTATCCGAAAAGCTCGGCAGAACCGTGTCGTGCGGGACGCTCGATATAACACTTTATCGTGATGACCTGAATTCCCCGCAGCAGAACAATCAGCCGAAAGTCAGACCCACGGAAATTGGATTTGACATTGATGATAAGGTGATTATTCTGGTTGATGATGTTCTTTATACCGGCAGGAGCGCCAGGGCGGCGATGGCTGCACTTATCGATTTCGGCAGACCGAAAACAATCAGACTGGCGGTCCTTGTTGAAAGGGCCGGCAGAGAAGTTCCCATACAGGCTGATTATGCGGGCTATAAAGCCGACGTAAAACCCGGAAAACTTGTCTCGGTTTTTCTGGCTGAATCTGATGGAAAAGAACAGGTTGTTATAGAGTAAGCCGATGGCAATATCAAAGAAAGCAAGGCCTTTCGAGTGGGCAAGGAAGCATCTGCTCGGGCTGCGGGAGCTGAGCAGGGATGAGCTGCTTTATGTTCTCGATACTGCCGCTGGTTTCGAAGAGGTAAGCAAAAGAGAGGTCAAAAAGACTCCTGCCCTGCGCGGCAAACTTATCGTAAATCTGTTTTTCGAAGACAGCACACGCACACGCAACAGCTTTACCCTGGCGGCGAGCAGGCTGAGCGCAGACGTCATAAACTTTACCAGCAAAGAAAGCTCCGTCAGCAAGGGTGAGTCGCTGCTGGATACCGCCCGCAACCTGGAGGCGCTTGGCGTTGATATAGTAATTATCAGGCACAATGCCGGCGGCGCACCGACTTTTTTGAGCAGGAATATAAACGCCTGCGTTGTCAATGCCGGCGATGGATACTGCGAACATCCGACGCAAGGGCTTTTGGATGCTTATACCATCCGCAAACACAAGGGCGGACTCAAAGGTCTGAAAATCGCCATCGTTGGCGATATAGCGCATTCGCGCGTGGCCCGCAGTGATATGTGGGCGATGACAAAACTCGGCGCGGAAGTGATTTTTGTCGGGCCGCCGACCCTTATGCCAGCGGAAGTAGGCAAATTGCCCGTCACCGTAAGTTATTCGCTCGATGATTGTATAGAAAAAATTGACGTGATAAATATGCTCCGCATCCAGTTCGAGCGGCAGTCAGGCAATCCCTTCCCTTCGGTGAGGGAGTATTCGCACTATTTCGGATTAACTGTGGACAGAATGAAGAGGGCGAAACCCGATATTATGGTTATGCACCCGGGGCCTATCAATCGCGGGCTGGAGATGGAAAGCGAGGTCGCCGATGGCAAAAACAGCGTTATTCTCGAACAGGTTTCCAACGGCGTAGCCGTCAGAATGGCGGCGCTCTTCTTAGTCAACCAGGCAGCGGCACAAAAGGCGACGGAAAAATGAAAAAGATTTATAGCCATGTAAGTGGACGATTTTGAAAGGTCACAAAATGGTGAAATGGATTTTTGTATCGCTTGTTTTAGTTCTTGGTTGTGCGCAGGGTGTTCTGGCCGAAAGCGGGACATTGGAAGTGACAGGCACAGTATCGGATGTAATTGTTTATCGCGGTCAGGCGCTGGTCAGCCGGGCAATAGAAGTTGACTTGCCGCAAGGTAACTGCGAGATAATAGTGAAAAAGCTTCCAGAAAAGGTTATGGCCGAAAGTATTTTTGCAGTAGGTGCCCCCGATGTCACCATCGCCAGCGTGCGATACCTCCAGAAAAATATGGGCGAGGACACGAGGCAAGAGGTGAAAGACCTTGAGACAAAAATTGAAGATGTTGTTAAGAAGCAATACCAGGCGCAGCGCGACCGTGATATATCTGATTGGCTGTTTAAGCAGTATTCCGGGCAATGGGCGCTTTCGATAAATGCTGCTAATGCGGATTTGAATCGGGGGCTTTTGCAGTCTGAACCTATTCAGGCGCTGACCGGGTATCTGGAAACCAAGCAGATCAAGTACCATGAGGGTTGTGTCAAGGCAGAGTTTTGGCAAAAAGAGCTTGAAAAAGAACTTGGAGAACTGCAACAAAAGCTCAGTGACCTTAAGGCAGGCACGAGCAAAGTGGAACGTGAGGCAGTGATTAACGTGACCTCGGCTGTGAAGCAGAAGGTGCTTATCAGATTTAACTATTTAGTTAACGGTGCGAACTGGATGCCGCAGTATAATCTTCGGGCTAATCCCGATAAGGGCATCGTATCCGTGGAATATAACGCACTGATGCATCAAACCAGCGGCGAGGACTGGAATGATGTTACGGTCAGCTTATCGACTGCGCAGACAGCAATGATGGCTGCGCCGCCTGTTTTGGAGCCGATGAAGGTTGGGCTGACGGCTGGTGTTGGAGTATCCGGCTCGTTGGAAGGAAAGCAAGCGCCCGGAGCGCCGCCGTATTCGCAATTGGTGAATCGGAACCTGGCAGATGAGTTACAAAAGGTGCAAATCCAGAGGAGTGAAATGGCGTCTAAGGGTAAAGCGGCTCAAATGCAACTAAATATGGCTGCTGTGAGCAATCAAATGATGGAACTGCGTGCGGATAAGGATACTTTACAGGTTATACAGTCGCAGGCAAAGAAACTCGCGAGGACGGAGGGTGTCGGTGTTAGTTATTCTCTTCAGGGCAAACTGACGATGCCGACTCGAATCGAGCAGCAGCTTGTGGGAATAGCGGCGTTTGAAGGTAAAGCCGATTTCATTATGGTCGGCACACCTCTGCTGACGGATTATGTCTATCTGCAGGCGGATGTTACCAATAACAGCGAAATGGTAATGCTGGCAGGGCCTGCGGGTATGTATCGGGATGGCGAGTTTGTCGGCAGGGGCGAAATGGACCTTGTGACGATGGGCGAGAAATTTACTGTCGGACTGGGTGTTGACAGCCAGGTTCGCATTGCGCGGGAATTCAAGGATAAGAAAATCGACGCGGTCTGGGGCAAAAAGCGCACCGAGAAGTATGATTACCGTATTGCCATTAGTAACTATAAAGACAAAAAGGTTAAGCTTCGTTTGTTTGAAAGGATACCATATACTGAGGATGAGCATCTTGAGATAAAGGATTTTGAGACGAAACCGGCCTTAAGCACCGATGCGGACTATCTCAGGACGGATAGGAACAAAGAGATTTTGAGATGGGATATTGAACTGCCCCCTAATACAAACAAGGAACGGGCGACAGTAGTAACATACAGTTATACGATGAAGTATGACGGCAATATGCAGATACAGCCGGTTGGGCCGGTTGGTTTGCAGCGGACGGAATAAGCAGATATGAACGCAGAGATATTAATAAAAAATGGACACGTGATTGACCCTGCCAACGGCGTCAACAAAAAGGCCGATGTTCTAATTAAGGGTGAACGGATAGCGGAAATCGCCGGCAAAATTGCTGTTCCAAAAGACAAGTGCACGGTCATTGACGCAGCGGGCAAATTGGTGACGCCGGGCCTTATCGATATTCACGTTCATTTTCGCGAGCCGGGCGATGAGGAAGAAGAGACGATAGCGAGCGGGTCGGCTGCCGCGGTTGCTGCCGGGTTCACGTCGGTTGTATGTATGCCGAATACCAAGCCCCCGATTGAAAATGAAACCGACGTTGAATTCATACATCGCAAGGGCAGGCGAGCCCGCAAAAGTTATGTTTATGCAATGGGTTCGATTACAAAAGGCCGGGAAGGCGTCGAACTTGCTGAAATGGGGTTTATGGCCGATGCCGGTGCGGTTGGTTTTACCGATGACGGCAACGGCGTGCAGGATGCAGCTGTTATGCTGCGGGCTCTCAAATACGCCTCGATGTTCAACGTTGTTGTTGCCCAGCATTGCCAGGATGACCGCATCGCCGGCAATGGCGTGATGAACGCCGGCTACCACTCGACGATTCTCGGACTTCCCGGACTCGATGCACTCGCGGAAGAAGCGATGCTTTGGCGGGATATACAGCTTGTAAAAAAGATTAAGCACGGCGTTCGATACCACGTTCAGCACATCTCGACAGCCGGTTCCGTTGAGCTTGTGAAAGCGGCCAAAAAAGAATCGCTGCCCGTCACCTGCGAGGTGACGCCTCATCATCTTCTGCTTACCGAGGAGATGTGCGGCCAATACGATACAAATTATAAGGTTAATCCTCCGCTTCGCACAAAAAAGGATATAGATTCTCTCAAGGCTGCGATAGCTGACGGGCTTGTCGATGCCCTTGTGACAGACCACGCACCGCATCTGCAGAGCGAAAAAGAGCTGGAATTCCTGACGGCGCCGTTCGGCATCGCAAGCCTCGATTGTGTGCTGGGGCTTTACGTCAAGGCGCTTATCGAACCGAAAATTCTGGATTGGCCCGGCCTTATCAGACTGATGACCGAAAAACCCGCAAAGGTAATCGGCGTCGATAAAGGCACACTTGGCATCGGTAAAGCGGCGGATGTAACAATTATCGACCCGAAAGCCGAATATGTAATCGACACGGGCAAATTCAAATCGAAGAGCAAGAATTGTCCTTATGACGGCTGGCGCGTTTCGGGAAGGGCGGTTACGACTATTGTCGGCGGCGAAATCAGGTTCCAAATTTAAAAAAGGCTTAAGCCACTTATTTCACAGATTTTACAGAGAAATAAAAAATTTTCCTTCGTGTTTCTTTGTGTGCTTCGTGTTGAAAAAAGCTGTGTTAATCCTCCTTCGCTGAGGCTATGGAGGACAGGTCAGTGACATCTGTCCGCCGCAGGAACGGCGGATTAAGTTTTTGTTTTAACTTTTTAACTTTCAGTTTTAAGTTGGCTTCTTATGCCTTTTTTGATTGACGGCTATAATTTGCTCTGGGCGGTGAAAAAGAGCGTCGAGGGTGCAGAGTCCATCAGCGATGTAGAACTGTGCCGTATTCTCGGCCAATACCTTGGTTTGACAGGCCAGACGTCAGAGATAGTTTTTGACGGCACGGGACCTTATGAAAAAAGCGGCTTTGATAATATAAGGGGGCTGGATATTTTTTTTTCGGGTGCCGACAGCGATGCCGACTCGGTTATTGAAGATAAAATCCGGACGAATTCTGCGCCGCGAAGGCTTACGGTCGTAAGCAGCGACCGCAGGATTCGCAAGGCTGCTCACCTTCGAAAAGCGGGTTCAATCAAGTCGGAGATTTTTTGGAACGAGGTAGCAAAGTGCCTGACCCGCCGGCGAAGGGACAGTGAGCCGCAGGCCAAGCAGAAGGGGATAAGCGAGGGCGAAACGGAACAATGGATGCGGTTTTTCAAACTTAAATAAGTTTTTTCCTCCGCAATAAAAGAAAAGTTTTATGAGCGAAAAGAGAAAACCAAAAAGAAAGCCGGTCGTAATTGCAGGCAGGTCAAAAAACTCTGCGGCGGATTCACATCGCCAAAACGACTGTCCTGCCAGATATGATTCTCCGTGCAGGCTCGAAAATATTGCACTTGATACCGCCATATATGCCATTTCATTCGCGGATATCGGGGGCAGGGTGACTTATGTCAACAGGGCGTTCCTGGATTTGTTCGGGTTCGAGGATAAGCAGGAAGTCCTCGGCAGGCCGACTTATGAATTCTTTGCGAGTAAGGATTTTTGGGTGGAGACGCGAAAGCGGCTTCTATCCGAAGGGAAGTGGGTCGGAGAGACTGAAATCAAAAGGAAAGACGGCTCTTTTGTTTGCACCCGTGTTTCTTCGAATCTTGTTAAGGATGAAACGGGACACTCCTTATGCACGATGGCTTCCTTTATCGATATAACGGAAACCAGGCGGACAATCGAGGCGCTCAGGAAATCAGAACATAATTTCAAAATGTTATTTTACGGAGCGGCGGAGGGGATTATCGCTGCGGATGTAAAGACGAAAAAATTTAAAATTGTCAACACTGCCGCCTGCAAAATGCTCGGCTATACCGAGCAGGAGCTTGTGAGACTATCGGTTGCGGATATACATCCCAAGGATTTTCACAAAAAAATATCCGGTTATTTTGGAGGAATGGTCAGGGGCAGAAGGATGTTTGCGGGAAACTGCCCCTGTTTAAGAAAAGACGGCAGCATTATTTATGTGGATATACATGCGGAAAAAATATTAATAGATAGCGAAGAATACTTAGTCGGTTTCTTTGTGGATATTACCGACCGGCTTCGTACAGAAGAGGAGCTGCGCAATGCCCGTGATGAGCTTGAAGTGCGAGTCCAGCGCAGAACGGAGCAGTTGGCCCGTGCCAATGAGGATTTGCGAAAGGAGATAGCAGAGCGAAAACGTGCGGAAAAGGCCAGGGCTGAGGTTGAAAAGCGTTTCGAGGATATTTTTGAAAATGCGCTCGTTGGTATTTATCGAACTACTTCCGAAGGACAGATTTTAATGGCCAATCCTGCCCTTGTCAAAATGCTCGGATATTCCTCTTTCGAGGATTTAAGCAGGAGAAATCTCGAAAAAACAGGGTTCGAGCCGTCTTATTCACGGTCGGTTTTTAAGAAAACGGTGGAACGTAAGGGTTATATTACAGGTTTGGAAAGTGTATGGCTAAGACATGATGGAGCCAGAATTACTGTTCGTGAAAGCAGTATAGCTGTAAGGAATGAAAAAGGCAAAGTCGTGTATTACGAGGGAACTGTCGAAAATATTACGGAGCGGAAAAAGGCCGAGGAGAAACTCCTTGCTTACCAGAAGCAGCTTCGCTCGCTTGCGCTCGAATTGGCACTGTCTGAAGAACGGATGAGAAGGCAGATGGCGACTGACGTACACGATAATATGGGGCAGAACCTGGCGATAATAAAAATAAAGATGGACTCTTTCAGAAAAACGATTACCGAGGCAAGTGTAAGACGAAACGTCGATGAAATCAGCAGTTTGCTTGCGGAGACGATTGAAAGGACCCGGACGCTTACGTTCGAGCTGAGCCCGCCCGTTCTGTATGAGCTGGGTTTTGAGGCGGCGGTGGAGTGGATGGTGCGGCACATCAGCAAGAGGGATAACCTTTTGTACGAGTTTAAGGATGACAGAAAACCCAAGCCGCTGGAAGATAATGTTAAGATTCTTTTGTTCCAGTCGGTCCGGGAGCTGCTTGTAAATATTGCCAAGCATTCTCACGCCGGCAAGGTGATGGTAGCGATAAACCGGAAGGATGAGGAGATACAGGTGCATGTGGCCGATGACGGGGTCGGCTTCGACGTGCTGAAGGTGCGCGATTACGAAAGAAAATCTTCCGGGTTCGGGTTGTTCAGTGTGAATGAGAGGATTAGTTCCATAGGCGGCAGATTTGAGATAGAATCCAAACCCGGCGGCGGAACAAAGGTTTTGCTGTCGGCCCCGCTCAAAAAAGAGACCCGCCATTCGTGAGGCGGGCCAAAGGGAGGAAAAAAAATGAAAAAGATTAAAATTGTAATCGCAGATGACCACAAGATTACCCGCCAGGGACTGCGGTCGCTGCTGGAAAAAGAGCCGGATATGGAAGTTGTGGCGGAGGCCGAGGAAGGCAGAACAGCTGTCCGGCTGGCAGCGGAGATTAAGCCCGACGTGATAATTATGGATGTGAGTATGCCGGACTTGAACGGGATGGAGGCCTCCCGCCAGATTGTCAACAAGCTGCCGGCCATCAAGATAATTGCCCTGTCTATGCACAGCGATAACCTGTTTGTCACGGAGATGCTCAAGAGCGGCGTAAGCGGGTATTTACTCAAGGACTGCGCTTTTGAGGAATTGGCGGGCGCCATTCGCTCTGTTATGGATGGCAAAATGTATCTTAGCCCGAGCATTTCAGGCCTTGTCGTCAACGGTTACCTTAACCGGATTTCCGGCCCCGAAACCGCAGGCTCGGAAGTTCTTAGCGGCAGAGAGCGGGAGATTCTGCAGATGATTGCCGAGGGAAGGACCACAAAGCAGATAGCATTGAAACTGCATATCAGCGTCAAAACCGTGGAAACTCACCGCCGCAAGATAATGGTTAAGCTGAACATTTTTAATATCGCCGAGCTTACCAAGTATGCAATTCGAAAGGGGCTTACCGCCCTCGAAAGATAGCAAAAAATTGTTATTTTTCATTTTTCTGCAATAGAAAAGCCCGTTGAAGGGTCTTATCTGTGTAAGAGATTTTTGCCGGCAAAATAGGGTTTAGACTGACTTTAAATTGTCTGCGTTAGCTGGTATAATTACCCACAAGACTAATATAAGTAGTCATTTTGTCCGCCAGACGTAAGGCGGATTTGAGTTATTGGGGGGAGCCGTTTTTAAGGCTCTTTTTTTGGAGCATCGGCTATGCGTCCTTCTGCGGGGCCTCGGGTGTGGGTGCTCTCAGTAGACCTTGGTTCGATGCTCCGTCTTTTTTTTTAAAATAGCATTTCTTTTGCCACTTTGTTTCTGATAACGGAAACCAGATTTTTTCCTTGATTGTCTGCCAAAAAAATCTATAGTCAAAATGGTTTATTCCCGTTTTCAGAAAGGAGATATTTGGTATGACAAGACGGATTTCCAGATATTTATGTATTGTTTGTATGCTGTTATATACAGGAACTTGTTTTGCTGTTGCACCCAAGGTTGTGAAAACCATCCCGGAAAACAGCGATATGAATGTAAAGCCAGGGATGGTGAAGGTGCGAATCTTCTTTGACCAGGATATGACCCAAGGCAATAATTATTCCATCACTGGCGGAGGAGAAAATTTTCCTAAAATTATCGGTAAGCCCCAATGGAGCGGGAATCGAGTTATATTTTTTACAGCCAGGCTCCAGCCGAATCACGAATACGAATTTGGGATTAATTCGCCGAGTTATAAGGGTTTTAAGAATATTCGAGGCGAACCTGCCGAGATTTACAGCGTTTATTTTAAGACTACGGGAGGAGAAGGGGCTGTCAATGATGCAAATGGACAATCAGAACAATTAATACAAGAGCAGAATAAAGCGGCAATCGAAGAATTGAAGGAAGCTATCAGGAAACAATATTCTTATTATGATCTGAAGAAGGTTGACTGGGATGCTGAATTTGCACAATATGAAAAAAGGATGGTGAACGCGAAAACGCCAGAGGAATTTGCCCGGGTTGCGGGGCAGGTTCTCGCAAAAGCAAAGGATAAGCACATCTGGCTGACTGTTGATGATAAGCACATACCTGCCTATGTGAATCCGGTAACTCCAAATGCTGATTTCAGATTATTGCCCAGGCTGGTTCCGAATTTTAAAAAGCATAACACGATTGTCTGCACAGGGCAGTTTCCTGACGGCATCGGGTATATCCTGATTGATTCCTGGAGTGCAAAAGATGAAAATGAGTTTGAGCCTTTGTATGCTGCCCTGAAAGACTTTGCTAATGCCCCCGGATTGATTATTGATGTTCGAGGAAACAGCGGCGGCAGTGAGACCATTGCGCAAAAATTTGCAGGCTGTTTTGTAGACAAGAATGTCGTATATGCAAAGCATGTTTATATCGAACCTGATAAAACAGGCGGTTTCAGTGATGTCAGGGAACGCAGCCTCCAGCCGACGGAAAACGGTCCAAGATACAGGGGTAAGATTGCGGTTTTAACCGGACCGGTTGTAATAAGTAGTTGCGAATCATTCGTCCTGATGATGAAACAAGTGCCGGGATGCCTGATTATCGGAGAACCGACGCAGGGAAGTTCGGGTAATCCGAAACCACATACGCTAAGCAACGGTGTGACGGTTTATCTTCCGTCCTGGAAGGATTTGCTCCTGGATGGCACCTGCCTGGAAGGAAAAGGAATACAGCCGGATATCCTGGTTAAAATGTCGAGTGATAAAGATTCTGCCCAGGATGATGTTCTTGAAGCGGCGATAAAGGCATTAAGAAAGAAATAAAGTTTTCTTTCCGTTATATATAGACCGTGTCCATCATTCTCGGGAACGGTATGCACTGGCGGATGTGTCTTTCGCCGGTGAGCCATGCGATGGTTCTTTCGATACCCAGCCCGAACCCGCCGTGCGGCACAGAGCCGTATTTTCGCAAATCTATATACCACTGGTAATTTTCAGGTTTTAAGCCGTCCTCGGTGATTCGCTGCAGCAGCATATTGTAATCATCCTCGCGCACTGAGCCGCCGATGATTTCGCCGAACCCTTCCGGCGCAAGCAGGTCGAAATTCTCCACCACCTTCGGATTGCTCCTGTCGGTCTTCATATAAAATGCCTTGGCATCTTTCGGGTAGTGCGTGACGAAAACAGGTTTATCGTGCATCTGCGAGATTATCGTTTCGTCGGAGCCGCCCAGGTCCTTTCCCCACCGGAACTCGGCGGCAAGCCTGGCGTGCTTCGGGTTATTTTCGATTTTCGTAGTCACCTCGGCAAATTCACTGCGAAGGTCGATAAGCTCCGCCGCGTTCTTTTCCTTCTGCCACTCCTTTATCTTTCCCTTTTGCTGCTCTTCCAGCTCGGCTATACGCTTTTCGATATTGTTCTTCTGCTCGTTAAATTGTGCGAGCTGCTCATCGAGAAATTTTCTGGTCTTGTCCGATGTGAGGATGTTCACCGCCTCTGTATATGTGAGCCTGTAGAAGGGCGGCACAATCTTTTTTATCGCATCGATATTCGCACCGAGCGTCTGAAGCTCTTTTGTGTTGTCTTCGAGAACGCGTTTTGCGATGTACGAAACGAAATTTTCCGCCAGCTCCAGCAGGCCCGGCAAATCAATGAACGCTACTTCCGGCTCGACCATCCAGAATTCGGTGAGGTGCCTGCGTGTCTTGCTTTTTTCGGCGCGGAATGTCGGGCCGAAACAATAAACCTTGCCGAAACTCATCGCCGTTGATTCGATATGTAATTGTCCCGTTTGCGTAAGATACATTGGTCTTCCGAAATAATCGACCTCGAAAAGCGACTGCTGGTCCTCGCCCGCCATCGACATTAGTATTGGCGCATCGGTGAGTATAAAGCCGTTATCGTTAAAAAACCTGCGGACGGCGTCAACGACGGTGTGCCTGATTTTGCCGATGCACCACGGCCGCTGCGAACGCAGGTGCAGATGCCGGTGGCTCATCAGGAAATCCGTGCCGTGTTCTTTCGGCGTTATCGGGTAATCCGAGGACGGGCTGATTATTTTTGCATCGGTTGCCGCAAGTTCGTATCCGCCGACGCTGCGTTCATCTGCCCGCACGACGCCCGAAATCGTAAGCGATGATTCCTGCCCGAGGTGTTCGAGTTTGCCGAAAAGCTCATCTCCGACCTTTCCTTTTTCGACGATGCACTGGCACATGCCTGTACCGTCGCGGATAATCAAAAACAGCAGCTTGCCGCTGCTCCTGCTGTTATAAAGCCATCCCGCGATTGTGACAGGTTTAGAAACGTTATTCTTCAGTTCGCTGATATAAGTTGTGCCTTTCATTTTGTCCTCTTTGCAACCAGTCTTTGTTTATAGGAATTTGTAATAATTTTAGGGTGGTATTATAAACGATGATTAATTGATTTTCAAAACAAAACTACCCCCGATTTTGGGAGCCGCCCGCTGACCTCTTACTTCTAAATTCTGAGTTCTGCGTTCTATATTCTAAATTTTGCCATTTTCATCTTGCCGGCCAGATAGGCCAGTCGTCAGCAGGCTCATCTCGATTGCCTCCTTCGTCAATATTATTTGGCCCTTTGCTGTAAAGAGTAAAACTGTCTTCTGCTTTTTTATAAACAAAAGAACTATTATTTTGCGGGTCAACGAGGATATTCGGGTCAGCAAAAGGTTTTATTTGCTCCAGATTTTCCGGCCATTGACCGTTTTGGTTTTTGTAACGTTTTAATGCAATTAAAATCTGACAGCCTCTATTCTCTGCAAAGGTTCGTTTGTATGTTTTATTGAAATTATAATAGGTTTCTATTATAATATTTGACATCATTTTTGTTGCATTGTTGAAATTCATTATTCCTCGTGCTGAATATATCTGATTGGAGTAAAGGTTTAACGGTTCTTTGAATTTGATAAAATCAGACTCGTCCAGTGAATAAAATCTTCCAAAATGTTTATCTACGATATCAGATAATTTTTGAGGAGTCGAAGGCATATAGAACCAGAGCAATACAACGCCTGCCTTTAAGGCCTTTCTTTGGAAGTAACCCGGATAGGCAAAAGATTTTAATGGCATATAAGACTCATTATTTTCTTCTATCTCCTTCCTTGTGATTGCCCTAAACGATGACAATGGGTCATGGCTGAATCGGATTCTGCCCTTTGAATTTATCTCGTAAAGGTCACCGCATAAATTCTTAAGGGATAATTTTTCACAATCGAGAAATCTGTGATAATCTTTGTCCCAGTCATATTTAGTTTTCTGAAGAGTTTCTTGGATAGAATCAAGCTGCTCTTTGCTTATATCTTTCTCAACAATAAATTCCTTTATGCGGGACATACCTAAAGCTTCGAGAGCTGCACCAACCAGCCAATCTATCATTGTTGGCTGCCTGCAAAGTTGCTGCCCCATTCTCATAACGGTTAAGCCTTTTTCAAAAGCTTCTACATTCCGTCCTTCTCCCAAATCGTTACTGGCTGCCCGCATCAGCATTTGTGCCCAGTGCCTCATAGCCGAATATCTATCCACTTGTTTATCGAAATGTAGCGGAGAGCTTACAGGGAAACTGCACCGTTCAATATTGGATGCTTCAATAAGTTTCTCAATGACAGGTTGTTTTTTTGCCAGCCAATCGGCAATTTCCGGGTAATCCTGTGTCTTCCACGGGTGTAAGGTTTTATCTATACAGTTGGCATCCCGGTAATCTCGGAAATTTGGTTCAGATTCATCTTTGTTATAATTTTCTAAAAGCTCATTGTAAATTGTCGCCGCATTTTCTTTATCCGGTATTTTGTATTGGGCGTTAATAGCGGCTACTTCGCTATCGAAAGGAAATTTATAGGGCTGCCAATCTTTGTTATTATCGGGCAGAAAAATCCAAATAATCAATATCACTATCACAGCGGCAACTGAAAGCCAGAACCATTTTCTCACTGGTCTCGGCAGAATTGTGCAGGCCGCAAGAAAGATAAGCAGAATCGCAAACACTTTCCACGGGACATCGAAGATAATCGCCCCGATTATTAGCGCTGTAAGCAGTATCCGCCAAATCCACAGGATTATTAATTTTACGATTCTCCACTTTTTTCCCTGCCGCTTTTCTTCCGCCATTTTTTATACCTCTAATTTTTCCCGGAGGTAATTTTTGACATGGTCAGCCGATACTCTTACCTGCTTCTCGTGCTGCTGAAATAACCTGAATACGTCCTGCAATCGGTTGAGCATGTATTCGATCCTTCAGACAGGGATTGACCGACAGGGCAATATCGGTAACGCTGCAGAAGACCTCTATGCGTTCGGCCATCGATAATGACCGAAACCACATTGTCTTAGCCTCCATAGTTTCCTGCTGCCTGTCATGCCAAATTGTTTGTTTCATATTATGTATTTTACCAGATTATACTAAAATTGGCAACCAAAGATTGCAATTATACCTCATCTATATATCCAGTTTTTCGCGCAAATAGACCTTTATCTGGTCAGCCGATACCCGCACCTGCTCCATCGAATCCCGCTCCCTGATGGTGACGGTATTATCCTCTCTTGTCTGGCCGTCAACGGTAATGCAATATGGTGTGCCTGCCTCGTCCTGCCTGCGGTATCGTCTGCCGACGGCGCCTTTCTCGTCGTAAAAACACATAAAATATTTTTTGAGTTCGTTATGTATTTTCTGCGCAATCTCCGGCATACCGTCTTTTTTGACAAGCGGAAATACCGCTGCCTTTATCGGCGCAAGGGCTGGATGAAAACGCAATAAGTTCCTTGTCTCGCCCCGCACCTCTTCCTCATCATACGCATCGACCAGGAACGCCAGCGTGCTTCTATCGATGCCTGCCGATGGCTCGATTACGTAAGGGATGTACCGCTTCTTTTGCTCGTCATCGAAATACGACAGCGGCCCCGACAGGTAATCTTCCGCCTCTGGCTTTAAGGTAATTTTCGATAAATCACCGCCTTTTTCATACCAGTCGTTTATTGTCCGCATACCCCGCTGATGCTGCCGCAGGTCGTAATCGGTGCGGTTGGCNNTGCCAGTCGCCCGAGCCGAACGGAAATTTGTATTCGACATCGACACATCCCTTTGCGTAGTGCGCGAGCTCATCTTTCTGATGTTCGCGGAATCGCAGGTTGTCTTTTTTGATGCCGAGATTGATATACCAGTCGAATCTCGCCTGCCGCCATTTCTGATACCAATCTTCGTCGGTTCCCGGCTCGCAGAAAAATTCAATCTCCGCCTGCTCGAATTCGCGTGTGCGGAATATAAACGCCTTCGTCGTCACCTCGTTGCGGAAACTCTTGCCGATTTGGGCAATCCCGAACGGGATTTTGACCCTGCCGCTGTCGAGGACGTTTTTGAAATTGACGAATATGCCTTGTGCGGTTTCCGGCCGCAGATACAGCGTCATCGAATCATCGACGTTTGCGCCCATCTTTGTCTCGAACATTAATTTGAAAGGCATCGGCTCAGTGAACTGCCCGACCACGCCGCAATTCGGACACACCTTGTTTGCTAAACTGCCGGTCTGTGCTGCTGCGGAATCAATGGATATATGCTCGGCGTGTTCGTCTGCGGAATTGTTTGCCTTATCCTTGAGATGGTCAACGCGGCTTCGCGTGTTGCACTTTTTGCATTCGGCTATCAGGTCGGCGAACTTGTCGGCGTGCCCCGAGGCCTTCCAGACTAATGGGTGCATAAGGATACTGCAATCGAGACCCACAATATCGTCCCGCATCTGCACGACGGCCTTCCACCAGGCCTTTTTGACGTTGTTCTTCAGCTCCACGCCCAGCGGCCCGTAATCGTAGCAACTCGCAAGCCCGCCATAAATCTCGCTCGATTGAAATATGAACCCGCGCCTGCGGCACAATGATACGATGTCATCGAGTTTGGTCAGTTTCGCCATAAAATTTCTCCATCAAAAATTTGGCCTTATTATATTAAACATCGTCCCAATTACAAGTCTGCCTTCGGCGGGGCGGCAATAATGCGATTTACAGGCATTTTCCGCCGTTGTATAGCCCCCGCGTCTTGCTTTCGTAAGAAAGCAGCGGGGGTTGTCATTCGTCTTGTAAAAAGGCACCATTTTTTCGCAAAAATTTTTCTGGACAAATCCTGGCCGGCAGGTTATTATACTAGTCTGATTTAAATTATAGAAATGAGGTATTTGTTATGGCACATAAAAAGGGACAAGGTTCCACAAGGAACGGCAGAGACAGCAACCCCAAATACAGGGGCATAAAACTTTACGGCGGACAGGTCGCAAAGGCCGGCAATATCATTATTCGCCAGTGCGGCACCAAATTCTTCGCAGGCGTCAACGTCGCTATGGGTAGGGACTACACGCTCTTTGCCACCTCCGACGGCACAGTCACATTCAAAGGCCGTAAAGTCCACATAGTTTAAATCGGCAACTGATTTTAGAATTGTAAAAAGGATGGTAAAATCTTGCCATCCTTTTTTAATTATCCGCAAGATATTTATTTGCCAGAAGGGCAAAGTCGATAAAATCAACAGTGCCGCTGACGTTTAAATCAGCGCTGCCGCACCAGCCGGGAAACACACAATTTTCCTCAAGCCAGTGTGATGCTAATATCGCAAGATCACTAAAATCTGCAACACAGTCATCTTCAAGGACTTCACACCAGGGATTTAATTCGGTGCCCAGTTCCGCTCTAACGGTATATGTCCAAAAACCGATTGTATCTCCTACAAAAGTTCCGTTTTCAACCTGAGTTGGTGTGCCATCGAAGACTTCAGCAGTAACATCGGCAAATCCCAGAAATTCCTTCACATACCAGGACCACGATGGTGCAGGATGGGCACAATAGTTCCTGTTAATATTTATTCCATTAACGTCACGAGAGATTCTGGCAACTACTATCGGCTGACTAAAAACTCCATGGTGTTTTACCAAATCGCGAGCATGTGTGATATCATCTGGATTATGAAGGGGCAGTACGTAGCTGTCAGAACAAATAATTGGACGAACCAGAAAATATACAGTATCTCCGCGAGACGGTAATTGCCCCATAACCTGGGACAAAATGAATAAAACCAGAAGTGAATATCGTCGCATAAAGCTTCCTCCTTTGAACATTTGCTAATGAAAAAAGCTCCCTGTTAAAGTTCTGTTGCAGGACATACATTTGCGAATCTATAATAGACTCAAGATAACTTAAATTATTCATTTAGTCAAGAGAAAAATCAGCTTACAATTTGCAAAAACATACATAGTGCAAAAGTTCGGGGTTTGGCTATAATAGATGGTTTAGAGAAAGATTCTTCGTAGTATAGCTAATCTCTTTCGCGAAATGGACTGTAAAAAATGTTTATAGATGAAGCGAAAATTACGGCAAAAGCGGGCGACGGCGGCAACGGCTGTATGAGCTTCCGAAGGGAAAAATGCATCCCAAAAGGAGGCCCGGACGGCGGCGATGGCGGCAAGGGAGGCGACGTCTATTTCTTCGCCGATACCAACCTCGATACATTGACCGATTTTACCGGCAAACATAACTGGAAGGCGCAGAGCGGAAAGGCCGGCCAGGGCTCGAATATGAGCGGCGCAAATGGTGAGGATTTGATTATCAGAGTGCCGCCCGGCACGCTCATTTATGATGAGGAACTCGAATTGCCGCTCAAGGATATGAACAAGCCGGGCGAAAAAGTGATTATCTGTCAGGGCGGCAGGGGCGGCAGGGGAAATAAATCCTTCGCCACCTCTACCAGCCAGGCCCCGCGGACAACTACGCCCGGCCAGGAAGGCCAATTCAGAAAATTGCGACTCGAATTGAAACTCATCGCCGATGTCGGCCTGGTTGGTATGCCGAACGCCGGCAAAAGCACGCTGATTAGCCGCTGCTCCGATGCCCATCCGAAGATTGCCGATTACCCGTTCACTACGCTCGAACCGGTGCTGGGCATTGCCAAATTGAGCGATGACCGCAGGTTCGTTCTGGCTGATATTCCCGGCCTGATTGAAGGTGCGCATAAAGGTGTGGGGCTCGGCTTCGAATTTTTGCGGCACATCGAAAGGACGAGGATCATTGTCCACATCCTCGATATTATGCCGCCGGATGGTTCAGACCCTGCTGCTAATTATAAAAAAATCCGAAAGGAACTTGAAAAGTACAGTAAAGAGCTGGCCGGCAAAGAAGAGGTTATTGTTGCGAATAAAATTGACCTCGACCCGGAAGGCAAAATTGCTCAGAAGCTGAAAAAGAAACTCAAAAAGGAAATTTATCCCATCTCCGCCGTTGCCGGCACCGGCATAAAAAACCTTACCGAGCTATTGTGGAAAAAAGTAAGGGAAATAAAATCTACCGAAACGGCTGCTGAATAAACGGAGCGAAAAATGAATTTAATCGCAGTTGATATAGGTAATACCAATGTAGCGGTAGGGCTTTTTCTGGGAGGTGTTGAGAAGTCCATAACGACTGTCAGGGGCAGTGATAAAGAGCAGCTTGTCGAGCGATTGAAAGAGGCCTGGGGGAAAATTCCGATTGCAAAACGCTCGAAAGAGCAAAAACGCGACGGCGTCATTGTCATAAGCTCCGTAAAACCTGCCCATACAGAAATGCTGCGGGAAATTGCCCGAAAAGAATTCGATGAGAGAATTTTGCTCATCGGCAAAGATATTCCGTTTCCGATGGATTTGTCGGTGGATAAGACCTATAAAGGCTCAATCGGCTCTGACCGCGTTGTGGCGGCAGCGGCGGCTTACGCCGTCGTCGAGGATGCAGTTATCGTTGCTCAAATCGGCACCGCTATAACGATTGACCTTGTCGATGACAGGGGCATTTTTCTTGGCGGCGTTATCATCCCCGGTTTAGAGGCGTCTGCACAGGCCTTGAAGGATTCCACGGCACAATTGCCGAAAATCGATATCCATAAGCCGCAAACAGTTTACGGAAGCAATACCAACGATGCGATAAATTGTGGTGTATATTATTCCGCTATTGCAACCTTGCAGGAGATGGCTCGCCGATACGCCGAATTGATTGGCAAATGGCCGCAGACCGTCATTACCGGCTCCGGCGCCGAACTAATCAAAGACGACTGCGATTTTGTCGATTCTTATGTCCCCAATCTCGTGGTAAAAGGCATCGCACTTGCATATCGCAAATATACCGACAGTCAAGAATGAGAACACAGAACACAGAATATCGAATACAGTCCGCCCCGCCCAGGCGGACCGCAGGCGGAGCGGATCTCCGAAATACAGTAGGCAGTAGAATCAAATCACGAGGCACCGGACACGAGCAACGAGTGACGAATACGATTGCTGCGGTGACGACGGGCAAAGGAACCGGCGCAATTGCCGTTATCGAACTTTTCGGTCGGGATGCAGAGGCGGTTCTAAAAAAAATATTTTGCAGAACCGGTGGCAAAGAACCGCAATTCCAGATTGGCAAAATTTTTGTCGGCTCAATCAAAAACGGCAAAAAGATAATCGACCACGTGACAATCGGCTGCGAAGGCCGGAATCATTTTGCAATAAATTGTCACGGCAACCCGCTTATCGTCGCGGACATAATGGCGCTGCTGCGGAAAAAGGGCGTAAAGCCGGTAAGCGACAAAAAACTGCTCTATGAAATTTTTTCGCAGGATTGCGCAAATACAATTGAGGTTGAGGCGAAGCTCGCACAGCTCAATGCCAAAACGCTATCCGGCACAAAAATAATTTTGAACCAGATAGATTCAGGTTTGTCAAAGATTGCGAAAAAATGGCTCGAAAAAATCAGCAAACAATCGCCGGCAAAAATTAGAAATGAGGCGGAGCAGGTATTAAAGAACACCAAAATCGCAAAACCGATTATCTGCGGCTTAAAAATTGCCCTGGCAGGGCCGCCAAATACGGGCAAAAGCACACTTCTCAATTTCCTCGTGGGCAGACAAAAGTCAATCGTCGCCGATATCGCAGGCACAACAAGGGATTTCGTTACGGCAGAGTGTCGAATCGGACCTCTTTTTGCACAGGTGATTGATACAGCCGGCTTAGCCGGAAGATGGATGGCAGATGGCAGAGGACAGAGGGCGGTTGAGAAGATTGCGCAAAAAAGGAGTATGGAGGTTTTAGGCGATGCTGATTTAGTATTGCTTATTATCGATAATAGCCGGAAGAATATCAAACCTGACAGGAATTTTTTGAAAGCAATTTTTGGTAAATCGACAATTGTGGTTTTGAATAAATCCGACAAACCCGCCCGGTTCAGGATTCAAAGCCTGCCGCCATTCCTTTCTGATATTGTAAAAATAAGCGCCAAAACCGGCGCCGGCGTTGATAAACTGCTCGCCGAAATCCGGCGTAAGACAAAAGTCGATGATTTTGACCTCAATTCCCCCGTCTGTATAACGGCCAGACAGGAAAACTTCGTAAAAAAACTCATTGCTGCAAAATCCAAACCGCAATCCGCCAGGCTCATAACAGAGTTGTTAAACGGGCGTCTTTGTGTATAATCTGCCGTAATGAGAGAAAACAAAGACAATATTACGCCGGCGATGAAGCAGTATATGCAGTACAAGCAAAAGTATGCCGACTGCATCCTGTTTTTCCGGATGGGCGATTTTTACGAGACGTTTTACGAGGACGCCAGGACCTGCTCGCAGGTTTTGGGTCTGACTCTCACCAGCCGGAACAAAGGCGATAATCCTGTCCCGCTGGCGGGCGTGCCGTATCACGCCATCGACGGCTACATAAAAAAAATGCTCCAGGCCGGCTACAAGGTCGCAATCTGCGAGCAAATCGAAAACCCGAAGCAGGCAAAAGGGGTAGTCAAACGCGACGTCGTGCGAATCATAACCGCCGGCACGCTCACCGATGATATGCTCCTCGACGCCAAACAGGAAAATTTCCTCTGCGCAGTCAACCTTGGCCATAAGGGGCAGGCCGGCATTAGCTGGGTGGAGTTATCGACGGGGCATTTTTTTGCGCAGCAGTTATCCGAGGCAAAAGTCCTTGATGAATTGCTGCGTCTGTCGCCTGCCGAGTGCCTGCTGCCTGACAGGCGAGGCGAATTATTCGAAGCCGAATCCAAAAAACTTGCCAAAGACATCGCTCAGATTACCGGCGCCGTTGTGACCGAAAGGCCTGCCTGGTATTTTGACCCCTTTCAGGCCAAGCAGCGGCTGCTGAAACATTTTGCCGTTTCCACTCTGGCCGGTTTCGGCATCGGCGACGATGAGCCGGTAATCGCGCCCGCCGGCGCAATCATCGAATACCTCAATGAAACGCAGAAGACAACTTTGGCGCACATCCAGACGCTTAAAAAAATTGACCGCCGCAGCTTTCTGCAGATTGATGCCGCCAGTCTGCGAAGCCTTGAAGTCTTGCGGACAATCCGCACCGAAGGCACAAAAGGGACGCTTCTTGATTGTCTCGACCGGACTCTTACGCCGATGGGCAGCAGGCTGTTCAGGAACTGGCTTTGTATGCCGCTTTGCGACCTCGGCGCAATCGAGCTTCGCCAGGATGCAATCGAGGAATTTATCCAAAATGGAGATAAATTAGCCAAAATATGCAAACTGCTTTCCGATATTGCCGACACCGAGCGGATTGCCGCCCGCATAACAACCAGCCGGGCCAATCCGCGGGATTTACTCGCACTTGCAGGCACACTGCGGAAGATTCCGTTTTTGCGGGAAGTCCTTAAGACTTTTTCAGCAGACCTTCTGATAAAAATATCCAGCCTCTGCGACAGTATGGACGAACTGGCGGACCTTTTGGAATTGGCCGTTGAGCCGAACTGCCCTGCGCATCTTCGCGACGGCGGATTCATCAGGACAGGCTTCAGTGAGGAGCTTGATTCGCTGCACTCGATTTCGAAGGACGGTCGAAGCTGGCTGTCCAATTACCAGAAACAGCAGGTTGAGCGAACCGGCATTTCGAACCTGAAGATTGGTTTCAACCAGGTCTTCGGTTTCTACATCGAGGTTAATCATTCCGCTGCCGACAAAGTTCCGCCCGATTATGTTCGCAAGCAGACAATCAAAAATGCCGAACGCTACATCACCGAGGCTCTTAAAGAGTATGAAACAAAGGCTCTCGGCGCAGAGGAAAAGGCACTCGAACTCGAACAGAAGATTTTTGAACAGCTCCGGCAGCAGGCTGCCCTTTATGTCTCCCGGCTTCAGGCGCTTGCGGAGACGGTTGCGCAGTGCGACTGCCTTTCAGCCCTCGCCTCTCTTGCGAAACAGCGCGGCTACATCCGTCCGAAAATGACCAGCGGAACGGAACTGGTTATAAAAGATGGAAAACATCCCGTCCTGGCGGAAACTATCGGCCCGGAATTTACGCCGAACGATATTGAGCTGGGAAATGGGGCGGGCGACTGCGTAATTATCACGGGCCCGAATATGAGCGGCAAAAGCACTTACATAAGGCAGACCGCATTGCTTATCCTGATGGCGCAGACGGGTTCGTTTATTCCTGCAAAGGAGGCGCAAATCGGGCTGGTGGACAGGATTTTCACGCGGGTCGGCGCTTCCGATGAACTGGTTCGGGGGCAATCGACTTTTATGGTCGAGATGACCGAGACCGCAAACATCATAAACAACGCTACCGAAAAATCTCTTGTCGTTCTCGATGAGGTCGGTCGCGGCACAAGCACCTATGACGGCCTGTCGCTTGCCTGGGCGATTACCGAGCATATCGCAACGAAGGTAAAATGCCGGACGCTTTTCGCCACGCACTATCACGAGCTTACAGAGCTTGCGGAATTATTTGCCAATATCAAAAATTGTAATGTCGCCGTCCGCGAGTGGGCAGGGGAGGTGATTTTTCTGCACCGGATTCTGCCCGGCGGCACCGACAAAAGTTATGGCCTGCACGTAGCAAAACTTGCAGGCATCCCGAAGCCGGTATTGGAACGCAGCGCCGAAATTTTAAGAGACCTCGAAAGCACCTTCGCAAAAGAGGCCGCCGGCGACCATTTAGCTCGTCATAAAACAAAAGAGGCGGATACCGATGCCCTCTTTGTCGAAAAGCACAAATCCATCCTTGAAAAACTTTCCTCAATCGATGTCAATAACCTTACGCCCATCGAGGCCATAAACCTCCTCAATAAAATAAAAACTCAGATGACTGAAGATAGATAACAGAGGACAGAATCCGGATTTACAAAACCGAAAAACGATACACATAAAAATCAGTGTCAACCAGTGTCTTAAATACGACTGAGGAGAGGCGGCTGATACGCAGTCCTCTCAATCTGTTGGTTAAGTATGTTTTAGCAGGTCGAGCAAATTGTAGACGAATTGGCCGCAGCCCTGATGAAAGAAAAGTCCTATCTGGGCAATCAGAGAATAAGCAACGGCGAACTGGGCAAGTGCAAAGCCGGCTATCGTGAACTGACTAACGCTGATTACTCCCACGCCAAACTGAGAAATGGTGACGATGCCGCAGGCAAACTGCCCGACTGCAATAATACCTTTTGCTACAACAGGGGTGCGGTTCGGTCGGTATTTGAATGCAATATGTATAAGCGGCAATCCGAAAAAGGCGAGGTTTGATTTGTATTCGAATCCCCAGCCGTCCCATTTTTCTCTTGCGGGATACGGTGCTCCGCAATTCGGACACATAAAAGCCTGTTCGGAAACCTCGTGCTTGCACTCTCTGCAATTCTTCATTTAAAGCCTCCAGCATCGCCAATTTATTTACTGGTCATTCTCGTATGAATTATCACAAATTACCAGATTAGTTTCAACTCTAAAATCGGTTGCTTTCTATAGCAGATTCCGCTGCGGATTTGCCAGCTAATATCCCGCTGGAAAATGCGAATTGCAGATTGAATCCGCCGCAGGGGCCGTCAATGTCAATAACCTCGCCTGCAAAATAAAGCCCGGGACAAACTAAAGACTCCATAGTCTTTGGGTTTATTTCATCAGTAGATACGCCGCCGTGGGTAATGGTCGCCTCTTCAACAGGCCTTGCTGCGGTTATCGTAAGCGGCAGCACCTTTAGCAATTTTATCAGTTTTTTTCGCTCTGACTTTTCTAATTGTCTTGCGATTTTATTGCCATCGAAACTAAACCGCTCGCAAAAAGTCGCAGCGAATCGTTGTGGATATAATAGGGCGAGAAGACCTTTCAATGTCTTTTTCGGATTTTGCTCGCAAAGTTTTAGAAATCGCTTTTCCAGCTCAGCCTCATTTGTATTGGCCAATGTATCAATAGAAACCGCTATTGATTTCCCATTTGCGGAAAGGTAATTGGTAATCAATCTGCTGAAATCCAAAACCGCTGGCCCGCCAATACCGTCCTGGGTGAAAACAAGCGAACCGCTTGAATTTATCTTTTTATTTTCAAATGTTGCCATGATTTTTATATCTGAAAGTGTTGTCCCTGCTAATTGGTCCGGCCAATCCTCTCTTGTTATAAGCGGAACGAGAGCGGCCTTCGGTTCAATTATTGTATGGCCGAATCTTTGTGCGAGCCTGTAGCCGTCGCCGGTTGAGCCAGTCTGCGGATAAGAAAGGCCGCCGGTCGCAATAATGACTTTTTTTGAAACAAAAGTTCCTTTGCCGCTTGATATGGTAAAAACTGAATCTTTTTTATCTATTTTTTCGATATTTGCCGCAGGCGAACCATACAAGAACTGCACACCGGCCCTATTGGCCCGGGCGACTAACACCTCTCTGACATCGCTGCTTTTTTCACTTACCGGAAAGACACAGCCGTCCTCCTGCACCTTTGTTGATAGTCCGCTATCGGCAAAGAATTTTCGCAAATCCTGCGGGCTGAATTCATAAAGGCAGTGCTGCACAAATCTTTGTTTTTCGCCGAATGCCCTTGCAAAATCTTTAATGTCGCAGTCATGTGTGATGTTGCATCTGCCGCCGCCGGTGAGCAGCAGTTTTCTGCCTGCCGCGGTATTTGCTTCGAAGATAATCGTTTTGGTCCGCCTCTGGCGGAATTCAGCCGCAAAAATCGCAGCCATAAGCCCGGCAGGTCCTGCCCCTATTATGCTTACATCCGATTCCATAATTCAGACCCAAGACTTATGACACAAGACTCAAGACCTTTGCTCCTTTGTGCCTTTTTAGAATATTGCCAGGACAGCACCGAGCGACAATACCGAAATAGCTGTGCTTACAAGTACGGTGGCTGCGGCTAATTTCGGGTCGCCATCGAGCTGGTCTGCCATCACGTAAGTCACCGCAGCGGCAGGGCAGGCCAGATACACAAGTGCAATCCTTGCTTCGTTTGAATTAAGCCCCAGCAAATAGACAATCGCCAGTCCTACAGCCGGCGCTACAATGCATTTAATTAAGGAACAGGCAAATGCTGCTGCGCGGTCGTTTGCGATTTTTCCATCCGCCAGTGTTCCGCCGATAGCCAAGAGTGCAAGCGGCAGGGCAATATTACCTATGGCCGAAACCGTCCGTTCCTGCCAAATCGCGAAACTGCCGAATAACCACTTGTAAAGAAATGCCGCCGCAGTTGCAATCACCAGAGGGTTTGTCACGAGCTGGCCGAGAATTTTCCCGAAAATCAGGCGGTCGATTTTATGTTTGCTTGCGAGCAGCACGATAACTGCTGCTATGTTGTAAATTGGTATAATAAAAGCCAGAACCAGCACGGCGGTATTTGTCATAGCGTCTTTTTGGCTGTCAAATGCGAAACTGTAGAATACAATAGGCAGGCCTATATACATCAAATTACCGCGAAATGCTCCCTGCACGAATGTGCCGACCGAACCAGCCGATATTCTTAACAGGCGGGCGATAAAATAAGCAACAATAATGCTGCCCGCCATTCCCCCGAAAACGACGAGAAACACCTTGCCTGCAGCACGTCCGTCATACCTGGCAATCACAATCTCGTAAAAAAGCAGGCAGGGCAGGCCTATCCAGTACACTAAGTTGTTAAGCCCCCTGACAAATTCCAGCGACAGGAAATTTGTTCTCTTGAGCAGAACGCCGATAATTATTATCACGAAAACCGGCGCCAATATATTGATAATCTGCATATAATATATCCATAATCCAGGAAACTGCAAAATCCTTTTGCCTGGTTAGCTATGGAGACCCACGGCTATATCCCGATATTTCAGGACAAAGACGGGAAACAAGCCGATTGACCCGCAAATCTTTTTTTATTGTGCTTCGATTACTCTTATCAGGTCGCGAACGGTTATAATCTCCATAACCCCGAGTTTGAGTTTGCCGTCAGGCCCAATAAAATAATGGCACGGAACATATAAGTTTGTTGTAAGCATTTGCGGAAGCGATTTCTGCGGCTCGTAAAAGACAGGAAAGTTTATATTTTGTTTTTGGACGAAATCTTTTACCTTTTGCAGGTCTTCTTTTCCGGTGTTTAGTGCGACGCCCAGAATTGCCAGCTTATCTTCACCCATCGTCTTTCTCAGTTCGGTCAGGAATGGAATTTGTGCCTTGCAGGGTGCAGACCAGATTGCAAATTCAAATATGAGCACATTTTTCCCGCGGTAGCTGCTCAGTTTGTATGCTTTTCCGTCAATATCCATTAGGTTAAAATCAGGCACTGCTGTTCCGAACACTTCATCGCCCGCTGTTTCCCAGAAACCGATTTCGTCAAGCAGTTGTTTTACCGTCATTGCTGGTGCCGGCTGGGCCGGCTCTTTAACGGCCTGCTGCGGTGCCGCTGCCGGCGTTGGTGCTGCTGCCTCTTTTGGTTTTACTTCTGCTGCCGGTACTGCTGCCTCTTTTGGTTTTATTTCTGCCGGTTTTGTCTGAACTGCGGTTTTTTCTTCCGCAACTACAGCCTTTGTTTGTGTACCCGCTGTTGGCTGTGCATTCTGCTTTTCCTCGTTACAGCCTGACAGGACAGGTAAAGTAGATATACAAATTACAATTAACCAGTTCACGCCTGATTTTGCCGACTTTGTCATTTCCGGTTCTCCTAAAAAAGTTTATTCAATCAAACCTGCATATTTATACCTGTAGATTATCCGCACTTCAAGTAAATTTTACCCCCTTTGTTGCGATTGACAAATAATATACTGCTGTATTTGCCGCACAAAATAGAGGAGAAGTTGCCGGTAATACTCAATATAATCCCAAAGAAAATTACCCCACCAGGTGATATGGTATGGAAAAGCCTCCAACCACGACTCGTGTCCGCGAAAAATCTCGTGAAATTTTCGGGTTTTGACGATAAGATAAGCAAAAATGCTAATCGACCTGATAACACATTACGGTTATGTTGCCCTGTTCGGGTTTTTGATGTTCGGGATTATAGGCTTTCCGATGTCGGAAGAGCTTTTGCTGCTTTACGCCGGCTACAACGTCTCAATGCACCGAATAGCTCTCGTACCCACTATCGTCGTATGTGCACTTGGGGCCATGTGCGGCGTCACAATCAGCTACCTGATGGGCCGATTTATCGGGCTGCCGGCCATCCACAAGTTTGGTCGCTTCTTACACATTACTGATGAAAATCTTCGAAATGTCCACGACTGGTTTGAGCATTGGGGGAAGTGGACGCTTACATTCGGCTACTTTATTCCCGTCGTACGTCATCTTTCGTCAATCGTTGCAGGCACATCTAAACTGTCCTGGCACGAATTCGCTATCTTCGCTTATAGCGGCGCATTGATATGGGCAAATGTTTTCATTCTGGCCGGTTTCTTTCTTGGCCCTGAGACTCTCAAGATAGCTAATGTCGTGAAGCGTGACCTTATGTTGTTTTCAATAGCAACCCTGCTGAGCGTGACCATCGTTTTGTTTGTTCGATACTACCTGATGCGACAGAAGAAGAAAGCTAATTGAGGTACGTAAAACATAGAAGAGATTTACCGTCTTCTGCCGGAGTTTGCAGGCGAGATTAATTTTATTTATATCAACCTGCCTTTTGCCGCAGGAGCGGACTTTTCTATAAACATAAAACCGGGTGATGCAGCAATCGAACCTGCCGCATTCTGTCAAATCTGCAATCAAGGCAAAAGTGCGAAAAGATAAAAGAGGCCTGGCGCATACATCCCAGGCGAACCTCCTTCGTCAAGACTAAGGAGGGTGGGCTAAATATCAACGCCCAACAACCTTCAAGCGACACGCATTGCAGGATTACGCTGGCGAGATACACAAAAAACAATCAATCTTTTCTGTTGCGATTACCTCTGTCCCCGCCTGAATCCCTCTGTGTATCCGCGCCTCTTTGTGTGCCCGAGTCTTTGCGCATATCTGCACTGTTGTGCGTATCTCTGACATCGACTTTTTGTTCATCGGACGGCCGAGACGGCGGACCTTTCGAGAAGATACCACTCTTGTTGGAAATTGGCGACTTGGGGATTGTCACCTGCTCTGCTTTTTTCGCGGTCACTTCTCGCGGGGGTGAAACCACAGGTTTATGCTCAGCGGGCTGAGATATCGATTCCTTATGTTCAACAGGTGGAGATACCGCTTCCTTACGCCCGGTCGGCTGAGGTATCGCTTCCTTATGTCCGGTTGGCTGAGAAATCGATTCCTTATGCTCAACAGGCGGAGATACCGCTTCCTTATGCCCGGTCGGCTGTGTCACGGCGCCTTTGTGTTCCACAAGCGGCTGGTTTGTCTTCTGACCTGCCGGCTGAGATTCCCATTGGCTCCGCTTACCACTGAATGCGTGTACGTCGGCTGTCTTCGCGGCTAACTTATTGCGTGCGTCGTTGCTTATATGCTCGAACTTCATCGAAGTCTTTTTGTCGGCGACGAACCTGTTCATCGGTTCTGCTATCTGAAAGTTTCTTCGCTGCGGCTCGGGCAACTTGGCAAGCCTGGTCTCCATCTCGTGATATGTCCTCGGCGGGCGAAGGTCCTTGTCTGCACGGCGGTGGTCATACTCAGCTCGCTGATTCTCCTCCCAGCGAGGGTCAGTCCTGTGGAATCGCCAGCGGTCATGCTCATAAAACGGGTCATACCAGGTATGCCGCTGCTCGCACTCGAACCACGGGTAAATGCCGATGCCGATGTAGGAGTCATCAAAATAATCGCCGAAGTAGTAGTGGCAGTAGCGCGGATACGTGAACAGGCTGAACTGAAACATGCCAATATCGATAGCGATGCTGGATGAAAAAGTAAATCCCGGCCTCTCATAGATAGGTGTTGGAAAATAGACCGGCGCAAACAACACGCCTCGCTGTTCCAGTGGGTAATCCCAATGTCCCCTGGCGAAAATATAGCCTCGCGGCGACCAGAGATAATGAGACGGAACCCAGACCCAGTCCGTTCGACCCGGCAGCCAATAACCGGGCCGCCAAATATACTGGTCTGTATTCCAGTACCAGCAGGGCGGCACCCAAATCACATCAGGAGAAGGCGGGTTGTCCGGCGGCTGCACATCGGTAAGTGCAGGCGGCGCAGGCAGATATTCTATTTGCTGAGGATTTGTCACAGGCGACCAGAAACCGGCTACCCACTGCCAGCCATCGGATACTTTTGCCCAGTAGCCCGGCACCCAGTACATATTCGACGGAGCTGCCCGCCAGCATCCGCTAACCCAGATGTAGCCGTTTCGTTCCGAATCCCATGACCAATAGCCCGGTATCCAAACGAATTGTCCGCCTGCGGGCTTGTCTGCCGAGGGGGTTTCCACAATGGTTGCCGGCGGCTCGACAGGGGCTACCACGCCTGCCTGAAGCTGCAAATCAACCGGTTCGGCAAAGGCTTCATGCACCGGGCCGCGGGTCAGAACCTCAGGCTGCTCCTGCGCCGGCGTCGGCGGCGGTTCGATGGTGTCGCCGCAAAGCGGGCCGGCCGTCAGGGCTAATGTTATCACAATCATAATTAAAGATTTCATATTACTTCCCTTTCATAAATAACAGGTAATACAACACTCATTATTTTAATACGTATTTCGCATTGGAAATATTGCAATAAAAAGAAAAACCTGTCAACCGTACCGTTCAGCGGATTTCCAATAACAGATGCCGTAATCCTGCCGGATTTATCGTTGTAGGGTATAGCGACAAAAAAATGGTGAACTTGTCAATCCTATTAGCAATAAAAATATTTTTTTGAATGGGTGATGCAGGAATCGAACCTGCGACCCGCTGATTAAGAGTCAGCTGCTCTACCAGCTGAGCTAATCACCCGTATTCGTCGCTTGCTGCTCGTGATTAGTATCGCAAATCCCGGCCGGCCAGCGACTTCACTGGGCCCGGTAGGGGTCGAACCTACGACCAATGGATTATGAGTCCACCGCTCTGCCACTGAGCTACGAGCCCGAAAGCATACACAATTTACATAAAAATCGCACAGTCTGCAAGTAAAATTGTAATTTACGCCGGCGAAACAAACCGCAGCAGGTTTTAGAAATGCTCCTTCACGTATTTGACGGCATTATTGAAAATTATCATCCCGTCCGCTTCCGTCTTATCTTTCAGCCGGGTCCATCGCGGATGCTGCGTGAGTCTTACGAATCTTTCAGGGTGCGGCATCATACCCATCACCCGGCCGGTTGCATCCACAAGACCGGCGATGGATTCAATCGACCCGTTAGGATTAATCGGGAACGGGCCTTCCTGGCCGCGCTCGTCGACATACTTAAATGCGATAAGATTATTCTGTTTTAGTTTTTCGAGCATCTCGGCGTTTCGGACGACAATCTTTCCTTCGCCGTGCGCAACAGGCAGGTAAATTTGTCTATCCGGTTCGATAAAAACGGATTTGGTCTTCTGGGACTGCAAATAAACCCAGCGGTCTTCGTATTTGCCGCTGTCGTTATAAGTGATTGTTAAATCCTTTTCGTCGTTCTGCGTCGCAGCGGCTGCACCCGGCGCAGCAGGTTGCACATCCGAATCTGAACCGGGCAGCAACCCTGCCTTGACCAGCACCTGAAAACCGTTGCAGAATCCCAGGACTAATTTGCCGTCATCGATGAATTTGCGAACCGCTTCTATCAGATGATTGACGACCTGGTTTGCCATAATCTTGCCGGCTGCCACGTCATCGCCGTAGCTGAACCCGCCCGGGAAAACGAGAATCTGGTATTCGCTGAGCATCGCCTTGTTTTCGATGAGCCTGTTTATGTGTATCCGTTCCGCTTTTGCGTCCGCCAGTTCGAGCGCAAACTGTGTTTCGAGGTCGCAATTTATCCCTGCTGCCCGCAAAACTATCGCTTTAACTTTTTTTATCATAGTCGAACCAAAAAATCCTTTTCTTAAACCTTTGCTTTTTCCGCCGTAAAGAATGACGGATTTATTTCCAGTCGAAAGTCTTCTGCCAGGCTTTTTTGAGAGCATCAAGTTCTGCATCCACGATTGCCCGACCGTCATAAGATTTTATAACTAATTTTCTTGCAGCGATTACTTTTCCGACCTGTCCGAAAGGCAGGTTCAGAAACAGCTTCGCAAATGCATCGAAATTGGCCATCTCAACCTCGACGATGAATCGTGAATTTGATTCGCTGAAAAGCTGCACGTCATTTCGCAGGCAGTCTGCCGATTTCGGCAACCCGCGCAGGTCTGCCTCGATGCCGTATCCGCCGGCGAATGCCATTTCTGCCAGCGCAACTGCCAGTCCGCCTTCCGAGCAATCGTGGCAGCTTGCAACCAAACCCTTTTCAACAGCCTCTGATATTTTGGCGGCAATCTTCGGTCCCGTTTCGAGGTCAACCTTCGGCACGTTTGCCCCGACTTGATTGTGGATTTTATAATAATGCGAACCGCCGAGCTCATTTTTCGTCAGCCCGACGACGAAGAGAATATTTGCCGGCTTTTTAACGTCCATCGTTACGCATTTGTTGATGTCTCCGACCGGCGACATTGCGCTTATCAGCAGTGTCGGCGGTATTGCGATTCGGCTGCCGTCCTCGCATTCGAATTCGTTGTTTAGCGAATCCTTGCCGGAGATAAAGGGTGCGCCATAAGCAATCGCGCCGTCGAAACAGGCCTGTGACGCGAGAACAAGCTGGCCCAGCGTTTCGGGTCTTGCGCAGTTGCCCCAGCAGAAATTATCCAATAACGCAATCCTGTCGAATCTGCCCCCGACGCAGACAATATTTCTTATCGCTTCGTCTATGCCCGCCAGCGCCATCCAGTAAGGGTCAATATCCCCGTATAAGGGATTCATCCCGCAACTTACAGCGAGGCCCCGGTCGCTTGTGTATTTCGGTCTTATCACAGCGGCATCGCTAGGCCCATCGTTGGTTATCCCCGTAAGCGGTTTGATAACCGAAGCACCCTGGACTTCGTGGTCGTACTGCCGGATTATCCATTCCTTGCTCGCGACATTATACGATGAAAGAATCTTCAGCAGGTCTTCGGTATAATTATCCTTTTGCGGCAGGTTCGGCTCTACAAAGTCCGTGCTTTTCCATGTCGCCTTTCGCGAGTATTTCGGCACGCCGTTATGCAAAAATTCCATATCGAGTTCGCCGACAGATTGGTCGTCATATCGCAATTTAAGTTTCTTGTCATCGGTGAATTTTCCGATTACCGTCGCCTCGACGTTTTCGTCCGCAAAAATCTTCATTATCGATTCGAGGTTTTCCGGTCTCACCGCGATGACCATTCTTTCCTGTGCCTCGCTTATCCATATCTCGGTGTAATTTAGTCCGGTATATTTCAACGGCACTTTTTCAAGCTCGACCTCCGCGCCGAGTTCTGCTCCCATCTCACCGACGGCGCTGCTTAACCCGCCTGCGCCGCAGTCGGTAATCGCTTCGTAGAGGCCGGCCTTATTTGCTTCGAGCAGGCAATCCAGCGTCTTTTTTTCGGTGATGGCGTTGCCTATCTGAACGGCGTGCGAAAAAATAGTTTCGTGTTCGTGCGTCATCTGCCCGCTCGAAAACGTAGCGCCGTGTATGCCGTCTCTGCCGGTTCTGCCCCCGACAACAATAATCAGGCTGCCTGTCTGCGGATGCTTAAAACATTTATTTTTATCCATAATGCCGATATTGCCGCAGAAGACCAGCGGATTAGCCATATACCTGTTGTCGAAATAAACCGCCCCGTTTATTGTCGGTATTCCCATCCGGTTTCCGTAATCGCGAACGCCCGATACCACGCCCTTCATAATCCTTCGCGGGTGCAGGACTCCCTTGGGGATGTCTTCCAGCTTCGTATCAGGCTCGCCGAAACAGAATATATCCGTATTGGCTATCGGCCTTGCACCGAGTCCCGTTCCCATCGGGTCGCGGATAACTCCGCCGATTCCGGTCGCCGCGCCGCCATAAGGGTCAAGCGCAGATGGGTGGTTATGGGTCTCGACCTTGAAGCAGACAGCCGATTCTTCGTCAAATTCCACTACGCCCGCGTTATCCTCGAATACCGAAATGCACCACGGCTTGTTTAATTGTTTCGTCGCCTTGAAGACAGTTTCTTTCAGCAGGTTGTTGTAGTGAATATTTTTGCCGTCGATTGTCATATCGACGGAGCTTTTCATTGTCTTGTGAACGCAGTGTTCGCTCCAGGTCTGTGCCAGGCTTTCAAGTTCGATGTCGGTCGGGTCTCTATCCGCCTTCCTGAAATAATTCTGGATAGTCTGCATCTCAATCAGATTAAGGAACAAATCCTTTTCTCCGCTCAGGGCGACAAGCTGTTCATCGGTAAGCTCCCTGATGGGCAGATGCACGATTTTCAACTGGTAAGGTTTCAGATGCGGGGCGGGCGGTTCCGCCTCGTTGCCGATTACTACATCCTCGATGCAGTCGTTTGCCAGCACCTTTTTCGCGATTGTTTCGATTTGTCTTGTGTTCAGTTCGCCCAGCAGCAGGTATTTCCTTGCGGTCCTCACGTTGTCTGCCTTTTGCCCTATGTCGGCTATCGCCTTTACCACAGATTCCGCCACAGGGTCGGTCACGCCGCTTTTGAGGTGAACCTCGATTAAGGTTGCCTTCGCCAGGCCTGCCGGCGGCTTGCTTCTGCCGATATAGTATTGTTCGCAGACGGCATCCGTGAGTATTTCCTTTGCTACTCTGTGTGCAAAATCCGTATCGAATTCCGCCTCAATCAGAAATACCCTTGCCGACTGCACCGCCTCGATGCCCCCGATGCCGACCTCGCGAATACTTTCGAGGACGCCGTTTCCGTGAACGTCAGCAAACTCGGGTTTGTTAAAAACTTCAAATCGCCATTGTTTCACTGAATCAATTCCCTTTTCTTCATTTTGTAATTTATCATTGCATTCCGTTTTGCTCTCGCTGCTTCGAGCAGTCTTTCCAGTTCGCCCCTGTCGCCTTTTTCGATTACCCTTTGTAGTTTTTTCAGTTCAGCGATAATCTTGTCAATGCCGCCGGCCACTTTTTTCCTGTTGGCCAGCAGCGTATCTGTCCATATATTGGCTGGCCCCGACGCAATCCTCGATGTGTCAACAAAACCTTTGCCCGCCAGTTTAAGCTCGTCATTGTTTTGTAGGTTGACAAGCGCCGCTGCCGTCACGTGAGGCAGATGACTTATATTGGCAAGAATTTCATCGTGTATATCAGGCTGCATAATCTTTACCATACAGCCGAGCCGAATCCAGAATTCCTTTAGGGTTCGCAGAGCCGCTGCATTGGTCCGTTTTGTTTTGGTAAGGATGCAGTAAGCCCTGTCGAACAAATCGTCTCTGGCAAATTCGACCCCTCTCTGTTCGGAGCCTGCTATCGGATGCGACCCGACGTAATATGCCGTATTGGGCAGATACTTTTCCGCCCAGTAATGAGGCAGAACTTTTGTTGAGCCGACATCGGTCACTATGCAGCCTGCCGGCAGATGAGGAGCTATCTGCTTAAAAGTTTTTTCAAAGGTATAAATTGGTGTCGCAACGAAAACGATGTCAGCCTCTGCCACACTTTCGGTTATGGTTTCTGCAATCCGGTTTGCGACTGCAAGTTGTCTTGCTTTTCGCCGCGTGGAAGGGCGGTGTGAATAGCCCACCGTCTTTACGGAAGGGAAAGATTGGCATACAGAGCGGGTTATTGAGCCTCCGAGAAGACCCAGACCTATTACCGTAATTTGTCTTAACTCTTTCAAATATAATACCTTATGTAAAAATTACAACCGGGATAATTGAGTCAACAATTATAGCAGATACTCTCGAAAGTCAATTTTTTTCTTTGATTTTGACTTAATATTTGTTATGATATCTTAACATGTATGGATAAAAAAGGCTGATGGAGTCGGCAAGGCAACCATAAATGTCGGGCCCGCGATTATGTGGGCTGTTTTTTTAACTGCTGTTTCGTAAGTCTGTAATTAAAATTTTTTTAAGATTCCAATATGTCAAATACCAAAAATAATAACACTGCTGCCGGCGATTACCTTGCCTTCGAGGGCGATGTTGCCGACATCGACCGGCAGATAAACGAGCTTACAAAATTGAGCTCTGCCAAAGGCATCGATTACTCTGCCGAGATTTATGCCCTGCAGAAAGAGCAGGTTGCTCAATTGAAGCAGATATATTCGAATCTTTCCGCCTGGCAGACCGTTCAGGTGGCAAGACACCCCAAAAGGCCTTTGCTGGATGATTATCTTAATCTTATGGTTAACGATTTTCACGAGCTTCACGGCGACAGGTGTTTCGGCAACGACAGGGCGATGGTTGCCGGCCTCGGCAGCATCGGCACTGAAAAGGTGATGATTATCGGCCACAGAAAAGGCAAATCCACTAAAGAAAAAATTGCCTGCAATTTCGGCTGTGCCAACCCGGAAGGCTATCGCAAGGCATTTGCCAAGATGCAGTTCGCAGCAAAATATAATATACCGATAGTCACGTTCATTGATACGCCCGGCGCACACCCCGGCATTGAGGCCGAGCAGCGGGGGCAGGCGCAGGCGATTGCCGTTAATCTGCTGGAAATGTCGATTCTGCCGGTTCCGATTATCTGCATTGTAATCGGTGAAGGCGGTTCCGGCGGGGCGCTCGGTATCGGCGTGGGCGACAGGCTCGCTATGCTCGAATTTGCATATTACTCGGTGATTTCTCCTGAAGGCTGCGCCGCAATCCTGTGGCGCGACGGCTCCCAGGCTGCACAGGCTGCTGACGCATTGAAACTTACCAGCAAAGATTTGCTCAAATTAGGTCTTATCGATTCTGTTATTCCTGAGCCGCTCGGCGGCGCTCACCGCAATATTCACGATACGATTGATAACGTCGAGAAATTTGCCGTAAGAACGCTTCGTGAGTTAAAACGCATCGGCACGGAAAATTTGTTAAAAATGAGATACGAAAAGCTGCGAAGACTCGGCGAACCTATTGCCGTAAAATTGAGCCGAAAAACCGCACCGGCAAAACGAAGAATAAAGGCTGCAATTGAGACCATGGGGAAAAAAACGAAATCATCTTCCGCAAAAACCTCGACTTAATATTCAGCCTGCACCTGTGATAGCAGGAATGTCATTAAACGCAGTCCGCCATTTTACCCCGGTTTTTTTGTTTATCACCTTGAAATTTTTGCAGGGTTCTCTCCTTTTTCGATAGCGGCAATCTTGTTTATCCTTCTTTGGTGCCGGCCGCCCTGAAAATCGGTTGTCAGCCACATCTCCACTATTTTTCGCAGAAGCACCTCGCCGGTCATATCGCCCGACAGGCACAGCACGTTCGCATCGTTGTGGTGCCGTGAAATCTGTGCGGTAAGTTCATCGTGGCATATCGCTGCCCTTATACCTTTTACCTTGTTTGCGGCGATGCACATTCCTATACCGGTGCCGCAGATAAGTATTGCCCTGTCGGCTTCGCCTTTTGAGACGGCTGTTGCTGCGATGTATGCAATATCAGGATAATCAGTCGGGACGTTTTCCTTTGTGCCTACGTCGATACATTCGTGTCCCATCTGGGTTACGATTACCTTGATTTGTTCTTTTGCCTCAAAGCCGCGGTGGTCGCTTCCTATCGCTATCTTCATAATTTCAGTTCTCTTACCCTTTCTTTTACAGCCTCCTCGATTAAAAACGCACACTGCTCGTATATTTGCTGCTCCTGACCAATCGGGTCGGGAATGTCGAATTCCGACAGCATCAAGCATTTTTCGGAAGCCTTCGGCGCCATTTCAATTATCTGCCGGCGGTGCGATGCGGTCATTGTATAAATAACATCGCATTCCTCTATCAGCTGGTCCGTCAAGCCCGCGCTGGAATGGCTGCTTATATCAACTCCTTTTGCAGCACAGGCCTTTACTGCCTCTGCACTTGCAGGAATGCCCCAAATGCCCATCGTGCCTGCAGAATATATCTTATACCCCATTTCCTCGAGCCGGTCAACATTGCACTTCAATTTTTCAGCTAAATATTTGCCGAATATACCCGCCGCCATCGGGCTTCTGCAGCTGTTGCCGGTGCATACGAACAAAAACTTGACCAGCGACATTGCTTTTATATCTTTTTGTGAAAATACGCCTTCTCTAAGAATGGTTATTCCCGCTGACCCTGTCTTTACAACCGTGCTGCTCTTTTTATATTTACAGCTGCCGGCATCGAGGATGAGAGGGATTTTGCCTTTCAGATACTCGATAGCTTCTTCTGCACTGGTGGCAGGGGGGGAGCCTGCCGGGTTCGCGCTGGGGGCAACAACCGGATGATTGGTGTACGACAGCAGCATTGAAGCGACCGGGTGGTCGGGACACCGGATACCTATGGAATTATCCTTATAGAGGTTATTAAAAACCTCTTTTTCGATTCTTTGGCTTTGTTTTGCTATCTCCTGCGGTTCCAGTTCGAAGACTATTGTTAAAGGTCCCGGCCATGCTTTTTTTATAAGTTTGCGTCCCCTCATGCCCATTTCCGGCACGAATTCATTTACCTTTTCTTTTTTATCAATATGTAGGGTGTAGTATTTATCGGCCTCTCTGTTTTTTATTGCGCTTAACTTTTTAAGCGAATCGCTGCTTACCCTGCAGGCTATCCCATAGACGGTCTCGGTCGGAAATGCAACCAGATTGCCCTGGTCGATAAGACCGGCAGTCTTTTTGATTGCGCCCAAATCAATTCTTTCGCTTTCGATTTTTATTACTTCAGTCTTCATTATTCTTAAATAAATACCTTAAAACTGCAATTCTAACAAGTGCCTAATACTGAATTAGCCCGTAAATATCGAAACGTGGCATACCATTTTCAAATAAGAATGAATGAGATTTATCTGATTTTTAGATGGGTTAGATTGAGGTATATTAAAAAAAGTTGAAAGTAAATCAAAAATTTTTTCACCTTACGACCCATAAAAATATCCAAACAATGTTAAAATAGGCAATTTATTAGAGGGCGTAAAATTTTTAATATATTTGCCAGATACACTAATCTACCTAAATTAACATTGTCGATAAATAATCTTAATTGATGGAACGGTATAGTTTTTTAGGAGATTTAGGTATGAACACATTAACAGAGCAGCGAAAAGAAACAAGAACACAGCTTTCCTGGCCGGTAAGTGTCTGGCTTCCGGAGGCTCACAGGTTTGTTAATGCAAGAAGCTCGAATATCAGCAAAACAGGCGCCTTTCTGACAATGCCTCTCACTGCACCGGTAAAAGCGGGAAGTACCATCGAGTTAAATTTCCCCCGCACGACGCAGCTCGCTAAAGAAAAGGGTTCTTTTGCCCGTATCAGAAGCGGAAAGATTGTAAGAGTCGAGAGAGAGAACATCCTGAAAGATGCGAACCTCGGCATAGCAGTTCATTTTAATTGATAAATAAGCCGTCATTCTTTGTTGCTTAGCCCCCACTGTTTGCTTGTGCAAATCCGCCGCAGGCGGATGGGGGGTTGGTATTGGTTTGACTGATAATTATAAAACGGAAGCGAGAAATAACAGCAGGGCGGCTGCGCAGGCGGCTGCAAACGTCAAACTTGACCATTTATTGTACCGTTTTATGACAGGGTGCTCATCTTCAAATTCATAGTAAGTTTCATCGTCTATGGCGTCAGCATCTCTTTTCATTTTTATCTTGACGTATATGTGAGCCGCTGCCGAGATTAGGAATAATGGTCCTGCGATTATAAAGAGTATCAATTTCATATCTTTCTATATAACTCGACAAACCGGAGAAAAAAAGAAAAATAAATTCAAAAACTTGACCCCGGCGGCTGTGGCGGTTAAATTGTTTTTTTTAATGAGCCGGTTGTTGGATTATTTTACGGGAATAATTATGAAGATAGGTATTATCAGCGATACTCACGACCATCATACTAATGTAATCAAGGCGGTCAAAATCTTTAATGAGATGCAGGTAAAGTTTGTTCTGCACGCCGGCGATATAGTATCGCCTTTTACGGCAAAGGCATTTACCGACCTGAAGGATGCAAAATTCATTGCTGTTTTCGGCAACTGCGACGGAGAAAAGATACTATTAAAAAGTGCAGTAGAAGGTTTCGGCGGGGAAATCTATGATAACGTTTATAACAGTCAGGTTGCGGGCAGGAAGATTTTTATGATACACAGGCCGGATGCTATCGAGGAGGTTGCAGCCAGCTCGAAGTATGATTTGGTGATTTACGGTCATACTCACAGGCAGGACATAAGAACGGTCGGCGAAACCCTGATAATCAATCCGGGAGAGGCAACAGACTGGCTTACGGGACATTCCTCGGTTGTCATTGTCGAACTTGATGATATGAGTTTTCAGATAATTCCCCTTGTTTAATTTGCGATTATAATTAACAGATACGCCGGAATTAAATTGACGGTCTGTTAATCATTCCCTACAATTACATCATTAAATATTGCCCATCGGATTTAGCAGGCCCGCAGCGATTGTCCCGCAACTCACTTAGATAGTTCAAGCAAGGGCAGGGGAGATACCGTGAAAGGTAACGAGAAAAAGACGCACAGCCGGCATGTGGAACCCGAAAATAATCTGTCGGATGAACAGGAGAGGGTTCATCTTTTATACCAGCAGTCTCCCTTTGCGTATCAGTCGCTCGATAAGGATGGATTTATCACGGAGGTCAATACCGCCTGGCTTGCTATGCTCGGCTACCCGCCGCAGGCGAGCCCGGAGGTTGTCGGCAAATGGATTGGCGAATTTCTAACTCCAAAATCTCAGGAAAAATTCAAAAAGCAGTTTTCGAAATTCGTGTCGAGCGGTTCTTTACAGGCGGCGGTCTTTGAGATGGTCTGCCGTGATGGAAAGACCATCGCTGTCGAGGTTGACGGCAAAATCGGAACCGACAAAAATGGTCATTTCAGACAGACTCACTGTATTTTGCGCAATATAACCAAACAGAGAGAAGCGGAGGATAAGCTGAGCCTGCTTTCTTCCGTTGTTCATCAGTGCAGGGAAGGAATAGCCGTCGCCGACCTTCAGTATAATTTGTTGTTTATGAATCGTTCTTATGCGCAGATGCACGGTTACGAACCGTCGGAATTATTTGGTAAAAGTATTGCTGCTTTGCATACTCCTGAGCAGATGATTGATATTGATAAAGCCATACAATCTATTAAACAGCATGGTGAGTTCAAGGGGCAGGTAGGACGCAAAAGAAAAGACGGCAGTGTTTTTCCTTCACTGATGCACATTTCATTTTTATCGGACAGTTCCGGTGAGCCTCTCGGAATAATTGGCATTATCCTGGATATAAGCGAGCTTAAACGGATAGAAGATGAACTTCGCAGAGAAAGAGACCTGGCACAAAAATACCTCGATATTGCAGGTGTAATTTTAATTGTTGTCGGCGCTGACCGAAAGGTCAAAATGATAAACAAAAAAGGCTGCGGCATTTTAGGTTTCAGCCAGCAGGATATTATCGACAAGGACTGGTTTGAAAACTTTATTGTGCCGCAGCAAAAAGACAAAGTAAAAATTGTTTTTGATGCAATGATGAAAGAACACAAAGATGCCGCCGAATATTACGAGAATGATATTATCACCAGAAGCGGCGAGGTTAGAACCATTGCCTGGCATAATACGATTCTTGCCGACGATACGGGTGCGATTACCGGCATCCTGAGTTCCGGCCTTGATATTACCGAGCAGAAAAAGGCCGAAACATGGCTGCGCTCGCAGCATTCACTTGCAATTGCCCTCAACAAAATGAGCGACCTCACAAAGGCCTTGCGAATAATATTAAGGACCGCTATGAAACTCGATGAGGTGGACTGCGGCGGGATATATCTTGTCGATGAAAAAACCGGCGGTTTGGATTTAGTCGTTTTTGACGGCCTTTCACCACAATTTGTCAATAGAGTTTCGCATTATGAAGCGGATGCTCCGCAAACCGGAATAGTTTTGCAAGGTAAGGCAGTTTATCAACTTTGTTCCGAGTTTGAGCCTGCCGTAAGAGAAAGTCTTGTTAATGAAGGCCTTCGCAGCCTTTTTGTCATTCCGATAAGGCACGAGGGGAAAATTATCGGCAGCCTGAACCTTGCTTCACGAAATTACGACCAGATTTCTCCTGCGTCGCGAAATTCTGCCGAGATACTTGCCGCCGAGGTCGGCGGTGTTGTAGCGAGGATAAAGGCAGAAGAGGCGCTCAAGGCATCTTACAATGAGCTGGAGAAAAAGGTTGAAGAAAGAACAGCCCAGCTATCGAAGGCTTATAAGGATTTGGAGGCAGAGACAGAACAGCGGAAGTTAAAGGAGAAGATGCTTCGTGAGAACGAGAAATTTGCCGCCACAGGCCGCCTCGCTGCCAGGATTGCCCACGAGATTAATAACCCCCTGGCGGGAATAAAGAACGCCTTTCTGCTCGTAAAGGATGCCGTGCCTGAAGAATATGAATATTATAATTATGTAAGTCTTATTGAAAAAGAAATTTCGCGTGTCAGCAGAATAGTTCATCAGATGCTCGAACTTTACAGGCCGCAGCAGGAATCGCCCATTGAATTCAGATTTGCAGACCTTGTAAGAGAAGTGGTTGTGCTGCACGAAATTGCCTGCAGGGAGCATAATGTCAAACTCGAAATCGACATCGATGATTCGCTGAAGGTTTTGCTCTCGGAAGGAATGCTTAAACAGGTCTTGTTCAATCTTATCGATAATGCGGTAAAGGCATCGAAACCTGACGGCGTTGTAAGGGTTTGGGCAAAGTTTTCAAACGGCATTTTGACTTTTAATGTTGCGGATAAAGGTATTGGCATTAAAAAAGATATACAGGACAAGGTTTTTGAGCCGTTTTTTACCGCGGATACCGACGGTTCAAAACGAGGGCTCGGCCTTGGCCTGGCGATTACCAAAAGTATTGTTGACGCAATGGGCGGCTCAATCGGTTTCGAAAGCGAATACGGCAGTGGGTCGGTTTTTACGGTTTCGATTCCATTATGTGCGAGTGTCCCAAGCCCCAAAACCGGCTGACGGTGCGGTTCGGCAAAATTATGCCATTCCCTGTTTTGCCTCTATTCCTTGACATATTTTCTGATACTCTTTATGATTCTCGGAAGCTGAATATATATTTCGGAGAACTTAAATGGCAAAAAAACAGAGAATCTGGGAAAAACGCCTCAAGGGCAGCCCGCCTGAAATGGCAATGAATTTCGTGCAGTCGTTATCTTTTGACAAAAGACTTTACAAATATGACATTGCAGGTTCGATTGCCCACAGCCAGATGCTGGCGGAACAGAAACTGATAAGCAATGCCCAATTTCGGCAAATCAAAAGTGGTCTGCTTCAGATAGAACGGCAAATCAGCGATGGGAAATTTAAATTCGATAAGGCTGATGAGGATATTCACATGGCTGTTGAGGCTGCGCTGATTAAAAAAATCGGCGTCGTCGGCAGGAAGCTGCATACCGGTCGCAGCCGGAACGACCAGGTCGCTGCTGATTTGCGGCTCTGGATGCGGGACGAGATTGAGATAATTCAGACTAAAATTACTTTGCTTCAGCAGGCCTTTATCGAAATGGCACAAAAATATCAGGATGTTGTTTGCCCCGCATATACGCACATGCAGCGGGCACAGCCGATAATTTTGGCGGCATACCTGTTAAGTTTCGTCGAGCAGTTCGAACGTGATTTTATCCGGCTGGGAAATTGCAGCGGCCTTCTCGATGTCTCGCCGCTCGGCAGCGGCGCAATCGCAGGCAGCACACTGCCCATAAGCCGCACCAGCACCGCGGAAAAGCTGGGCTTCCATCAGGTAAGCAGGAACAGCATCGATGCGACGTCGGACAGGGATTTCTGCGCGGAATTTATCTTCGATTGCGCACTGATTGCGGCGCATCTTTCGCGGCTGGCAGAGGACTGGATAATCTTTTCGAGCAGCGAATTTAATTTTGTTCACATTGACGACAAGTACTGCACGTCATCGAGTATGATGCCGCAGAAACGCAATCCCGATATGCTCGAACTTATTCGCGCCAAAACAGGCACTGTTTATGGTTCGCTTGTTGGTATGCTTACAATTCTGAAGGGGTTGCCTTCGGGCTACAATCGCGACCTGCAGGAAGATAAAGTTCACGTTTTTACGGCGGCGGATACTATCGAGGCATCTGTCGATATGGCCTGTGCCATTGCAGCCAACACGGGATTTAACGCCGATAAAATCAAGGCGGGTCTCGATGAAGGTTTTCTCGATGCGACGGCCTTGGCGGAATATCTTGTCCTAAAGAACATAGCGTTTCGTCAGGCGCACGGCATCGTGGGCCGGCTGGTTTCTTCCTGTGAGAAACAGGGGAAAAAACTTGTTCAGCTGAATCTGGCTGAATTCAAAAAGTATTGCCCTGCGATTGAACGCGATGTCTATAAATTTCTCGGAGCCGAAAATGTCGTGAAAAGATATGCCACCAGCGGCGCCGCAGGAGTTAAACAGGCCGGCGAGCAAATCGCATTCTGGAAAAAGCAGCTTTCAAAACGATGAAGAATAAAGAAGACCGGATAACCGCCTGGTTTGCCGGGCAGAGGAAATTGCCGTCCAGATTCTTTCCGATTGGCATCGGAGATGATATGGCGCAGATTCGTCTGCCTGGCGGTGCGTCAGTCCTAATCACAACTGATATGCTTCTCGATGGCGTCCATTTCGACCTGCGAAAGGCCACGCTCAGGCAGGTCGGCTACAAGGCGATGGCGGCCAGTTTAAGCGATTGTGCCGCGATGGCGACAATTCCTCTGGCTGCGGTTGTAAGCGTTGCCCTGCCGAAAGGCTTTGGCTCAAAGAAACTTAAAAAGCTGCATGCGGGCATTGTCGAGGCCTCCGACAAATACAACTGCCCGCTCGTCGGCGGAGACATTACAGCCTGGAAGGGCAGCAGCCCCTTTGCAATCAACGTGGCTATGATAAGCAGGCCTGGCCCGACGAAGCCGCTGCGAAGAAGCGGTGCAAAGATTGGTGATATAATCTGTGTCACAGGCACGCTCGGCGGCTCCGGGTTCGGAAGACACCTGCGATTTGAGCCGCGGGTTAGTGAGGCACTTGAACTGGCACAGATGGTTTCTATTCATTCTATGATGGATATTTCCGATGGTCTAAGCACTGATTTGAATCGTATTTGCAAAGAGAGCTGCGTCGGCGCACTGTTGTTTGCCGAAAAGATACCCGTGTCAAAAGATGCCAAAAAGAAACCGGACCCGCTTTTTTCTGCGCTGAATGACGGCGAGGATTTCGAGCTGCTTTTCACGCTTTCAAAAAAGGAATATGAGAAACTCTGCGCCCGCTGGAGAAAAAAGCCTGCTGTCACCGCCGTAGGAATAATTACGGATACGAAAATTATGCAGATGAAAACGCGCGACGGCAGGATTCGCAGGCTCCAGCCGGCAGGCTATGACCATTTGGCGGATTAAATATCGAGTATGGATTACGATTTTTTATCAAATTCGGCAGAGGAAACAATTGAACTTGGCAGTTCCATCGGAAGCCGGCTCAAAGGCGGCGAGGTCATTGCCCTTACAGGCCCCCTCGGCAGCGGCAAAACGTATCTTACAAAAGGCATCGCACAAGGCGCGGGAGCGGGAAAAGAAAGTGTCCCGGTCAACAGCCCGACCTTTGTTCTGGTTAATGAGTATTCCGGCAGACTTGATATCTATCATATAGATGCCTACAGGATAAAGTCCATAAAGGAATTTGAAAATATCGGCTTCGACGATTTTTGCTCGCCGGATTCGGTCGTTCTGATTGAGTGGGCGGACAAGATACTTGCCGCATTAAAAGGCATCAATTACGTCCGGATAACAATGTCTTACGAGGGAAAAACATCGAGAAAAATTTCGATGGAAAATTTACCGCAATACATTGACCTCGCAGAATAAAAATCTTTGGTATTTGCCTATCCTCTCGTTGTAATCGGTATATTCGATACAATCCGACCAAAATCAGTTTCATTTCAAGACCTGTTTCTTTATCGCAGAGATTTTTTCTTCTTCGCATTTGGCATAGGCAGATTTGTTTTCTATATTTTACATTGCAGCCTGCCCAGTGATGCCAATTCAAGCTGCTGCGGATTTTTTCGGACTTTGTCTTTCATGACGAAAAAGATATTCAGGCCGTAAGCTGATATTTGAAGAAAGAAAACCCAATTCTTTTTATTTTTTTTGGAGGTGTCAAAAAGGCAAAAAGCAGGTTCGTAAAGTCTTGAATCATTTAAGACGATAGCAGAAACAGCGAAATGCTGTTTTATCGAAACCCCGGCTTGCCGGGGATGGTTGAAAACAAATTTATTTACAACAATTTATGTGAGGGTAAAAAAATGAAAACAAGAAAAGGATTTACACTGGTAGAAATTTTAATTGTCGTTGTCATTCTCGGTATTCTGGCAGCGATAGTGATTCCGCAGTTCACCAATGCCAGCACAGCGGCAAAAGAATCGAATCTGAAGAGTAATCTTCAGACGGTGCGTGCACAGATTGAGCTTTACAAGCTTGATAATAACGACGTACCTCCTGCCAGTGCGGCTGCATTAGCAGCGGCATTAGCAGATACCGGCGGCAAGACTTACCTGAAGACAATGCCGGATAATCCGTTCACGGGCCACAATATCGTAGGCGCCGACAAAGCCTCGGGGGACTGGGTGTACGTTCCATCCGGGTTTAATTTTACCTTCAGTGCTGGCACTGATGCTACTCTTCAGACCGCTGACCATGAGAAATGGTAAGCTTAACGATGTTTGCCCTGTTCTGACGGTCTGAACAGAGGCGGACAGAATTGTAAATCAGTGAGCTGGCCGGTTTTCAAAAACCGGCCGGCTTTTTTTATCAACAGTTTTTTAGAATCACCAGACAATGCGTTAATTTATCAGGGAATAGAAAGAAGCGATTAAAACGGCTTTTATCGGCCTATGTTTCCGGCAAATAAATAAAGTTATCAAATTGTCATAATAAATTTTACCGCCGGATTTTTGCATTTGTATCCTGAATCACTTCTTTCAAGCCCGTTTCTTTTAACGATTGTAGTTATTCTACCGGAAGTCCGTTCCGGCAGTATTGAAAGTGGCACTTGTATCGGCATTTGGGGGCATCAAAAACGACGTTTGAAAACGATAATTATCCGGCAAAAAACGCCCGGTTTAGAATGCCTGATTATGTGGTCATATTTCATCAAAGCAGCGTTTAAGACACGAGGCTATCAGGTCGAAACAGAGATAATGGAATCCCGTATCGTCGGGATTATATACAGAAATGTCCCTTGAAAATTTCAGGACAAAAGGGCGATAAGAATGCAAAAGTCGAAATTAGAAAAAAATGGTTTCACCTTGATAGAGATAATCATCGTGGTGGTGATTCTTTCGATAGCCGCTCTTCTTGCCATACCGATGCTCGGCAACTCAGGCGACATACAGGTTCGTGCCGCCGGTGATATGATTGCCGCCGACCTCGAATACGCAAAGGGTATGGCTGTAAGCAGGCAGAAACCTTACACGGTTGTTTTTAGCGACTCCGCCGAAAGCTACAGTATCAAAGATGCAAACGGAACCGTGATAACACATCCGGTTAACGGAAAACCGTATTCAGTCAATTTCACGACCGACAGCAGGATAAGCCAGGTTAACATTTCCAGTTTAGTTGATTTCGGAGGTACTTCGCAGGTCGAGTTTGACTCCGTCGGCAAACCTGTCAACGGCGGCGGTAAGATATTTCTTGCCGGAGGCGGCAAAACCGTCACCGTATCCGTGGATGCCGTCACAGGATATATTTCGGTGTCCAACTGAGTTTCCGGGAAAATATGAATATGAAAATCAATAACTTATATTTTGAAGCAGAGAATATTTCGGATGGCAATGAAAAATTCGATTGTATTGTTGATAAAAGAAATGAAACAGAAATTAATTATCGCGAAACAGAAATCAGACTCAAACTGTCGAATCCGCACGAGGTAATCGCAGAACAACAGCGATTGCCCGAAAAGCGGGATAGTAAGGTCTTATGAACAGGAGAAAAAATTATGTACAAAAACAAAGAAACAATGGCAGCAAGAAGTATTATTTTATTGGCAGTTATGATTGCATTGACGACAGTTGCGGGTTCGTACTCTGCCGATGACTTGACGGCAACCCAGCAGGTCAAGCCTGTAAGCACCGCACCGGAAGAAGGCAATGCAGCCATTAGTATTGCCGCCGACGGGAAAATCCAGTCCATCAGCTTCAAGAAGGATGCTGATATCAGGGACGTTCTTCGTTTCCTCGGCGCCAAATACAACAAAAATATCGTTCCTTCCCCGAAGGTCGAAGGCCCCATTACCGTCACCAATCTCTATAACGTGACATTCGACCAGGCGATGGATGCGATTATGGGCGACAATTATGTCTGGAAACAGCATGGAAACATCATCGAGGTCTTTACCAGGGAAGACAAAAGCAGAATGACCTGCAAAGTCTTTACTCTCTCATACATTACCGCTGAAGAGGCCAAGAAAATTATTACCCCCATCCTCAGCAGCGTTGGCCAGGTTGGTTTCAGCACCCCTGCGATGAAGGGCATACCTGAATCCATTACTTATTCCGGCGGCGGCGACACCATTGCTTCCAGCGACACACTGGTTATTTATGACTACCCCGAAAGGATTGAGCAGGCCGAGAAGATTATGAAGGAAGTCGATGTAAGGCCTAAGCAAGTCCTTATTGAGGCCACTATCCTCAGCGTCCTGCTTAATGAAGGAATGGAAATGGGCGTTGACTGGAACCTCTTTAACGGTGTAGGCCTGACCGGAGCCGCCGCTACATCGGACATAACAACAAGCACGGATATCAGCCGCGGTTCAGTAGCCACTTCACCAATTGCGCAGGTCGTTGCGGGCGGCGTCGGCACACCTATTGAAACGTCGGGTTTTGCCAAGGCGAGAAGTGACGGCCTTCGGGTGGGCATTACAACCGGCGACTTATCAATGTTTATTACCGCATTAGAGCAGGTGACAGATACCACCATTCTTGCCAATCCAAAGATTCTGGCAGTCAATAAGCAGCTTGGCCAGGTCTATATAGGTACGAAGATTGGGTATATAAATCAGACTACTCAGAGCCAGACATCGACGACCCAGGAGGTTCAGTTCCTTGATACAGGCACGAAACTTTCATTCAGGCCTTATATCGGCGATGACGGCTATATCCGGATGGATATTCACCCCAAAGACAGTTCCGGCGATTTGAAGTCCAACAATATACCTGATGAGACCTCTACAGAACTGTCAACAAACGTGGTAGTGAAAGATGGCGAAACGATAGTTATCGGCGGACTGTTCAGAGATGTGATTATCTCCTCCCGCAAGCAGGTGCCGCTTCTCGGCGACCTCCCGTTTATCGGTTCTTTATTCAGAAGCAATTCCGATACCACAAAACGGCAGGAGGTTATTGTTCTGCTTACTCCGCATATAATTCACGATGCCGCAGATACCAATCCGCAGGGCCGCCTCGATGATATTCGCCTCAAGAGACAGTCAACCATCGACCAGCTTCAATGGGTTGACAGGGCCAGACAGGCTGAAGACCACTATACAAAGGCTGTAAAGTTAGCCAGTGAAAACAAGAGAGAGCAGGCGCTTGGTGAGGTCAACACAGCCCTTGAGCTTCGTCCAACATATCTCGAAGCCCTGAGACTCAAAGAAAAGATTACAAAGGAAATGAATCCGCAGGCAGCCTCGAAGATAAGCAGCATTATGAAGGAAAATATGGAGCGTAAGGATAATGACAAGTGGTTGAAGAGATAATACAGCCTTTCAGAGGTATAGCAAAGGCTGATGAGGTTTATATTGAAACTTGATAAAAGTTTATATCCGCAGGGATACTGTCCTGCGAACTTTTGCAGGACAGTTTTTCCGGTGATGGCAACCTGGGTATGCGTACTGTTGACGGCAGCATTGGCTCTTGGGTCCGCTTTCAGCGGGCCTCGCCTGAACTGCGGGGTATTCAAAGCTAAAAAATTACAATACCTGGATATGGTGGAGGCTCATTGATGGAAAGCAAAAAAGTATTGGTTGTTGATGATGAAATACATATTGTCCACGTGGTGGCAATTAAGCTTCGAAGCAATGGCTTCGAGGTCGTGACGGCTTCGAATGGAGCGGAGGCCTTCGCGCTGGCCTGTTCCGAAATGCCGGATATTATCGTAACGGATATGCAGATGCCGGTTATGGACGGCCTCGAACTGGTAGGCAAACTTCGTGAAAATGAAAAAACTAAAGCTATTCCCGTCGTGATGCTTACCGGGCGCAGCTTCAGCATCGAAAGCGAAAAAAAGGCGAGCCTGCGGATTTCCGAATGTCTCGGCAAGCCCTTCAGCCCTAAAGAGCTGCTGAAAAAAATTGAGGATATTCTCAGTCTGGATACTGTCTCGGCTGCCCGATAACGAAAACTTGTGCAGCCTGACCTGAGTAAATAACGGAAAGAAATATATGTTATTGACCGAAACCGGCAGGTTGGACAGCCTGCAGATTCAACAACTGCGGACGTTTGGTGAGAATGTCAACGGACTCGGTGCGGATTTTGCAGTTTGTGATTCCAACGGGCAGTTAATTCTTGTCTGCGAAAGCGGCAGCCTCGAAAGCGACTGGAAATCAATTCTCGCACGCACTATCGAGGTTTTCAGAAATCCCGGAAAAAGCATCACCGGCAAACCCTTTATCGTAAGCGATTCAATCCTGTCGGCAGTCTTGACCGCTGAGTTCGGCAAACCGCAGCTTTTCGCACTGGTTAATATGCCGCCGCAGACAAAATCAGACGCCGTTGCGGAAAGGAAATCCGTTTCGCAGCAGAAACAGCCGTCAATAATACTTGTTGATTATCTGTCGCTTCTTCTGGAAAGTTTTCAGTCCCGGCTGAAAACCGAAAAACATATCCAGTCTTTTACAAGGGAATTGTCGCAGGCTTATGAAGAGCTTGCTCTCATTCACAAACTCGGTGCCAGTATGACAATCAGAGATTCGGACCAGAATTATCTTGAAATGGTCTGCAAGAGTCTCGCTGAAATTGTTGTCGCCGAGGGCATCGCAATCTTGCTTGAAGACAGGTCAACCGGTTCGCTTGTCAGTGTCGCAGGTTCCGGTCTTGTTGAGTTTGACCGGGCAGGGAAGAGCCTGCTGCTCGAACGTTTGACCGCAGAATTGAAACAGGGTAAAGATGCCCTTTTGGACAGCAACGCATTTTCCGCATTCAGATACAGCTGGCCTGAAAATATACAGAGTATTATAGCCGCGCCTCTTTATGGAAAAGACCGTTCAGATTCTCCTATGCCTGGCAAAAGTGACGCGGGCCGGCTTATCGGCATTCTGGTTGCCGTCAACAGGCTTGATAAGCCTGATTTCGACAGCGCAGATATAAAATTATTCAGTTCGGTAGCGACTAACTGTGCGGTGTTTGTCGAGAACGGCAGACTTTTCAAAGACCTAAAGGAATTATTCATAGGGTCATTGAAAGCCCTCACAAGCAGCATCGACGCCAAGGACAAATACACTCGCGGCCATTCAGAACGCGTCGCGTCGATTGCAAGGTGGATTGCTGAAAAATACTCCGAAGTCGAATTTCTTGACCAGGAGCAGATTCACAACATCTATATCGCAGGCCTTCTGCACGATATCGGAAAAATCGGCATCTCGGAGGCTGTCTTGTGCAAAAATGGGAAACTTACCGATGACGAGATGGAATACATTAAAAAACATCCCTCGATAGGAGCAGCCATCTTGAGCCAGATAAAACAGATGCGGAATCTGGTGCCTGCTGTTCTTCATCACCATGAACGTATCGATGGAAAAGGTTATCCCAGCCGTTTGGCCGGCAAAGACATTCCGCTGGCAGCCAAAATCATCGGGCTTGCCGACAGCTTTGATGCTATGACTTCCGCGAGGCCATACAGGCCTGCTATGCAAATTGAAATAGCCCTCAACGAGATAAAAAACAACCTCGGCACCCAGTTCGATGAAAAAATCGGCAGGGTATTTCTCGAAAGCAACATTTATGACTTTTGGGAGAGCCTGCAGCACAAGTCTGCCGATTTGTTCTCAGAAGATGAGTTTGCCGAAGCGGGGGAAAAGGCGGCTGAAACCGTAAAAATCGAAGATTCAAATGCGAAAATATAACTATGCTGTTTTTCCTGCCCGGCGGCGAATTATACCCCACAAAATGCCCCGCGGCTCAAAAATTCAATAGGCCAACCAGCTTTTTGACGGCGTGCAATTCAAACTTTTTTTCGTACGAAAATAACTTGCAATCATAACTTGTTTTGGTATAATGCCCCTTTTGGAAATTTGAAGATTGTGGATTATTGTATGTCGAATTTTCAGGACTTCTGCCAGCGAAGCGGAAAGGATTTTATTTAATTTATGATAACGCCGGATGAAAAACAAAAAGTTATTACAGATTACGAAACTCATAAGGGAGATACTGGTTCGCCGGAAGTTCAGATTGCTCTGCTTACAAAAAGGATTGATGAGCTTACCGAGCATCTGAAACTCCACAGCAAAGACCATTCATCGAGGCGGGGTCTGTTAAAAATGGTCGGTAAAAGATCGGCGCTGCTGAAATATGTCGATAAAAAAGAGCCGAAACGTTATCGTCAGATTATCTCCAGGCTTGGTTTAAGAAAATAATATTTAGATTGGGGTTCGTAGTTCGTAGTTGAAAGCTCAATTTCCAATGGAACTTTCAACTACTGACTACGGACTCCTGCAGACATTAAGGGATTATTATGTTCGATGTGCAGAGTGTTAACCGTCAAATCGGGGGAAAAACTTTATCAATTGAAACAGGCAAAATTGCAAAACAGGCCGATGGCGCCGTTGTAGTCACTTACGGCGAAACTATGGTTCTGGTTGCCGTTGTTACCGCTCCATCCGCAAGGGAGGATATTGATTACTTTCCGCTGAGCGTTGAATACCGTGAGCAGCAGAGCGCCGCGGGAAAATTTCCAGGCGGCTTTATCAAACGCGAAGGCAGACCCAGCACTAAAGACATCCTTACATCGAGGATGATTGACAGGCCCATCAGGCCGTTGTTCCCGGAAGGATATTTTCAGGAAGTCCAGATTATCGCCAGTGTCCTGAGCTTTGATGGCGAAAACGACCCTGATGTCCTTGCGATGATTGGTGCAAGCGCAGCTCTTACCATAAGCAAGATTCCTTTTCTTGGCCCTATCGGCGCATGCAGGCTCGGCCTTGTTAAAGGCGGGTTTGTTGTCAATCCTACTCACAAGCAGATTGAGGAAAGCCAGTTAAATCTTCTTGTCTGCGGCAGAAAAGAAGCTCTCAATATGATTGAAGTCGGCGCAAAAGAAGTAAGCGAGCAGATGGTTGCTGACGCCATTGCGGAAGCTCACAAAACCATCATTGAAGTCTGCGATATGATTAACGAGCTTCAGAAAAAGGTCGGTGTCCCGAAGGAGATTATTCTCGTTGAGGAAGATAAGAATCTTTACGCCGGTCTTCGCTCCAAAATTTTTGACAAGCTTTATGCTCTCAAGCAAATCCAGTCCAAACAGAAACGAGGCGATGCCGTTAAGCAGCTTCTGGACGGGATTATTGCCGAGTATTGCGTTCAGCAGAAACCTGATGCGGTTGTGTACAGCAAGCCGCAGGTTATGCGTACCATCGAAAAAATCGAAGGCGAGGTTGTTAAAAAACTGCTCCTCGAAGGAAAGAGACTTGACGGCAGGGGCTATGGCGATGTTCGTCCAATTTCCTGCGAGGTCGGTATCTTCCCGAGGACGCATGGCTCCGCTCTCTTTACCCGCGGCGAAACGCAGGCCATTGTAACCGTGACGCTCGGCACTCTCAAAGACGCACAGATTGTGGACGGGCTGCGTGAAGAATATTCCCAGACGTTCACACTTCACTATAATTTTCCGCCGTATTCTGTCGGCGAGATTAGGCCTGTCCGCGGGCCGGGCAGACGCGAAATCGGACATGGCTCTCTTGCAGAGCGCGCTCTCGTTGGCGTAAGACCTCCTGAAGATGAATTTGCCTACACAATCAGGCTTGTCTCGGATATTACCGAATCCAACGGCTCCAGCTCTATGGCTTCGGTTTGCGGCGGCTCGCTTGCTCTTTTGGATGCAGGCGTCCCTATGAAAAATATCGTCGCGGGCATATCTATCGGCCTGATTACTGACGACAAGGGAAAGCACACATTATTGACGGATATTATAGGCGACGAAGATCATTTTGGCGAGATGGATTTCAAGGTCGCAGGCACCGTCAATGGTATTACCGCGATTCAGCTCGATATCAAGGCCGAAGGTTTGGCGCATAATATTATGGTCGAAGCGCTCGAACGTGCAAAAGAAGCAAGGCTGAAAATATTGAAGGTTATGACGGAGACAATCAAAGAGCCGAGAAAAGAACTGAGCAAATACGCACCGAAGCTGATTAGTATTGAAATCGACCCCGAGCTTATCGGCAAAGTCATAGGCCCGGGCGGCAAAAATGTAAAGGGTATTCAAGAGCAGACCGGCGCCACTATCGAAATCGAAGAAGACGGCACAATCTATATAAGCTGTGTAGGCGGCGACGGGCATCTTGCCGCGAAGGAAATGATTGAGGCTATGACGCAGCCGCCCCGCATCGGAAAAATTTACAGCACCGCCAAAGTTGTTTCTGTTAAGGAATTCGGCGCATTTGTCGAGATTATTCCGGGCGTAGAGGGCCTCTGCCACATCAGCGAGCTAAGCGACAGCTACGTCAAAAACATCGAAAGCGTCTGCAAAGTCGGCGATATAATACCCGTAAAACTTATCGCTATCGATGACCAGGGTAGGCTTAAGTTATCACGAAAGGCTGCTCTTGCGGAAATAAACAAGGAAAAAAGCCCGGACGAGAATCCGAAATAATTTTTTTCGCGCCAGACAGCAAATTTATTCTCAAATTTATAAGCATCAGGCTTACATACCTGTGTTGAGCAGCCCTGCGGAGAAGATATATGTTTAAGGTTGTAATTGCGGGTTTAGTCGGTCTGGCAGCCGGCGTTGTTGCTGCCTTGTTTTACCGCAAAAAAGCCGAATGCAAAAAAACACCCGGCGAAGAAAATCCTGCCGTCCGGGAACAGGAAAATTTCCATCTGGTCGGCTCACTTGCCCACGAAATAAAAAATCCTCTTTCTACCATAAAAATAAACCTCAAGCTTATCGCTGAAGACCTCCAGGCTTTTCGCCGCAGCCGCAGGCCCGCTGCCGGCACAAATCTGCCGGACGATACAACTCTCGCGTCAGCGGTTCGAAAGATAGACATAATTAAAAAAGAGGCCGACCGTCTCGAACAGACTCTCGACGGTTTCCTTCGTTTTACAGATAGTATTCAACCGCAGCTTGCGCGGGGCGATATCAACGGTCTCGTAAGCGATATGATTGATTTCTACACGCCGCAGGCGTTCGGCCATTCGATTGTGATAAGGCACTTGTTGTATCCTCAGCCGCTTGTTTGCAGAATCGACGCAAACCTGCTCAAGCAGGCACTGTTGAATCTGTTTATTAATGCCCAGCACGCAATGGAAAAAGGCGGCGAGCTTATGGTAAGAACCGAAAAGAGCGGCTCTTTTGCCGTTATCTCGGTAAGCGATACTGGCGTCGGTATCGGGCAGGAAGACCTGCCGAAAATTTTCGACGGTTTTTCCTTCCGGCAGGGCGGCAGGGGGCTTGGGCTGCCTATCGTAAAAAAGATTGTCGATGTCCATAACGGCTCCATTACCGTTGAAAGTTTGTCTGGAAAAGGGACTTGTTTTACGATAAAATTACCATTACTGCAGGACGCAGATTGATTACGGACCCGCAAAATGGCTAAAGACAGCATAATACTGGTTGTTGATGACGAGAGGAACCACGCCGATGGCGTTGTTGAGGCACTCGACAAATTGTGTGCAAAGGCTGTTGCCGTCTATAGCGGCAAAGATGCCCTCGAAATCCTGCACAATGAAAATGTCGATTGCATCATTACAGACCTGAAGCTCGACGGCGATGTTGACGGCCTGTCTATCCTCGACGAGGCAAAAAAATTAAATCCCGATACCGAGGTTATCCTCGTCACCGCCTATGCTACAATCGATACCTGTAAGGATGCTATCAGGCGAGGCGCCTTCGATTACCTCGTCAAGCCCATTGATATCGACCAGCTTCGCGCCCTCACGCTCCAGGCCTGCCGGAAGGCGGAGACAGCGAGGCGCCGGTTTAAAACAGACCGGTCTGAAAAACAGGATTTTATCTTTGATGGCGTTCGTGGAAAAAGCCGTAAAATGCAGGGCATCTTCGAAATCCTCAAACGCATCGCTCCTACCAATCTGCCTCTTCTTATCGAGGGTGAATCCGGCACCGGCAAAGAATTGCTCGCAAAGGCCGTCCACGAGAATTCCCAGCGTGCGGATAATCTCTTCAGACCCGTTAACTGTGCAGGTCTTACTGAAACGCTTCTCGAAAGCGAACTTTTCGGCCATGTCAGAGGCGCCTTCACGGGCGCTGCCGGCGACAGAAAAGGCTTGTTTGAAACTGCCGACAAAGGAACATTGTTTCTCGATGAAATAGGCGATATGGCGCCCAACAGCCAGGCAAAACTGCTGCGGGTCATCGAAGACGGTATCGTTATTCCTGTCGGCTCCAACAAACCCGTGAAGGTCGATGTAAGGATTATTACCGCCACCAACCAGGACCTTACAAAACTGATTGAAGAAAAAAAGTTTCGCCAGGACCTCTATTTCCGCATTAAGGGTATTAGCGTAGTTCTGCCGCCGCTGCGTGAAAGGGCGGAAGATATACCTATCTTCGTCGATTATTTTATTAAGCAGGCTTCGATGGAAATCGGCTCTAAAGTTGCGGGCATAACCGATGCGGCAATGAATATCCTCAAAAGCTGCGACTGGCCCGGCAATATCCGCCAGTTGAGAAACGTAATAAGGACAATGGTCGTGATGAGCAGCAGGGATACGCTCGACATCCACGATATCCCGCCTGAAATATCACAGCGAAGACAGCTGATGCCCGCCGCCGGCCCTGTTGAACAAACCGCAGGCCTTTCCCTTGCCGAACTCGAAAAGCAGGCCATCATCGAAACTCTCTCGCGGACGGGCAATAACCGCCAGCAGACCGCCAGGATACTCGGTATCGGCGAAAGAACACTTTATCGTAAAATCAAGGAATATAACCTCGGCTAAATCTTCTCAATTTGGCAAATCAAACCTTTGTGAAGCTGCCTGAAAATTTATTCGTTCTTCAGCAGGTCAGGCTCTATTCTTTGCAGCCATTCCGGAAACTGCTCTCTTTTAACATTTGCCCAAAGACCATTTTTGTCCCTGCGGGCGGCAGATTCCAATTGCAGGTATTTGTTGTAATACTGGTGCTTGAATCGCCTGTCCGCATAAGCGAAGCCGTCCGAGAGCAATAATTCGTTCAGAAAGCTGCCGTCTTCGAACTGAACGTAAGCGAGCAGCCTGTCGTATTTGTCGCGGGTTTGTTTCTCGCTAATGTAAATTTTAACTCTCTTCCCCCGTGTCATCTGCTTTGTAAATTCTGACGCCTCCGGCCCGAAGTAGCCGACAGGCTGATTGGGTGCCTTTGTTTCAGGTGTATCGATTCCCCAAAGTCTGATTCTCGTATGGTCATATTGGTCGTCAGGGATATTTATATCTATTGTGTCGCCATCTACGGTATAAACTACCGTAAATGTTTTGCCCTGATACTTCTCGATATCGCCCGGCTTTACTTTGCTAACGGTTTTTGTCTGCGGGGCGTGCGGCGGGCGTGCGTTTGTGCGGTCCAGCCATCCGACAATAAGAGCAATCAATAGACACAAAAGAACAATAATAGTCCTGTTTTGTCTGCTGATTGCAAACCTTTTTCTGCATCTTTTGGCCGACACAGATTCCTCTTTATAGTGAGACTGCCGGGTCTATTTTCTCGGATATTTCTTTCGTTTGCCTACGGGCTTGTCGAGGTCGAAGGCCTTGCATACCGCAATTAACGCCCGCTCTGCATCTTTTTTCTCGACCACACAGCTTATGCGGATTTCGCTTGTGGTTATCAAATCGATATTCACGCCTGCCTTGAAAAGAGACGTGAACATCTTCTCGGCGATGCCGTAATGGCTTCGCATTCCTACCCCGATTATGGAAACTTCGGCTATGTTATCGTGAACAAATATATCCTCGCATCCGACCGTGTCTCTCACGTCATCGATTGCCTTCTTTGCAGCCTTCAAATCGGAGCTTCCCACCGTGAAAGTAAGGTTTGCTTTTTTGGGTCCGACTTCCGTCTGGATAATATCGTTGACCAGCACACGGGCCTCTGCCAGCTTTGAGAATACCCTTGCCGCATTGCCCGGCTTGTGGTCAACATTTACAAGCCCTATCTTGGCCATATCTTTTTGTATTGTCGCGCCGGATACTACTACTTCTTCCATTTGTGCCTCCTCTTCCGAGGTAATTATTGTTCCTTTATTTTCATTTCCACTGTTCCTGACGTGAATTCTCACGTCACACTTTTTGCCTAATTCTATTGACCGCGAGTGCATAACGCCAGCACCCATGCTTGCCATTTCCAGCATCTCGTCATAGCTGATTTTATCTATCTTGACCGCATCTTTGAAAATCCTCGGGTCTGTCGTATATACCCCGTCAACGTCCGTGAATATTTCGCATTCTTCTGCCTTCATCGCCGCTGCCAGGGCAACCGCGCTTGTATCGGAACCACCTCTGCCGAGTGTTGTGATATTGCCGTCATCATCGATGCCCTGAAAGCCCGCTACGAGGACGACTTTGCCTGCGTCTAATTCTTTTTGTATCCTGCTGGCGTCGATGCTTTTGATTCTTGCCTTTGTGTGCACGCCGTCGGTCATCATTCGTATCTGGCCGCCGCTGAAACTTATAGCGTTGTGTCCTTCGGCGTGAAGCGCCATCGCAAAAAGCGATACCGACTGAATCTCGCCCGTGCTTAACAGCTGGTCTAATTCGCGTTCCGGCGGCTCAGGATTCAACTCGTGCGCATCTGCTATCAGCTCATCGGTTTGCTGTCCTCTTGCCGATGCGACCACCACTACCGAATATCCTTCCTTGACGCGTTGAATTACCCTCTGCGCCGCACGTTTTATCTTTTCAGCGTTGGCGACCGATGTCCCGCCGAATTTCTGAACCACTATTGCCATCTCAATTTATCCTTATAGTATAAAAAATATCTGCCGTGTTATTTAACCGATAAAAAATATTCCATCAAGTCTGAACCTTTATTTATCACAAGGCCTGATTTTGCGGCGTTGGTTTCGCCAAACGGCAGGTGCAGCCCGCCTTCAGCGGATTCGATTCCGGTGCCTGCCATTGTGAAAGGCACCGCTTCCGATGAATGAGCGCAGGTGCTTATCGGCGTATAATGGTCAGGGGAAACCAGTATTCGCCAATTATCATATTTCTGCAATGCGTCATAGACCGGCCCGACAACGTATTTATCAATCAGCTCAATCGATTTTTTCTTCAGTTTTGCGTTGCCCTGGTGCGAGGTCTCGTCCGGTGCCTCTATATGCACGATGACGATGTCGTATTTTTTAAGAGCCTCGATTGCCGCCGACGCCTTGCCCTCGAAATTTGTATCCACATAACCGGTCACCCCCGGCACCGCTATCAGGTCAAAGCCTACCATTTTCGATAAGCCTCTTACCAGGTCAACCGCCGTAATTGTTGCGCCTTTCAGTCCGAATCGACTCTCGAAGCTGTCGAGCTTTGACTTCTGTCCCTGTCCCCAGAGCCATATCGAATCAGCCGGATTTTCACCGAGGTCTCTTCTTACCTGGTTAATCTCGTGACCGGCTAAAAGCTGCTGGCCCTTTGCCATAAGGTCGATAAGAAACTCGGCGTTTTTTCCTCTCGGAAGTAATTTATCAACCGCCGTTCCGATATAATCGTGCGGCGGAAACGTCCGGACTTCAAAATCCATTCCCTTCACAACCATCAGGTTGCGGTAGCTCACGCCGGGATAAAAACGGATTTGTTCGTTGCCGAGTTTTTTATTAATCTCTTCTATTAGCCTGTGGCCTTCTTTATCGGAAATATGTCCGGCGCTGTGGTCGGCCATTTTCCCGTCTGCCACGGTTACAAAATTGCACCTGAATACCCAGTCGCTTTCCGACAATTCTATATCCTGTGCGACAGCCTCGATAGGGGCCCGCCCGCAGTAATGTTTCGCAGGGTCGTATCCGAACAGCGACATAATCGCCACATCGCTGCCCGGTTCCATTTTTTCCGGAACTGTTTGCACGAGGCCCAGCCTGCCGTTCATACTGATTTTATCCATATTCGGCGTATTTGACGCCTCTATCGCCGTCTTGTTGCCGAATTCCGGCAGACTGTTATCGGCGGCGCCGTCAGGAATTATTAACACATACTTAGTCACTATTCTTTATCCTCAGGTATATCTACAATTCTTATACAGACCGGTTTGCCGCAGGTAGAATCGAGCCTGGCCAATCCTGTCAGGGCGGCATTGATGCTTTTCTCAGGCGTCGAATGAGTGGCAATCACGACAGGCACGGTATTTTTCGGGCCGCTGCCTTCGTGCTGGATTGCGCCGGAAATGCTTATCTTGTTTTCCGCAAGAACCTTGCTCCACTGTGCCATCACGCCGGCCTGGTCTTTGCACATAATCCTGATGTAAAACCGGCTCACAAGATTGTCTATTTTATTTATCTTGATATTTGTGCTACCTTGGGGCTTAAGCTCCATACGATTGAAGGTATTGGCGGAATTGCCGATTGCCACGTCGATTATATCGGAAACGACGGCGCTTGCCGTCGGCATCATTCCGGCGCCGCGGCCGTAATACATAACTTCGCCTGCCGCACTCGCGAATATGCTTATCGCGTTGAAAGGCCCGTTCACTCTCGCAAGCCCGTTATCGTTATTGATAAACGCCGGATGCACGCGGAGCGATACGCTGCCATCGCCAGCCCTCTGGCATATTGCCAGAAGCTTCAGCACATATCCCATCTCCGCACCGTTCCGGATATCGTCCTGGCTGACGTTTTCTATGCCTTCGACGTAAATATCATCGAGTGAAATCTGGCTGCCTAACGCCAGCGATGAAAGAATCGCCAGTTTATGTGCGCTGTCAAGGCCGCTGATGTCCAATTTCGGGTCGGCCTCGGCGTAGCCCTTCTTCTGGGCGTCGGCCAACGCCTCTGCAAAAGCGCTTCCCTTGCTCGACATATTTGAAAGAATGTAATTGCTTGTGCCGTTCAAAATTCCGTAAATGGCTGTAATCTGGTTTGCTATCAGCCCTGTGCGAAGGCCGGATATAATCGGCACTCCGCCGGCGCAGCTTGCCTCGAATGCGATGCACCGTCCGTATTGGCGTGCGGTGCGGTAAAGCTCGCTGCCGTGTACCGCCAGCAGCGCCTTGTTTGCGGTCACAACATCCTTGCCGGCCTTTAGCATATTCAGCTGTATATCTTTTGCGAAGGTTGTCCCGCCGACCAGTTCGACGGCTATTTTGATGGAATTATCTTTGAGCAATTTCTCGATATCGTCGGTCAGGATTCCCTTTTCCAATTTTACCGCCCGCTCTCTTTTTGTGTCGGTATCAACCACGCAGGCGACCTTCAGCCGAAGCCCCGTCCTGGCGGCAATCGCATCAGCCTGCTCGTTTATCAGTTTAACAACGCCCGCCCCGACTGTTCCGAAGCCGACAATACCGATTTTTACGACTTTTTCTTCCATCTTTCGCTATCCTGATTAAATTATTGCTGCCCTGCGAAGCAGCATTTTTTTCAGCTGCCAGGCACGAGTTTGCAGGCGGTAAGTTTATAGGCCAAAGACCTTTCAGTCAATAGAATTATATCGCCGCAGCGCCTTCAATTAAGTCCCCGCTTTTTTAGATTTCCCTTAATTTCCTTTGCCTGTTCGTTCCGCTTCTATTATTATCACCGTTTTTCGATAAGCTGTTTATTCCTGGAACTGGATATGGGGATTTACCTGAAATTACTGCTGACAGCCCTTTTTTGGGCGGGTACCTTTATTGCCGGCAGAATCCTTGGCAGGCAGGATAGTCCCGCTGACCCTTCGTCGGCAGCCTTTCTCAGGTTTGCATTCGCTTCCGCAGCTATGATTCCTATTTTAATGATGTCCGAAAAGCGCCTGCCGAAACTTGGTATCAGGCAGTGGTTTGCCGTGTTCCTGCTCGGCTTTTTTGGGGTTTTCTTGTATCACATCATGTTCCTTGAAGGTCTCAAAACCGTTGATGCGGCAAGCGCTTCGGTTCTTATCGCTACCAGCCCGGTTTTTATCTCTATTCTGTCCGCTTATTTTTTCAAGGAGATTCTTACCCCCATAAGGCTTACTGGTATTATTTTGTCCGTATTTGGCGCAATCTATGTTGCGTTGAGAGGCGACTTCGCTTTCTTTTTCAAACACGGCATCGGTGTCGGCCAGACGTTTATTATTGGCTGTGTCGTCTGCTGGGTCTTTTATTCCATCCTCGGCAAGGTCTTGCTTGCGGGCCTTTCTCCTATAGTCACCGTCACGTATTCGTCTGTCATCGGCGCACTCTTACTGTTTTTCCCTGCCCTTTACAACGGCATATTCGGCAAACTCGCTGATTATGCCGCCAAGGATTGGTATAGCATATTATACCTGGCGTTTTTCGGCACCGTCGCAGGTTACATCTGGTTCTGCGAGGGCCTTCTGGTAATCGGGCCTACAAGAACTGCGCTGTTTATCAATTTTATTCCCATTTTCACTGTTGTTTTGTCTTTTCTAATGCTCGGCGAACCTGTGACGAAATCTCTTGTGATGGGAACTCTCCTCGTGGTTGTCGGCGTTTATCTTACCAATAAAACTAAAAATAATAAAAATCCGGAAGAGCTTTCCAAATTCTTAAAAGGTTAATCGGATGAATACTTACAAAACGAAAATCTTTAGTCTTGAGTCTGTTGTAGTCTGGAGTTTGTTGCAATGAACATCCGCCGTTTTTATTGTGAAAAAATTACTCAGCCGCAAACCATCCTTGCCGGCACAGAGGCTCACCATCTGGCTTCTGTCCTGAGGCTGCAAAAAGGCGGGCAGGTTGAACTCTTTGACGGCAAAGGCTCTGTCGCTTCTGCGACAATTATGGATTTGAACAACCGGCAGGTTCTCCTTGATGTAATTGAGCAAAAGACTATTCCGCAAAGAACATCAGGCCGGTTAATACTCGCCGTAAGCATCGCAAAGACCGACAGGTTCGACTGGCTCGTGGAAAAATGCACCGAGCTCGGTATCGACCGGCTGTGTCCCGTATTGTTTGAGCGAACGGTAAAAACCGCCGCCGGCCCGCAGACAATTCAGCGATGGCACAGGCTGGCCGTTTCCGCGGTAAAACAATCAGGCCGGAATTTCCTGCCGGTTATCGACAGCCCGTCTCATCTAAACGATATATTGGATAAATTAACTACAGAATTTCCTTCCGCAGACGTCCTTTTAGGTTCTCCCTCTCCGCAGGCGCTGCCGGTTATCAAGTATCCTTTTGCCGGTAAAGACCTGATAGTCTTTGTCGGCCCGGAAGGGGGGCTGACGGACAAAGAAGATGCACTTCTCCTCAAATGCGGCGCAAAGCATGTGCGTCTTACGGAAACAATTCTAAGGGTCGAAACAGCAGCCCTTGCCTTTGCTTCCATACTTACCGCCCATCGCGATAATCAATAGTTAGCCCCGAGCAGGTCAGAAAACAGCCAAAAAAAAATCTCTCACTGTCAGTTCATTTTGATTTCTTTCGGCAAACGGCCCATATAATCATTTACAGCCAAATCAAAATAAACAGGTTATAAGACCATTCAGATATTCCTATACGGTGGTCGCAGGAGAGTCAAAAATCTTGATTTTGGATACAAAATAAAGTAGAATAAGTTTGCTAAATGGGGGTTAAGTTTAGCACTTGTTTTTCAGCAAAATTGCAGTCGCAGGATTGCGAATTTTAAATGGTGGGGACGATGAAAAGAAGTAGCCTTTTATTCACTTTTATTATTTCGCTGGTCTTTATCCTGGTGCCCCCGTCGCCGGCAGGCTTCGTGCCTTATATTTCCGGCCAAAGCACCGCGACCCTAATCGAAAGCGGCGATTTCACTGGTATGTATCGTTACGATATTTCTATCAACTGGAAGACGCGTTTTGGCCTGTCCCAGATTGATTTGCTGCTGGTAGATTTCAGCCGAAGTGCGGATTACGAAATTACTTTTTCATCGTCCGCTGCTGCCTCAACAAGCAAAATACACCACCATGACCCGCTTGCTGTCACCTGGAAGGCATACCTGGAGAGCAGCGGCCTCAGCCTTTTCGGCGAGGATGACCCGTATATTAAATACGCACCTTCAGACAGGTGGCATTCTTTCTGGTCGTATTTTTTGATGCCCGGCAGAACAGGTTTCGGAACGTTTTCGTTTTATTCCGATATCGCGCCTGAATACGGCACATTGGATGATATCCTTGTTGCACAGACAGGCCGCCACCAGAAAATCTATGGCGATTTATCCGGAGCGTTTCCGATTGTCTCTTCCGGCACAGGTGGAGGCACAGGCGGAAGCACGCCTGAACCTGCCACAATCACACTGCTCGGCCTCGGCAGCTGCTTTATCCTCACCAGGAAAAAAAGATAACAATCACGTTTTTTCGCAGTTCTATCCCTCTTCGGAGGATTGCATTTCTTGACGTTTGAACCATAATCACTTATATTGTTCACAAATTTTGAATATCGAACGTCAAAAGGGAAAGAAAAATGAAAATTCCGCCTGTAAAAGGAACTCGTGATTTTTACCCTGCTGAAATGGCCGTCCGAAATTATATTATTGACGGCTGGAAAAAAGTCTCTATCCGCAACGGCTTCGAGGAATTCGACAGCCCAATCCTCGAACACCTCCAGATGTACACGCAGAAGAGCGGCGCCGAAATCGTAGAGCAGCTTTTTTCTTTCAAAGACCGCGGCGACAGAGACCTCGCCCTTATTCCCGAAATGACGCCTTCCCTCGCCCGAATGGTCAACCAGAAAATCAATTCACTGCCGAAACCCATAAAATGGTTTTCTGTGCCGAGACTCTTTCGTGCCGAACGCCCGCAGAAGGGCAGACTCCGCGAATTCTTCCAGTGGAACATCGACATAATCGGTACAGACAGCATCGCAGCAGACGCCGAGATTATCTTTACCACTCTCGATTATCTCCAGTATGCCGGCCTGTCTGAAAATGATGTTGTTGTAAAGGTTTCCAGCAGAAAACTTCTGGCAGCATTTTTGAAAAGCTTAAGCATCGCAGAAAATGATTTGCCCGGGATGTATGCCATGCTCGATAAAAAGCCGAAAATGCCCGCCGACACATTTGCTGCGGTTCTCAATGAAAAGCTTTCTGACAAGGACAGGGCATCGAAAATCCTCGCCTTTATGGAAACAGATTCGCTTGAAAAAATTAAAAAATCTCTCGGCGTCAACCAGAAGATTGATGATGCGATTAATGAATTATTGGAACATCATCGGCTGTTAAATGAAATGGGTGTCGGCAGGTTTTACAAATTCGACCCCGGTATCGTCAGAGGTTTGGCGTATTATACCGGTATTGTATTTGAGGTTCACGCCGTCGGCGGCGAACTTCGCGCAATCTGCGGCGGGGGCAGATACGATAACCTGCTCAAAGATTTCGGCGGGCCTGATATTCCCGCAGTCGGTATGGGTTTTGGCGATTGCGTTCTTGAAATTCTCCTCAGAGAAAAAGGCCTTTTGGATAAGCATATTAAAAAACCCGAATTGGACTATTTTGTTGTCTCGGACAAAAGTTTTGAAGAAAACATTTTTTTTGACCTCGTGGCGAAATTGCGGAGAAACGGTTTCATCACTGACTTTAGCTATAAAACCGATAACCTCAGTAAGCAGCTCAAAACCGCCTCCGAAAAAAATGCCAAAAAGTGCATAATTATCAGCAAGGAATACTCGGATAGTAAGCAGATTATTGTTAAGGATATGGCCACAGGCGAGCAGCAAACTATTCCAATAGATAAGTTTATGGATGGACTTATCAACTCGAAATGAAAAATTTTCACCTCAACCATTACGAAAAGGCCTTCGCAAATTTTCTTTCCGATAATCGCATCCGTTATATCGCCGTCGATGAGCAGAAAAGAGCCGCCCTCGGCAAAACAAACCTCAAAAGTTTCGATTACCTTTTGTATCCGCCCAATCAACCGACAATAATTACCGAGGTGAAAGGTCGTAAATTTGCCGGCACAACCTTTGCCAATCTGGCCGGCTTCGAATGCTGGGTGACAGCCGATGACGTTGACGGCCTGGCAAACTGGCAGCGAATCTTCGGCCCGACACATTCAGCAGCCTTCGTCTTCGCCTACAAAATCGAAAACGTCGACGTCGATTTTGACGGCAGGGGGGTTTATGAATTCAAAGGTCTGAATTATATCTTTTTTTCTATAAGGCTTGCTGATTATATAAAGTTTATGAAGCTTCGCAGCCCGAAGTGGAGGACTGTCACGCTGCCCGCCGACAAATTCCGCCTCTGCGCCGTCCAGCTTCAAAACCTCCTCTTTTAATATATGGGTTAGGATTTCTCAAAGGGCAAAAAAATGGTGCATTTGAGGATACCTGTAGTTATATTATTATATCGCTATTTTTATCTTTCTCTGTGAACTCTGTGGTTTAAAACCTTATGCGAATAATAGCAGGCACCAAACGTGGAATGAAACTGTTCAGCCCCGAGACCGACCTGTCTCGGCCTATCCTCGACAGGGTCAAGCAATCTCTCTTCGATTGCCTGCAAAAATATAATGCCCCCGCTGGCAAACTCGTCGCAGACCTCTTTAGCGGCGTCGGTTCGCTCGGCCTCGAATCCATCAGCAGGGGGGCAGAGTCCGCAGCCTTTGTCGAAAGAGACCCCAAAACCGCTGCCATCCTTAAGCAGAACATCGCAAAGGCAGGCTTTTATAATCAATCAAAGGTTTTAATCGCCGACGCATTCAAGACAGGCGCCGCTCTTGTCCCCGGCAAGCCGAAATACGACCTTGTCTTTGTTGACCCGCCTTATATCCGAACGAACGATGTCGGCGCCGATTCGGATTTAGCGGGCCTTATGAAAATTTTAGTTGACCAGACCGCTGACAATGCTTTAGTTATTGTTAGAACTTACAAGGATATCGAACTGCCCGATATTTATGCCGGCTTCAAAATAATTGACCGGCGCCAGTGGGGCAGTATGGCTGTGACTTTTTTAATGCGGTCGAAAAATGAACAATAAAGATGCTGCGATAAAAATTGTTAAAGTGCTTCGTCGAAACGGCTACCAGACACTGCTCGCCGGCGGCTGCGTCCGCGATATGCTTCTGCACAGGCTTGCAAAGGATTACGACGTCGCCACCAATGCCCAGCCGAAAGAAATCATAAGACTTTTTGACCGCACGCTCAAGGTCGGCGCAAAATTCGGTGTTGTTATTGTCCTGCTCGATGATACGCAGGTCGAGGTTGCCACATTCAGGGCGGAGGCGGATTATTCGGATGGCAGGCATCCGCAAAAAGTTTCTTTTACCAATGCTGCCAATGATGCCGCCCGGCGGGATTTCACAATCAACGGTATGTTTTATGACCCTGTTGAAAAAAAGATTATCGATTTTGTCGGCGGCAGGGTGGACCTTAAAAAGAAAATCATTCGAACTATAGGCCGGCCCGAAGAGCGGTTCGGCGAGGATTACCTGCGAATGCTGCGGGCGATAAGGTTCTCTGCTCAGCTCGGTTTTAAAATTGATTCGAAAACTTATGCTGCGATTCGCAAGAACGCATCCAGCATAACCAAAATCAGCGGCGAACGCATTGCCGCAGAACTCGAAGGCATCCTCACCGGTTATAATAAAGCCGATGGTGTATCTAATTTGCTTAAAAGCGGTCTGGCAAAAGCCATTTTTCCGGATTTTCCTGTGAAGCAAATAAAAACCGCAATTAAAGTCTTGTCCCGATTGCCCCGTGATATTAGTTTTCCGCTTGGCCTGTCCGCCTTGTTCGCAGATTGCACCACTGCCTTCGCAATGAAAAAAATATCCGTCCTGAAGCTCAGCAGAAACCAGGCGAAGCATATAAAATTTCTCCTCGATAGCCGCGGCAGATTGCTCGATGAGGATATGGCGCTTGCGGAATTTAAAATGCTTCTTACGGAACCGCACTTTCACGATTTGTATGATTTCCAGATGGCCATCCTCAAGGCCGCCGGAAAATCAATAAACCTGCTTGTGAAATTTAATAAAAGGATAAAAAAACTCGGTAATATCGAGTTGAAGCCGAAACCTTTGCTTGACGGCCACGAACTTATCGGTTTAGGCGCATTGCCGGGGCCTGATTTGGGCAGGCTCGCAAGACAGTTATATATCGCCCAGCTCAATCTGGAAATTCATACGAAAGAAGACGCAGAACAATGGGTGCGGAACCGGCTGAATAAAAATTGAAACTGTTTTTTTATACGCAGAGAAAAATTATGGCGGGATTGACAAGAGGATATTTTTTGAAGGCAGCGGTTATTGGTATTGCTGCCGTAAGTATTCTTGGATGCGGCAGGCTGATGACGGTTGACAGGTCTCAGCGCAGTTCGCAGCCGAATATTCTCTTTATTGTTGTTGACGGCCTCAACGATTGCACGGGGTGTCTGGGCGGGAAACCGCAGGCCAAAACTCCAAATATCGACAGCCTCGCAAAACGGGGGACGCTCTTTACCAATGCCTACTGTGCCGCCTGTGGAAGTCTTAACTCGCGGCTAATCGTCCTTACCGGTCTTTGGGCAGGCGAAGATGGAGAGAAATCATATCGCTGGGCCAATGCTATTACATACTGGAGAACCCAATCGCCTGTTCTTAAAAAAGTATTAACAATTCCGGAGTATTTCAAAGCAAACGGCTATGAAGTAATCGGCAGCGGGAAAATATTTTCCGGCAATTTATGGAAGAATGAAAATGGATGGTATAGAAACCAGAACGATTTTACTATTTGGGATTCGTATTTTCCTCCGAAAGCAAAATCTGTCCTCGATTTCTTTCTGCCTTCGGCTGTAGTTGACAATAATGGCACAGTTTCCTGGCAGCCCGCACCAAACGGCCCAAAACATTTAGTGCATCCTTCTGATTTTGACTGGGCGGCGATAGATTATCCTGATAGCCGAACAGCAGATTATAAAATCGTAAGCTGGACAATTGACGAGCTTAGAAAAAATCATAAAAAACCGTTCTTTCTTGCTGTCGGCCTTTCCGCATCGGAGGTTTCCTGGTTTATTCCGAAAGAATATTTCGAGATGTATCCGCTCGACCATGTACAACTGCCGCCTATTGTTCAAAATGACATCAACGACATCCCGCCGGGTGTCAGAGAATTTGTACCGGATGAATCTTACAAGCAGATTGTTAAAAATAATCTATTGAAAAATGCCGTTCAGGCATACCTTGCCGGTACAACCTATATCGATGCACAGGTGGGAAGACTCATCGACGCCCTTGACAAAAGCCGCTATGCCGAAAACACCATAATCGTGCTTTTGTCCGACCGCGGTTTTCTTCTCGGCCAGAAGGAGCATTGGGGCGATGCTGCTCTTTGGGGAAAATCTACACATGTGCCTCTGATTATAATTGCTCCAAGTGCAGGCAAACCCTACAGCCGCTGCTCAAGAGCCGTGAGCCTGATTGATATTTACCCGACATTGATTGATTTGTGCAAGATGAAACCGCAGGCAAACCTTGCCGGTGAAAGCCTCGTGCCGCTGCTTAGTAATCCGCAGGCACATAGAGAAACGCCTGCTATAACAATCTGTGGAGATATTATCCATTCTGTTCGCACAGAAAGATGGAGTTATATTAAATATCGCGATGGTTCGGAGGAGCTTTATGACCACCAGGCTGACCCGTGCGAGTTTACAAACCTTGCCGGCCGGCCGGAATATGACCATATTAAACTCGAACTTTTTGCCTGGATTCCGGAAAATAAGTAATAATAACCATTGATTGTCCCATAATAACAGGACGAAAAATGCCCGGCGCAGGCGATTTAATGCAGAAAGCAAAAAAGTTTATCTAAATATCCGAATTAGGCTATTTTCAAAAAGCGGTTTTCTTATTGACAGAATGGGTATTTTCTTTTAGTATATGCCTATATTAGTCGAAACAGTCTTAGAGGAACTGTAATCCGCGTAATGCGGATGGAAGTGCCGCGAAAATAAGGTTTTATGGTTTTTTGAGGCCTCGATTGCCTTTGTAATGACAAGGTTAGGCTTGTTTTTCGTCAATCCGCCATAGGCGGGTGGGAGAAGTTTGTCATGCTCAATAGAACCGCTAAACTCGTCCTGATAATTATCGTTATGCTTCCCTTTATGGCTTTGGCCGAGACGGCTGACCAAAATGATGTGACGAACAATTTCAATGACCTGCTTCATTATCTTACTATAGGCAGGCTCGACCTTTCAAAGGCTTATGCGACGCGTATCCTCGAAGGCAATCCCGACCCTGTCCTGCTGTTCAGCATCTCCGGCGAAAATCCGCAAAGTTATACTGTTTTGCAGAGGGCCAAAGATAATAAATTTGATACGCAATTATCCGATTTGTGCGGCAAGGTTCTCGCCACCATTGATAAGGGCAGATTTATTCGCCGCCAGGACCCGAAGGTTATCCTCGAAGAAGTAAAGCGTCTCAGCACTACGCCGCGCGGGCAGCTTGCCGCAGTCAAAAGACTTCAGGATGCCGGCGAATATTCGATAATGTTTATGCTCGATGCCCTCACCGACCCCGCACGCAAGGATGAATGGCCTAATATCGTTATAGCCCTTCCTAAAATCGGCAGAGACGCCATCAGGCCTCTCGTCGCCGCTCTGCAGACTGATGATGTATCCACAAAAACCGCAATTATCGAATCCCTCGCTAAAATGGAATACCCGCAGACTTTGGCTTACCTCAAATACATCCTCGAAACCGAAAAATCAGAACAGATTCGCCAGATAGCAGCCGAGGGCATCCAGAAAATTGACGCATCAGCATTGACGCTTCCTTCGGCCCAGCTTTTTTATAACCTTGCTGAAAATTATTATTATCGTGCCGATTCCGTTGCCCCCGCTGCCGATGCGAACATTGCGAACATCTGGTTCTGGAATGCCGAAAAAAAGAGCCTCGAAAGGGTTGAGGTTGACAAGGGTTATTTCTTCGAGCTGATGACGATGCGATGCTGCGAGTGGTCATTGAAGGCAGATAGCTCTTACGGCGAGGCGATAGGGCTTTGGCTTGCCGCCTTCTTTAAGGCGGAATCTACAGGCGTTGCGATGCCGGCTTATTTCGGCCAGGCTCATCCCGATGCCTTTACCTATGCCATTACCGCAGGCCCGGAATATCTCCATCAGGCTCTTGAACGGGCGCTGAGGGATAAGGATTCTCATGTAGCCCTTGCTGCCATCGAAGGCCTGGCAAAAACCGCAGGTGAAAAATCTATTGTCTACCGGCTCGGTATCGTTCAGCCTTTGATGCAGGCGCTTTCCTATGATGATAAAGCGGTAAGATATAGCGCCGCCATCGCCATTGCCACCGCAGGGCCGACACAAACATTTTCCGAAAGCTCCCTCGTAATTCAAAATCTCGCCGAAGCCATCAGCCGGCAGGATGCAAATGATTCAAATAGTCAGCCTAATCAAAAATTAGATAGCAAGCTGGCGGATGATTACGCCATTCGAAGTCTTGAAGTTATGCTCAAACTTGGCCAGACAAAAAATCCTGTTATAAATTTATCCGCGGCGCAGCCGGAGCTGATAAAAGCGACAAGAGACAGCCGAATACCTGTTCGGATTCTTGCAGGCCAGGTTCTCGCATACATAAACAGCCCCAACGCCCAGCGAGCTATCGTTGCTATGGGTCTTCATACCGCAAATCAATTAGATGTCCGCATCGCTGCCTTCAATTCACTCGCTGCTTCTGCAAAGCTTAGCGGCAATCTTTTGGAGGGCGATTTTGTCGATGCCGTTTTTTCTCTGATAAGCTCGCCGCAAACACCTCCGGAGTTGAAGACCGCAGCCGCTGCCGCCTACGGCGCATTGAACCTGCCAAGCAAAAAGGTTAAAGACCTGATTCTCAATCAGTCAAAAAGCTGATTTGTCTTTATGCGGGATTCTGTAAAACGAATATCGGCGATAGAGCAACGATTAGCCGAAAAGCAAAATTAGCGTTTTCTTTTCAACATCACCGCACCGAGGCCGAGAAGTAAAATCGTAGCTGGTTCAGGAACAGGCTGCACTGCGATATACATTGGGTAATTCAAGCCCGATGCAAAGACAGACCTGTTCCCACTCGGATCGAATTTATAAATCATCCCGGTGCCCGGATCGTAGCCTTCATCGGCAACATAGAGATTTCCGATACTATCGAACGCGAGACCCGTAGGGCATCCAAAACCCGAGGCGAAGACAGACCCCTTTCCACTTGGGTCGAATTTATCAATCGTCCCGCTGTCAAAATTGGAAACGTAGAGATTTCCGATACTGTCGAACGCAAGCCCTAAAGCATTAATGTTCAAAGCAACAGACATGTTTCCCCTTGGATCAAACTTATCAATCGTCCCCCTGTCAACATTGGCAACGTAGAGATTGTCGCTTTTGTCGAACGCAAGCGCAAAAACAATATCTTCGTTTGATGTGAAGATAGACTTGTTTCCACTTGGGTCGAATTTATCAATCGTCCCGTGGCCATTATCAACAACATAGAGATTCCCGACGCTGTCGAACGCGAGACCCATAGGGAATTCAACACTCCCGAAGATAAACCTGTTTCCACTTGGATCGAATTTTTCAATCGTCCCTCTGCTAAAATCGTCAACATAGAGATTTCCGATGCTGTCGAATGCGAGACCCATAGGGAATTCAAAACCCGACGCGAAGACAGACCTGTTTCCACTCGAATCAAATTTCTCAATCGTCGAGTCACACGGGACGTAAATGAAATCGGCATACGCGAATGAATTGGTCAGTAAGACAAGCACAACCACAGCACAAATTGTAATTAACCTTTTCATCTTTCCTCTCCTCAAAAAAAATAAAATGGCTGAATCATAAATAAACTTTTTGCATCCTGATGTACATAGGTATTGATTCTGACAAAAGGAATGAACCAATAAAAGGCAAAATTACTATCTCTTCTCATCTCATCACGCTCCACACTTTTTTCAGACAAATTGTGCCTGAAAAAACCGCTATTATTATAGGCTTTCCGCTGGTGAATTTCAAGGAAAAAAAGGACTAAATATTACCTTTTTAGGCCATTTTTCGTTAATATGTCAACTGTATTGAAATTAAATCGGGTTACTGGTTAGCTATGGCAAGCGGTTCAGGCAGGGCGGGAGGCCATGCTTGTGTTGCAGAGGCGGTAAATGTTATCTGACGCCTCTCTTATTAATTTCGGAAGAGCCGCTGCCGCTGCCTCTGCGATTGGGAGGCATGTTTTGCTGCGGTGTTCCAGGTGGACAACCTTCGACGGTGTTCGGTTCGGTTATCTGGTTCGGCTCATTTGTTGAAGGCGTCTTTGGTCTTGGAATCTCTTTCTTTTCGGCTGGTTTCATAAGGTCTGCAATCGCCACGTCGGCGCTTAAAAAATTGCTTTTGGACGAGACCAGATTATTAACCTTGCTTACCCACCATTTGATATTTGAGGCGTTATTCTGCTGAAACTTTAAATCGAACCCGATATCGGCCAGTACCTGCTCTTTTGCGACCGGCGTGAGACTTATCAGCAGGCACGCAAATGACCAAATCAAAAAGCCGTTCACGAATCCGATAATGCCTGACCCGATTACGTCGAGCACCCTCGGGAATGTCACGTCGAACTGGCTTGTGAAATATATAAAAGACAGGGCGGACAGGATTGCAAACGAAGCGACCCATATCCCCAGCACAATCAGTGCGTTGTTGTATGGCGTATCGGCTGCCGCCTGAACCATTGGCGCGACTACCGGCCTTAAAAAAATCGCAAGGTAAGTCGAAATAATCGTGTTGAAAAGCGTCACCCAGGTCTCATAGAGACCGTTCTTGATGGCCCACGCCACGAAAAGCCCACTTACTATTATGCCTACCCAAAAAATCATATCTAATTCCGCATTCTGTCCGCCTGGGCGGACTGTGTTCTGTATTCTTAAATTATCCTGTCACTCTTTGCAGCTCTTCCAAACTTGTTATTCCCGCGAATACCTTTTTTAATCCTTCTTTCCGCATATTGGTAATGCCTTTTTGGTCGCCCTTCGACCTCATTTCCTCCACCGGCAGTTTGCTATCTGCTATGGCGTTCTTTAAGTTGGTATCTACAATCATAATATCGCCAATCGCGGTCCTTCCTTTGTAGCCGGTGCTGTTGCAGAAATCGCAGCCGCCCGCCGAGCAAAGGTTGGAATAATTCACGTTATTCTTTTTGAAGCACTCTATCTGCTTTTCAGTGAGTTTGGCCGGCTGCCTGCAGTTTTCGCAGAGTTTGCGGACGAGCCTCTGTGAGACTAAAAGGTTCAGGCCCGATGCAATCAGCAGCGGTGAGACGCCCAAATCCATCAGCCGCATAAGCGCTGATGCATTGCTGGAGCTGTGTATCGTCGCCATCACTAAGTGTCCCGTCTGCGATGCCCGAAGCGCTATCGATGCCGTCTCTTCATCCCTTATTTCGCCCACGCAGATTACATCCGGGTCTTGTCTCAAAATACTCCGCAGGCTTTTTGCAAACGTGATGTCCGCTCGCTGATTAATCTCAATCTGGCTGGCGTCCGGGATTACGCATTCAATCGGGTCTTCGACCGTAATTACATTGCGGGAAAACAGGTCTATCTCGTTGAGCATCGCATACAGCGTCGTTGTTTTTCCGCAGCCGGTCGGCCCGCATAAAAGAATCATTCCTGAAGGTTTCAGCAGATAGTCTTTGATGGTTTTAAGTTGGATGTTCGACAGTCCCACACTTTCAAGTTTGGTCGAGCCGGCGTTGAAATTCAGGACTCTTATAGATAATTTCTCGCCGTGCATAACGCCCGCGCTTGCCACACGGAAGGAAAAACCTCTTTCCGCCGTCTTGGCCGAAAATGCGCCGTCCTGAGGCCTTCGCTTTTCCGAAATATCCATCCCCGAAACTGCCTTGATGCTGTTTATCACAGCCTGGCATTGCTCGAAATCAATTTGCTGAACCGTCCTCAACATTCCATCCACACGCAGCCTTACGCTGTAGGTCGAATCATCCTTCGGGTCAATCAGGATATCGCTTGCCTGTTCTGCGAGGGCATCGAAAATAATGTTATCGGTAAGGCTTAAAATCTGCCTGTCTTCCTTGGCTATTTTTTCGCCGCCGTAGACCTCGCGAATTTCTTTTCCTGACGAATGGAGCAGTAATATTTCCCGTGTGGATTTTGAGGATGATTCCAGTGATTTCAATTTCGTAATTCCCGTCTGCACCCCGTCTTTGAGCCTGCCGACAAAACCCGTTTCGACGCCGGAATAATTGAATATGCTGTCGGTTATCAGCAGGAACAAATAAAGAATTGGCCCCAGGAAAAGACCGGCAACGTTAGCCAAAGTCCGGGCCCTTTCAGGTACAAGCGGGTTAAACTGGAGATGCTGGATTGTATAGAGACACGCATACACCCACCCGACGAGCATCAAAAGCTTTGCTACGCTGAAAGGCAGGGCGATAGCCTCTGCTATGATTAGTCCCTGTGCCGATGCCGCATAATGCGGCGCCGCCAGCGAAGCCTCCATAAGTCCGCCTAATGTGAATACCAAACCTGTTTCTCCTCAAGTCCGACCTGAAATAAGAACAAGTTAGACAATTTTTCAAGTATAGCATATTGCCGCCGGTTTGGCAAATGTTTTTCGACAAAATAATCGTTTAATTCTGTGTTAATAAAGATATTGACATTGTTTTTATTTCTGGTTAGATTTACCCTGTTAGCTCAGTTTGGAAACAAGGCTTCCAATGGATTAAAAACGCCGCCGTTTTTATCGACCCTGGTATAACAGGGGGGTTCTCCGGCGGGGCTTACACAGGCGATTGCAGAAGAAAAAAACTGTTTCTGGATAAGAATTTATGGCGAAAATCACTCTGCCTGATGGCAGTATATTAGAGGTTCAAAACAATACAACAGCAAGGCAGATAGCTGAAAGCATAAGTCCGAAGCTTGCAAAACAAGCGATAGCAGCTCAAATCAACGGGCAAATTGTTGACTTAATTACTCCTGTAAATTCCGATGTCGCGTTAAAAATTATTACCGGCAAAGACCCGCAGGGTCTTCATGTAATGCGGCATAGCTGTGCTCACATTATGGCCGAAGCTGTCTGCTCCCTCTGGCCGCAGGCGAAACTCGTGTATGGCCCGCCTGTCGAGGATGGCTTCTATTATGATATCGACCTCGATGAACCTGTCCGGCCGACCGATTTCGAACGCATCGAGCAGAAAATGCAGGAAATCGTCAAGGCCGACAAACCCTTCGTAAGAAAAGAAATGTCCCGGCAGGATGCCCTCGCAAAACTCGCCGCCGACAAATACAAAACCGATAACATCAACCGCGCTGAAGGCGACATAATGAGTTTTTATTCTCACGGCAGTTCATTCGAAGACCTTTGTCGCGGGCCGCATATCCCCAGCACAGGAAAAGTCGGCAGTTTCAAGATTATGTCTGTCGCAGGAGCCTACTGGCACGGCGACCCGACTCAAAAAATGCTCCAGCGAATCTACGGCACAGTCTGGCCCTCAAAAAAAGAGCTTGATGATTACATTAACATGCTCGAAGAGGCGAAAAAAAGAGACCATCGCATCCTCGGAAAGCAGCTCGATTTATTCAGCTTTAATGATGCGGGGCCGGGCTTTGCCTTTATGCATCCGAAGGGGATGATAATTTGGAATACAATTGTCGATTTTTGGCGCTCCGTCCATAAACGATACGGCTATAATGAAATTAAAACTCCTATCATCCTCAATGAACAGCTCTGGCACAGGTCGGGACACTGGGATAACTACAAAGAGAATATGTATTTCAGCGAGATTGACGGCGTAGGCTATGCCATCAAACCGATGAATTGCCCCGGCTGCTGCCTTGTTTATAACTCCAATCAGCATTCTTATCGCGAGCTGCCCCTGCGACTGGCGGAACTCGGACTTGTCCACAGGCACGAAGCCAGCGGCGTTATGCACGGCCTGTTTCGCGTAAGGCAGTTCACACAGGCNNGCTTCACCCAGGACGATGCGCACATCTTCTGCTCGCCTGACCAGATTGAGAAGGAAATTATCGGCGTCATAAATCTTACCTTCGAGCTTTACGGGGCGTTTGGTTTTACTGATTTGCATATCGAGCTTTCGACAATGCCAATAAAGCATATCGGCTCCGAGGAGATTTGGCAGACCGCTACCGATGCCCTTAAGAATGCCCTTACTCACAAAAATATCGATTTCAAAATTAATCCCGGCGACGGCGCTTTTTACGGCCCGAAAATCGATTTCCACGTCAAGGACAGCCTCAAACGTTCCTGGCAGCTCGGCACTATTCAGCTCGATTTTTCAATGCCGCAGCGGTTCGGCCTTGTTTATACCGACAGCGACAACACTGAAAAAACCCCCGTTATGATTCATAGGGCCATTCTCGGCTCGTTCGAGCGTTTCATCGGCATCCTTATCGAGCATTACGCTGCCGCTTTTCCTCTATGGCTCGCGCCGGAGCAGGCGAGAATCCTGACGATTAGCGAAAAGACAAACGATTACGCGAAAACCGTTTTTGGGAAACTGTTGGCAGGGGGGCTGCGCGTCGGCATCGATTTATCCGATGAAAAAATCAACGCCAAAGTCGCAAAGGCTCACAGCGAAAAAATCCCATTTATGCTTGTCGTTGGCCCGTCTGAAGCACAGGCCGGCACCGTCAACATCAGAACCAGGGGACAAAATCAGACAAAAACACTAACCATCGATAAATTTCTTGAAACGGCGAGTCAAATAATAGCAGATAAAAAAATAGAACTTTGCCCGCCGCAGGCGGATTAATCTGTAAATTTTGTTTGAAGTATATTAACGCTTTAATTTGTTTTTTTAGAAAGGAAAGGTGATTTCCAATTAGCAAACAAGGTTTGAGAGTCAATAGTGCCATCAGGGCAAGCAAGGTTCGTCTTATTGACGAAGCACAGAATCAGGTGGGGGTAGTCGAAAGGCTGGCGGCCCTTAATATGGCACAGGAGGCAGGCCTTGACCTCGTCGAGGTCTCGCCCGACAGCGACCCGCCCGTCTGCCGTATAATGGATTTCGGCAAATTTATCTATGAACAGAAACGAAAACAGCGCGAAGGCCGGAAAAAAACTCATCATCATACTGACGTCATAAAGGAAATAAGGCTAAGGCCCGAAACCGACAAGCACGATATCCAGATAAAGGTCAACCACGCCCGCGAATTTATCGAAAAAGGTTATCGCGTCCAGTTCACTCTTGTTTTTCGCGGCCGGCAGTTAATGCACCAGGAGCAGGGCGTTGAAGTTATGAAAAATATCACGGCGATGCTAGAAGATATCGCCAAGATTGACAGCCCGGGCAAAATGGCCAACAAGAGAATGATTCTGGTCCTTATGCCGGCCAAGTAATCGCCCGGTTGTTCTGTTGCCGTAATAACCGCCACCTTAATATAGCGGCCTTGCGTTCGCAAGACTGCCTTTTTAATTTTTTTAAAACAGGTCTTGATTATTTCCACAAAAACGGTAGAATCTCTCGTTTCTATTGTTAATCAATATTTTTTGGGAAAAAAGAATGCCAAAACAGAAAACTCATAAAGGGCTCGCCAAAAGGGTCAAAATAACCGCCACAGGCAAGGTTAAATTCCATCGCAGCGGCGCCGGCCATCTGATGAGCAGTAAAAACTCGAAGCGCAAACGGAGAATTACCGGTACTTCAATTATGTTTGAAACGCTGGCCCGTAAGGTTAGACTTAAACTTCATTAAAAAACTATGTGCCTGCTTCCCGGCTTGTCCTGCTGCCCCGACTTTGTCGCGGTTGCGGCGGGCCTATCAGCTGCCGCAGCGGGCCGAAAATGTGATTGCCGCTTTCGTTGTCGAACCGCCAATCGCAAATCACTAATCATTTTTTGTAAGGAAAGCTGATATGCCAAGAGTAAAAAAAGGTGCCGCGAGGCATCGGACCAAGAAAAGAATCTTAAAGGCCATTGAAGGGCATCGCGGGGCTACGCGAACCAATTATCGGCTCGCAAAGGAAGCCCTCGTAAGAGCCGGCGTTTATGCGCGTGCCGGAAGAAAGCAGCGAAAAAGACAATTCAGGGGCCTCTGGATTACACGCTTAAGCGCCGCCTGCAAAGCACGCGGTCTGCGATACAGCCAGATGATTCACGGCATGAAAAAAGCGAACATTACAATCAATCGTAAGATGCTCAGCGAAATTGCGATTGCCGACCCGCCGGCCTTTGATTTAATCGTCAATGCCGTTAAAGCCGTCATCGCCTGATAGTATTTAATCGTGGAAAGTTTTTTTTACGAGCCACGAGTAACGAGCGACGAGCGACGAATTATGCTTGACCAGTTCGAAAAATTAGGTACCGATGCCCTCGATGCGTTGAAGAAGGTTAAAGACCATGCCTCTCTCGAAGATTTTCGCATCAGGTTTCTGTCGCGCAAAGGCCTGCTTCAGGAGATGCTCAGCCAGGTCGGAAAATGTCCTTCCGACATCAAGCCCCGCGCCGGACAGCTCGCAAACAAAATCAAAAAACAGATTATAGACGCCTTTGAGCAGGCAAAGCAGCAGCTTCAGCAGCAGGGGGCTAAGCCCGCTGACCTGCCGGATGTCACACTGCCGGGCATCCCCGTAATCGCCGGCAAAACTCATATCATTAACCAGACCATAAACGAGCTTCTGGAAATTTTCGGCAGAATGGGTTTCGGCGTTGCTTACGGTCCGGAGGTCGAGGATGAGCAGCACAATTTTATCGCTCTCAACATCCCGCCGGAACATCCCGCACGCGACCCGCTCGACAATTTCTACATAACGGACAATATGCTCCTGCGAAGCCAGACCTCCACCATCCAGATTCGCGTTATGGAAAAGCAAAAGCCGCCAATCCGCATCGTCGCTCCCGGCAGGGTCTATCGCCCCGATACCGTCGATGCCACGCACATGTTTATGTTCCACCAGCTCGAAGCCCTCGTCGTCGATGAGGGCGTCACGATGGTCGATATGAAGACAACGATTGACCAGTTTATCCACGCCTTTTTCGGCCCCGGCACGAAGTGGCGTTTCCGCCCCAGCTTCTTTCCATTCACCGAACCCAGCGCAGAGGTTGACCTGCTTATGGCCGACAAAGACGGCAAAGAAAACTGGGTCGAGATGGGCGGCTGCGGCATGGTTGACCCGAATGTCTTTGACGCAGTCGGCATCGATAGCGAAAAATATACCGGCTGGGCATTCGGCTTCGGCATCGAACGACTCGCTATGCGTAAATACTCCATCCCCGACATAAGGTTGTTATTCGAAAACGACCTCAGATTCCTAAAACAATTCTAACCCCCGTAATGTGTCGTGCGTATTGCGTATTGTGGCAATGTTTCTCTGTGAAATCTGGGGTTAAATAACTTTTTGTTCTGTATTTTCTGCGACTAAATTCATGTTGGAGTTGTGACTTGTTTTTCGAGGCAGTTTTGGCCACTATGTAGTTCCCTTTATCATATAGATGATTCCGAATATAAGCCACAACAATCCAAAGCACCAGACAGGCAGGAAGAAGAGACTTCCTCCTCTGTTTGGATTCAGCCAATGGCCATTCTTTGACTTAATTCTGTATACTATATCAATTGCAGAGGTTATTGGGCCGGCGATAACCATCAAGAATCCTTCCTCTGTAATTCCAAGCATATATCCTATCGCAAATGCGATTCCAAAGCCAACCGCACAAAAGGCAAGTCCAAGCCAGTTAAAGATGATTACGGACATTTTCCTCCTTTATAAATTTGGAACATAATATCCAAACATATATATTGTCGTTCTATCTTTTTACTTGTAAATCTTTTTCATTAATCTTACTGGTTTTCTCACTCGTTCAATTGCTAAATTTTATGAATTCAGGAGTAATAAGGCAAGATATTTTATGAATAGGAAATATCTCTGTGTCTTCTGTGATTAAAATTATTGTCGTCCAACGATGGCGATGCCGAGTTTGTCTGCAAGGGCTAAAGTTTCGGGTTTGTCGATAATTATTACCTTGCCGGCCTCGACGACAAGGCACCGGCAGCCGTTTTCGGATATCGTATCTGTGCCGACGCACGGCACATCAAATCGCATATCCTGATTTCGCTTCGCCACCTTCACGAGCGTCCAGTTGCCCCTTTTGCAAAGCGTCCCCGCCCGCTTAATCATCTCAGCTGTCCCCTCAATCGCCTCAATCGCAATCACGTCCCTCTCCTTTACCGCAACCGCCTGGCCAATATCCAATTCGGCTACCTTTTTTGCAATCTGCCAACTAAAATATCTTCGCGATAAAGTTAAAAATCTCGATTTTTCAAGACAGGTTTGATATTCTATTGGAAATGAGACTCAGCGGCGTAGCTGAGCGTTTAATCCGCCTCTGGCGGATTAATATGGGAAATGTCAGACAAGAAATATTTTTTGCTTGATTTGCATCTCTGCTGCTCCTATATTCCACAGTGCACAAGACAGGCGTGACGCTTTTGGGTGTATTACCTACCTGCACGAGGCAGGAGTAAAAAAAGTTGTGAGTCCAAAGTAATTTTTGAAAGGAGATCGATTATGGACAAAAGATTTCTTGTTGTGGGGTTAGTTATTGTGTCCCTGTGTGCAAATGTTTTTGCCTTTGTGGGGCCTCCGACTGCGGGACTCAACAAGGGTCAGTGGAGTGCCGGTTTTGACTATTCCCAGTCCAAGCAGGGCTTGGATAAAACAACGCTGGAAGGGACCTATTTTAATTTAACCACAACTGTCCCCACTTCGGACAAGGTGAAATTCGACTATCTCAAGGCCCAGCGGTATTACGGCACCATCGGGTACGGTATCGACGACTCGTGGGAACTGAACGTAAGTTTAGGTATTGCGAATGTTAAAAGCGCATACAAAGTAGTTCCGGATGATACCGAATGGACTGATAGGAACTTCGAAAATGATTTTGCCTGGGGCTGGGGTACCAAGATTACCTTTGCCAAACAGGATAAAGTCAACTGGGGCGCTGCTGTCCAGATGAACTGGCTGGATACCGGTGTGAGCGTCGACACCCATGAGGGTGGGCATTTATACAAACGAACAATGAATCTCTCAAGCTATGACCTGTTGGTCGCAGTGGGACCGACCGTTGATATGGACGGCTGGAAGCTTTACGGCGGACCGTTTTACTACTATCTGAACGGCGATTTAGACAGCAAAGTTGTAAGATATGCCTCGGTCGGGGGCGCACTCCAATTTATTGACAAAGAGAGTGGAGACATTAGAGCAAAAGACAACTTTGGCGGTTTCATTGGTGCCCAGGTTGATATTGCTCAAAACTGTAGTGCAACAGTCGAATTTGGCTCTACTTTCAGCGACACCTGGAGTCTGGGTACTGGTATAACTTTCAAATTCTAAAGTTACACGGTTGTCTAATTTTGAAAGGGGATTGCTGCCGGCGGCCGCAATCCCCTTTTTTACGTTTCCACAACCCCTTATCATAGTCGTTCCTGAAAAAATATAATACCGGTGACAGTGGGGCTGTTGAAAAAATCCCGCATATCCGATAAGATATTATACATTGAGCGAAGACGTAATTCATTAAAAATCATTAAAGGCATGGAGGCTTGATATGATAGGCAATCAAGAACGCTGCTGCAATTTTAGCCGATGCGGATGGCACGGGCGTAGTTGCTCTGGGACAGGTGGTCAACGAGTTTGTCACCACGCCTGCGTCGCTTTCCGAGGAACAGATGGCGTTGATTGCTGCGGCATTCGTCCGCCCGCGGCGGATTTCGGCGGAGTAGGCCCTTACCGGCAACGCGGTGCTTTCAATTCTTCCTGTCAAATCTCAAATCTGCCATCTAAAATATCTTCGCGATAAAGTTAAAAATCTCGATTTTTCAAGACAGGTTTGGTATTCTATTGGAAATTAGGCTTAGCGGCGTAGCTGAGCAGATTTAAATGGGAAATTCCGGCTAAGTGGGATAAAATATGAATTTAGAAAAGATGCCAGCACTACGAATAGGCGATTTGAAAGCTGATATACCGATTGTACAGGGGGGAATGGGTGTCGGTATTTCTTTATCAGGCTTAGCCTCCACCGTTGCAAATGCCGGCGGCATCGGGGTTATTGCTACTGCCGGAATCGGTCAGTTTGAACTGGATTGGGACGCTAACTCCAGGCAGGCTGACATAAGGGCCTTGCAGAAAGAAATAAAAAAGGCAAAAGCAAAAACAGCAGGCATTATCGGCGTAAATATAATGGTTGCTCTCTCGGATTTTGATGACCTTGTTCAGTGTGCCGTCGACGAAGGCGCGAATATCCTTTTCCTCGGCGCAGGACTTCCTTTAAGGCTCCCTCGGACTTTGCCCCTCGATAGATTAGGTGAGCTGTCCACCAAATTCGCTCCTATAGTTTCTTCCGACAGGGCTGCTAAAATTATATTTAAATCATGGGCAAAACAATATTCGCACGTCCCCGACGCCGTGGTCGTCGAAGGCCCTTTGGCCGGAGGTCACCTCGGTTTCAAAAAAGAGCAAATTGATAATCCCGACTATGCGCTGGAAAAATTAGTGCCGGAGGTGGTCGCTGCGATAAAACCTTTTCAGGAACAATTCAACAAAAACATCCCTGTTATCGCCGGCGGAGGAATATATACGGGAGCCGACATCCATAAATTTATGCAGTTAGGTGCACAGGGCGTACAGATGGGAACGAGGTTTGTTGCGACTTATGAATGTGATGCCTCGCCTCAGTTCAAGGATGCTTATTTGAAATGCAAAAAAGAAGATATTATCATAATTAACAGCCCCGTTGGACTGCCCGGAAGAGCTCTGCGCAATAACTTTCTTGACAAAGTCGCCGCTGGTGGCAAAGAAATTTTCAAATGTCCCTGGAAGTGCCTCAGAAGTTGTGATTTTAAAAATGTCCCCTATTGTATTGGCCGTGCATTGACCAATGCAAAAAAGGGCAACCTTGAAGAAGGTTTCGCTTTCGTCGGTGCCAATGCCTACAGAGTTGATAAAATCCTTTCCGTTAAAGAGCTTATTGAATCTTTAATAGAAGAATATCGCCTTAGCATCGCCAGGCCCAATGCTGGCTGCAGCGCCGACATAATCGCTTAACCTTAACTTTGGAGGTTGGGGAAAATTTGATAGGAGTATCTGATGTCATTTAAAACATTTGGTCTTTCCGACCCGCTGGCGCACAGTTGCGCACCGCCTGAAATGCTCTCTGCAAAAAAATTGTCATTGTGAGTCCGCTCCGCCTACGGCGGACCGAAGGCGGAAAGCAATCTGAAGTATTGGTTCAATACCGATGAACGATTACGAGCGATTTGAAAAAATTGTATCTGCCGGCGGCGGCTGTGTCTCCATCATAACCGATGAGGAGCAATACGCCCTCGATATGGTTCGCTCAGCCGCACGGAAATTCGGTCGAGACTTCTGGCTCTGGTCCAGCTCTGAAGGTGTCAGGGACGGCCTAAGCCTTCTCGACAACAGCCCGCCTGTCCCGAATACCATCCAGCCGGATGCCGGTCTTTCAAATCTCGGCAAATGCAAACCCGGCTCAATTTGTGCAACCCTTGATATTTCCGAATACCTCAAATCCGGCAGACCTCTGCGAGTCCTGCGGGATATGATAGATGTCTTTTGCAGTACCGGCTCCACTCTTGTTATGATTGATAACAATGACAACTTGCCCGCTGTTATAAAATCATATTGTCAGCCTTTCGAAATCTCCTACCCCGATGAAAAGGAGCTTGAACAAATCATCCGCGATGCCGTCCTTATCAGGCACAAAAAAAAGACTATTGAGGTCGGCATTACCCGCAAAGGTCTCGACATCATCATTCGTAATCTTCGTGGCCTTACACGCAGGCAGGCAAGACAGGTCATCAACGAAACAATCACCGATAACAAAAGGTTTGATGACAGCGATATCAATCTTATTATCTCTAATAAACGGCGTATGCTCCAAAGTTACGGCCTGCTCGAATATATCCAGACGCCGGTGGATTTAAGCGAAATAGGCGGAATGCGAAACCTCAAAAAGTGGCTAAAAATGCGCGAAAATGCCTGGAGTACGCAGGCGCAAAACGCCGCCCTTAATGCACCCAGAGGCGTCCTTGTCCTCGGCATCCAGGGCGCAGGAAAAAGCCTTACCGCAAAGGCTATCGCCACCGCCTGGCACCAGCCTCTGCTTCGCCTCGACCCCGGAACATTGTACGCAAGCTTTATCGGCGAATCAGAACGAAACCTCCGCGATGCGCTCAAACAGGCTGAAACTATGTCGCCTGTTATATTGTGGATTGATGAAATCGAGAAAGCCTTCGCCTCCGCTGCCAGCAGAAGTGTTGATGGCGGCCTTTCACAGCGAATGTTCGGCTCGTTTTTAACCTGGCTGCAGGAACACCAGCAGCCCGTCTTTGTTGTTGCTACCGCAAACGACATCGAGGCTCTGCCGCCGGAACTGCTCCGAAAGGGCAGATTCGACGAAATTTTCTTCGTAGATTTACCTACGAAAGAAGTCCGCAGCGAAATATTCTCCATTCACCTGAAAAAGCGAAATCTGGACTCAAAAAATTTTGAATTAGATAAACTCGCCTCTCTCTCTGAAGGCTTCAGCGGTGCGGAAATCGAGCAGGCTATCCTTTCAGCCTTATTCAATGCCTTTTCAGACAACAGGGCATTGTCAACAGATGATATTCTTGAACAATTGAAGACCTCGCCTCCGTTATCCGTGACGATGGCTGAGAAAGTGCAGAATCTTCTTGCCTGGGCCAAGGGCCGCTGCGTCCGCGCAGAATAACCAGCTCCCGAAATACCTCGTCGACAGAATCCGTTTTTGTCCCTCAGGCACACTCTGTTTTGGTCACCATAAAACTGCGTCATATAATAACCCTTGATATGAAACTGAAAAACACTCCCGCTTTTTGGTTGAAACTATTTTTTCAAAAAATACGTATGCAGCATTAACGAATATTTTGATTTTAGGTACCTGCTTCTGAATACGGATGAAATTGCAACACCGGCAAAAATGTTTGTTCGCAGAGGAAAAAATTACCTGTTCGATTCGGTGAGGTTCCGGCCTTTGCCATTTCCAATTGTAGGTTTTGCCGCAAAAAGGCGGTTTACAGGAAAAAGGGCGGCAACAAATCGACGTGGCACAATGTTTGCAGGGTTTTCTTCATTATCCTGTTGTTGCCAAACGCAGAATGTCTGTGTTGCCGCAGGTTAATAAAAATTACAACATAAGTATTACACAGATACTGATGAAGAAAGAAGGTGATAATTATGACAATCAGTGGAATTGGACAGAGTATGTCGATGCAGGGCATGTATGGAATGAAGCCGCCGAGCGCGAAAGATATGGCCAGCCAGATAATGAAGGACCTCGATACCAACGGGGATGGCGTTCTGAGTGCGGACGAAATCAGCAAAGGCGGTGAACGCGCAAAGAAAATCCTCCAGGCCGACACTAATGGTGACGGCCAGGTTACCTTGGATGAGCTTCTTGCCGACATTTCAAAAAATATGCCGCCAATGCCGGGAATGCAGCCGCCGAGTGCGAGCGATATTGTCACCCAGATAATGGATGACCTCGACACCAATAAAGACGGCGTCCTGAGCGCAGACGAAATCAGCAAAGGCGGTGAACGTGCGAAAAAAATCCTCGAGGCTGACGCCAATGGTGACGGCAAAGTTACTAAGGATGAGCTTCTTGCTGACATTTCAAAAAAGATGGCAAGTATGTCCACCTATCTGATGGCACAATCCGACCAGACAGATAAAAACTCGAGTGTTAGTGTACTTGCTTGACATTCGATCACAATTCTGACCCGACAAGAATTTGCCTTTTTGTCGGGTCAGTTTTTTTAATGTTTTTTGTTTCAAAATTTTTTCGTACCTGGCCGTTGTTTTTAATGCTGTTTGACGGCAAAATATCTTTTTATTCGCGTTATAGTCGATTGTTTTGTTTTTTCTGATTTTGTCGTCTCCAGTTTTTTCTTGCTTTTTGCCGATAAATCTGTTAGAATACTTTTGTTGCGGGATTACCCCTGCACTGTTCGTATTGAAAATTTGATTTGAAAAAACCGATACCAGCAAACCAGGGAAATTGTGCCTTGATGAGTTGAAAAAGCCTTTAACCAAAGGACTTTCTTTCATCAACGACAATTACCCACCTTGAAATACTGGGTTTGTTCCAAACATTTTCATACGGCAGTGGCGGAGGCGAACCTGCACTTTAAAGGCCTGCTCTTTGACAGGCCTTTTTTATTTTCATCCATTCTCGAATCACGAGCCGTTATTCACGAACAAAAGACTTGTTTTAAGTGTAGAAAGGGGCATAATATCCCGCAGCTTGTTTCGATAAAAAAAATTGTCTGTTTTTACGGAGTAAAATAGAATCGCTGTTGTTGAAAGCATTTTAGTTTTGGTCAGGTTTGATATTGCCGGTTTCCTGCGGTTTTTATCGCATCTTGAGCAAATGGTCATGTTCCAGCGTGCCTGCGTAAGAGCCGGTGTAAACTTGACTTATACTCAGGGTTTTAATCCTCATCCGATTATTTCTCTGCCTCTGCCGAGGCCGGTAGGCGTCGAGTCGGATGACGATTTTTTCTGCCTGCGGGTTAATGGTTCTATCGAATCTTTTGATACTCAGCTTTTTCAGAACCGGCTCTCTTCGCAGCTTCCGGCAGGCTTAAAATTGCTTTCTGTAAGCGTCTCTCAATCCAAATCCCTGCCTGTGCCGCTTGCTGCTGAATTCTTAATTCCCGTCAAACACACCTTGTTAAATGACAATGCCAGGAAAGAAAAACTCAAATCTGCAATTGATAATCTCCTCGCATCTGAAAGTTTTATTGTTCAAAGGCAGGCAGCATCCAAAAAACACAGAGATAAAAAGGTTGATGTTCGCACCTTTATAGACGATATTATGCTTAATGAGCAGGGCCTTGTCGTCCGCTGCAATATTAGCGCCGGCGGCTCAATCAGGGTTGATGAAATCCTGTTTTTATCGGGCCTTGCTCTCGATGATTTGTCAGGACCTGTGAAAAGAAATTCTGTCCGGTGGAAGCTGGACGGCTTACAATAAGTGGTGAGCGAAGTCGAACCCAAAAAAAATAACAGCAAAAGTGAGGAAAACCAGATGAGCAGGGAGATGCTTATTAATATCGCCGAAGGGCGAGAGTGCCGTATTGCCGTCGTCGATAATTCATCCCTCGAGGAATTGTATATCGAAAGGACCGGCGCCGACAGCAAGGTCGGCAATATCTATAAAGGCCGGGTCGTCAACATCGAAGCTGGAATACAGGCTGCCTTCGTCGATTTCGGCGCAGGTAGAAATGGCTTCCTGCACATTAGCGACCTTCATCCCCGTTATTTTCCCGGTTCTCAAAAAGCGGAGCAGTCAGAAAATATCGGCCGCAGAAAAGCCCTCAAAGAAAGGCTGCCTATCCAGAAATGCCTCCACAAGGGAAGTGAAATTATTGTCCAGGTTACTAAAGAGGGCATTAACAGCAAAGGCCCGACACTCAGCACCTATCTTGCCCTGCCCGGCAAATATCTCGTTATGATGCCCTGGATGCACAAGCAGGGCGTCTCGCACAAAATTGAAGATGAAATCGAACGCGAAAGACTGCTGAAAATACTCGAACAAAGCAGGCTTCCGAAGGAGATCGGTTTTATTATCCGGACCGCCGCAGAAGGTGCATCGAAAAGAGATATTCAGCGGGATTTAAGATACCTCGACAGGCTCTGGTATTCAATCGACAGGCGAATCAGAAACGATAATGCCCCTGCGGAACTCTATCGCGAATCAGACCTGGTAATCCGGACTTTGCGGGACGTTTTCAGCACCAACATCAATCAGATAGTTTGCGACTCGGAGACAATCGTTCGGAAAATCAAGGATTTCCTTGCGCAGGCTTATCCTCGTATGAAACACCGCCTTATGTTTTATAATGAGCCGGTGCCGATTTTTAACAAATATAAAATCGAGGACGAAATCACGAAAGTTCAGTCCCGCACCGTCGAACTTAAATGCGGCGGCTCAATCGTCATCGAGCAAACAGAAGCCCTCGTTGCCATTGACGTCAACAGCGGCAGATACCGCAAGCAGGAAACCGCGGAGCAGACTTCTTTCGCCATAAATGCTGAAGCCGCCTCCGAAATCGCCCGCCAGCTCCGGCTTAGAGACCTTGGCGGCCTGATTATCTGCGACTTCATTGATATGCGAACAGAAAAGCACCGCCTCGGCATAGAGAAAATTTTCCGGGACACCCTCAAGGCCGACCGCGCAAAAATCAAAATCCTGCGCATCAGCAGGTTCGGCGTAATTGAAATGACCCGTCAGAGAATGCGGCCATCTCTTCAGTCAACGATTTGCCTGGTTTGCCCGCAGTGCGGCGGCTCAGGCTTTGTCAAAAGCCAGGAATCGCAGACCATCGAAATGATAAGATTGCTTCAGTTTGCCTCCTCGAAGGAGCAGGTAAAGAGGCTCGAACTTTTTGTTTCTCCTTCGGTTGCGGAGTTTCTTCAGAATGAGCAGCGCTCCGCGATTTTCCGTATCGAGCAGCAGAGCAGCAGGAAAATTACCGTTCACTCTTCCGTAAATTTCACCGGCGAAAAGTACGAGCTTGTCTGCTATAACGACCGCGGCGCCGTCGTAAAAATATAAATTGTGAATCGAGTATCGAATCACGAACCACAAATTGCCCTTGACTAATACCGGCCTTTTAACGATACTACCTTTCACTTTTAAATTATTGAAAAGGATGTTCTTGCGTGAAATTTGACCTCGAATACGCACGGATGGTTTTTTCCGCCGAAGCTGCCGGTATCGCCTCAGTTGCGCCGGTCGTTGACCAGTCCTTCGAGATAGCTGCTGAAATGATTTATAACTGCACCGGCTCTGTAATCGTAAGCGGCATCGGAAAGGCCGGCCTTATCGCCAGAAAAATCTCCGCTACTCTCGCCTCCACCGGTTCGCCCAGCCATTTCCTGCATCCCGCGGAAGCCGTCCACGGCGACCTCGGCAGACTCCGCCGCGATGATATTGTTCTCGTATTGAGTTATGGCGGCGAGACCGATGAGATTATTCGCCTCATCAATCTCGTAAAGCAGTTAGAAATCAAACTCATCGCAATTACCAGCGAAAGGGATTCCTCGCTCGGCAAACACAGCGACGTTGTTTTGTGTATGGGAAAAATCGAAGAGGCCTGCCCGCTCGGCCTGGCGCCAAGCGTCTCAACCGCCTGTATGCTTGCTATCGGCGATGCACTTGCCTTTACCGTTATGAAGGCCCGCAATTTCAGCGTCGAGGATTTCGCGAGGTTTCATCCGGGCGGCTCGCTCGGCACAAAACTGCTTACCGTAGAGCAGTCTATGATTTTCAGACCCGGCGAGAAACTTCCTATCGCTTCTATCGATGACACCATAAAAGAAATGCTTGCCATTACTGGCCCGCTCAAACGGCACGGCGCCGTGATGGTTGTTGACCGCGACGGCAGACTGGCGGGTATTATTACCGATGCCGACCTACGCCGGCTCTTTACCGCAAAAGCCTCCGCCGCCTTCGATACTAAAACCGCGGATGTTATGACCGCAGGCTGCAAAAAAATCCGCTCCGATGCGCTCGCCTCGGAAGCAACCGCCATTTTTAATAAATACCGTATCGATGAGCTGCCCGTTGTTGATTCTGAAGACAGGCCCGTCGGTCTAATCGATGTTCAGGATATATTAACCATAAAAATTGTCGGCTGATTGTCTTTACAGGAAAGTGAATTGAAAAAAAGACAGGTAAAATTTGAAGATTTACAGATTCTTATCCTCGATGTCGATGGCGTCCTCACCGATGGCACCATTGCCGTTAATCCCGACGGCCGCGAAAGTAAATTCTTTAACGCCCTCGACGGCCACGGCATAAGAATGTGGCGAAAGGCGGGCATGAAAGTCGCATTATTAAGCGGTCGCCGTTCTGAGCCGGTTCACTTCAGGGCAGAGCAGCTCGAAATCGATTACTGCCTCGAAGATTGTATTGATAAATTGCCCCCGCTGAAAAAACTCCTCGATGATTTGAAACTCGACCCCAGCCAGACCGTCTTTGTCGGCGACGACCTGCCCGATATACCACCGATGCGATTTGCAGGTTTTTCTGTCGCTGTTGCGAACGCCGTTGATGAGGTAAAACAATATGCTGATTTTGTCACCAGCCGTTCCGGAGGCTCCGGCGCCGTCAGGGAAGCGATAGAATTTATCCTGAAAAAAACCGGCAAATGGGAAAAACTTATGACTCGTTATATCGCTTAAGTTCAGGATGAACGTTTTATGCGGTTGTCTCGTCGAAATTTATTGATTGGGTTTATATCTATCCTGCTTATCTGCGTCATTTATTTTTTCATCGGTTCGCTATCCCACAGAGAGCCTATCATTGTCGAAAAACCTCCTCAGCTTGCTTTGCCCGACAGCAATATGCTTCGTTCCGGCCAAATCGGCAGAATCGGCGACGTCAATATTGCCGAGCTTGATAATCCGGTATATAAACACCTTAACGAGGCCGGCGAGGTTGACAGAGAATTTACCTTCAAAAAACTCCTCCGCGCCGAAGGCGATAAATGGCTTGTGGAGAAACCTCAAATCAGCTTTTTTAACAGCGACTTTTCCGTCGTTATGTCTGCCGATTTGGCTGACCTCCAGACCGAGACCGTCCTCAAGCAGCCCCGGCCAAAAGATGCCGCTCTTTCCGGAAACGTAATTGTTCATATTCAGCCGAAATCCTCCTCCTCTTCCCTCAGGGAAAGTTTCGTTTATCTCGATACCATTTCCTTTGAATCCGACAGCTCCCGCTCCTTTACCAGCGGCCCGGTAAAATTCGTCTCTGATAATATTCAATTGACCGGTAAAGTGATGGAATTTGTCTATAATGCTGAAAAAAGAAGACTCGAATTCCTCAAAATTGACGACCTTAACAGTCTGAAACTTACTGTTCCTGCCAAATCGCTTTTGTTTCAGCCGGCAATTGGAAACGCAGATAATACCGCATCGGCGTCTCAGCCCGCATCGTATCAAAATATGGGCAAAACCTCGCAAAATCAGGATGGAAATTTACCTGCCGGTCCGCCGAGCGGCGGACTCTTTTATCGCTGGGTCTTTAATAAGTTTGTCTCCATCGACTGCCCGAATCAGGTCGTCCTTACAGATTCCTTTTTGATTAACAATATCCTTTTTAAACAATCCGAACCGAATACTGCATCCCCGGCAGAATCCACCGCCGAAATTAAAACTGAAACAGCCGCCAAAACTCCCAAAACAAGCAGTTCCGCAGAAATGATGGATGTTAATATCACCTGCAAAGGCGGCATCCTTATAACCCCGATGGATTCTCCGAGATTGCCGCCATCCATCAATTCAACGGATACCGTCACCGCCGGCAGGGGACTTGCTGGTTTGGGCGACACAAAGAATAAAACCGTCATCATTGGCCGAAAACTTGTCTTTGATGCCTTCTCGAATCTTCGCGTCCTCGATGGCGATTGTTTTGCCAGAATGCCTTCCGCGCCCGGTTCTCCGGAACGCATATTTTTACTCACAGCCGGGAGAATTGAGACCGCCTTCGCGGGTTTGCCTGCTTCTCCTGTAGCGGATAAAAATGACGGTAATTCAAAAGGCAGCCTTAAATACGTTAAGGCTGATGGCGGCATCGTCCAGGTTGCCATCGAAAAGCTCGAACAGAACAAGATTATCGGCTTCACCAAAATCAAGTGCAGCAGTTTCAATTTTGACCCCGCCAATCAGACTCTTCTCGCGACGGGTCCCGGCCTTATTGCTATTGACAATTCCAGACTTACAAAAATGGAAACCGATGCCTTGAAGTCCTCCAAAGATACCGCCTCGAAATTCAGCCTGCAAAAACCGTGCTACGCCGTAATTGGCGACTTTGCAAGTCTTGAATATAATCTCAAAACGGGACGTATTCTGGCGCAGGCCGGCAAAAACAGAATGAACGTTGGCTTCCTGCCTATTATCGATGGCAAAGAAGGGCTGCCAACAAGGGCAACTGTCGGCAAAGTCGAAGCCAGGCTCTCGCAAACAGCCGCGGGCAAAACAGACCTTGTAAAATTGTTCGCCTCCGATGGCGTCACTTATGATGAGCAGAGTGTCACAAAAGCCGGCAAAAATAAAAACATTCAGCTTATCGGCAGCGACCTTATCTACGATGTCGAAAATCCCGCCAAACCGCTTATTACCGTCTGGGGAAACAAGTCCTGGCCCTGCTTCTTAAATGGCGTTCCCGTTGACGGAATTGAATATCAGCTTTCTACCGGCTCTCTTAAACAGACAAAAATCCGCGCTCCCGCCGTCCTCCAGTGATTTTCCCCTTTGTACCTTTTTTGCTACTTGCAAATCTTTTGCAAATCCTCGATGGAAAGCTTTGCGAGGGTTTCGATTACCTTGTCTGCAGAGGAAAGTTCTTCGGCGTCATAAGAGTTGGTGACGGCTATTGTTTTCATACCGGCATCTTGCGCCGCTGTAAGTCCCCACTGCGAATCCTCTATCACGACGCAGTGAGCGGGCAGTATTTCAGGCCTATTTTTCTGATTCAGCTTTTGCAGCGTAAGAAGGAAACCATCAGGGAAAGGCTTGCCGCGTTTTACCTGCTCAGCGGACACAATTATCTCGAAATATTTTCGCAAATTATTTACGTTGAGTATAGTCTCAATCTCGCCGAGCATCGCACCTGAGCAGATTGCCGCAGGTATCTTGTTCGCCTTCAAAATATCCAGAAACTCCCGCACACCGGCAATCACTCTGCATTTGGTCTTTATCAGGCTTTCAAAGGCATCCCGCTTCTTTGCAAGCAGTTCGTTTATTCCAGCCTTTACAAATTCCTTATTGGCAGCAGATTCAATTATCGCCTTGAAAAGGTCCGCATCGGTCAGCCCCAGCATCTCTTTGTAATATTGCTCTTTCGTTATCTGTATGCCGTAAGGAGCGAGTGCGATATTGAATGCCTCCAGGTGCAGCATTTCAGAATCAACTATCACACCGTCAAAATCAAATATAACCGCCCGCAGCATACTTTGTCTCTCTGTGCCTTTGTTCCTTTGTGCCTTCGATGAGTTTCAATCGTTACTCGCCCGACACCGGCGGCACTAGCTTCTCATAGTCGATAAGCGTCGATTTGTCGCCCGAGCAGATTTGTTCCGCCAGTGCCGCAATCTCCGGCATCGCCTTACTGATAAACCTTCGGGCGATTATTGTTTTTCGTTCTTTCATTGAGACCGGCTCCCCTTCGCTCTGCGGCATCTGACCGGCTGCTTTTGTGCTTGCCTGCCCGCAGAATAAATAACCGCAGATTAAATCAATCGCGATATCCACAATTGCTCTGCCGTAAAGGTCCATATATTCATTGCCGTTTTCCTTGACATAAGCAATTGACCGCTTCAATTGTTCTGTCCCTGCTGTGAGTTTTTCCAGTAAATCTTTAAGGCTTTCATCGTATTGCATCGCAGCATATTCTGTAAGCAGCCGTTCTGCCGTCCCGTTGCATACCCCTCGCACCGCCGCCACGATTTGAAGCTGACTTGTCCCTTCGTAAATTGTCGTAATTCTCGCGTCCCTGTAATATCTTTCAGCCGCATAATCCCGCATATACCCGCTGCCGCCCAGAACCTGTATCGCATCATAGGCAGCCCTGTTGCACATCTCCGAGCAGTAATATTTACTCATCGGCGTGAGCATCGATGCAAAACGCGAATACTTTTTCAGAGTATTCCGCATCTCTTTGCTTTTTTCTTTGTCCGCTGGCGGGTTTGTCTCTGAAATTTGCGTGTAATTAATTTCATAATCCACCATTACGCTCGTCTCATACAAAAGTGCGCGGCCGGTCTCGATTGCAATCTTCATATCAATCAGCATATCACGAACCGCGGGCAGTTTTTCTATCGCGACCCCGAACTGCCTTCTGCTCGCCGCATAATCCCTCGCGAGATTGTAAGCCGCCTCCGCAATTCCCATTGATTGCGCCGCAATCCCGACTCTCGCACCGTTCATCAGGCTCATCACGTAAGTGACCAGCCCCCTCTGCCTCTCGCCGATAATTTCGCAGGGCGTATTATCAAAAAATATCTCGCACGTCGGCGAGCCGTGAATCCCGAGCTTTTCTTCGAGCCTGCGTATATGAACCGTCGGGCCTCTGTCGCACACAAAAAGACTCAACCCCAGCCCGCCGCTGCGGTCAGGCTCGCTCCTCGCCAAAACCAGCAGCACTTCGCCGCACCCGTTTGTGATAAATCGTTTTACGCCGTGCAGAAACCACCTGCCGTTCACATCTTCAAACGCCCGCAGCTTCACCGCCTGCAAATCCGAACCTGCGTCCGGCTCCGTCAAAACCATTGCGCCGGTCACCTCGCCTTTTGCGAATTTGTGGAGATATTTCTGCTTGATTTCTTCCGATGCAAACGCGTTTATCGTTTCCGCTATCCCCTGCAGGCCGAATATGTTCATAAGCGATGCGTCCGCTCGCGAAACTATTTCCACCGCCATCGTATAAACAACGTTCGGAAAATTCAGACCTCCGAACCGGTAGGGCAGCGTAAAACCCATTACCTCCGCCTGTGCAAGCTTTTCGAGCGATTCGCGGATTCCCTTTGCATAGCTTACCGTGCCGTCCGCATTAAGCGTGTTTCCCTCCTTATCCACCTCTTCTGCTCGCGGCGCGATAAATTCCGCAGAGAGTTGCCCAAGCGAAGCGAGAACCATTTCGTAATTCTCTATCGCCTCATTTCCATCCGCAGGCGCATAATCGAATTCCCCCGCAAAGCGGAAATCCTCCTCCTGCAGTTTTACCACAGGCTGCAAATCAATGTGCCTGAATAAAAATTTTATATCTTCATTATCGCTGTAAAAATTCGCCATATTTTTTTAACTCGAAACCTAAAACCAAAAACTCATTTAATCCCTTTTTCACGCAGCGCCTTTATCATTCTCGGCACAATAACGTTTAAATCGCCCACAATCCTGTAATGAGCCGCCTGAAGAATCGGCGCATCAGCATCGCTGTTTATCGCTACAATCTTCTGGCTCTGGCTCATCCCCGCCTGGTGCTGAATCGCACCGCTTATCCCTACCGCTATATAAAGGCTCGGCCTTACCGTTGTGCCGGTTTGTCCTACCTGGTATTCCTTGTCGATAAATCCCAAATCCACCGCCGCCCTCGTCGCCGCCGGCGCACCGCCAAGGCTGTTCGCCAAGTCCCAGATAAGTTTGAAATTCTCCCTGCTGCCCACGCCTGCTCCGCCCGCAACTATTATTCGGGCGGCTTTCAGGTTGACCTTCCTGGCCTTTTTTTGCTCTTCGAGAATCTCAAGCGGCACATCCGAATCGCTCAATTGCACCTTTTCCTCGATAATCTCGCCCTTACGTTTTGTGTCGGGCTGCGGCATCAGCATCACGCCTTCCCGCACAGTCGCCATTTGCGGCCACCTGTCGTAATTGATGATTGTCGCTATGATGTTTCCGCCGAAAGCGGGCCTTACCTGGAATAATAAATTCCGATGCACAATATCCGAATTTGCTACGGTGTGGTCGCCTATTTGCAAATCTGTGCAGTCCGCAGTAAGCCCTGCCTTGATTGCGCTTGCTATCCGCGGCGCAAGGTCTCTGCCCGCCGCCGTCGCACCGTAAAGGACTATCTGCGGCTTGTATTTTTCGATTAATTTGCAAATCACCTTTGCGTAACTGTTCGTCTGGTATTTCGCAAGCAGCCCGCCTTTGGCGGCCTCTGCCGCATATACCTTGTCGGCGCCGTAATGAATAATTTTCTCAGCCAGGTTTCTTATCTTGTAACCGGGCAGCACCGCGCCCAATTTCACACTCAGCTTGTCTGCCAGCGTCCTCGCCTTGCTCATCAGCTCCAGCGACGGCTCCTCAATCCGACCGTCGTGCTGTTCGATAAAGACCCAAACCTCGCCTTTCCTGTTCACCTCTATCATATTCGTCTCTCTATACCCTATACGCTACACGCTCTACGCTACTTTTTATGCAATTATCTTATCTTCCAAAAGCTCGTGTATTATATCACTCATGCCCTTATCTCATAATTCTTAATCATCAGTTAATTTTGCTTGTTCCGGTAAAGTGGCACGAATAGTTGCTTTTAATTTTTCCGCTGCTTCCTTGGGATTTTCTGCATCCCAGGGTATCGTCAAATGGTGGTTTGTATCAAAGTGTGTTTTGGCCTCCTCGAATTTTTTCTTTTCACAAGTGTAGATTACAGGTTTTCCAAGACCTTCGGCAAAACCAGCCTCCCAATATGCACCGGCATTATCATGGGTAAGATCCGCGATAAGAAAACGAGATGTTTGTATTTCAACGCGTAGCCTGTCGTCGATTAGGCCAGCTCTCGGTTTCTCATTGAGTGCAAATAAATCAAAACCGGTTTGTTTGACTGCTAGTTTGAAGGTCTCTTCAACAATCTTATCTAATTCCGGATTTTCATATTCCATTGCCATAAACGCCTTGCGACTATCAGTGTCTCCTCGTTTAAGTTTTTCATAATATTGCCAACCCTCAAAAGAGAGTGCTACGTCATCACCCTCCGGACCACGGCTGAGTCTCGCGATTTTGCCTTGGACCAGCCCTTTACGGATAAGATAGTCTAGGGCAATCCCGAATTCTTCTGGAGTTGCGGATCCTATAATGGACATCTTGTCCTGTAGTTGAAAATTGATATTCTCACCGGGGGCTTTTCTTCCCAGCCAGCGGACAATGTTATCTGCCTGCTCTGCGGGTTTGGGTGGCGGTTGTTTTATAATGTCGGCGACTAATTCGTCTGTAAGAAAGATTTCCTCTTTGCGTCTGATTTCGCTGGCAGATATAGCCTCGTGTTTGGTTCGAATCCAGTGGCTAAGAACAGCAATCTTTTGTTTGTTGTCCAATCGACCTATTAGCTGTGCCTTCGCGAAACTTTCCAGTAGGTAATTACCGCATCTTAGGCAGGAATATGAGTAGCCATGTGTTGAGAGGGGTTTAGTTCGGTCGTAATTTCCTGGTACCGAAATAGGAAACTGCTTTGGCTCCAAGACATCAGAATTACACACAGGACACTTGTCATTCATGATTAGTTTCTCCTGTTCGCGAATCACGCGATAATTTTATCCTCAAGCAGCTCATGTATCAGTCCTGCAACGCCTTTGTCGGTCGGCTCAATATTTTTACTCTCTTTAGCGCCCAGCACAACGCTTTGTATCCGGTGAACCTTTGTAGGCGAGCCGTCCCGCCCGCACCATTTCAAATTCGCTCCGAGATAATCCAAATCCCACTGCTTTATCAAAAGCCCCTTGCCTTCGAGCGTTTCCATTTTTCTTTCCGAAAGACTATTAATTGTACCTTTATCAGCTCCGGAATTCTCCGCTGAAACCTTCTGCCTTACCTCTGCCGGCGTAATCGCCTTTTTCCATCTCATCATTTTTTTTGCCGCCGTCGCTCTCGGCGTATTCGCCTCCGACGTCACCGTCAGCAGTATCGGCAGCTTCCCTCGCACTTTTTGCCAGCCGTTGCCAATATTCCGCCGCACCGTAATCGACTTTTCCGCAAGGTCGACAAGCTCCTCGACGTAAGTTATCTGCGGTATCCCCAATTTCTCCGCCAGTTGCGGCCCGACTTGTGCCGTGTCGCCGTCTATCGCCTGTCTTCCGCAAAGCACTATATCGTAATCTAATTTTTTTACTCCGCAGCTCAAAATATAGCTCGTTGCCAGCGTATCGCTCGCCGCACATCGCTTGTCGGTAATCAAAATCGCCTCGTCTGCTCCGCGGTAGAGCGCTTCCCGCAGTACCGCCGCCGCTGCCGGCAGCCCCATCGTCATCACTGAAACCTTGCCGCCGAATTTATCCTTTATTTCGAGGGCTGTTTCGAGTGCATTGAGGTCTTCCGGGTTGAAAATCGCCGCAAGCGCCGCCCGGTTCACCGTTCCGTCGTCGTTCATCGCCTTGCCTGTAATCCTTTTCGTGTCAGGCACCTGCTTGATTAAAACAACACAGTTATATCCCACTTACTTCTCCTTGTTTTCCTGCCATTTTACGCTTTTGCCCTTAATCCGGACAATTTTGCAAAGCCATAAGTCTACTGAAAATTGCTCATCAGTCAACCTCAAATGTAATTCAACCCCTCTTTTGGTTTGACAATTTAGCCGTTTCTTTTTATATTAAAAATCAATCATTCTGTCTGCTGCGGCGTCTGCGGCGTTGTTTTTGTTTGCGAATCTTGTCGGCTTTTAATGCCGCCGGACTATTAACCCCCAATTTCTGCTGCTCAATCAGCTCGCACAATCGCTTCCTCGCATAATACCGATTCAGGGCCTGTGACCTTTCTCGTTGCATCTTCACTTCCAAGCCGGTCGGGATGTGCTTGAGGTAAACACAACTGGCGGTTTTATTCACGTTTTGTCCGCCAGGCCCTGATGAATGAAGAAATTTTTCCTGCAGGTCTGTTTCACGCAAGCCCAGCGCCGCCATTCGCGCTTCAAGCTCATCCTGCTTCTTCCGCGTTACCCCAAAGTTCATTGATGGCTCCGTGATTTAAATTGTTTTCGGCAGCCGCGAACTATTTTTTTTCGTCAGTTGGTTTTTGTTCCGGCTGTGGAAAAACCTCTTTGTAGATTTCATAGATACGGCGAAGCTCCTTAATCGGCTCCGGGTTATCGTCAACTCGGATGTCGCGGTATCGGTCGTTGTAGCCGCCATAACCCCAGCCTTCCCGAACGACATAAAGTGCCGCTGATTGTCTGCCTCGCTTGTCGCCGCCGGCAGCCTGGCCTGCTTCGAGGGCGGCAATCAATCGCAACGACAATTCGCCTTTGGTATTTTCAAAAGCCTTTGCCATTTCATCAACGACCGCGGGGCCTGCAAGTATGTTGCCCTGCACGGTGTAGAATTTACCTCTATGTCCGCCTGCCCAGCTATTGCATTTATCGCCTGTAAAGTTCGCCGCTCGACCGTTGGCATCGACAATACCTATCTGGCGTGACGGGGCTTCCGCATCACCTGCCATAAGTTTCTTAATCACATCATTCGGGTCGAGACCCTGTTCAAGATATTTCAAACCCTGCGGGCCGTAAGCCGTATTGGCGTAGGACTGCGTGGCGATAGCGCCGACGCCGGCCTTCGCCCATGGCACAATCGAGCCGACCGAAACAACCTTCGATTGCACCGCGATGCCCAGCTCCTTTGTGTTCGGGTCATAAGCGACTATCGAGAACGTCGCTACCGTCGGTATCCCGATTCTGTCGGGGCTCACTGCAGGCGGCACCGACTCCTTTAATTGCATTGCTGAACTATTTTGCGCCTTTTGACATTCACAGGAGAAATTCCCAACCAACAGAAAAACCAGACAAGTCCCAACGGCGAAAATTCTGAACATTCTTGCAGTTCTCATAATCTTTACTCCTCAAAATTGATTGCCGATATAAATTTGGAAATACATTTTTCAATTCCTGAAATATCATAGCATTGCACAGACATCTTTCAATTGAATTATTCCGGCAGGTTTATACTGCCAGACACATTGCGTAAGTCTCTTTTGCTTTAATTAAAATAACCGTGTTTGAAATTCAGATGCATCCGGATTATAATAACCGCAATCGGCTGGTTGAATAAATAATTGATTGACGATTATTGTAATCTTCTCGAATGAAACTGCTCAAAAAATATTTTTGGTTTTTACTTGTGGCTGTATTTGCCTTGTCTTTGCGGGCGCCTTGCCTGCGGCAAAGGCCTATGCAGGCCGACGAGGCCGTCCAGGCCTTCAAATTTGGCCAATTGCTGGAGAAAAATGAATACCGTTATGACCCGGCTAATTATCACGGGCCGGCCCTGAATTATTTTACATTGATTCCTGCCTGGCTTACCGGCTGCAAAAGTTTTGCCCGGCTCGACGAAGCAGTCGTTCGCATCGTTCCGGTTTTTTTCGGCGTTCTGCTTGTCCTTTTGCCTCTGCTCATTGTCGATTGCATTGGGAAAAGGGCCGCACTTTTTGCCGCCTTGCTTTGTGCCGTCTCTGCCGCTATGGTCTTTTACAGCCGTTATTATATTCACGAAATGCTTTTGGTTTTTTCCTCTCTTGCCCTTATCGTTTCCGGTTATAAATTCTTCGCCACGCGGAAAATTTTCTGGGCAGCCGCCGCGGGTGCTTCTGCCGGTTTGATGTATGCTGCAAAAGAGACCTGCATTATCGCCTTTGTCTCGATGCTTGCCTCGTTTTATATTGTGAGGTTTTTGTCGAGCAGGCACGCGCATTCTTTCTTTAAAATCAGCCCGCCCAGGCGGGTCGAACCGTTTCACTTCCTTATCGCAATCGGCACAGCTTTACTTATATCAGCGGCGTTTTATTCTTCCTTTTTCAGGCATCCATCCGTCTTCCTTGATTCCTTCGGCTCTTTCCGGAATTACCTGCTGCGGTCTGCCGATGACCCGTTTAATATTCACGCATGGTATTACTATCTGCAGCTGCTTTTCTTTCCGAAAGTCGGCGGCTTTTATCTTATGTCTGAATCTGCCATTATCCTGCTGGCGGTATGCGGCTGCATTTTATGTCTTTTCAAGAAGGACTGGACTTACGCCAATAAGCCCTTTATACAGTTCCTTTGCCTTTATACAATTTTCGTAACGATTATCTATTCGTTAATTCCCTATAAAACGCCCTGGTGTATTCTTAATTTCCTTGCCGGTTTTATTCTCCTTGCGGGTTTTGCCGCCTCAGAAGTTTTCGATATATTGTCCAAAAAAATCGGCAGGTTTGCCGCGGCCTTGCTTTTTTCTGTTTTTTTCATCTGCATCTGCGGGCAAAGTATCGCCTTAAATTTCAAATACGACGCCGACCCTGCCAATCCTTATGTTTATGCCCCGACTTCGAAGGAAATTTATTTACTATCTGAAAAAGTGGAAAAAATCGCTTCTGCTTATCCTGACGGCCACAATATGTTTATCGAGGTCGTCTGCTCGCAGGACCACTGGCCTATTCCCTGGTATCTGCGAAAATTTACTAATGTGAGCTACTGGAAGCAGCCTGACCATTTTGTTAAACCTGCGCCGGTTATTATTGTTTCATCTGACCTTGAGGCCGATACCCTGAAAATCCTCAGTCAACAGTCAGTGCCCGGCAGCCAAAATATATATGTTTCATTATTCGATAAAAAATATATAGAATTGCGACCGGCCTTCTATATCGCCGGCCTTGTTCAAAAAGACCTTTATGAAAAAATCGCTCAACCGGCCAAATGAATCGAAATTCGCGCAATAAACTTTTTATATTTGGAGGTAATGTTTAAGTGAAGACTCTTAAGAAAAAATTCATTCTTTGTATCTTCTTTTGTCTGTTTTTTAATCTTACTGCTGTCTATGCGGCGGACGATTCGCATGAAATAGACCTTAATGCCATTGTGGATGCGAATAGTTTCAAATATCCGAAAGACGTCAATTTGTACCCGTTAATAGATGGCAATAATGTTAAGAATGTAATTCTGTTAATCGGCGACGGTATGGGTCCGGGCATTATTGCTTCTGCCCGTGCCAAAGCGGCTTCACCCGGCGGCCTGCTGTATATGGAGCGTTTTCCTGTTATCGGAATCCAGAAAAACTATTCTGCAAATGCACTCATAACCGATTCCGCTGCCGCCGCCACTGCCCTCGCTGCCGGCCGAAAAACCAACAATCAAATGGTTGGTATCACTCCTGACGGAACAAAGTTAAAAACGATTCTCGAAGCTGCGAGAGATAATGGTTTTAAGACAGGCCTTGTCGTCACTTCCACTATAACTCATGCAACGCCGGCCTGTTTCGCCTCGCACATCTCGAATCGAGATGACGAACCGGAAATCGCAGGGCAGCTTATCGCCAATAAAGTCAACGTCTTGTTTGGCGGGGGCCGGCAGTTTTTCCTGCCAAAAAATGCTCCCGGCAGCAAAAGACCCGATAATAAAAATCTCATAAAACAGGCAGAGGATTTGGGGTATCTTTATATTCAGGATGCAAATGGTCTCAAATTCGCAAAAGGAAAATATATCCTCGGTCTTTTCCAGCTCAAACACTTAACTACGCAGCAGCCGGAACCCTCCCTCGCGGAGCTTACAGGAAAGGCCATTGAGGTTCTTAATGAACCGGAAAAAGAATCATTCGTCGACAGGGACAAAGGCTTCTTTCTTATGGTCGAGGGCAGCCAGATTGATTTTGCCGCCCATCTGGATAATCTAAACCACACGATTCGCCAAACGCTGCTTTTCGACAGGGCGGTAAAGATGGCCGTCGATTTCGCATTAAAGGATAAACATACGCTTGTTATCGTCACCGCCGACCACGATACCGGCGGCCTTACCATCACAGGCGGCGATTTAACCGGGAAGCATCTTAAAGTAAAGTGGACGAGTCTGGACCACACGGGCTTGCCGATAATTGTATATGCCTTCGGCCCGGCTGCTCAAACCTTTTCCGGAACTTACGATAATACTGATATACCCAAAAAAATTGCTTATTTGCTCGGCATAAAAAACTTCCCACAAAATGAAAAATAGAAGTTCGATTTTCCCATCACGGGGCAGAACAACCAAACGCTTGACTAAAGCACATAATTTTTGATATAATAAACTTTTTATGCCCGACGGCATATATTAAATTATTTGGCTAATCGAAATATCCAGATTCGATATTTATTTGAAAGAGAACAACAAATGTTAAAGAAAATCACGTTAAATTTAGTTGCTGTGGTTCTTTTGGCAGGTTTTACAATTCTGCTTGTGCAGTGTGTCGAAAGCAACCACAAAGACCTTCAGCGCCAGATAAAATCAACCGGCACATCCGGGCAATCTTCGACGGCAGCCGTACAGGCGGAAATAAAACCAAAAAAATTACACGACCCGGACGTTGGCCCGGTTCCCACACCGCAGGACGTGGTTGAGAAAATGCTGGAGGTGGCAAAGGTCAAAAAGACTGATTTAGTCTACGACCTTGGCTGTGGTGATGGCCGGATAGTGGTGACTGCCGCCAAAAAATACGGCTGTAGGGCTGTTGGCTACGACATCGAATACGACAGGGTCAAAGAATCTCTTGAAAATGTAAAAAAGAATCACGTTGAAAACCTCGTCACAATTGAGCAGCAGGATATCTTTACTCTTGACCTTAGTAAAGCGGATGTAATTACTCTTTTTCTGCTTCCGGAACTCAACGTAAGGCTTATCCCCCAGCTTGAAAAACTCAAACCCGGCTCCCGGATTGTATCACAGGAATTTGACATGGAAGGTGTCGAGCCGGATAAGATTGTGACGATTGTCTCGAACGAAACAAATGCACCGCATTTGATATACTTGTGGACAACTCCGCTTAAAAAGCAGGCCAAAATCGATAAACCTGAGAAATCGATTAATGACAGCAACTCCTAAAAAGGAATTATCGCTTTTTGATTCCACATCCATAATTGTTGGTATTATTATCGGTGCCGGAATCTACCAGATGGCGCCGACAATAGCAAAGGGGGCGTTTTGCTGGTGGGGGGTGTTGTTGATTTGGGCCGCCGGCGGCATTCTTTCATTGTGCGGCGCAGCCTGTTATGCAGAGCTGGCTACCGCGTATCCTAAAGAGGGCGGCGACTATGTATATTTAAGCCGCTCTTATGGAAAATGGGCGGGATTTTTATTCGGCTGGGCGCAGCTTACCATTGTCAGACCCGGCGACATTGCCATTATGGCCTTTGCCTTTGCCACCTACGCGCGCGCGGTCTATGACCCTTTTATTAACCACCCCGCATCCGCATATAGTCAGCAGATTTTTGCTGCTGGCGCTGCTGCGATTCTGACAGCAATCAATATTCTCGGCGTCAAGGAGGGTAAGTGGGTGCAGAATATTCTTACCGCTGTCAAGGCACTGGGGCTTTTGGCTATTGTAGGGGTGGCTTTTGTCTCACCTGGTAATCCTGTTAATACCGGCTCCTTCGGTTCGATTCCGGTAAGCCTTGCTCTTATTTTTGTTTTATTTACTTATGGCGGCTGGAATGAGATGGCTTATGTCGCTGCCGAGGTAAAAAATCCCAACCGCAACATTACCCGCGCTCTGCTCTTCGGCACCGCGGCGGTCATTATTCTTTACCTGCTGGTCAACGGCGCTTTCCTTTACACTCTCGGTTTTAACGGCCTGGCAAATTCACAGGCAGTCGCAGCCGACAGCATTGCTACCGTTTTTCCAAAAAGTGCAGGCTCGCTTATAAGTGCGTTGGTCTGTATCTCCGCACTCGGAGCTGTTAACGGCCTCATCTTTACCGGCGCTCGTATTTCTTATGCTATGGGTGCTGAGCATCCTGCATTTGGCATTCTCGGCAGGTGGCACAGGCTTACAGGAACGCCTGCCTGGTCACTTTTGGTGCAGGGGGTTATTGCTATTACACTCATTCTTGCTTTCGGGTCCTTTGTCGATACGATTCTTTATACAGCCCCGGCGGTCTATGCCTTTTATCTGGCAAGCAGCTTGTCCGTGATTGTTCTCAGGAAGAAGGAGCCTGATGTCGAGCGTCCTTATCGTGTGACCGGCTACCCCTTCACGCCCGTAATCTTTTCTGCTGTCTGTGCGATTCTAATCTATAGTGCCGTCGCGTATGCTGCTGTGAATAAGCCCGTAAGCCTCGTTGTCCTGCTGGCTACGCTTTTAGCCGGTCTGCTCGTGTACAGGCTTGAACGCTTTTTCTCTCCGGCTAACCTTCGCTGACGTTTCCGTGAGCAGCGGACTCTATTTTTGTTTGCTTTGCCAATCAAAATCGGGGCGAGTGGACTTGAACCACCGACCTTTGGACCCCCAGTCCAACGCGCTAGCCAAACTGCGCTACGCCCCGGTAATCGTATTCTAACTTATCCGGCAGTGCAAAACAAGCATTCATTAGCCGGTAATTTTTGTCGTCCTGAAACAAGCATCAGGCTGGACTATCTAACGGCTCTAAGACATCCGTATCAATTTCAATGCTCGCAGCCTGGCCAAGCATATCTACCTGCAGCACCAATCTTGCCGCTGCCCGGTTTTTTATGACAATACCTGACAGGCCCGCCAGCGGCCCGCCTGTCACCCTGCACCGCTGACCAACCTGCATATAATCGTGCGGCGTCAAATCGGCGCCGGCTTTTATCGCCTGCTCAATCTGCGACAATTCTTCCACTAATTTTGTCTGGTTTTTTACCTCGATGCAATTGGCGACACGATTTGTCTTTAATACCTCAAGCCTCGCCGGCTCATCACCGCAGAAAAACAGGTATCCTCCGAATAACGGCAAAAGCGACCGCTGCTTTCTGCCTTTGCTGAAGCCGACCTTCCACTGCATCGGCAGAAAATAGCTCACGTTTTTTCGCGCAAGCTGATTTGCCAGTGCCTTTTCGTTGCGGCTTTTGGTATGCGCCACCCACCACTGCCCGGAAAAATCGCGCAGCGGCTTTCCTTCAGGCCACGACAGCGGCGGGTTTTCACTTTCCTTCAGCACCGCGGGATTCCTTTCCAGGTCTTTTCGGCTATGCCTTCACTATTTTTTCTCTGCCGCTCTTTACGCCCGCAGTTGCATTTCGCGAATCGACCACCATCTTTGAATTGTTCACTATCCACTGATAATCATAACAGGTGTGGTCGGTTGAAATCACCACAACGTCATAGCCTTTCAGCATCTTCGTCGAAAGCTTTTTGCTCTTCATCTGCAAATGATGCTGCCTCTGTTTTATCGAATGCGGCACATAGGGGTCGTTATAATCAACCTTGGCGCCTTTCTTTTCCAGAAGCTCAATCAGTTCTATCGATGGTGACTCCCGCAGGTCGTCTATATCTTTTTTGTAAGCAAGCCCGAGCACCAGCACCTTCGAGCCTTTGAGGCTTTTCTTTCTTTCGTTGAGGGCATCCATTGTTTTTGCTATTACGTAGTGTGGCATATTCGTGTTGATTTCGCCGGCCAGCTCGATGAATCTCGTCGCCATCCCGTACTGTCTTGCCTTCCAGGTCAGATAAAACGGGTCAATCGGTATGCAGTGTCCGCCGAGGCCCGGCCCTGGATAAAACGGATTGAATCCGAACGGTTTGGTCTTCGCCGATTCTATTACCTCCCAGACGTCAATTCCCATCCGGTCAAAAACCATTTTCAATTCGTTGACCATTGCTATATTGATGCAGCGATAGACGTTTTCCAGTATCTTCGTCGCCTCTGCCACTTCCAGCGTCGTCACCGCCACAACACGATTTATCGCCGCCCCATACATCTGGCAGGCCATCTCTTTGCACTTTTTTGTCAGGCCGCCGACGACTTTTGGTATCGTCTTTGTCGTAAAATACTTATTGCCCGGGTCTTCTCTTTCCGGCGAAAATGCCAGGTGAAAATCCACTCCCGCTTTCAGCCCGCTTGTTTCCAGAATCGGTATCATTACTTCCCTTGTTGTTCCGGGATATGTCGTGCTTTCCAGTGAAATCAGTTGACCTCGCTGGATATATTTCGAAATGGTCTCTGTGCTTTTGACGATATACTGCATATCCGGCTCACGGTTTATTGTGAGCGGTGTCGGCACGCATATAATTACCGCATCGACCTCTTTTATGCGTTTCATATCGCACGTCGCCTCGAACAATCCGGATTTTTTCATCTTGGCAACATCCGAATGCGGTATATGCTTGATTATGCTTTTGCCGGAATTTAGCACCTTGACTTTCTGGGCGTCAATGTCGAAACCCACCACGGATAACCCCGCCGACGTGAATTCTCGCACCAAAGGCAATCCCACATAGCCGAGTCCCAATACGCCTATCACTGCCTTTTTCTCATTTATTCTTTTTTCCCAGTCTGTCATAGCACCTGCTCCAAAATAAAGTTATAGAAAAATTCTGCAAAACCACACACCTTTTACTGCCCCAACCCTGAAAAGTCCGGATTAAATCGTTATTTTGAAAGTGTTATTCTACTTAAATTTGGCCGGATTGTCAAAAAAAATCTCAAATCATCACCGTAAGGTATTCGGTCTTCTTCACAAAAACCATAGTCCCCTCATAATCGGCGGGTATCAATAAACAATCGCCTGCCTTAAATTCCTCACTTTTTCTGCCGGCTGATTTTATCCTGCCGCTGCCGCCTGTTATGATTATCGCCTTCATTTTTCCAGCGGCAAGCAGCAGTTCGCTTTCCCTCGCCGCCTGACCTTTATCGACCTTGAAGTATTTGCTATCGACCAGCCTGCCGGTTGTTGCTGCCGGCAATTCTTCAGGACTTTCAAAGTGAATACTTTCCATCGCCTCTTCGATATGAAGCGGCCTCGGGTTTCCTTTGTCATCGAGACGGTTGAAATCATATACCCTGTATGTCGTATCCGATGGCATCTGAATCTCTGCGATTATCAGCCCCGCTCCGAGCGAGTGAACCGTCCCCGCAGGCAGATAATGGCACTCGCCCGCCTTTACATATACCTTCTGCAAAAGTTCCTCCACGTTTCCTTTTTTTATCGCTTTTGCAAATTCGTCTTTTGTGACTCCTTTTTTCACTCCCTTATATATAAAAGCGCCCGGTGCCGCCTCGACAATATACCAGCACTCCGTTTTCGGCTCGCCTTTGCCCATTCTTTTGCAGGTCTCTTCATCCGGGTGAACCTGGACACTTAATATATCTTCAGCGTCGATAAACTTTATCAGCAGGGGGAACGGCAGCTTAAAATTTGCATCGCCGGTTATTTCCTTTGGAAATTTCCTTATCGCTGCATTCAGCGTCAGTCCTTTAAGTTCGCCATTTATTATTACAGACTTATCTACCGGCAGGTCGGTTAATTCCCAGCTTTCGCCGATTTTTTCGCCCGCGGGCAAATCTTTACCTAAAATATCATGGAGTTTCTGCCCGCCCCAGATTCGCTGCTTGAAAATCGGCTCAAATTTAAGTGGATACGCTTTCATTCCTCTATTGTAACCAATCAGTCGTTCCTGTCCATAAGGCACCCACTCAGTTTTTTCTTGACTTGAGGGGATAGAAACAAGTATAATATTTAAGGATTTTTTTAATGAGGTGGAAAATGAAAAAACACTCAGTTCTCAGTCTGGCAATAATCGCTTTATTGGTATGTACAGCCGCTGAAGCCAAATACAGCGGCGGCGCCGGCGAGCCGAACAACCCATACCAAATCGCCGATGCCAATGACTTGCTGGCTTTGGGCGCCAATACGGCGGATTATGACAAGTTCTTTATCCTGACGGCGGATGTTAATTTGGCAGGGCAAGTCTTTATGAAGGCAATCATTGGAAGTACTGCCTTTGCAGGGACGTTTGATGGCAATGGCCATAAAATCACTCATTTTACAAACGGAGGCTTATTTGGCGTCAACCACGGCTCGATTAAAAACCTCGGCCTTGAGAATTTTACTGTAAGCGGTTCTGCATTTGTCGGCGGGCTGGTGGGATACAACGGCTACAGTATCAGCAATTGCTATTCGACAGGTACGGTCAGCGGTGGTTCTAATTCTTCTTATGTCGGCGGTCTGGTGGGATGGAACGGCGACAACGGCAATATCAGCAATTGCTATTCGACAGGTGCCGTCAGCGGTTCTGACAGTGTCGGCGGTCTGGTGGGATACAACGGCTGCTCCAACAGCAATATCAGCAATTGCTATTCGACAGGTACGGTCAGCGGTTCTGCATTTGTCGGCGGTCTGGTGGGATACAACGGCTAC
>PLLP01000017.1 GCA_003141315.1 Phycisphaerales bacterium
ATCGGCGACGGCAACAACGTGGCACGTTCGCTGGCCTTCGCGTCGGCAAAGCTCGGGCTGAAGATGACGATTGCATCGCCCAAAGGTTACGAACTCGACGCTGATAGTATCGCAATTGCCGATGGCATCAGCAGCGGAAGCGTCAGCCGGTTTCAGAAGCCCGCCGACGCCGTCAAAGGTGCCGATGTAATTTACACGGATACATGGGTGAGTATGGGCCAGGAGCAAGAGGAGAAAAAACGTCTGAAGGCCTTTGCTGGTTTTCAGGTAAATGACGATTTACTCGCTCTTGCCCCGAAGGCAAAGATTATGCACTGTCTGCCTGCTCATCGCGGCCAGGAGATAACCGATGAGGTGATGGAGTCTGCCAATTCGATTATTTTTGACCAGGCCGAAAACCGCCTCCACTTCCAAAGAGCGTTGTTGAAGAAACTGTTGAGTTAATTTTACGATGGAATAAGGAGAAATGAGAATGTCAGAGAAGGTTCTTGACCAAAATAATCTCGGAATGGACGAAGACTGGGCGGGGAACAACGCTGCTTTTCGCTGTCCTTGTTGTGGCAAGGTGTTCATTGTGAGTGGTTCTCGTGTTCACAGTGGCGTAAGAAAGTGCCCGAACTGTGGAAAGTCGACAGGCCGTTGTGATATTAAATCATTCAAGAATGGTGGCACCGCAAGTTTAGAGTGGTAAACACGTGTTTGTTCCCGGACACGCTACTCTCTTGAACCTACATGGAGTTAGTGTGGATTACAAAACAGAAGATGAATTGTCAAGTTATATCAAAGAAAATCACGAAGTATTTGACAGGTTTACGTTTGATTACCTGTTCAAAAGACTTTTGGCAGATGGTTATGACAATGAACAAGCTAAAGATGTGATTTTGTTCAATTGTGCATTGAGTTTGTTGGTAATGCAGGAAAGGTTAGATAACAAGTATTATTTGAAAATGAAAGCTACTGATGGCGTTGCCCCAGATCTTCTTGCTATGTTGCATGAAGAGTTGATGAAAGTTCCGAATCGTTGGAATTGATGGAGTGGGCATTAAGCAATGGTATTGAAACAAACGATACTTATAGCAACGAGTAATGCGGGGAAGTTTGCGGAATTGGCGGCGATGCTCGATGAGGGCGTCAGCTGGGTGAGCCTGCGGGATTTTCCGAATATAACGCCGGTAGAAGAAGACGGCGAGACATTTGCGGAAAATGCACGTAAAAAGGCGCGTTCGTATGCGAAACAAACCGGCTTATTAACCCTGGCTGATGATTCGGGTTTGGTGGTTGATGCGCTCGGCGGAGAGCCGGGCGTAAAAAGCGCAAGATTTGCAGAATCTTCGCCACAAAGACACGAAGACATGAAGAAAACCAGAAAAGAAATCGATAGGAGGAATTTTGAAAAAGTCCTGAAACTGCTTAAAGATGTTCCAAAAGAGAAAAGGACCGCAAGATTTGTTTGCCACTTATGTCTTGCGAATCCCGAAAAGGCTTTGATTGAGACTGAAGGAAAACTGGAAGGATTGATGATAGATAAGCCAACTGGTGAAAACGGGTTTGGTTATGACCCGGTTTTTTTTGTGCCATCCTTAAATAAAACGGTTGCACAATTACAGGATAGTCAAAAGAACGCGATTTCCCATCGCGGACAGGCCGTCCGAAAGCTTAAACCCATCCTCAAAAAACTGTTGAATTTATATTAATTTGGTTAGCCGTTGTCGGCACGACAACGAAAAATATCCGTTAACGGTTTAACGAAATCCCAGTTCTGTGCACTCATACCGGCGTTTTCAGGATTGGCGTTTATGTATTTTATGGCGGCCTTAAGCACTTCCGTGTCATCAATAAAAACCTTCCAGCAACCTCGCGTCCATGGACTGTGTTTCAATTTTAAGACCAGTGTTGCAGCACCTTTGAGCTGATTAACAATATATTCGACTCTATATCGCGAACGAAGAACAAGAACGTGTATATGGTCGTTCATTATCGCACAGGCACCAACTTTAATGTCTAACCGCTGAACCGCGGTCATGAAACCAGCAGCAACAATCGGCCTTGTATGGTCGTTGATAAAAAACGCCGGCCTGCCCAAAACAGGAATCGCTTCAGAATAGAAATTCAGAAGCAATTTTTTCGGTGGCGGTATTTGGCGACCATATTTAATCTCACCCAACAAACGGAGCTGGTCATTATAGATTTCTTTGGAATAAGAACCCCGCGGGTCATTCGGCAGCCACGTGCCGTAAGTGGTAAAAACGGCGTGATACGCAACAATCATTAACAATCTTCCTCTTGTTTAGCTCGCCTGCGGCGAGCCGGCACGGCTGCTTTTTTCAAAAACATAACCCGAAAAAGCGAAAAAAACAACGATAAAATCAAAAACATACCGGTGTCGTATCGACAAAATACTACAGTTGTCGTTCCGATTCGCCTGCGGCGAACTAAACAATAATATCATCAGCGTTCCGCCGAGGGCTAAACGATAATATCGTCGCCGTGCCGGCGACGGCTAAACAAATCCTCGCAAAAGGCTTTTATCCTTGACAATTCAACTCCATATCTGTATTTGACTTTATTAAATATTATTTCAATAAACGCCGATTAAGATTGATTATGGCAAAGACAAAAACAAACGGTAAATCTTTGGTAATCGTTGAGTCGCCCGCCAAGGCAAAGACGATAAACAAGTATTTAGGCAGCGGCTACGAGGTGACGGCCTCGATGGGGCACGTCCGGGACCTGCCGGCGAGCGGGCTGAACGTGGACATCGAAAACGATTTTGCGCCGACGTATCAGGTAATGCCCGGTAAAAAAAAGACGGTGGCGGGATTGAAGGCCGCCGCCAAAAATTGCAGTAATCTCTACCTGGCAACCGACCTTGACCGCGAAGGCGAGGCAATCGCCTGGCATCTGTCTGAGCTTCTGGGCATACCGGAGGAGCGGACATTTCGCGTAATTTTTAACGCCATCACCGAATCATCGATAAAGCAGGCCTTTGCCCACCCGGGCAAGGTCAATATGGATAAAGTCCTCGCCCAGCAGGCAAGGCGCATCCTCGACAGGCTCGTCGGCTACCAGATAAGCCCACTGTTATGGAAGAAGGTAGCCAGGGGACTATCCGCCGGCAGGGTTCAGTCGGTAGCGGTCAAAATGGTGGTCGAAAAAGAAAGGGAAATCCGCAATTTTAGGCCGGAAGAATACTGGCTAATCCCTGCCGTCTTCACCACCGATACCAACGCCGACTACCATCAGCAGTGGCAGGATTTTTTTGCCGGCAAATCCGAAGAACAGTCTCCAACTCTCGAACAGCAGGGGCAGTGGCTCGCAGGGCATAACGCCTTTAAGGCGGAACTGTATAAAGTCGGCGATGAAAAATTCGCGGCATCCAAAAAGGAGCAGTCCGACAAAATCTTCAACTCGCTCAAGGATGCAAGATTCAAAGTTTCCGATTTGCAGACCAAAGAGTCCACGTCGCGTCCTTCGCCGCCCTTTATCACCTCGACGCTTCAGCAGGCAGCCGCAAATCGACTCGGCTTTTCCGCCAAACGAACTATGATGGTCGCTCAGCAGTTGTACGAAGGTATTGACCTCGGCTCGATGGGTTCGCTGGGCCTGATTACCTATATGCGAACCGACAGCACGCATATCTCCCCGGAGGCAATCAACGAGGTTCGCAATTATATTGGCAGAAATATCGGCAGCGAGTATCTGCCCGGAAAACCCCTGTTCTATGCCGACAAAAAGAACGCACAGCAGGCACACGAGGCGATAAGGCCTACCGATGTCGATATGATACCGCAGCAGTTAAAGGAATTTCTTACCGATGAGCAGTTTAAGCTCTATGATTTGGTATGGCGGCGGTTCGTCTCCTGCCAGATGGCATCCGCACGATGGGATGTTACAAATATCGATATCACCGCAACGACGCCGGCGGGCAATTGCTTCTATCGTGCCACAGGAAGAGTAATAACCTTTGACGGCTTTACAAAGGTCTGGCCTGTTAGTTCCCCGGAGCAGCAGCTTCCGGCTGTTAAGGTCGGCCAGAATCTTGAGGCTGTGGATTTAAGGGCGGAGCAGCATTTTACAAAGCCGCCTGCCCGGTACAACGAGGCCTCGCTGATAAAGGCTCTCGAAAAAGAAGGCATCGGCAGACCAAGCACTTATGCTTCCATTGTAAGCACCATTCAGGAGCGGGGCTACGTCGAGCAGAATAAAAAACAATTTTTCGCAACAAACCTCGGCGAGGTTGTCACAGACAAATTAGAGCAATATTTCCCGAAGATAATGGACCTGGCATTTACGAGGTATATGGAGGGAAGGCTCGACGAAATCGAGGAGCAGCATCTGGACTGGATTAGCGTCCTGAAGGAATTTTACGGCCCGTTCAAAGAAAGCCTTGAGAGAGCCGGCGAGCAGATGAAACACGCAAAGGCCGAAACCACGCCGAGCGAATATACTTGTCCCAAATGCCAAAAGCCGCTGGTCTACAGATTCGGCAAAAGGGGAAGGTTCTTGAGCTGTTCGGGATACCCGGACTGCAAATTTGCCTGCCCGTGCGACCAGAACGGGAAAATGGTTGAGGAAAAAATTACCGAGCATAAATGTCCGAATTGCGGCAAGGCTATGGTCGAGAAAACCAGCAGGTACGGTAAATTCCTTGGCTGCTCCGGATACCCGGAATGCAAAACGATACTGAAGATTGACAAAGAGGGCGGTATTGCCCCGCCAACACAGCCGAAAGAGCCGCCGCGCCCGACGGGCCTGAAATGTTTCAAATGCAAAAGCGGCGAGTTCGTTATCAGGAAAGGCAGAAAAGGCGAATTTTTGGGCTGCAACAGATTTCCGAAATGCAGAACCATTATTGATATGAGCAAACTCGAAGAATTAAAAAAGCTTCAGGAGGAGGGCAGCTGGCCTCCGAAATCAGCGGCACAGGCAACGGCAATTCTCGGCCCTTCTCTTTCCAAAAAGAAAAAAAAGACAACCAAAGAACAGGCTGTTTGATGCCGGCTTCGAGAAGTGTACGCACAGCCTAATCTGCCGATAAAAAACTGCGGGATTTATTTTTTCCTGTCGAGCAATTCCATTGCGAGCTGCCTGAGGAAAACGGCCTCCTGACCGAATGACTGAAGTTCGTCGATTGCCTGCTGCGCAAGCTCCCGCACAATCTCTCTGGATTTTTCAAGGCCGATGACAGCCGGGTAGGTTACCTTGTCTGCCTTTGTGTCTTTACCCGCGGTTTTGCCGAGCTGCTCGCTCGAAGAGCAGACGTCGAGAATATCGTCTGTAATCTGGAAGCACAGGCCGATTTTCAAACCGTACTCGCCGAGCGATTCGTATTGCCTGCGGTCGGCGTCGCCGCAGATAGCGCCCATCGCAGCAGCGGCATGAAACATCTTCGCCGTTTTGTTCGTGTGGATGTATTCGAGAAGCTCCCTGTTTCCTTTTTTCTTCTGGCTCCTGAGGTCGGCCATCTGGCCAGCAATCATACCAGCGGGCCCCGCCGCCGCCGCAAGCTCGCCAATCAACGCAACGGCTGCCGCAGGATTATTTATCCGTTCGGAGAGAACCTCAAAGGCAAAGGTCAAAAGTGCATCGCCGGCAAGAATCGCAGTTGCCTCGTCGAATTTTTTATGGCAGGTGGGTTTGCCGCGGCGCATATCGTCATTATCCATAGCGGGCAGGTCGTCGTGAATAAGAGAATAGGTATGCACCATTTCAACGGCGGCGGCGGCAATTTTTGCGTTTTCGTTAATCGTGCCGCTTACAGCCCGGCAGCACCACAAAAGCATCGCTGCCCTGATACGCTTGCCGGGACCTTCGAGGGTATAACGCATCGCCTGCATTATGTTCGGCTCGATTTGCTTTTGCTCTGCCAGCAATCGTTCGAGCATCGCATCGACAACTTTTTTGTTATTGGCAAGCTCAACGTCAAAATCGCTGTGACCGGCCTGGTTTGTGGGCATAGAGGCACCCTTAAAGTTTAAAATTGCAAACAATCTTCGGGCTGATTATACTGCAAAGGCAATTGATTCACAAAAACTATTATGGAAAACAATTTTGTTTTAATAATCGGCGTGACCGCATCAGGCAAGGGCAGGGTTGCATTCGAACTGGCCAGGCAAACCGGCGGAGAAATTATCAGTATAGACTCGATGAAAGTCTATAAACGAATGGACATCGGCACCGCCAAGCCGCCGAAAGAAGCCCGTCAGATTGTTCCGTACCACCTGATAGATATAATCGAGCCGAGCGAACAATTTAGCGCAGGCCTGTTTCTCAAATCCGCAAACGCGGCAATCGAGGAAATCCGAAAAAAAGGCAAACCGGTTATCGCTGTCGGCGGTACCGCACTATACATCAAGGCCCTTTTGTACGGCTTGTTCGAAGGCCCTTCTGCGGATGCAAAGATACGCAGCGAGCTTAAAACGGAGGCGCAAACGAACGGTCTGAAAAGTTTATATGAGCAGCTGCAAAAGGTTGACCCTGACACAGCCGGCAGAATCAGCAGCAACGACGAAAAACGGATTATACGGGCGCTCGAGGTCTTTCGCATTACAGGTAAGCCGATATCCGCTTTTCAGAATCAGTGGGATTCCGAAAAAAATGCCGGCCATAACTGGATAGTTTTGGGACTGCGAAGAGACAAGCAGGAGGAAAATAAAAGGATGAATGCGAGGGTCGGCAAAATGATTGAGGCAGGTCTCGTTGATGAGGTTCAATCGCTGCTGGCTGAAGAAAAACCCCTGAGTATGCAGGCCCGTTGTGCAATCGGGTACGCCGAAATAATCGATTATATCAATGGCAAAACGTCTCTCGATGATGCGGTCGAGCTCATCAAAAAAAATACCAGGTTCCTGGCTAAACACCAGCGGACCTGGTTTAGGAGTTTCAAGAACGTCCGCTGGCTCGATATAGCAAATGAGGAACCGCCTGAAAAAATATTCGCAGAGGCGGTTAATCTCATAGAAGGAATTAATCATTAGTCCACACAGGCTGCCGAGGCGGGAGGTGATAAGCTTATTTTAACCCTTTGCAGTTTCCGCGGTTCATTATATAATATCGGCCTCTATTGTGGAGCAGTGGCTGAGCGGCTGAAAGCGACGGTCTTGAAAACCGTTGTGCCTACGGGCACCGGGGGTTCGAATCCCTCCTGCTCCGTTATGAGCTTTGCGAATAACGAAGCAGAGCAGTCCGCCGAGAGCGGGCAAATTTATCGGCTGTCCCACAGGGCTGGTTGCAGCAAGGCAAAAAGGCAGGCGGCACATTTTCAAAGGATGAAAATGACTTTCGTTTTTGATTTGTTATATTTCATTGCAGCTATTTTAATCAGCCCCGTCCTGCTCTACAGGATGGTCCGGCACAAACGATACCGTGCAGGGTGGGCAAACCGCTTCGGGAAAATCTGCCGCAAATCGCCGGATAAAAAAAGCATCTGGATTCACGCCGTCAGCCTCGGCGAGATAAATGCCGTAAAAACGCTTGTCAATGAGCTTGACAAACTGCCCGGTTTCGAAATCGTCATAAGCAGCACAACAGATACCGGCTTTACGAGGGCAAAGGAACTGTACGGCAGCAAATTCACGGTTATTTATTTTCCGTTCGATTTGTCTTTTATTATGAAAAGGGCTTTTGCAAATTTGAACCCCGCAATCTGCATCCTCGTCGAGCTAGAAATCTGGCCGAACCTCGTTGGTATCGCGAACCGGAAAAATATTCCCGTTGTTGTCGTCAACGGCAGAATAGGCAACAAAAGCTACCCGAAATACAGGGCGTTTCGTCCGGTTGTAAAAAAGATATTTCAAGGAATCACACTCACACTCGCACAAAGCCCGGAATATGCACAGCGGTTTATACAGCTCGGTGCGAAGGCGGACAGGGTGATTGTGGCAGGTTCGCTAAAATATGACACTGCCCAGATTGCCGACAAGGTTGAAGGCGCAGACCGGCTCGCTGAAGGTTTAAATATACGCAAAGACCAGAGATTATTTGTTGCGGGAGGAACAGGAGACGGCGAGGAAAAAATAATACTGGAAGTGTACAAGAAAATTGTTTCGCAGGAAAAATTCCGGGACCTCCGCCTTGCCGTCATCCCGCGAAAGCCGGAACGCTTCGACGAGGTTGACAACCTCATCAGGCAGGGGAGTTTCGAATCAATCCGATACAGTAAAATAAAGAACAAAACCTTAAATGTCGCTAATCAATCATCAATTAATGCGGTAATACTTGGCGATACTATGGGCGATTTGCGAAAATTTTATTCCCTCGCATCACTCATCTTTGTCGGACGCTCCCTTGTCCCAATGGGAGGCTCCGATATGGCCGAAGCCGCCGCTCTCGGCAAATGCACAATCTTCGGTCCTTACACTTTCAACTTCAACCAGACCGCTCGCGACCTGCTCGAAGACAAGGGCGCAATTCAGGTTAAAAATAATCTTGAATTATCAGAAGCAATTGAAAAATGTCTCGATGAGCCTGGTTATGCCCGGGAAATCGCCCGCAGCGGTCAAAATGTAATCCGGAAAAACCAGGGCGCTACGAAAAAAACAGCTGGAGAGATAAAGGCCATATTGGCCGGACAAGCCAGTTCAATCCGGGTCTGAAAAAAAACTGCGGCACCTTAAAAAGTTCAACCGGCTGCAAAATAATTAATTGTCCCTGCCGCCGAATATAAACCGCATCTTGCCGACGTTGGGTATAATTGCAAAAGGAAAACTGCTCTGCCCTATACTCGGCCTGAAACCGCCGGGCCAATAGACAAAGACCGCCTTGCCCACAAGATAATCTCGCGGCACTATTCCTTCGTCATATTCCCTGCCGTTATTACCAATCCCTTTGCTTTCCCACCACCTGCAATCTTCGCTGTTTGGGCTGTTGTCGCCGAGAACAAAATACTGGTCGGCCTTGAGTGTTAGCGGGCTTCCCTCGTCTGCCCTTAAAATTTTCCTTCCTTGTCTTTCTCTGCCGGATGTATAATAAGTATCTCTGACGATTGACAGGTGCGACAAAGTAAGCTTCCCGCTGCCCAGTATCTCCACCCGCGGTTCGATATTGGTTTTTCTTTCGCCTGCATCGCCCGGCCTAAGCCCCAAATCATAAGACAATTTTTCGCTGCCCGCCTCAAAAACGAGCTGATGGTCAACGTTTGCGAATTTGATGCGAACCGGCCTGCCGGATAAAACCAGTGCGGTCTCCTTGCTTGCCAGTTCCGTCTCGCTGCCGCCGAACGTCCTGGAAATCTTCATCTTTCCCTTATTATCGACCCACGCCTTGTAAATCGTCTGGTATTTGCTCAATGAAATCCCCGCTCCTCCTTCGTCGCCTTTGCAGATAACATAAAAGCTCGCCATCAGGTCGCTGCAAACGGGCATATTTCTGTAATCATCAACATCGTTATATGCATAAGCGGTTCTGAAATCGTTGCCCAGCTTCGTATCGTAAGCCAGTGCGTTGACCTGGTCGGCGGGACTATCGAGAGAAAATAAGACAGGATTTGCGGGGTCTTCTTTCCATAGAGAACCCGCCGTCACAAACGGCTGCTTCCAGTTGTGACCGTTGAATGTCCCTTCGTCGGGCAGGGCGGGCTGATAATCATTGTCGTACACCGGCATCCACAATTCTTCCTGGACCTTGGGCGGCTTTCTCGCTATCAATCCATTGATATAGACATCGCCGTCGATTATCTCCACCGTTTCTCCGGGTCTTGCTATCATACGTTTGATAAAGTTTATCGGCGGCTCAAGCGGATTCTTAAACACAACAACATCCCATCGCTTCGGCTCGACAAACTGGTAAATACATTTCAGCACCAGAATCCTGTCGCCGTTCGAGACCTCCTCTGCCCGGCCGGTATTGTCTATAAAACCGCAGCTCGGGCAACGCGTCGGCGGCAATCCCATAGCACCGGCGGGAACATTATCTTTGAGCAGCCGGTATCGTTCCGGCACAAACCCGTATTCATATGGAAACCCGCATTGGCGACAACGCAGCCGGAAATGCGCCCCCATTAGCGTATCTGCCATACTGCCCGTCGGTATTCGGAATGCCTCCATCACAAATGCCCGGAAAACAAAGGCCAGAATAAATGCCGTCACTAACCACTCAACGGTATTGACAACCTCTTCTGCCCAGTTTTTGCCGGACCCGCTCCCGGTCCCTTTTTTTTCTGTATCAGCAATATTTACCATATTTATAGTAATTCCCTGGCTTCGCCCAAGACGGTGAATTTGTCGAATTTGTTGTGAATAATCATTCACAAAAGACCCGATTTTTCAACCAGATTCCCGCTTAAAGCGAATAATTATGCACTATTTATCTACCCGGTCAACCGGCTATTCTTATCCATCAGCAAAGCTTTTCGAGAGCCTCGATTGCCTGCTCAAAAAACCGTCTTGATGTTTAATGACATAACCTTTTGGTATTAAAAGGGTTATGTTGCGGTATTCTGCCGAACAAATATGAAAAAAAGGAAGCCTCTACAGAAATTTTTGAAAAATATTTTCCCTCCTGAAAACTATTCTGCTGCTGAATCTCACGCCGTCATTACTGCTTTTTGACGCAAAAGTCTTACGATAACCGGTACATCTGCTGCCAAGTCCCTGCTAAACAAATTTTTTTTATCTAAAAATTGCTTGATGAACAGAAGTCATTGTTGTATAGTGCCTTGTATCTCCTTTAGAATTTCTGTGCGGTTTTTTGTTCTCTGACAAAAACTTCGATTGCTTATTTGAAACAACAGGATGTTTTTAGAGTTGCTGGATGAGAATTTATGAAAAGTTTTTTTAAAGAAGAAAAAAGCGGCTGCCGAGGAGCCCTACAATTTGATAGTTTTTTTGCGGTGTTCGACCGTCAATTCCAACAGAAGAGGTAGTTTATGGCCACAATAAAGAAGAAAGAACTTATAGACCTTATAGCTGACCATTCGCAGGCAAAAAGAATTTTGGTTAAACAGATTGTCCAGTCTTTTCTCGAAGAAATTATCGCGCAGTTATGCAAAGGCAACCGGCTCGAATTCAGGGATTTCGGCGTCTTTGAAACCAAAAAGAGGGCAGCGCGAACTGCTCAAAACCCGAAAACTCTCGAGCGTGTCGAAGTGCCGGCCAAAAGAACCGTTAAATTCAAGATGGGCCGGCGTATGAAGGAAGGCCTCAGCGAATCTGCCGTTAATCCCGTAAAAGGAAAATAAATGGTGAGCAAATTAGTGGTGAGTCCAGTCGAACCAAAATTGTTGTAAAGGAGATTGTATATGGCAGAAGGGACAGTTAAATGGTTTAACCCACGGAAGGGTTATGGTTTTATCTCTACCACTGAAGGAAAAGATATCTTTGTTCACTACGCTAATATAGCAGGACAGGGCGGCTATAAAACCTTAAACGAAGGTGATGTTGTCACTTTTGACGTTGTCGAGGGTGAAAAAGGGCCGAGAGCTGAAAACGTCGTGCAGAAAACTCCGGCACAGAAACCAGGCAGAGTGGAAGATAAAGAATATCCGAAAAGTTAATAGTACTGCCATGCATCACCCCGCGTCAACAAACTGATTGTAAAAGGTTGTCTCGTTTTAGCCCCCGCCGTTGTGTTTCGCCTGTCGCCCGGGCCTGTGTTGAAAGACCCGCAGGCAGACCAAAGCAGTTGTATATCCTGTTGAAAAAACAGTGAATGCTCTGAAGGTTTTTTTTATTTAAGATTGATTATGTTTTCCGGCGAGCAAAAAATGACTGGACAGGCCGAACCGCTTAATGGCCTTACGTGCAGCGTGCTTGTCCTCAACAAACACTATATGGCCATCCGCGTAATCGAGGCCAAACGCGCATTCTCGCTCCTCTTTCGCCAGCTTGCTGAAGTTGTCGCTTGCGAGGAAGGCACTTATTGCAATTACAATTTCAAGAGCTGGTGCGAAGTAAGCCGGTTCAAACGAAATTTTCAGCCCGATATGTACGACTGGGTATCAACCGTGAATTTCCACGTCGCCGTTCCGAAAATTATCCGGCTTCTTTTTTATGACCGCTTGCCCAGAAACGAGGTGAAATTCAATCGCCGGAATATTTTCGCACGCGACAGAAACTCCTGCCAGTATTGCGGCAAAAAATTCCACACAAGCGAATTGTCGCTCGACCACGTCATACCGAGAAGTCTCGGCGGCAAAGCTACCTGGGAAAATATCGTTTGTGCCTGCACCAGTTGCAATGTCCGAAAAGGCGGCAGGCTGCCGAAAGAGGCGGGTATGACCCTGATAAAACTGCCCGTAAAACCGAAACGCAATCCTCTTATCCACGTCCATCTCGGCACCGAACGCTATAGCAGCTGGAAGCAATTCCTCGACCACGCCTACTGGTCCGTAGAACTCAAATAATTCGGCCCCGCCTATGGCGGCGAGATACCGTATCTTTTTTAACTTTTGGGTTCCATATTTAAGATAAAGGTTGCTAAAGAACTTCCACTGTAAAACCGATAAATTTTAATGAACCTGCACTCTGCTGGTTCGTATAAACTTATAGGACTATAAGCGCTTCTTATCGAAAGGGGCAGAAATGATTCGGGAACTTGTCACAAGACGCCGCCGGCGGGTATTGGTGGATGTGAACACCCAAAGGGATTTTCTGCTCGCCGAAGGCAGCGCCTGCATAAGAAACCACAGAAGAGTTTTATCGCATATTCGCAGAATAATGGCGTGGGCCAGAATCAGGCATATTCCGATTATTTCAGTCTGCGACGTATATCCCGGCGATGATGGCGCATCCTGCTGCATAGACGGTACCGATGGCCAGAAAAAGGTGCGATATACCGTGATGCATAATCATGTAAGTTTTCCCGCTGACGGCCACGCCGACCTTTCGGGCGGCATTCTCAAACAATACAGGCAGGTTATTCTTAACAAACGCTGCGTTGACCCGTTCGATGAGCCGAGGATTGAAAGGCTGCTTACCGAAGTGAAGGGTAGTGAGTTTATCGTCGTCGGGGCGGGCACTGAAACCTCGGTGATGGCTACCGTACTCGGATTGCTGCAGCAGGGAAAGAAGGTCTCCGTTGTAATTGATGCTGTTGGTTCACAGGACAGCAGGGCTGCCGAACTGGCCCTGCGGAAAATGAAGGCAAAAGGCGCCAAACTCGCAGAGACACGAGATATTGCCGGCACGACACACTTGCTTCAGGTAGGCGCCTGCGATTGCAAACGTTGCCGCGGCTCATCGGAATTAAAACACGTCGAGAGCAACAACTAATTTTAAGAGACTCAAGACCCCAGACTCAAGACACAAGACGCAGGACTCAATCCGCAAACTGCCAGTTGTTGAAGCATGCTATTTTTTCTACGGGCTTTCGATTTTGTTCCTGCTGCTTGTCAGCTGGGTAGCCAATCGCCAATAATTCCACAATCGTAATATCAGCCGGTATGCCGGCGAGGGGTTTCACCTTTTCAGGATAAAACGAGCCTATCCAGCAGGTCGCAAGCCCAAGCTCTGTCGCCTCCAGGCAGATATGTTCCAGTGCGATAGCCACGTCGACCGTCCCCGCGGGCTGGCCGCACCGCATCAGGTAATCCGTGTTGGTGCAGGCCACAATAATCGCTCCAGCCTTTTCTATGAATGACTGGTTGTTTGCCGCCTGTGCCAGTTTTTGTTTTTTCTCTTTGTCTGTGATAATTACAAATCGCCAGTCCTGAAGATTTTTCGCCGACGGCGCAAGCCTCGCTGCTTCGAGAAGTTGACTAAGCTTTTCAGACTCAATCTCCTTTTCCTTATACGAGCGGCAGGAATATCGCTTTTTAATAGCTTCAAACACATCCATAATTATACTCCAAAAAATTGCAGTTTCTTAATGTTCTATTTACTCTTGCCGGTTTCTGAAGAAACCTTGGTCTTTTTGACCAGATTGATAAATTCTCTTGGATTAATGATTTTTTCGCCACCGGGCGTTACATAGGCCGACTGGAAAAGCAACTGGCGCATCTGTTCAGGCGAAAGAGCCGGATTTATCTGCCAACCCATAGCGAGGACACCGGCACAATAAGGTATTGCCCAACTCAGGCCGCCCCGTCCGCAGTATTGGTAACCGAATTTACCTTTATCATATTCTTCTGCTGTTGTTCTGGGACTTGAAGGAACAAGAATCCGTCCGGGGTAGCTTTGCGGCGGTTGGCCGGGGTAACCAGGTGTGCATTTTTTCACATCTTCGGGCTCATCCGCACTGCACCAACAGGAGCTAATGAATCCATGGTGCGTAGTACAATCGAGAACGAGAATGCCTGCCTTCTCGGCGCGGGCGCAGGCTTCATCCCACATTTGCTGATTTTTATCAAAGGGAGAACCAGCTCCTGAAGGCGCAGCAGAAACCGATACGACACGAATTTTTTCCGAGGCAGGTAAGTCCTCATTTTGTTCGATAATCCAATCGAGGGCCTTTGCATAATAGTCTGCGTCCTTCTTCCATGATGGGGCAGCCGCATAATATACTCGTGCCTCTGGGGCAGTTCCGCAGTTAGTTCCCACAAGCAGACTTGTGACCGCAGGTCCGTGCATACTGCTTTCCGATTCGCAACCTGTATCGTAATACTTTACTATCTTTCCGGCAAATTCAGGATGGTCCAGATACAAAGGCTGGTCGATGATTGCTACATTGATACCTTTGCCGGTTATACTCTGTCGATGTAAACTTCGCACGCCCAAGCCGGGATTCATTGCTTTTTTGAGCAGCACCACCGGGTTATTCCCCATAGGCAATCTTGCTGCTACTGGCCAGACTGACTGCTGGTTAAAGGTCAGCGTGGTAATGAGACCCATTCTGCTTGAGAGGTTGAGCTTGCTCATATCTTTAAATCGCACATCGTCGAACTGCTCAACCGATGTTATTGGTTTTACAGTTGTGAATGAGTCGTTGCCGCCACTGCCAAAATCACTGCGAGTCAAATACAACGCCGATACTCTGTAGTCTGCGAAGAAGAACCGAACGTTCTGTCCTGCAGGTTTGTAGTAGCAAGCACCTTTTCTGCCGTCAACGTCTTTGCAAAGGACGCCATCTTCCCATTCTATAGACCGGCCTGTAACTGTTTGCCGCGGCTGGCCAACGACAACAAGCACCTCATCGAGTGTTGAGCCAACCCGGATTTTTCCTTTGTAGAGATAACCTATTTCCTCTTGTTCAAATCGTACTTCACTAACCTTACCTTCGCTTATGACAATCTGAAACCGATTTGAACAATAAGAAGCGATATATGTTGAGGGCAGATTATCTTTTGTAAACGTTTTATTGCCCCAAAGATATTTTTCCGGCTCGCCGAAAATCCTGACAACATCAATAAGGGTAGCGTTGTTGACATCCAATTGAGTGACCTTATCGTTGATGTTTGCGTCAGCGGCGTGTGCCGACGGCGTATTCACAAACAGCACGAATAGGGACAGGCAGGACGCAGCGAAACAGCCGTAGGTTTTTTTGGAAGTGAACATTTTTGTTTCTCCTAATATTTTCTTTGCTGAATTCTTACAGACCGATTGAACTGCATCCGGCCTTTAAGAATATAATATAAACAATTGAAAAGATTGACGCAAGGGCGAAAAATGGGTATCGTAATTGCCGGAATTATCGTTTGAATTTCGGGCGATTAGCTCAATTGGCTAGAGCGCCTGCCTTACACGCAGGAGGTCACTGGTTCGAGTCCAGTATCGCCCAGTTTTCAATAGGATCAGTTGCAAAATTTTTGGAAGGGTGAGTTCATGAATAAAAAATCCTTAACTTTATTGCTCGCGATCGGTTTTTTTGCCGTGGTAATATCAGAACCAGCCTTTGCATGCACCAGCTTAATAGTATCCGGAGGTGCCTCAGCCGATGGTTCGGTTTTCATTACTTATACCTGCGATGCCGAGTTTCATCCCTACCTCGAGGTTATTCCCGCTGCTGACCACGATCCCGATACATTTATTCCAGCTGCTCGCTGGAGTCGGGGTATCGAGGGCAAGATTAAACAGGCTGCTCATACATACGCAGTGATTGGCTCATCAAGCGCCGGCTTAATTAACGACCAGCAGGTTGCTATTGGTGAAACCACTTTCGACGGACGTTCGAAACTAATTAACCGCAGGGGACTGCTTACTTATCCGCACCTGATGATACTTGCCCTTCAGCGCGCACGTACAGCGCGTGAAGCGATTAAAATAATGGCAGAACTTGTGGACGAATACGGGTATCGCTCTACCGGCGAATCCTTCTCTATCGGCGACTCAAAAGAAGCCTGGATTATGGAGATGATTGGTCCGGGTCGCGGAGGAAAGGGAGCGCCCTGGGTGGCTGTTCGTATTCCTGATGGTTACCTGTGCTGCCATGCAAATAAATCCCGTATCGGCGAATTTCCAAAAGATGACCCGAACAATTGCCTGTATTCCAAAAATGTCGTTTCAGTTGCTGTTGAAAAAGGGTATTACGACCCCAATTCCGGCAAGCCCTTTAGTTTTTGCCAGGCCTATGACCCGGAAACCGTCGACGGTCGCCGCTACGCCGGAGCAAGAATCTGGAGTATATTTCGCCGGGCGGCTCCATCATTGAATTTATCTGCGGACTATCCTCGCGGGCTGCCCGATGCAAAGCCTTTTCCGTTGTACATCAAGCCTGATAAAAAGCTCTCGACAAAAAATGTTTTCTCCCTGATGCGTGACCACTATGAGGGCACTGCCTACGATATGACCAAAGGCATTGATGCAGGACCCTTCGGCAATCCCAACAGGTGGCGCGGAATAGAATGGAAAGTGGACGACGTGAATTACCAGTGGGAAAGGCCCATATCCACCCAGCAAACCGCTTACTCTATAGTGGCCCAATTGCGTGATTCGCTGCCCGCTCCCGTAGGCGGCGTGCTTTGGTTCGGGATGGATGATACTTACACCACCTGTTATATTCCGCTTTACTGCTGTATTGATGCGGTGCCGAAATCCTTCGATAGCGGCAGTATAGACGCGTTCTCCTGGGACTCGGCCTGGTGGACTTTTAACCTCGTGGCAAATTATGCCTGTCTTAAATATTCTTATATGATTAAAGATATCCAGGCGGTACAAAACGAAACAGAGGATAATTTTTTGAAATTACAGCCTGCAGTCGAGGCCACCGCCGCCGAATTATATCGCACAAATCCTGCTCTTATGAAAAGCTATCTGACCGATTATTCGGTCTCGCACGGCGAATTAACCGTGCAGCGCTGGCGTGAATTGGCCAGGCATTTGATTACTAAATACAATGATGGTTATATCAACGGCCGCGAGGTGGGATATCCGGAAGAATGGCTGAGGAAAGTTATTAAAGAGAACCCGAAGCAGTACCGCCTAAATCCAATTGATAAATAGAGTGTGGTTTTTAATATATTCCTGTTAGGTCTGCGATTGCCTTCTGTTCTCATAAGCTCTCGCTTAAGCTTACGACATACAAATTACCGGGGACAAAAATGAAACCAGATGTTTTTTTTGCCGGTGTCGATTCGAACGAACGCGAAACCGCAATATCAGAAAAGGCTCTCGAACTTTTCAGGGCGGGCGATTTTTCCGGCTGTTTCAAAAAAGGCGATTTTACCGCTGTCAAAGTTCACGTCGGCGAATTTTCCAATAATACCTTTCTTAAGCCGGGCTGCATCAAAGGCCTGGTCGGCGAGCTTCTCGCCCTCGAAACCAAGCCGTTTCTAACCGATACCAGCACCCTGTACACCGGCCGAAGATGGAATGCGATAGACCATACGGTTTTGGCAAACGAGCATGGTTACGGAATTGCCGGTCTCGGCATTCCTTTTATTGCCCCCGATGGTCTGTTCGGCACTTCTGAAATCAGCGTAAAAATTGACGGCGAGCTAAACAAGGAAGTTTTTATCGCATCTGATATTGTAAGGTGCCAGTCAATTCTTTCCATTGCTCACTTTACCGGCCATATTGCTTCTTGCGCCGCCGCCACACTCAAGACGCTCGGGATGGGCTGCTCCAGCAGAAAAGGAAAGATGCGGCAGCATTCTGCTCTGAAGCCCAGCATAAAAAAAACCTGCACACGATGCGGCGAATGTTTCAATTATTGCCCGGCCGGCGCAATTACTATTGACGATGTAAAAGCAAATATAGACGAAAATAAATGTATCGGCTGTGCTGAATGCGTGGCGGTTTGCCGGTTCGATGCGGTTAAATATGACTGGGGGACTGAAAGCGAGCTGCTGCAAAAACAAATTGCCGAGCATGCGCTTGGCGTCGTAATCGGCAAAAAAGGCCGCGCCGCATTTTTTAATTTCCTGATTTCTATGACCAACGATTGCGACTGTTTCGGCAGAAAGGATATGTTCCAGATTGCAGATAACATAGGGATACTTGCCTCCAAAGACCCCGTAGCGGTAGATAAAGCCGCCATTGACCTCGTTGAGCAGGCGGGCGGGGAAAAAATGGACAAGCTTATTGGCCACAGAGGCTTAAATCCCTTTTACCAAATCCGGCACGCTGAAAAAATCGGTTTGGGAAGCAGCGATTATAATCTGATTAAGATTTAGCTGTGGCTTACCTTCACTGCCGCACAAGTTTCATATCCAGCCACCTGTCCATATTCGAATAAAATAATTCCTTTTGTTCGGGCGAAAAATCTCTCACCGATGTTCCGTGATAGCCGTTCGGCACAACGATTTTAATCGAATCCGTTCGCCCGATTAGCTGTATCTGCGTCGCTGCCCAGATGTCCAGCCCGCCGTAAGTGTAGATAACATGATTGGCCTTGTATTGAAGATAGTTATACACAAAGGCCATTGTCGCTGGATTATAAACTATTTTTGCATTGTCAGGACAAATTACAAGGTTCGTCGGCTCCTTCAGCGTCTTCATATACGGCTTGAATTCCGTAATGTCATAGTTGTAATTGCCCATCTCCGTGAACGACTGATACAGGAACGGCTCAAACTGTTTTTGGCCCTGGTCGCTGTAGTAATAAAGCGTTCCCACCCTGTTGTAATGCGCCGCCAGTTTTTCCGCCGGTGCATTCGGCTCAGGAATATCGCCCGGTTTCGTTCCATACTGCCAAAAGGCGTACAGGTATTCCAGTATTCCGTATTCATAGGCGGCGGGCAATCCCATCTTAAAAGTCCATTTCCTTTTCTCCGCCTGCTCCTTTACCAGCGGCAATATCTCGTCCTGGCGTTTGAACATCGCGATTTGAAAGTCTGTTAATTTTTTTCTGGTTGCGGCATCGCCGACCGTTTGAAGGAATTGATAAAAGCGGGGGTCTTCTTGTCCTATGTTGACCGGCGCAGAATATGCGACTGTGGCATCGACGTCATCAGGATAGAAACTCTTGTAAAATAGCGCCGTCTGGCCGCCTTTACTTACTCCCGAACTTACCCATTTGCCTGTATAAAGCGTTTTCAAAGCTGTCACAACTGCGTGAAGGTCATCTGTAGATTGTTTAATGGTCAAATACTCCCATTTTAGATTCTTCGGAGCGGATTTGCCGAAAAAGCGGTGTTCTACCGTCACCAGATTGCCCTTTAACATTCGCTGCAATTCCCCGCCGGAATGCCCGAATGCCGCGTATCCTTCCGTTTCGAGAAGCACCGGCTTGTTATAATCGGCAAGAGATACGAAAACCCGCTGATGAAATTTCTCGCCATTGGGATTTTGATGGTCGAGCGGCTGCTCGAAAGTCACCTCATAAGATTCCTTGAAAAATTTTGCGTCATTTCGTGTTTTATTTACGTCAACAACGCCCGGAAGAGATTTTAACTTATTATACAATTCGGACGGCTTGTTCGCGTCCTGCGAATAGGCCGGAATACAAAACAGTAAAACAAAAAGCAAAAACCATTTGAAGTTTCGCATAATTTGCTCCTTTTCATAAAATACATTTATCTTTTTATTCTACACTGACGTTTGGATAGAAACAACCTGTTAAAAATAGATTTTTCAGTTTGGCTGCCGCTGTCCCGTGGCTGTTTCACAATGGTTACAAAATGCGTTTTGCTTAATGTTTGCCAAAAGTTTCAGTATTGTTATAATTCGCACCGGCTTGAAGGCCGCAGTTATGGTTAAATTAAGCGTAAATGTGAATAAAATAGCCCTTTTGCGGAACGCCCGCAGCCTGGAGTTGAATCTGCCGGACGTCTGTGATGCCGCACGCGCTATAATCCGGGCCGGTTCACACGGCATCACGGTGCATCCGAGGCCCGACCAGAGGCACATCCGCTACGATGATGCTTATCAGCTCTCGAAAATGCTCCGGTCTGATTTTAAGGGAATCGAATATAATATCGAAGGCAATCCTTTTGCTGGCAGGTATATGGAGATTGTCCTCGAATTGCGGCCCGACCAGGCGACGCTGGTGCCGGATATGCCTGGGGCAAATACTTCAGACCACGGCTGGGACTTGACCGGCGAGAATCAGAAAAAGCTTTTGCCGGTAATCGAAAAATTAAAAAATGCAGGCATACGCACCAGCATTTTTATAGACCCTGATTGCAGCCAGGCCGCTCTTGCAGCCCGGATTGGCGCCGACCGCGTAGAATTATATACCGAGCCTTTCGCCCGCTCTTTCAGGACAAATCTGGACGTTCAGGGAACAACCGGGCTGTATGCCGATGCCGCACGTGCTGCCGTTGATGCCGGTCTTGGCGTTAATGCGGGCCACGACCTCAATCTGCAAAATCTCGGTTTCTTTATTAAAGCGGTGCCGGCGGTTGCAGAGGTCTCCATCGGGCATGCGCTCGTTGCTGACGCCCTTTATTTCGGACTTGAAAAAACGGTTAAAAAATATCTGGACGCTCTATCTATACGGACTATAGGGGAAAAATATTGAACCACGAAGAACACGAATAAACACGAAGAAAAATGCAGAAAAGAGAAAAGATATTTATACTTAACTTCGCGACCTTCATTTGCTTCACAATAAAGGGTATTTATGGAATTTGACGAGCTGTCTAATAAGGTAATTGGCTGTGCCCTCGAGGTGCATAAGGCGTTAGGTCCGGGTCTGATGGAATCAGTGTATGAAAAATGTCTGTCCTTTGAACTTACCAATTCAGACTTACGAAATGAAACTCAAAAAGCTTTGCCTGTAAATTATAAAGATGTTCGAATTGATTGTGGTTATCGAATAGACATACTGGTTGAAAACAAGCTTATTGTTGAGCTGAAATCAGTTGATAAGGTGCTGCCGATACACCAATCGCAGATTTTAACCTATATGAAGCTTGCTGGTGTTTCTACAGGCCTGCTTTTGAACTTTAATGTTGCAAAACTCAAGGACGGAATCAAAAGATTTGTGCTATAAGAATGGAATGATGAAGAACACGAAGCTAAAAGAATAAAATAAAAAATTTACTTCGCGATCTTCGTGTGCTTCGTGGTAAAAAATTTGTGTACAGAAAGGGATTAGTATGTTCACAGGGGCTATGGTTGCACTGATTACGCCGTTCGATGAAGGCGGTATCGATTTCAGGACGCTCGATGAGCTTATTCAGTTTCAGCTCGAAAGCGGCATAGATGCGATTGTGCCGGTCGGCACCACGGGCGAATCGCCGACCCTCAGCCACGCCGAGCATAAAGAGGTTATCGAGCGTGTCGTTAAGAAAGTTGCGGGCGAAGTGCCTGTTATCGCAGGCGCCGGCTCAAATTCAACCGCAGAGGCAATCGAGCTTACCAGCTTTGCAAAAAAAATTGGAGCCGATGCGACACTGCAGGTCTGCCCCTATTACAATAAGCCGACACAGGAAGGCTTTTATCAGCATTTCAAAACCATTGCCGAGGAAGTTGACCTGCCGATGGTGCTTTATAATATTCCAGGCCGGTGCGGCGGCACAGGGCTGGCCGTCGAGACCATCGCAAGGCTCGCTGCTGACGTGGAAAATGTCGTTGCCATTAAAGAGGCAACAGGTTCGCTCGATATGGCCTCTTCTATTGCCAACATCTGCGACCTGACGATTATTTCCGGCGATGATTCGCTCACGCTGCCTATCGCTGCCGTCGGCGGCAAGGGCGTCATCAGCGTCGTCGCAAATATTATCCCCGCGGATGTAAAAGCTATGACCGATTTGATTCTCGAAGGCAATTTCACCGAAGCCCGCAAATGGCACCATAAACTATTCCCGCTCAGCAAAAATATGCTCTCCATCGCGACAAACCCGATACCGATTAAGGCTGCGATGGCTATGCTCGGTATGGCCTCCGATGAGATGCGCCTGCCGATGACGCCTTTGGAGGAAAGCAAAAAGGTTGCCCTATCCCAAATTTTGAAATCTTACGGCCTGCTGAAGTGATTTGTTATTCTGCGTAAATCGTAATGCGTTGCGCGTATTGCGTATGCCGGTCGTTCAACATTGGATATTGGGCATTCGATATTGAATATTCAATTTCTTTGCGTCTTCTTACTTTGGGCTTCTAACTTCCCCAAATCAACCTCTTTGTCGTTTTTGTCGATAACCTTGCCGTCCCGCCAAGTAAATTTTTGTCCTGATGGCGGCAAGGCACATAGATTTACAGCAGTCCCATTTGGAATGTCATCGGTGCTGAAGGATTTCAGGGCTTCATGGTCGGGATTAAATAAACAATTGGTAAATTTTATATTCGTTTCCGCTATTGCGAGATTCTTGTAATAGTAACTATTGTGTTTAAACTTGCATACTTCTGGGAACCAGGCGTCTCCTACTCGTTGAAATCGAATTACCTCGAAGGTCTCATTGGAATAATCTGTTGCCCCCAGCTTATTCTGACCAATATGGTCGTTTGCCCTTCGTTGGACATGAATCTTGGCAATATGATAATCATGAACCGGGTCAATCCAGATAGTATATTTCCCTCTTCCCTTCACGACGGCCTCGATGACGAAACAATCTGCTCCTCGAATTGCTTCTCTTTTTTCCCTTAATTTAAGTGTTTCCGAATTGTTTATCAGCAGCTTATCAATCGTCACACCATCCCCCCAATGATACCCATTAACCTCACCCGAATAACTATATTTTACTAAATTCGTATTTTCTATTTTAAAATTCTTATCTTTTGCATTAGTGATAACAACCATTCCTGGTTCAGATGGTTTGCCGCGGTTATAACTGTATAAACTATCTCCATCCCATAAGGCACTGGAATAATTAGCCTGGCTTTCACTTAAATTCGGAGTCCTGCCAACATCGCCCCATATATATTGGGTCGTTTTGTTCCGATTCCCACCGTACCTGAAACTAAATTTTATGTACATTGTACCATTATAATTATCCCTGGAGTTTGTGAACTTTGCATCTGTCAGGCCATCAATCACATAGGAGTTCATATTTTGTCGCGATTCAGCAAATTTTTGCAGCAACTGCTGAACCGTTAGCTGATTTGGTTCCGGCTGTATCTGCTTGTTTTCAGCAAAACTGGTTGTGGATATTATCGTTAAGAGAACAGTTGCGAATAAAACTTTATTCATTTTTTCCCCTTACGGTTTTTGGCCGGCCTGTTTGGGTTGTCTGCCTTTTGGGAAAGAGCCTCTATGTATGATTATACCAGCTTTGTGCCTGGCGGTAAATTTTAATGGTCTCGGCTGCCATTTTGCTTACGGTATGGTTTTTCCTTACAAAATCCTGGGCCTTTGCGGCGAGATTCATAGCCGATTGCCGGTTATCAAGCAAACGGCCAAGGCTGTAGTATATATCCTGCTCATCACTTTTTGTCAGAATGGCCGCTGTCCGGTCTTCAATGATTAAGTCATCGACGCCGCCTTTGCATCCTGCGACGGCTGTCCCGACGCTTAAGGCCTCGAGTAATATCGGGTTAAAAAAATTATTCCGGTACGGCTCGACGAAAATATCGCACACCAACAAAACTTCACGCCAGGGTTCCGTTCTCGGAATAATACTTACGTTTGCCGATATACCCAGCGCCGATATAATCGACCGCAGGGGTTTTTCGTTTGTGCCGTCGCCGATAATAATCGTCATAAACTCCCGGCCTTCGACCGCCAGCCGTTTTATTGCCGAAAGAAATTTTCCAAAATCCGTTTTTCCTTTTGCCGGGCAGGCGACGGCTACTGCCGTCAGTCTTTCAGGTCTGCTGAAACAGCAGGCCGATTCGGAAACAAATGTGCCCATTTTTATTTGCTTAATCCGGTCGGCAAGATTCGGATAATTTTTTCGCAGATTATCCGCAATACTTTCGGCAGGTGCGATTATCCCTGCCAGCCGTTTCATCGAAACCGAAAGCTGACGGGATTCTTTCGGCAGGTCGTTAATCGACAATAGATACGGCAAATCTAAATCCTTTGAAACCTGCCTGGCAAGAGCAGCACAGCTTTCGCAGAGGCAGTGAATAACGGTTGGTTTGAATTTATCGATTTTTTCGACAAGTATTTTCCTGTTCTCCCTGCCCATAAACGGGAGTCTTATAGCCGGGTGCCTTACAATCTCTGTTGTCGGGCTTACAACGGACTGCACCTCGGATTTATCCGGGCAAACAAGCGCCACAGGTATGGATTCATCAGCCAGGCCTATTAAAAGCCGGTGCAGATACAGCGAATACTCCGACAGTGTATGGCTTGATGCAATCAGGACCGGCCTGACAGTCCTTTCGCCGGAATCCTTCGCGCTAAAACCATTGCCCAAATCAGCCATTTTCCTGCCTTCCTCTTGAAATTCGTATTATCAAAAATCCGCCGCGGGCGGCTTCTCCGCGTAATCGCCTGCTAACTTTGCGGCCCAGCGCCTTCGGGTTTTCCCGGCATCGGAATTTTTCTACAGATAACCCGCCTTTCGCCGAGAAGCTCGCCTTCGGTAAAAAGCTGAAAGCGGTATTCGCCCGGCTCAGGAAACACCACGCCGTGCAGGCCTACCGCCAGCGTCACAATCTGCTGAACATCTGTAAATTCCACGTCGCCGCTCTGCTCGAATATCGGCTTGTCGTCATTTTGCGTATTGACGAGCCGCACCGTTGTTTTTGTCCTGCCGTGGCCGTTCGTTAGCTCGCAGAAAAATACGAGAACATTTCTTATCGGATACGCCGGGGCGTTGACTGTCTGAATAATATTTATCAGGCTCGGCATACCCGTGATTTTGTCGAATATTACCCTGTCGCATATTATGGCCGACAGCATAATTGGTGAAATTTTATTCATTTCTCGTGTCCTTTATTATTTATCCGCTGCTTCTTTTTATCAGAAGAAAAATTCCCTGTCCGCGAGCGTTTTGATTAACTTTTTTAATTCGCCGCTCTTTATATGGTAGCTGTGTTTGGCGTCCGGATATTTTTTACCTTTAACGTCTTTGTCGTATCGGCCAAATGCCTTAATAATCGTCTCCTGGATATCGCAGTAATTTTTTGCGAATTTCGGTTTCTCTGTTGTCAGGCCGAGTATGTCGGGCGCGATAAGAATCTGCCCGTCGCATCCCGGCCCCGAGCCGCATCCTATCACGGGAAGTTCGTATCGTTTGGTTATAATTTCCGATACCTCCGCGGCGACCCCTTCGAGTAATAGCGAGCAGACGCCTGCCTCTACGAGCTGGTCCGCCAGGCGGATTAGCTCTTGTGCCTGCTGTACCGTTTTGGCTTCAGCCCGGAGTCTGCCGACCTTGTTTATGCTTTGAGGCCTGATGCCGATATGTCCCATAACCGCCATACCCGCATCGCCGATTGCCTTCACGACATCTAAATAAGATTCGCTTGCCTCAATCTTTACCATTTGCACGCCGCACTCGGTGAAAAATCTGCCTGCGTTTTCGACCGCTTTTGGCACCGATACGTGATACGACAAAAAGGGCATATCGGCTACTAAGCACACGTTCGGCGCCGCCCGCCTTACCGCTGCGGTGATAGCGACCATAAAATCCATCGTTGCCGGCAGCGTCGTATCGTAGCCCAGCATAAACTGCGCAGCCGAATCGCCCGCGAGGAGCATTTCTACGCCTGTTTGGCCGGCCAATTTTGCCGTAGTGTAATCGTAGCAGCTTACCGCAGATATTTTTTTACCCCTTCTTTTGGCCTCTGCCAGGTCTGCTATCGTGATTTTAGTTCCCATAAAAACCTTTCTCCAAAAAGAATAACAGCCTTTTGGTTAAATATTCTTTGAACAAAAGAACCTTTGCTTCGTAAAAAATGCGAACGGTTTAACGGAATTGACGCTATTTTAAGGAAATTTACGAAAATTGGAAATTATTTTAAAAAAAGACTTGATTGTTTTTAAGATTAGTGCAATCTAAAAAAAAATGAGATTTTCTAAAGAATTTTTCAGCACCTGCCCGATAAAAATAACTAAGGAAATACTGGAAAAAAAGAAGTAAGGCAAAATTTAATGTTTTCTTACTTCATGAGCTTTTCATCACCCTCCTCCGAAGCCAGGTTCTGTCTTGTAGAATCTGGCTTTTTTATTATCACATCTATCTTGTTAATATAGGCAAAAGATAAGCAAAATGATATGTTAATCTGGATTGCTTTGAAACGGATAGAATACAGTCCGCCACAAAGATGGCGGATATCCGAAATACAGAATACAGAAGACAGAATAATTCAAAATGCAAAATTGGTCACCGATTAACAGGATTGACTGGATTAACGCAAAATAAAATCTATATCGAGAACTGTTAATTCCCCATCACCATCGATATCGCTGCTGTTCAGTGTCCCCGTACATAAATGGCAGTTGTAAATCGTCTTAAGATACTTCTTTTCTAACAATGGCGGTATCAGGTCATAGTATTTTTGTTCGCCTGAAAATTTCTCTTTGAAGAACCGGTATAGTCCCTTTGTTGCCTTCATTGAGTTGCACTGCCTGCAGGCCCATATCTGGTTATGTATCCCCTGTATCGTCTCGCACGTCTGACACTCCGGCTTAATCCTAAGCGACTTAGGCACAATATGTTCCCAGTTCAAATCGCCCTCAACTCCGCAATACACACACTTTTTTTCCGCCTCAACGAATTGCTTGTCCTCTCGTGTTATTTCCGACCAAGAAATTTTGCCGGTTTTCAGTTCCCGAAACTTATTTTTGATTAATCCGTATGATTGCGCCTTTGCCTCTTTACCGTTTGTTGCGCCGGAAGCCCTTCGCACAATTATTTTGGCATATTGATAATAAATCAAATCCTGAATTGTTTTAACGTCTCTATCGGGCATTGTCAAAAACATCTCCCCAGCCGTTTATAGTTTGCTATCCCCGCTATTATCTATTGTCTACATCTCCGTTATTGTTCTCGGCTAAATCTTTGTGTCTGTAATTTCCGTACTTATATGCCCACCATAACGGCATATCTACAATCCGGTCCAATATTGTAATATCTCGAGGTGGTGCAAAACCGTACCAGTTTCTAAATTTGGAATCGAAATGGTCGAGCAGGTTATCAATCAGCTTTTGATACTCGCAAAGAACAAAACCAATATATTGTCTGATATCTTCATATTCTTTTGTAGTATGTCCCATAGTACTGAAATGCCCAAGAATATTCTCGCCGTTTTTGCCTTGTCGAAAAGAGATTAAAAGTGATTCATAATTATGCTCCAAATCAACTCTTCTTTGCCTCATCTGACAAAACCATTCCTTGGACGGCTGTATTAGTGCAATAAGGTCTTCAGGTAATTTACGATTGTCGGCTTTTTTAAGAAGGTCATCGAAGCTTTTTGGCACTATAATAGGGTGTTCGTTTTCATCGTAAAAATGCTTAATTATACCTGATACATCATCAAGTATTATGCGAAGAAACATGTAGCATACTTTCATGAAGGCTCTGGCCTGAGCATAAGCTAAATAATCGAATTTGTCAGGTGTAAGCGGTGTTTTCTCAAGTATCTTCAAATTATTATCTAAATATGAAAGCATTAATGATAAGTCATACGTATTATCGTTATATGAAACAACCTCTTGGGGTATTCTTATTGGAGGTTGAGTCTTTTTAATGTTGTTCATCACATTAAGCCAACTCCCTATATAACCGCTTAAATTATTCTTATGATTTATAATCGTTCGTCTATCCTGTGCCATTTCTATTCACACTATTTATTATGGACAGCATTTATCTTTTTCGCTCCGCCTACTGGATTCTGACTTTTGATTTTTTCAATCACAATCTTGCCGACCTTCTCGGCTGCGTTGCCAACCATCGGTTCAGCGAGCCTTACTAATTCCCCGCTTGTTTCGGCTATACTTTCTTTGTCTTCTAAAAGCAGTTCGATTGCCTTTACTACAGGTTCAATTGAGGTAAAATACGGCATAAATTCCGGTACCAATTCTTTATCAGCGAGTATGTTCACTAATGAAAGATATTTTGTCTTTATGATGAATTTGCCCGCCAAATGCCAGAGCAATTTGCTCGATTGATACATTATAACCATCGGGCAGCCAGCCGCCGCCACCTGCAAAGTTGCGCTGCCGCTTGCGACGATTGCAAAATCCGCCCTGCGAGCCGCCTCCATCACGTTACCAATACTGTAATCACAATCGAAACCCGATAGTTGCCTCGATTTTAAAATCGCCAGGCCTTTTTCATCTACCGCCACAGCGTTAAAAGTAATCCCCTCATATTTTTGTTTGAGCCGGATTGCGATTTGCTGCATCGCCGGCCAGAGCGTCTCTATCTCAGCAGCCCTCGAACCCGGCAGGATAGCTAATCTCGCATTTTGAGATGGGTTCGGCAAGCTCACCACAAGTTTGAAATCTCTGAAATCTTTGATATTCGTGCGTAAATTCCCTCCGGCCTCATCCAGCAGGGGATTGCCGACAAAAGTCGCATCGATTCCCCGCCGGCTGAACCAATCCTGCTCGAACGGCAAAATGCAGCAGAGCTTGTCGCAGTATTTTCGCAGCTTTCCTATTCGCCATCCGCCCCACGCCCAAAGCTGCGGCGCAACGTAGAAAAGCGTCCCGATACCGGCTTCTTTAGCAGCCTTTGCAATATGAAAATTGAACGACGGCGAATCGCAGACAACAACTAAATCGATTTTATTGTTTTTGATGTATTTTTTCGCTTTGTTTATCAGTTTGATGTATCTGCCGATATGGCCGAACGCCGCCGCCCCCATTACCGCGCCGCTCGCCGTATTTTCGATGAGGCTGCAACCGGCGGCCTGCATCTTTATCCCGCCCAAGCCGGCAAATTCGATATCCAGTCCGGTTTTTCTGAGCGCATTTATCAGGCCGGCGCAATGTGCATCTGCGCTTGGTTCAGCGGCGCTGATGAAAATTTTATATTGTCTGCCGGTATCCATATCTGGTTTTTATGATAACCCCCAATCCATTAAATGGCAACCGTTTATCAGGCGATGGTTCATCCCGAAACCCTGCAAATGCCGATTGCACAGATAGGCCCGATGAAAATTAAATTGATTGCAGCGAACAGAATTGGGATTATATCATTATATTTGTTTTGTATCAGGATTCGGAACGTATCCTGAGTTTTTTATAGGACTTTAGAGGCAGACAGTGTCTGAAATCGTTAATAAAAATGCCGCGGACGTGCCCGCTGATGCGGCTCAGCCGATTAATTTTGATGAGAAATCGCTAATCGAGCGGTGCCGGCAGGGCGATTCCGCCGCCATTGAAACGCTTATCCTTCGATACCAGGACCGCATTTATAATACAATTCTGAAAATTTGCGGAAATCCCGACGACGCCGCGGAACTTTCGCAGGATACGTTCGTCAAATTGATAGGCAGAATCGGCGAATTCGAGAACCGGAGCAGTTTCTACACCTGGGCCTTCTCGATTGCCGTTAATCTTACAATCAGTTTTTGCAGGAGGAAACAGAAGATTAGGTTCAGCTCCATCGATGAGGCCAGCGGGCAGGATGATTCTGATGCTGCGGTCGCGTTGCGGGATTTTTTGCAGGATGACGCCTCGCCGGACCCGGCTGCTATTTCGCAGAACGCCGAGCTTTGCGGCCTTGTTATGAAAATGCTGGACCAGCTTTCGGAAGAACATAGAACCATCCTTGTCCTGCGGGATATCGAAGGAATGGATTATGCCCGGATTGCCGAGACGCTCAACATCGGGCTGGGAACCGTAAAGAGCAGGCTGGCAAGGGCGAGAAGTAATTTAAGAGAACTTTTGGAGTCGTCCTTAAATGAATGATAACCGCGAAACAGAAGAACTGTTGAATGCCTTTATTGACGGCGAAAGCTCACCGAGGGAGCAGACCGAGGTCAAACGGCTTATCGACAACGACCCGCAGGCTGCAAAGCGGCTAAAAGAACTCCAGAAATGCAAATCGCTGCTCTCTTCTTTGCCGCACCAGCAGGCGCCTTCCAAAATTTTGACAAATGTTATGGCAAAAATCAGTGCGGGCGATTCCGCATCGGCCCAGAGTGGGCAGAGCGGCCAGCAAACCTTCAGGTCGAAACGGAAGGCTCTCGGCGAAATTCAGCTCTTCATCCGTAAAACGCTTACCGCCGCTGCGATGTTTATCCTGGTTTTCGGTCTGGTTTTAGTAATTTATCAGATTGTCTCCCCGCAGAAAACGCAGCCTGTCGCCCGCAAAACTTCGGCATCTAAGGGCGTATTGGAAAATCGAACTGTTGTTAAAGAGACCATCGCCGTCAAAGCCGAAAAAACAGCACCACTATCGAATGTATCAGCCGGTTCACCTGTGCAGGCTGCTGCCGGCGTATTGACTGCCAGGCTCGAACTTAAAACAAAGACGCAGGATGCACGCATTGCGATTCAGAAACTCCTCGAAGAGAAGCTTGCTCCTGATTTTGTAGTGCTGCCGAGCGAGGCTGAAAAGACCATTTATACTCTCAATTGCAGCGGCGAAAAAATCGCGGCTGTCCAGGCGGATTTGGAAAACGTGTGGAACGAATTTGCCTCTGCCGTGCTGCTCGTGGAAACAGACAAGCCCGGCCGGCTGATTGTGATTGATAAAATTACGGCATCGCAAGTTGCCGATATTGCCTCACAGCAGAATTTGGAGAGGCAGCTAAAGGCCGCCTCGTATTTTTCAATCGTTAATAATATCCGGCAAAGCCGTTTCGCAGCGGATACCACCTCTTCAAAACCGAACGACATCCCCAGGCCTCTCCTCGCTAAGGATGAGCAGGCCAAACCATCGCCGGGACAGGCCGCCCTTATTCACTTGACGATTGAAATTGGAAGTGAATAATAGCCGGCGTACTTTGATTCCTTCAAAAAGTTTTTAAGGATGAAAGCCGATGTTAAAGCCGGAAAACTCCTGTTTAGTTGTTGTCGATGTGCAGGGCAAACTCGCGACATTGATGTATAATCACGAAATCCTGTTCAAAAATATCCAGATTCTGATAAAAAGCTGCAAGATAATGTCAATACCGATTCTCTGGTGTCAGCAGCAGCCAAAGGCTCTCGGCTCGACGGTTCTTGAAATCGCAAACCTGCTTACCGACAATCAGCCGATAAACAAAACCTCTTTTAGCTGTTGCGGCTGTGAGGAATTTACCGGCAAATTAAATTCCATTAGCCGAAGTCAGATTCTGCTTTGTGGAATCGAGGCGCACGTCTGCATTTATCAGACAGCCGTTGACCTGATGAAGGCAGGCAAAGAGGTGCATCTGATTACCGATGCCGTTTCCTCCAGAACGGCTGAAAATAAACAACTGGCAATCGAGCGGCTGAAAACAGAAGGCGTAAAATTAAGCTCTGCCGAAATGGCAATCTTCGAGCTTATGAAGACCGCCGATTACCCGCAGTTCAAACAAATCGCGATGCTCGTAAAGTAGTTCGCTGTTCGTATTACAGGCGAACCTTGTAATTTTCCATTTTTCTGATAGACTGCCGTTTTTCATAATTTTAAGGTTCGATTAATGGGCAAAAAAATATCTGAGTTCGATAAATGCATCAGCAGGATTGATACGGGCAGTCTCAAATACGACAAATACAAAGGCAGAGACGTAATTCCGATGTGGGTTGCGGATATGGATTTTCGTTCGCCTGAGCCGGTTCGGGACGCCCTGCGAAAACGAATCAATCACGGCATTTTCGGTTATTCTTCCGTGCCGGGCGAGCTTATCGGCGTGATTGTCGATAAATTAAAGCGAGATTACGGCTGGATTGTTTCACCCCGCTCAATCGTGCCGCTTCCGAGCGTTGTGGTGGGGCTGAATCTTGCCTGCCGCTGCACCGGCTCTGACGGCGACGAGGCGATAGTATTTACGCCGGTTTATCCGCCGTTCCTCGAAGCCCCGCCCCATTCCCGAAGAACGCTCGTTATGGTGCCGCTTGCCTGCAGGAATAATTTTTATACGATTGATGCGCAGGCGTTCGAAAATGCGATAACAAAGAAAACCAAAACGCTTCTACTCTGCAATCCGCACAATCCCGTCGGCAGGATGTTCGGCAAAAAAGAGCTGAAGGCCGTCGCCGGCGTCTGCCTGAAAAACAATATCACAATCTGTTCCGATGAGATTCACTGCGAATTGGTTCTGGCCGGCAAAAAGCACATTCCTATTGCTGCGATGAGTAAGGAAATCGAGGATATTACGATTACCCTGATATCAGCAGGCAAGACGTTTAACCTGCCGGGGCTTAACTGCGGCTTTGCGATAATCCCGAATGAAAAACTGCGAAGGGCATTTAAAACAGCCAAGGTCGGCATAGTCGAGCCATTCGTGAATCTTTTCGGGCTTACTGCATCGCTCGCCGCTTACAGGGATTGCGAACCTTGGAAAAAAGATTTGCTCATCTACCTCAAAAAAAACAAGGACATTTTACATAAGGCGGTGAACACGCAGATGAAACCGCTTTCTATGGGCGACGTCGAGGCGACATATCTCGCCTGGATTGACGCACGCAAACTGAATGTCGCCGACCCTGTAAAGTTTTTCGAGGAGGCCGGCGTCGGTCTCGGCGATGGCAGTGAGTTCGGTTTGCCCGGCTTTGTTCGGCTTACTTTCGGCTGCCCACGCAAAGTGCTGTTAGAAGCCCTCGACCGCATGAGAAAAGCGGTTAATGAACACTTAGTGGAGAGTGTTTAACAAGCGGAAACATGATACAGCTGTTTAAGGAGACAAAAGTGAAAACTATGAAACTATTTTTTTTAATGGCGCCAATTTTTATTCTTTTCATCGGCCAGGTATGTAAAGTCCAGTCTGCGGAGCCGGCAGATAAGGCCGCTGTGCAATCTGGCGTCAAGAGTGAGGGGAAAAATATAATATGCGGAGAAGTGCGTGACCAAACGGGCAAACCGATATCCGGCGTATTAATTTTGCCTGAACCAGAAGGCGGATACCCAGTTAAAACCGATGAGGCTGGGAAGTTTGAACTCGCCGGCCCTTCCGAAAATCGCTTGATTATGAGCATTTTCGCTCGTGAACCCAACCGTAATCTTGCTGCTGCTGTTGAACTGAATGATTGCAATAAGCCTGTTCATATTATCCTTAGTGAAGGCGTCATATTCAGCGGTCGTGTGACCGACCCACAGGGTAAGCCTATTGCCGGGGCAAGTGCATCTCCGGTGGTGGATGCTAAGACTTACAGAGCGGGTTTTGGCTATACGGTTTGGAAACCAACCGACAGTAATGGCTGCTATGAAATCAAGACCTTACCTGTGGGGGCCGAATATGGCATCGATGTTTGGGCCAATGGGTATGGGGGGGACCAGATAAAAATTATTGCGGATAAGCCTGGACGCCAACAATTGAAGGATATTGTTCTTCAGCCGGCAAACCTGTCGGTTTCAGGAATTGTTTTGGATGAGAATCTTGAGCCGGTGCCAGGTGTTTCTGTTCAAGCATCCGGCGAACATCAACCGTACCGGGAGGTCGAAACTGATTCCAAAGGCAAGTTCAAAATTGATGGAGTCTGCAATGGCCGTGTTTCGTTGCAGGCGCGGCCTTCCGACAAGGTTTGGAAGTCTCATGGAGATGAAGCTAACGGTGGCGAAAGTGATGTTGAACTCTATATTACAAAGTTGACAGGGCCGGGAAGCTGTCTGATTCCAGCCAAGAATCCTCCTGCATCATTAGTTGGGAAAAAACTGCTGGATTTAGACGACCTGAATATTTATCTTGTAAAAAAGGATATTCAGGGCAAACGTGTTTTAGTGTGTTTTTGGAATATATATCACGACAAATCGAGAGATTGTATCCGGCAATTAGCTGCGAGGTCGGAAGAATTAGCGAGGAAGAATATCGTTATCGTTGCCGCTGAATTCTGGCCTTGTAATGAAAAACAGTTTCGCAGATGGCTGGCAAAAAATAATATTAAGTTTCCAGCGAGCATACTACCGGACCAGTGGCAGCAAAAGCCTGAGCAAAGGACAATAGATCGTTGGGGTATGCAAAACCGAGTCCCCTGGCTTATTCTAACAGACTCCCGGCACATAGTGACTGCCGAGGGCTTTTACTTAAAGGAACTCGATGAAAAGATAGAGAAATCCGTACCCAAACCTGCTGCCCGGAAAGAGGCAAAAGGAAATTGATATGATTTCCGGGGTTTATAAGATTATCGCATTCGGAGTTGTGCAAAATCGTTGCTGGTGACCGCAGGGAAGGCGTTTTGCCTGCTTAAGAACGCGGAAGGTTTATTTGGGCGGTCTTTTTGCCGGATACCAGTGCAACTTTTATATTTCGCCTGTCAGGTTCGGCTTAGAATTTCCACAGGAGATTTACGCCATATTCTGTGGTATTGTTTTTCGGTTCCAATCCACTGATGCCTGAGGTTTCTTCTATTTCCGAGTCATTAATATTCCAGTACCTGATGAAAGGTTCTATAATGAAATTTACTTTTTTCCCTGTCTTTTCAAATCTGACGGAGCCTCTCGCTCCGTAGCCGCTCTTCTGGCGATTCTTGACATCCTCCAAACCGACGTCGCTGAGGCGTGATTTTTGCTGGCCGGTAATGAAGAGGTCAAATTCTGCATTGGCCCCGAGAATCCAGTCGCTATTCAATTGTCCCTGCAAGGTTATCCCCATTGGTGCATAGACGTAGTTTGCCTGCCTGTTATATCCTGACGGGTCGTGAGAGCCGTCATCTTCGAGATACCTGTAAGCAATACCGATATAAGGCGTGTTATTGCTTTGCGTCCCGGGGAAATCGAGACCGAGCATCATTCTTAAATCCGTTGAAATGTCGTTGTTATTTTTGGCTTTATATGGTGTTCCATTCTGAAGAGCGCCGTCGTAATCCACCTGGCCCCAGCTCACCATAGCCTCGGCCCTTAACATCCATTTAAGTTTGTTTATGTTTTCCGGATAAGCTGGTACCCATCCCCGGTAGGTATAAGCGGCGGTTACTCCGTAGAATATTCCCTTATCTTCCATCAGGCCCGGCTCTTTATATCGAAAGTAATATATCTGTGGCCCTGCCTCCGATGTTTGCGGCCTAAGCTCCTGCCAGATAGTTCCGGATTTTTCCTCGGCACAGATTACTCCCGCAGACATAAATAATACCGTTAGTATTACGAGTTTCTTCATAACATAATTCCTTTCGTTTTTACCGGCACACCGGTATATTTTTTCAGGTTCACCTGCGACGCTATTGTCTTTTTCTGGTCAGGTTATCCCAATAATATCGGATAAATAGCGGGGAAAGTGTAATTTTTATGATAGTTTTAATGCCGTTATCCGGCTGTCTAAAACGGTTAATGACAAATTTTGCCCGGTAAGGCGGATTCTGGAAGTGAATTAAGCGGTTTTCTTTTTATCCTTTGCGGATTTTTCTGCTTTTCCGCTTGGTTTTTTCTCCGGTTTTTTTACGGGCGGGGCGATTATTTCTTTTTCGCTTTTTTGTCCCTTTTTGTAGCTTTCCGTCCGGTAGTCGGTCTGATAGAAACCGCTGCCTTTGAAGATTATGCCTGCGCCGCTGCCTATCAGCCGTTTGAGACTGCTCGTTTTGCAGGCGGGGCATTTACGAAGCGGTTTTGACGTTATGGACTGAAGCTGCTCAAACGTGTGTCCGCATTTTTCGCACCTGTATTCGTAAGTAGGCATAATTATTCCACGTCCGTAGTTTCTTCCTGCTGATTGTCCGGCTGTTCGCTCTGCGGCGTTTGCTGATTTTCCTCGCCGGGTTTTGCACGCTTATTTACGATGACCCTGCTGGGCCTGATGACCTTTGCGCCGATTTTGTATCCCCTCTGGCTTTCTTCGATGACAATGTTATCTTCTTTATCACTCTGATTTATCTGGCTTATAGCCTGGTGCAGGAACGGGTCGAACTTTTGGCCGATTGCCGTTATCTGTTCGACATCGCAGGCCTTCAGTATATCGAGCATGTGGTCATATATTATCCTGATTCCGCTGACTATTGCCTTCGTATTTTCATCGGTTCCGATTGTAATCTTTAACGTATGTTCGAAGTTGTCGAGCGCAGGCAGAAGCGATTTTATTATTTTTTCTTTTTCGAAACATACGGTATCTGCCGTCTGTTTGGCGGAACGTTTCTGGAAATTCGCATAGTCCGCGCTTAACCGCTGCAATCTCGCGAACAGCTCGTCCTTTTCCTTAACCGCCGCTGCCAGCTTTTCCTGCAGCTCTTTGTGATGTCTGTCTTTTTCGTGTTTATTGTTCGCAGAATGAGCCTGTTCTGCCGCCGGTTCAGCCGGATGAGCGGCGCCGGCGGTTTCTTTTTTATTTTGTTCTTCTTTTTTCTCTGTCATCGCTTATTACCAAAATAATTTTTCAATTTTTCAAAAAAGTTTTTTGTCTTCGGATAGGAATTATTTGTATCCAGCTTTGCGAATTCCATCAGCAGCTCCTGCTGCTTTGCCGAAAGTTTCGTAGGCGTTTCTACTATAACATGCACTAACTGGTCGCCATGCTGCCGGGTTCGGACATCGGGCAGGCCCTCGCCTTTTATCTTGAAGATATTTCCGTATTGCGTGCCCGGCGGGATTTTTAATTGTTTTTTGCCGTCAAGACTCGGCACATCAATTGTTGCGCCGAGCGCCGCCTGCGTAAAACTTATCGGGATGGTTGAAATGAGATTATTGCCGTCTCTCTGGAGAAACTCGTGAGGCCTGATTGTGACATAGCAGTAGAGGTCGCCTCTCGGCCCGCCGTTTCTGCCCGGCTCACCTTCGCCGGCCACGCGGACGCCCTGGCCTTCGTGGACGCCTGCCGGTATCCTGATGCTCACTTCCCTTTTATGGGCAACCCTGCCCGTCCCCCTGCAATTTTTGCACGGGTTGGTAATGACCTCGCCTGTCCCGCCGCATTGCGGGCAAGTTGAAATCATCTGGAAGAACCCGCCGCCTTTCGATACATGTCCTGTTCCTCCGCACACGTTGCATTTGCTCGGCTTGCTCCCTTTGCTGCTGCCGCTGCCGCCGCAATCCGGGCAGGTATCCTGCCGCGTAAATTCTATTTTCTTTTCAGTGCCTTTGGCGACTTCCTCGATGCTTAAATTCACCGATGTTTCAAGGTCGTATCCCCGCGATGCTCCTCTTCTGCCGCCGGCTTTTCTGTCGCCCATTCCGAAGATGTCGCCGATGCCGCCGAAGTTGCCTAATATATCCTCGAAAATACTGCTGATGTCCTGCGGGTTCATATGGCTGTAATCCCGCATCCCCATACCGCGCAGCCCTTCGTAGCCGTAATGGTCGTACTGCTTCTTTTTGTCCGGGTCGCTGAGGACTTCGTAAGCCTCGGCGCATTCCTTGAATTTGGCCTCGGCTTCTTTATCGCCCGGGTTTTTATCCGGGTGATATTTCATTGCCATTCGCCTGTATGCCCGCTTTATATCCTCAACCGAGGCGTCTTTGCCGATACCCAGAACTTCGTAATAATCTCTTTTTGCCATGCTATCGTTTCTCGTGGCTCGTGACCCGTGGCTCGTTTCTTTGAATCATAAGCCAATACAATTTATCTCACTGAACCGTGAGCCGGCTCTTTATCCTTGTCATCGTCCTTGATGTCCGTAATCAGGACATTGGTCGTGAGCATAAGGCCTGCGACGGAGGCGGCCGTTTCGAGAGCCGTCTTCGCCACCTTTGCCGGGTCAATAATTCCCGCATCGAACATATTTACGAAATCGCCTTTGTTGGCATCGAAGCCGACGTTCTTATCTTTTTCTAATTTCTCAATAAGCTGTTCGGTTACGACGTCGCCCGGCTGGCCGCAATTGTTGACAATCTCTGTGGTGGGGGCTTTGAGCGCCCTTGCGATAATATCGAATCCGATTTTTTCATCGCCTTTGGCCTTCGCCGCCGCTTTTTCAACCTCTTTTATTGCCCGCAGGAATATTACGCCGCCGCCCGGTATAACGCCTTCCGCCGCTGCTGCCCTTGTTGCGTGCAGGGCGTCGTCGAGCAGGTCTTTTCGTTCTTTCATTTCTGTCTCGGTGGCAGCGCCGGCCTTGATTATCGCAACTCCGCCGGTGAGCTTTGCCAATCTTTCCTGAAGCTTTTCCTTGTCATATTCGCTTGTGGATTTTTCGATATGCTTGCGTATTTGTTCGCACCGGGCAGTTATATCTTTCTTTTTGCCGGCGCCTTCGATAATCGTAGTTGTTTCTTTTTCGATAACAATTTTTTTCGCGATGCCGAGCTGCGATAACTCGACATTCTCAATTTTTGCGCCCAAATCCTCGGTAATAAATTTGCCGCCGGTAAGCACGGCGATGTCTTCCATCATAGCCTTCCTGCGGTCGCCGAACCCCGGCGCCTTTATGGCACAAACCTTCAGGATTCCCTGCAGCTTGTTGATTACCAGCGCCGCCAGCACCTCGCCCTCGATGTCCTCTGCCACAATCAATAGCGGCCTTGCCAATTGCGCCGTTTTTTCGAGCAGAGGTATAATCTCTCTGATATTCGATATCTTTTTTTCATAAAGCAATATATAGGCATCCTCTAAAACCGCCTCCATTGAATTGGCGTTGGTAATAAAGTATGGCGAAATGTAGCCCTTATCGAACTGCATACCCTCGACGAACTCAACCTCTGTTTCGAGTCCTTTGCCTTCCTCGACCTCGATTACGCCTTCCTTGCCGACCTTGTCCATCGCTTCAGCCAGTTTCTCGCCGATTTCCCTGTCGCCGTTTGCGCTGATGGTCGCGACCTTGGCAATATCTCCGTGCCCCTTGACAGGCACACTCGCCAACTGGATAAATTTACTGACGACCTCTGTCGCTTTCGTGATACCCCGCTGCAGTGCAATCGCATTAGCGCCGGCTGTCACGTATTTTACGCCTTCGGAGTAGATTGCCTCCGCCAGCACCGTTGCCGTGGTTGTGCCGTCGCCTACCCTGTCGGATGTTTTGCTTGCCGCCTCGTTTATCATTTTTGCCCCGAGATTCTTGAATGGGTCCTGCAGCTCTATTTCCTTGCTCACTGTGACGCCGTCCTTGGTTATCTTTGGCGAACCCCAGCTTTTTTGCAGAATCACGTTCCTGCCTGTCGGCCCCAGTGTCACCTTTACCGCCGCCGCAAGCTGGTGGAGACCATCTTTCAGGTTTGCCCGTGCCGTCTCATCGAACATCAATTGCTTTGCCATTTTTGATACCTCATATCAATTAAAAACTAAAAATTGCTCTGTTTCTTTGTTCGTTTTTTACTTTTCAACTATTCCCAGTATATCATGTTCCTTAAGGATTACGTATTTTTCGCCGTCAATCTCGACGTCGTTTCCCATATATTTTGGAAATAAAATCTCGTCATTTTTCTTGATGTTCATCGGGCTTCTTTTGCCGTTATCCAGCAGTTTGCCCGGGCCTGTGGCGATAACCTTTCCAATCTGTGGTTTCTCTTTTGCCGTATCAGGCAGGTAAATTCCGCCCGCTGTTTTTTCCGCAGCCTCTGATGGCTTTATCACAACACCGTCATCTAATGGTCTCAGTTTCATACTGCTCTCCTTATTCTACTAAAAGCTTAAAACTATTCGCTCTACACTCCACGCTATACGCTGTATGCTCTACGCTAATTTTACATCATATCTTCCATACCGCCCATATCGCCGCCCATTCCACCCATGCCGCCGTAGCCGCCGCCCATGCCACCCATACCACCGCCTGCTCCCTTGGCGCCTTTTTCTTTCGGCTTTTCGGTTACTAAGCAGCCCGTTGTAAGCAGCAGACCGGCTATGCTTGTTGCGTTCTGCAATGCCGTTTTTACTACCTTTACCGGGTCCACAACGCCTGCCTTGAACAGGTCTTCGAAGGTATCCGTGTTGGCGTTGTAGCCGAACCCGTCTTTACCTTCGCTTACCTTGCTTACTACGATGTTTGCCGTTGCGCCGGCGTTGTCCGCGATGCAATAGCACGGCGTAGTCAATGCCTTTGCGACAATTTCTGCACCGGTTTTTTCATCGCCTTCGAGCTTGAGCGATTTGATTGAATTGATACAGCGGATAAGCGCCACGCCGCCGCCCGGCACGATACCTTCCTCGATGGCAGCCCTCGTTGCGTGAAGGGCGTCCTCGATTCTCGCCTTCTTCTCTTTCATTTCTGCTTCCGTTGCCGCCCCGACGTTTATCTGTGCCACGCCGCCCGACAGTTTCGCTAATCTTTCCTGCAGCTTTTCCTTGTCGTAGTCGCTGGTTGTGGCCTCGATTTCTCCCTGTATCTGTTTAATTCTCCCCTTTATTGCATCGGTTTTGCCGGCGCCTTCGATGATTGTCGTATTCTCGCTGTCGATTGTCACCTTTTTTGCCTGGCCAAGCTGCGATATACTTGTCTTGTCCAGTTCGATTCCGAGGTCTTTGTATAAGGCCTCGGCTCCCGTTAACGCTGCGATATCGCCGAGCATCGCCTTGCGCCTGTCGCCATAACCCGGCGCCTTTACCGCTGCCACCTGCAATATGCCTTTTAATTTGTTGATGACCAGCATCGCCAGCGCCTCGCTCTCGATGTCCTCGGCCAGTATCAATAGCGGTTTTTTCGTCTTCGCGATTTTTTCAAGCAGCGGCACCAATTTGGTAACCGAGCTTATCTTGTCTTCGTAAATTAATATATAAGGCTTTTCCATTTCGCAGACCATGTTGTCCATGTCGGTCACAAAATGCGGCGACAGATAACCTTTGTCGAACTGCATACCCTCGACAAATTCGACCTGCGTTTCGAATCCTTTGCCTTCCTCGACGGTGATTACGCCGTCTTTACCGACCTTCTGAAATGCCTCCGCCATAATTTTGCCTATTTCGGAATCATTATTTGCGGAAATCGATGCTATGTTAATGATGTCGTCGGTCTTCGTTATATCGATTGGCTTTGCCATTTTCACAAGCTGCTCGATTACTTTTTCTGATGCCTTCACGATGCCGCGATTGAGGCTCATCGCATCAGCGCCTGCTGCGAGGTTGCGGTATGCCTCTTTGAATATCGCTTCTGTGAGCACCGTTGCGGTGGTCGTGCCGTCGCCGGCAATCTTTGACGTCTTGCTGGCCGCCTCTTTTACCAGTTTTGCGCCCAGGTTTTCATTTTTGTTCGACAATTCGATTTCTTCGGCTACTGTCACGCCGTCCTTGGTCACGTTCGGGGCTCCCCATCCTTTATCGATGATAGCGTTTCTGCCCCTTGGCCCGAGTGTTGATTTGACCGCCGCCGCCAGTTTTTCCACTCCTGCCAGCAGCGCTGCCCTTGCCTCTGCCTCATAAGCCAGTTGTTTAGCCGCCATTTTGTACTCCTTAAAATTATATAAATTGCTTTTTTACCAATTCTTTGGTCAATAGACGGACGCCCTAAAAACGCGTCCCGATTTGCTCTAAGACAGCAAACTATATACCATTAACAGCCTTTTGAAAAGAACAAATGCGCCCTAAAATTATAAATCCTTGTTTTTGGAAGGTTTGCGCAAAAAGACAAACATCGCCCCAGCATCTGCAAAGCAGCGCCGCCTGCAATTTTTGGCATACTTTTTCCTTTTGCCTTTGCCAATCTGACAGCCGGCCTCTTCGTTTAAGTTTGACGTCTGTTGTGTTTTTATGGTAGCCTATACAGGCTGGCGTTGAGATCTTTTCAAATATAATGGATTCTAAAAGGCGGAGATTCTATGTGTGGGTGATATAGTTCTTAATAGTTCGAAGCTCTATTTGGTTTTGTTGTTGCTGTTATTGTTTTCGGCAGCGAGGGCTGATATCCCGCTGGTTTTAGTCGGCCAATCAGCGCACGTTAGCAATACTGTTGCAGTTCAGGGCAGCAGGGCATATTTGGGCAGCGACGCAACTCTGCTTGTTCTTGATATATCCGACCCTTCAAGACCGGTCGTCCTCGGGCAAAGCCAGCTTCTGCCGGCAAATATTGCAGATGTAGCTGTGCAGGATAATTTTGTTTATGTTGCCGATTCCGATGGAGGCCTCAGGATATTTGATGTGAGCAATCCCGCAATTCCTGTTATCGCGGGAAGTTTCTGCACCACAGGCAAAGCGTATGGTGTTGCCGTATCGGGAGACTATGCCTATATTGCCAACTGGGATATTGGCCTGCAAATAATCGACATTTCAAAATCTGACGAACCTGTTTCCGCCGGCACCTTTTATATGAACAGCGGCTCATGCTCAGTGGCGGTCTCGGGCAGGTTCGCTTATGTTGCGGACGGCAGTTATGGTCTGGAGATAATTGATGTCAACAATCCTGCCGCGCCTGTCCGTGCCGGAGGCTTCAATACTTCAGGCCTGGCAACCGGTGTAGAGATTATCGGTTCTATCGCTTACGTGGCAGATGGCGATTCTGGATTACAGATAATTGATGTCCACAATCCCGCTGTTCCGCAGCGAATCGGCTGGTATAATACATACGGGTTTGCCTGGGATGTAGCTGTGGCAGGCAGTTTTGTTTACATGGCAACTGACAGGGCCGGCCTCCAAATTGTGGATATTTCCTGTCCCCAAGCCCCGGTTCCTGTATGCCTGTATAATACGGATGGAAGGGCCATTGCCGCTGCGGCAGCGGGCAGTTTCATCTTTATTGCCGACAATGGCAGGGGATTTTTGATACTGCGTATTGGCTGGCCGGGTGATTTAGAACCGGATGGCAATGTGGATTTTGACGATTTAAAACATTTTGCCCGCCACTGGCTCCAGACCGGTTGCGACCCGCCTGAAGGCTGCAGCGGTGCGGACCTCAACAGCAGCGGGGGTGTAAATTTCAAAGATTTTAAACGGCTGGCGGATAATTGGTTCAAAGGATTTTAGCGGATGATTTTTTGAATTTGACAGAATTTCATCTTTGAAGTATGTTTTATCTATCAGAACCCGAACCGAATTTATTAAGGAGGTAAAAATTATGAGGATAAAATGGGGTTGTTTGTCGGCTGTTATCGCGTTAATCCTGATATTCAACAGCTCTTGTGCTAAGGCAACAGACCAGAAAAATGCGTTGACAGGTCTCAAAAACGTTTCGGTCGTTGTTGAAAGTCTGCCGGACGAGATTACAAAAGCTAAAATCACCGCAGCAGATATTCAGGCAGACATCAAACAAAAGTTGAGCATTTCAGGCTCCATTGTTTTGGGAGAATTCGAAGGCTCGCCGATACTTTCTATAGCAATTACTGCCAATGGTGAGCAGAGTCGAACCGCCGATTTGAATTCAGAAACTAAGGATTATTCGATATGCTGCAGCCTGTCATTGAAAAAGATTGTATCGGCGGGAGGGAAAGCAGAAAAGCCGATAGAGGTATTGACTTGGCAGAAAAATCGCTTCGCAACCTGCGGGATAGAGCAAATTAACAGCACGGCAAAAAAGTGCCTTACAGAAACTCTCGACGCATTTGCCAAAGAATATACAGCGGCTAATCAGAAAGCCGCGGGAGGACAGGATATGCTTACAGGACAGGTAAAGTTCCAGAATATCGAGGGCGGGTTTTACGGAATTCTCGCCGATGATGGGCAAAAATTTGACCCCGGCAAACTGCCGCCGGAATTCAGAAAAGACGGCATGCGCATCAGGTTCACTGTTAAACCGAAGGAAAATACTATGAGCTTCCGCATGTGGGGGAAGATTGTGGATATAATCAGTATAGAACATGCGGAAAAGGAGGCGACTATGGCTGCCGCGAATACGGCTATAACGCTGCAGTGGTTTGGACACGCCAGCTTTAAGATTTGCAACGAGGGCAGGGTTATTTATATCGACCCGTGGAAGCTGAAAGATGCCCCGAACGATGCAGCGATTATCCTCGTGAGCCACAGCCACTATGACCATTATTCGCCTGATGATTTGAAAAAGGTCTGGTCTGCGAATACGAAGTTGTTTGCTCCCGCTGATGTCACGGCAAAGGAAGGCAAAGGCGAAATACTTTTGCCCGGCCAGACAATCGAGGCCGCCGGCGTTAAGATTACCGGCATCCCGGCCTATAACCCCGCCAAGCAGTTCCACCCGAAATCGAATAACTGGCTCGGCTTCGTAATCGAAATAGGCTCCGTAAGGATTTATTATGCAGGCGATACAGATTTGATTGACGAAATGAAGTCGCTCAAAAATATTGACGTGGCGTTATTGCCAATCGGCGGAAAATTCACAATGAATATAGATGAAGCTGCTCAGGCTGTTAAAATTATAAAGCCGAAAGAGGCCATTCCTTCTCATTTTGGCGACATTGTCGGCAGCCCCGGAGACAGCAGAAAATTTGCCGGCATCGCCGACTGCGACGTCCTGCTGATTAAACCTGGCGACATCGTATTGCTCAAAGAATAATTTTAGGAGTTTTTTAAATGGCGGAAATTGTGCCGACAAGAGAACAGACGTTCGAATTGTTAAAAGAATATAATAAGAATGAAGCCCTTATCAAGCACGCACTGGCTGTCGAAGCGGTGATGAGATATTGCGCCCGCAAAAAAGGTGAGGATGAGAAAAAGTGGGGCGTAATCGGCCTTATACACGATTTGGATTACGAGCAGTTTCCAGCCGAGCATTGCAAAAAGACGCCGGAGATTTTAAGGCAGCACAACTGGCCCGAAGATTATATTCACGCCGTCGTTAGTCACGGCTGGGGCTTATGCAGCGACGTCGAACCAAAAACGGATTTGGAAAAAACTCTTTATGCGATTGATGAATTGACAGGTTTGGTGACAGCAACGGCTCTTGTCAGGCCCAGCAGAAGCGTCCTCGATATGGAGGTTAGTTCCATTAAAAAGAAGTGGAAGGACAAACGTTTTGCCGCGGGCGTCAATCGCGAAGTAATAGAAAAAGGCGCTGCGATGCTCGGCGTTGACCTCTGGAGTCTGGTCGCTGATACCATCGAGGGTATGAAGACCGTCGCCGCCGACATCGGTTTGAAAGGCAATATTTAGAAATAATATTTAGCCACAGATGGAATTTATCCGCTCCGCCAGAGGCGGATGGCGGACAGATTAACACAGATTTTTAAACCGATACAAAAGCACGAAGACAAATGAAAAAAAAGACGGGATGACAGGATTATTTTTGAGGAATTGTCAGGGTTTTGTGGCAGCGGGGGCAATTCACTGTAGGATTACTAAAATTGGGCGGGATTTTCAAATTCAGGCCGCAAAGGCAGGTAAGAAAAGTAAAGCCGTTAACTTTTCGCATCAAATCGCCGACCTGGTGAATTTGTTTTTCCGTTTTCTGCTGCTTTTCTGCTTTCGTCGCTGCCTCTCTTATCGCCACCTCTTCCGACGTAATTGCGGAAGGGGGGATAATAGTTCTTTGGCCTGTAATGTCCGAATACGCCTTTGAATAATCCCTGTACGATGCGCCGCCGGACAGCTTGCGAAGGATTTTGATTCGTTCCTGAATTGGCGGATGCGTGCTTAACAGGCCTTCAGCCGACAATCCCATTTTCGTTTTGAACGGGTTGGCGATGAACATCGGAGCGTTGACTTTGTTTGCACTCGCCAGCTGCGGAGCGGAATCGGCTGCGATTTTTTCGAGGGCGTTTGCCAATCCTTCGGGATAACGTGTGAGTCTTGCCGAGCCTGCGTCAGCGAGGTATTCGCGTTTTCGTGAAAGTGCGAAGTAAAGAACTTGTGCCATAATCGGAGCGAGGATTGCCGCTACGAGGGCAATGATAATGAAGATTGCCGCGCCCTGTCCGCCGCCGCGTCCTTCAGATGAATATCTTCTGCGTGAGCCGCCGCCGTAATACAGGCCTCTCATAAAAACCTGCGAGAGCAGGACGATTGAGCCGAGCATAATCCCCGCCAGCGTCACAAAGAGAATATCGCGATGTACGACGTGGCTCATCTCGTGGCCGATGACGCCCTGCAGCTCATCGCGGTTGAGTCTGCCGAGCAGTCCCGCGGTGATGGCGATGGAAGCATTTTCGGGATTTCGGCCCGTGGCGAAGGCGTTCAGGGCAGGGTCGTTTATGATGTAGATTTTGGGCACCTTATTTAGCCCGGCGGCTATCGTCATTTCCTCGACCACGTTGAACAGCTGCGGGTGGACATCATGGGTTATCGGCACAGCGTTGCTCGCAGACAGGAGAATCTGGTCGCCGCTGGTAAAACTAACAATAGTAAGCAGCAGCCATACGCCTGTAGCAATAAAGACGCCGACGTACCCGCCCTCCGGCCCGCCATACGATGCGCCGATTACAAAACCGAGCAATACCAGGACGCAGGCCATCGCAGCCAGCAGAAGAAGGGAATTGCGTTTATTGACCCTGATTTGCTCCCACATAATTAGTCAGCAGCTATTAGTTGTTATCGGATAGTCGCAATCCGCCGCATGGCGTAAGCCATCCCTTATGGGAGGCGGACCAGCCGGAATTACGAACCGCGAATAATAAATTACCAATCACGGCCTGTTTATGTAAAACTTACTTTTGGCACCTCGCGTTCGGCAGGGGTTTCAAGCTCGAAGAAATCCCGCTGGGTAAAACTAAACATACCCGCCACGATATTCGACGGGAAAACCTGAATCTTGTTGTTGTAAAACAGGACCTGGTCGTTATAGCTTTGCCTGGCAAACGAGATTTTATTTTCAGTGCTCGAAAGCTCTTCCTGCAGCGCGAGAAAATTCTGGTTGGCCTTTAAATCGGGATAGTTTTCCACGACGAGCATAAATTTGCTAATCGCATCCGCCAGCGCGCCTTCGGCCTTCGATGCCTCGGGGACGTTTTTGGCGGCAACGGCCTGGCTTCTCGCCTGTGTGATGGCCTCGAACGTGCCGCGTTCGTGCCTCATATACCCCTTGGCGGTTTCCACAAGGTTAGGTATCAGGTCGTGACGTCTTTTTAACTGCACGTCAATTTGAGACCACGCGTTTGTCACTTGATTGCGAAGGCGAACCAGGGAGTTGTATATGCCTATACCGTAAAATATAAACAATACCAACGCCACCAAGATGACAGCAAAAACAACAGTAATTGCCATCATAGGCTTACTCCTTATTTCAGGATAATACAGATACTTAATTTTTTATTGTTGCTTTTTCTTCAGGACCAGTGCAACAACGATGAGTACGATGGCGACTCCGGCTAAAATAATTGACCACTTCCATGACATAGTTTTACTCCTCAATAATTAACTTCTAAACTTTTAATATTTTTACCGGTATCCGAACATATCGGCCAGCATTGTACGGATTTTATTATCCTTATCAAGATGGGCTTTGTCAAAGATATTTTGCAGTTCATTTTTATCGAACCACAGGCCATCGCCTTTCGGGCAGCGGTCGATAACCAGCGGCTCCGCCGAGTTACCGACGATAATTTTATCCATTTTACCATCACATATCGGGCAGCGCCTCGCTTTTTCTTTAGAATTCGGGTCTTTTTGGAATGATTCGATTAGTTCCGCAGCAATGCGCCTATCCTGCAGGAGCAGTTCAAGTTCGCCGGCGTCAAGCCAGATTCCATCACAGCTTACACAGTGGTCAATCTCCACGTCGGAAAGCTCGATTGTTATCATCGCATTTTTACACACCGGACAATTCATTGCCTTGCCCAATAAAAACGTTAGCTGTAATAAATTAACAATCGGACAATATTCGTGCAGCCAACCGGATTCCTTTAAGTTTTCCTTCGGCGGTGATACTACAACAGGCAGCCTTGCTCGTCAAGAATAATTGCCGCAAACTCTGTTCGAGCCGTAAAATCCCGAAGTCGAACCGGCCTGTGGCGAGTGCCGGGCGAATCGGCAGACCAAATATTTGGTTTTAGGCTTGACGATTGGGTTTTAGTCGGTTAATGATATTCGACTATAGATTATTGTTTGGCTGTATTAAGGTATTTGCGGATGATAGTTGATTGCCACACACATTTTTCATCAGATAACAGGATAATGTCGGAACATATCGGGGCGGCAGAGCCGGTCGATAAGTGTATTGTGCTGGGGACACCGGAGCCGGCTGTTGAGGATATAAATGAACGGCTGGCAGATTATGTAAAAAGTTATAAGGACAGGATGATAGGCTTCGCATTCATTGACCCGGTGCGCGATTTGTACAATACCAAAGAGTTGCGTTACGTCACGGGAGACCTGGGGCTTTCGGGGACGGCTGTTTATTGTGCGCAATGCGGTTTTCACCCTGCTCAAAGCAGGGCAATGCGGTTTTACGAGGCGGCTGAAGAGCTTGGACTGCCGGTATTTTTTCACAACGGGCCTGTCCTTAAAGCGGATTCGTTTCTCGAATATGCCCAGCCTGTCCTGCTCGACGATATTGCACGAACCTTCAGAAAGCTCAAAATTATCATTGGCGATATCGGCCTGCCTTTTGTGGAGCAGACATACTCAATGCTGGCCAAGCACGAAAATGTCTACGCCGATTTTACCATAAATCCCGACAGTTCCTGGCAGACTTTCAACCTTGTTGTCCGTGCGTATGAAAGCAAGGTAATGGATAAGCTGCTGTTCGGCAGCGGTTTTCCTCTCGGAAGGGCGCAAAAGTGCATTGAAGTGCTTTTGGGGTTTAATAAGATGTTCATTGAAGCCGACCTGCCTTCTGTTCCGAGGGCCGAGATACAGGATTTCCTCCAGAGGAATACGCTTTTTGCGCTCGGGATAAAGCAAATCGCGGAAAAATAGCCGAATCATCGCTATAAAGCCAACGCAGCAGCCGGCTTATTTGAAACCCTTGACACGATTACCGGAATATTTTTTGCACGCCTTTTCGAGGTCAACATCACTTATATTAGCGAGGGTGCACAGCCATGCGAGACAATCCGCAAATTCCGCTTCTTTATTTTTCTGGTCCTTGCCTGCCAGAGCCGTCGATAGTTCGCCTACCTCTTCTACAAACCACATAAAGGTTTTTGGCATGCCTCTTTGGCGGTCGCGTTTCTCGTATCTTTTGGATATCAGGCGTTGAAATTCTCTTATGTGCATTTTAGTATGCCCTGAAAAAATTTTCGGCGTATAGCTATGGCTTTTTTAAACTGCCTTACTGATTGAGCCACAACTATACGCCGTTTTTTTTTGCTGCGATGATTAGAGAACGTCGCTCATTTTTGTCTTATCAAAGACAACTTTCGCCTGTCCGTAGGCCTTGTCAATGGCAGCCTCTGCCTTTGGGCCGAATCTTTCCTTCGGCGCCAGGACGGCAATCTTCAGATTGCGTTTCATTGGCCCTTCGACCGCCTCGATTACGTCCAGCATTGAAACTTTCTTCAGGGGCTTCGCCAGCGAATAACCGCCTCCCGGGCCTCTTTTGCTGTGAAGGATGCCTGCCTTGACAAACTGCTGGAGTATCTTAAAAAGATATTCCAGCGGTATGCCGTACCGCTTTGAGATGTCATCTGAAAGGATGAGAGACCCATCCTGGTGCTTGGCGATATACTCTAACGCCACGATTCCATAACTGATTGACTTACTTAACTTCATTTTATCCTCCTTAAAAAAGGATTAAAAAAATTTTTCCGGTTTTTATGCCGTATTTATAATGCTTTCTCACTAATATTTAAACAGGGATATTCCTTATTTTCGGATTCCAAATCCCTTGTTTTTTATCAGCCGCTCATTATACAAGAAAAGCGTAAAATCCAAAAACAAACAAGTTTAATCCGAAAAAAACCTAAAAACACGTCAGACACATCCACTTTAGGGTGTGAGTTAAGGATACGTCTCTTTGAAAACACACAACAAAAGGTAATTATTCTCGACTATTATTGGCAGGATGGGAAAAAATGCAAGCATTTTTATTCGGGAAAATAAAAAATTTTATTTTTTCTCAGCCGAAACGTTTGTGGGATAAATGCGTAAATAATCTTAAAATGCTTGACATAATGGTTAAGATGGTGTAAATAAGCTGCCTTTTGGACAAGTGAAATTTTAGGGAGAAAAGTTATGGCGTCATTAAAGCCTGGAATTAGCGTGCAATATACCGAAACCGCCACGATTATCACGTTTGCGAAGGAAAAAATTCTCGAAGAAAGGGACATACAGAGCCTGCAGGAGACGATAATGCCTGTTGTAGAGCAGTCTGAACAGGTTCATTTTATCCTCGATTTTCACAATGTTCAGTTTCTCTCGTCGGCAGTGCTTGGGCTTCTTTTAAGGATAAGCAAGAAGGTCTACGAAAAGAACAGCACCCTGAGGATGTGCGGCATAAATCCGAAGATTTATGAAATTTTCAAGATAACGCGCCTCAACAGGATTTTCGATATATACGATGACCTCGATGCCGCACTCGCCGCAGGCGAGTCGGCAGCCTGACAAGCGGCACAACTGAAGATGGCGATTGGCTTCGGCAAGTCTGCCGCCGGTCGGAACAAATTTGTAAATTATCGCAAGCAGTTAGTCGATAGAAGTATAAGTTGCCATACCCAGACGCTTTGAAAGCGGGGCCCCACGATAGGAGCAGGGTATTTATTCGCCGCTGGCGGATGATTAGTTGAGTCTGAAATTTATGTTATCAAAAGAGCCTGTTGGTTGTTCAGTGGTTGTTGAAAGTAAATCATCGGCGGCGGAGAAGGTGATTGGTCAGATTTTGTCGAAAATGAAGGCTCAAAAGTTCGCCGATGATGATATTTTTGCCCTTCACCTCGGGCTTGAAGAGGCCTTCATAAATGCCGTCAAGCACGGAAATAAGTTTGACCCGGCCAAGAAGATTACTATTACATACACCATCCGGCCTGAAAAAGCGGAAATCTGTCTTGCCGACGAGGGCGACGGCTTCGCTCCGGGAAATATCCCCGACCCGACGTTGGGGGATAATATCTATAAAATCGGGGGCAGGGGGCTTTTCCTGATTCGTTCTTATATGGACGAGATAAATTTTAATGAAAAAGGCAACTGTATCTGTATGGTTAAATATAACAGTAATAAAAACTTAAAACCTAAACCTGAAAACTAAAAACCGCTTTTTTTAATGGGCTGGCCTGAAAAATATGAAATTCCATCTGAAAAAAATTTATTGGCTCTCGCTTTGCTTCGTCGCCTTTTCCTTGAATGGCTGTATCGAGCCTGTCGAGACGCCTGTTATTACTTCAATTCCTCCTTCCGTTTCGATTGCACCTGTAATCAGGCCGCAGGTTAGTACAAGTCCTTATCCTTACGATTGGACACCACCCAGCCTGCTCGAACGAAGCTGGACCGCGATAGTTGTTCATCACTCCGCCACCGCTTACGGCAGTATGGCTATTTTTGATAAGTGGCACAAGGAAGGCAACGGCTGGGAGGGCGTTGGCTACGATTTTGTGATAGGAAACGGCACTTACAGCGGCGATGGGCAGGTCGAGGTCACCTTCAGATGGAGGCAGCAGCGGACAGGCGCCCATGCCGGCGGAACGCCAGGAAACTGGGCCAACGAAAAGGGTGTCGGAATCTGCCTTGTCGGCGATTTTAACAGGACTATCCCTACCGCAAAACAGATGCAGTCTCTTGCAAAGCTTGTCAAATTCATTCAGGCCAGGTATAAAATTCCCGCAAGCCGCATTTACGGACATGGTACTGTCCCGGGCGGACACCAGACGGATTGCCCAGGCAAATATTTTTCTATGTCCCGCCTCAAGGCAATGCTCTAAAACAGAATTCTGTATCCTGTTTTATGGAGTATTTTTTTCTCATTTTTTCCTTGATTTCTCTGTTAGGAATGTAGTATCTTTATCCATATAAATATTCGCAGAGGATAGGACTTATGAGGCTGAAAAATCATTCAATATATCCGATTGTTTTTTTGTCTTTACTATTCCTATCGATATCGCAGGTGCAAGCGGCTAAATCCGGCAAAATCATAGCCTGGGGAGATAATAACCGGGGTCAATGTAGCATCCCTGGTTCCAATGCCGGCTTTGTGGCAGTGTCAGCAGGCTACAAACATAGTCTCGGACTGAAGGCCGATGGCTCCATTATCATGTGGGGAGATAAATGGCATGGTCAACGCGATGTACCTTTGTCAAATACAGACTTTGTGACTATCGCCGCTGGGGAAAAGTATGGCCTTGGCCTGAAGGCCGACGGCTCGATTGTAGCATGGGGAAATAAAGGGTATGGCCGGTATAAAATTCATTTTCCCAATACCAACTTTGTAACAGTGGCAGCAGGAAATAACCATTGTTTAGGCCTGAAGGCTAATGGCTCTATTGTTGCCTGGGGGAATAACCGGTATGGCCAATGCAAAGTTCCTTCTCCTAATACCGGATTTGTGGCTATTGCGGCTGGTTCCTTGCACAGTCTCGGCCTAAAGGCCGACGGTTCTATTGTAGCCTGGGGAGATAACCATTCTGGCCAGTGCAACGTCCCTTCTCCAAATGCAGGCTTTGTGGCAGTATCGGCAGGCGGATATAATAGTCTCGGACTGAAGGCTGATGGTTCCATCGTTGCCTGGGGAAAAAACACTTATGGCCAGTGCAATGTCCCTTCACCAAATACAGGCTTTGTAGCGGTGGCGGCAGGCACGGGGCACAGCTTAGGGTTGAATGTGGATGGTTCCATAGTCGCCTGGGGAGATAACGAATATGGTCAATGCAATATTCCTTGTCCAAATACCGGCTTTATAGCGATAGCGGCAGGCGAGGATTATAGTCTCGGCATAAAGGAGATTAAGTATTCAGGCGGCAGCGGCACTGAATCCGACCCCTGGCAAATCTCCTGCCCAAACGATTTACTATATCTGGCAAACCATACGGATGATTACAATTCCTCTTTTATCCTTACAGCAGATATTGACCTTGCCGGCCGCAGCTTTACCACGGCAGTCATTGCACCGAATATAAAAGCCACTGGTAGTTTTCAGGGTGCATTGTTCACGGGGACATTTAATGGCAATGGCTTCGTGATTCGCAACCTTACGATTGACACAAATGGCGCACAAAATACCTATCTCGGTTTATTTGGGTCCACAGATTCCATCTGCCAAATCAAAAATCTCGGCATTGAAGATGTTAATATTATTAGTGGGAAAAATTCGCAACAAATCGGGGGACTGGCGGGTTTGAATTATGGCACAATTAGCAACTGCTATGCTGCAGGTTATGTAAGGATGGGTGGCGAGGATATTGGCGGGCTGTGCGGAAGTAATGGATGGGGCGGCATAATCAGCAACTGCTTTGCAAACGTCAATATCACCGGCGACCATACGCTCGGCGGGCTTTTGGGAAGGAATGAGTTCGGCACAATCAGCGACTCTTATGCAACTGGTAATGTTGCCGGCAAAAAAAATGAAATCGGCGGGTTGGTGGGAGATAATTGGGAAGGCACAATCGACAACTGTTATGCTGAAGGAACGATTACTGGCGAGGGGGCTTCATTGTGTATCGGCGGGCTGGCGGGAATAAATGATTCCGGCACAATAACCAACTGCTATGCGACAGGCGGTGTAGCCGGAGGAATAGAAATTGGCGGGCTGGCAGGAATGAATTATGGAGGCACAATAATCAACTGTTGTGCAAAAGGTGCGGTTGCCGGCGGCGGTCGAATCGGCGGACTGGTCGGAGATAATTATGTAGGCACAATCGACAGCTGTTATGCTGAAGGAAAGATAACAGGCGGTTGGGGTTCATGGTATCTCGGCGGGCTGGCCGGACAGAATTATGAAGGCACAATCGACAAATGCTATGCGGCGGGAGATGTAAAAGGAGGGGACAGGTCTGGCGTTTTCGGAGGGCTGACGGGAGGGAATTATATGGGTGCGGTCAACAACTGCTATGCGACAGGCGCCATCACAGGTGGTTATTATTCGAGTGAACTCGGCGGACTTATTGGTGAAAATTCCAGTGGTATGGTCAGCAGCTGCTATGCAACAGGTGCGGTTGCAGGTTGTAAGAATTCATCTTATCTCGGCGGGTTGGCGGGATGGCATCAGTATAGTATTATCGACAACTGCTTCTGGGATACAGATGCGAGCGGTATGACAGATGGTGTATCTAATTCGGAACCTGACCCTGAAGGTGCAAAAGGCAGATGTACAGTTGAAATGCAAACTGAATCGACGTTCACCAATTACGGATGGGATTTTGTCGGCGAAACTGCTAACGGAACAGCGGATATTTGGCGGATGCCTTTCAAAACTGGCTATCCGATTTTGAGCTGGAATTTTGTTGATTATGCAGCTTTTGTCCAGGCCTGGCTTTCAACGCCCGCTGATGCAAACTGGAATCCGCTTTGCGACCTAAAGCCGGATAATATAATCGACAATCTCGATTTGCAGATATTTGCCGAACATTGGCTAAATGGCTGACAAGTCAAAATCACATCAAGTCTGCATTTACCTGTCTGCTCACATATTTCTATTCATTACGTATGACGCAATACGTCATACCCGCTGCTGGAAACGAGTGACGAGCGACAAGCGACTAACCTGCGTCCTATAACCTGTGCTTCGCAGCCCCAATCCGCTCCGCCTGCAGCGGATTAGGGACTAAAAGACTAAAAGTATCTAACGGGGTCAAAAGATTCAGCCGATGGATATGCCTGTTGAGCAATACGGAAAATGGGGTGATAGGTGAGAACTATGAATGATTCGACTTTTTATCCCGCAAGCGTTTTGAGTGAACAGGTTGCCCGCCAGATATTCGAGATTCTGCCCGAAAGCGGACTGGTGATGGTTATTCTCGACAAGGACGGGAACTGCTGGCCAAGCAATTCAGATGAATTTACCAAACTGCATCTCGACGAATCCTTCCTCAAACAGTTGCGGCAGAAAATCGATGATGGCCAGGAGCCGGTCATCACTCAGCTCGACCAGTGCAGCATCGTCTCTGCACAACTCGCCACCAGCAAGACCAACTGCGGTTATGTAATCATAGCCCTGCCTCAATACAGCCCCGAATCGACTCTGATAAATATCGACCTGATAGAAATCCTGCTCAATCAGGTTAATCTCATTGCAAAGCTCCTCGAAAAGAACAATATGCTTTACGAGCTGCTGTTGCGGCACCATATCGCAGCGACCACTTCCGAGGCGGGCGCTGCCTCGTTGAATTAGCAGTCCATCGCGTTTTTTTCCTTTCTGAAGCCGTTCCGGATGAGCTTCGTATCCCTGTTTTGTTCATAAGGCCGAAAGTTTCGATTGAGTTTGCCTGCACTGTTGTTATAATCTCTCCTTTGCGGAATTGCAGGGCCGACTATTTAAATTATTTTGTTAGGGCAGAGATACGAAGTGAAATTTCAGATTTTTCAGAACGGAAATCCGGCTTACAACTTCAGGTTGTGCGGCGAATATGTTTTCGGCAACGACGGCATCGCGCTTCGCCGCGTGCGTCTCGATTTGAAGAACGGTATTATTGACTGCAAAAAGCAGCAAAAGGAGACAAGCGGCCTGGCGCTGTTGTGGCCGGTGAACGGCTTCGGACGATTAGTGCTGCCCACAACTGTTTTGCCCGAAAGAGGCAAACCTTACAACCTGAATGTGGAAATTGCCAGGGCAAAATTGATGCAGATTGTCAACAAAAGGGAGGACTGGTCGATACTCGATGACCTCGGCGGAATGTCCAAAGAAGCACAGGAACTTTTCGTACAGGCTGTTCAAAATCTTTCATCGCCGTCTGCTGCTTCTAAGCTTGCAGACCAGTCGCTCGAAAAGGCAATGGCTTTTTCGGAAAGGCTGGCTGTCAAACAGGCGGAGTCTTTTTTTAACGCCAAAAGCTCCAGTCACGGCTTCAGCAGGGGCTGTCTCGGCTGCCGGTTGGAACCTGCACGGATTTTCGAGGAAAAATACGTTGACGAGCTTATGGAATTGTTCGGCTATGTATCGGTGCCTATAAGATGGGCAGATGTGGAGCCGGAGAAGGATAAATATGATTTTTCTTTGATTGACTCCTGCATCCAGGTTTTAAGCAGAAGGAAACTGGCAATCTGTGCGGGACCGCTGCTCTGCTTTTCGGCGGATTCCCTGCCCGAATGGCTGATGGATGGAAAACATGATTTCGATTTTGTCCGCGAGAGGGCTTATCAGTTTGTTCTCAAAATGGTCAGCAGGTACGCCGACCGTATTCGTTCCTGGATTGTAATCAGCTCTCTCAATCTCCACAACCATTTTGCCTTTAACTTCGACCAGGTTCTCGAAATGACGCGCTCCGCCACTATGGCTGTTAAATCGGTGAGCAACAGAGTTCTCAAGATTATCGAAATTAGCAATATCTGGGGCGAGTATTACGCGACCGAGCCGAATGCGATGCCGCCGGTTGTTTATATCGATATGCTTTTGCAGAGCGGGATTGCGTTTGACGCTTTCGGTCTCCAACTGCAGTTCGGCAGAAACAAAAGCGGGATGCACGTAAGGGATATGATGACAATATCCGCCGTTCTGGATAAGTTCGCTCTTCTGGGAAGGGCGTTGTATATAACGGGTGTCGAGATTCCGAGCGTAAAGGATGAAAGCGATGATGGTCAGCTTGCAGGCGAATGGCACGGCCCGTGGAACGAAAGCCTCCAGGCGCAGTGGATTGAAGAGCTTTACAAAATCGCATTAAGCAAGCCTTTCGTTGACAGCGTCGTATATTCGAATCTCGTCGATGACAGCAGCAACGTTATACCAAACAGCGGCCTGATGACCCGTAAATTCGAACCTAAAAAATCTCTTATAACTCTTAAAAAACTGCACGAGACGATTTTCCTCAGATAATAGTGCAAAAGCGTTTGCCGATGGATTCGGGAGTTTATAGATATGACAGAAGACCGCCGGGATAATCAGCAGTTAAGACTTACATCTTTGGTGATTGTGATTTCACTTGCTGCGGTGTCATCGGTATTTTTCGCGGCAGGCATAATTCATAGGCATCGCCAATTATTGCCGAATGGCCTTGAAGACAGGATAAATCCGAACACCGCATCGGCAGCGAGCCTGGCGAGGCTGCCCGGATTCGGGAGGGTTAAGGCCGAGGCGATTGTGTTATACAGACAAAATTTTTCGGCTTCCGGAAAAGAGGTAAAGCCCTTTAAGGACGCATTGGAACTCGATAAAGTTGAAGGAATCGGTCAAAAGACCGTCGATAATATCAGCGGGTTTCTAAGTTTTAATTAGAATAATAGCTCCCCCCGACCCGTTCCTGCGGCGGGAACAAGCGGCAGTTGGATGGATTAGTGGTAAATACTATGGAAGAATGGGCGATAAGCAAGACAATCGGTAAATGCTTCGGAACAGACAGGATTATACAGCCGGGCGAAGAATATTTTGCTGCGCTGGCCGAAACCGGGCAGGAGCTGCAAAGACAGGATTTCTCAGCCGAGTACTGGAACGAGAAGCACCCCGCTGTCTATTGTTTCTGGAAGACAAAGATGCCGCAACCGGACCAGAAAAAAAAGATTTTTATCGATGATGATATGCTCTTTTCCTTTTTTGAAAGGCTCTCTTCCGAAACCGACGCCGAACGACTCAGTTTCAGATTTGTCCTTACGCTGATTCTGATGCGAAAAAGAAAACTGAAATATGATTCGACGCGGAACGAAAATGGCGGCGAGATATGGCGCCTGCGGATTACCGGAACCGACCGGTATGCCGATGTTGTCAACCCGCACCTCCAGGAAAGCCAGATTGAACAATTATCGACACAAATAAGCCAGATTTTACAGGCGGATTTATAACCGCCTGATTGTAATTGGGACTTGGAGGCATTTTGCGTTTTTACCGGATAGTCTTATGCGGACAAAATTGTTGAGTGTTGTTGTCCTTGTTTTCATTGCCGGCTGTGTCGGCCCGGAGGCTGAGAAGCTGGCCATCTGCACCGGCAGGGCGACGCTGCAGGATTCGCTGGCAAGTCTCGATTCCAATACGGCACAAATTAAGCCGTTCAGGGCAAACGGCCAGTGTTTCGCCACTTACAATGAGGATGGGAAAAAACATAAAGAAGAATTTTCCTTTAAGCTGTGGTTCAATCCTCCGAACGAGCTGCGGTTTTTCGGCGACGTCGCTTTTAATGCCCGCGGCCTCGATATAGGCTGCAACGAAACCGAGTTCTGGTTTGCCGCAAAACCCAAAGAGCTCGGAAACAGCTTTTGGTGGGGCAAATGGTCGGAGCAGAAAAATACCTTTGCCGGTTTTGGCTCGAAGATGCTTCTTGATTCGCTCTGCAAAATTACTATCGCCAATCCGCAGGACTGGTCGCTGTCGAATGAAGGGCCTTTTGATATCCTTTCCGAACAATCGCAGGGAAAAATCGTAAAAAAATTTTACATTTACTGCTGTGATTACCGGATAAGAAAAATCGAATACTTTAACGAAGGCAATGTTTCCGCCGTCCTCGAAATGAGGGATTACAGAAAAATTTTTGACGGCAGCCTTTTTCCTTCAGAATTGATGTTGCGGGATTTTAACTATGAAGGAAAGGAATCTTTAATCAGGATTGTCTTTGGAACCGTTAAAGGTTATGGATATACCAGTCAGAAAAGGACGGCCTACTTTGAAAGGCCGACAGATTTGAACGGCTTTGAACATATTTACAGGGCCGCCAATGGCGGGTTGAATGAGAAGCAAAAATAAGGCGAGGTGATTTCTATGGCCAGAACAGAATTAAAAGAAAGAATCGGAAAAGGCCTGTTCCTTTTGGATGGCGCTATGGGCTCGCTGCTGATGCACCAGGGCATCAAGCCCGGAAGCGGTCTTGTTCTTGCTAATCTCGAACACGGCGATATTGTAAGCAAAATCCATAAGTCGTATCTCGATGCCGGCAGCGATGCGATTATAACAAATACTCTTATCGCGAACCGGATTTTTCTCGGAAAGCATAACCTTGCCGAAAGATGCGTAGAGATAAATCGTTCTGCTGCACAGCTCGCGCGTCAGGCCGCCGGCGACAATTTTTATGTTCTCGGAAATATCGGGCCTACGGGCGATTTTTTGGAACCGGTAGGCACCTTGAAGGTGGCGGATGTCAAAGCCGCTTATATCGAGCAGGCCAAGGCTCTTGTGTCCGGCGGCGTTGACGGCTTTATTATTGAAACTATGACAGCGGCTGAGGAAATAAAAGCAGCCATTGAGGCGGCAAAAGAGGCGGCAGGAAATCTCCCCGTCTTTGCCTCGATGGCCTTCGATACTGCCGGCAAGGATTTCCGAACCTCAATGGGCGTCGATGTCGAGACCGCGGTTTCGGTTATGGCCGAAGCGGGGGCCGATTTTCTGGGTTTCAACTGCGGCAGTCTGCCGGCAGGCGATTACGAAAAATTGGCGAATGAATTTGTCGCCTTTTCCCGTGCGATAGCAGATAACAAGCCCGTATATGCCGAGCCGAACGCGGGCAGACCTGTCCTCGAAGAGGGTAAGGTTGCTTATAGATTGCTGCCGGACGATTTCGCCGCTACTATGCTCGATGTTTATAATGCCGGCGTACACATTATTGGCGGCTGCTGCGGAACCACCCCCGACCATATCCGTGCCGTTGCTTCCCTCTTAAAAAAACAAAGACATCATTAATATCCGCGTGCAGCGGATGAGGCCGGATGCCGAAGCAATTTCTGTTTTTCAGTCAAAAAAGCAAGATTGCTTCGCTCGCAATGACCCGCGGTGACGGGTTTCTACAGGGCAAACCGGGTTCTAAAACGAACAACTCAGGCATCCTGTTCGTAAGCTAAAAAAAGCTTGACAATCATACTCGAATAAATTAAAATGTCTATTTCAAATGTGCATTTGAATTTTGCCGGATAATACGGGTTTGATATGAAACCGACAGGCAATCAAAATAACGACACGAAAAACAGGCTTCTCAAAAGTGCCTGCGAGGTGTTTGCAAAGAAAGGTTTCCGCATCGCCACGATTGCGGATATCTGCAAAGGCGCCGGGACGAACATCGCAGCGGTCAATTATCATTTTCGCAACAAGAAGACTCTTTATGTCGAGGCGTGGCGACAGGCGTTTAACCGGACAATAGAATCGCACAGACCCGATGGCGGCGTGCCTGCCGATGCTCCTGCGGAGAGGCGGCTTTACGGCAGGATTATATCCATTCTTCAGCGATTCTCGGAGATGGACAGCTATGTATTCGAGGTAATGCGAAAGGAAATGGCAAATCCAACGGGGCTTCTGACGGAGGCGATGCGTAAATCCATCGAGCCGCTCCAGGAAGAGTTGCATTCGATTGTCCGCGAACTGCTCGGCAGGAAGGCGACAGAACAGCAGGTATTGCTCTGCCAGAGGAGTATCAAAGCGCAATGTTTCGACCCGATGAACTGGGAGCAGCATCGCAGGAGGCTCGAAAAGGCCGGCATCAGGTTTGGCCTGGCAGCGGTGAAATTCCCGATTGAGACAATTGCAGAACATATTACCCGGTTTTCGCTTGCGGGTATTCGTGAAATCAGGCGGCAAATTGAAAATGGTACCGATAAGGCCGATAGACTTGCCGGCCGGAAAAGCCGGGCAATGAAGGTTTCCAAATGAACAGTTGGATAAGCGAAAAGACAAAGATGAGGTGCTGATATGAAACCGTTGACGAAAATGATTGTGACAGCAGTTATTTTGTTGTCTGTAGCTGGTATTATTGCAGCCTTGTTTCTAAAAAGTTCGGGCGGCGGGAAGAATTCGTTTAAGACAGTTAAGCTCAAACGAGGGGAACTCCTGGTCACCATACCCGCAACCGGTACGGTCGAGCCTGAAGAAGTGATTGACGTCGGCGCACAGGTTGCAGGGCAAATACTTGCCTTCGGCAAAGACAAAGACGGCAAAACGGTTGACTACGGGTCGAATGTCGAAGAAGGAACAATACTGGCACAGATTGACGAAACCGTATATGCCGCCAATGCTGCACAAGCCTCTGCACAGCTTTTGCAGGCGAAAGCCGGCGTTATGCGAGCCGTGGCCGACCTCGAACAATTGAAAGCCAGATTATACCAGGCTCAGCGGGATTGGGAACGGGCTCAGAAACTCGGGCCGGAAGCGCTTGCGGAAAGCAGCTACGATGCCTACAAGGCGGCTTATGAGACAGCCAAAGCAAATGTCACGATAGGTGAGGCCACCATCGAACAGGATAAGGCTTCTGTCACCCAGGCCGAGGCAGTTCTTCAGTCGGCGCAGCGAAACCTCAGCTACTGCACGATAAAGTCGCCGGTCAGCGGGATAATTATCGACCGGAGGGTGAACATCGGCCAGACGGTCGTTTCCAGCTTGAATACACCGAGTTTATTTCTGATTGCAAAAGACCTCAAACGAATGCAGGTCTGGGTTTCCGTCAACGAGGCGTTTATTGGACTTATTCATCCGGGGCAGCAGGTGAGTTTTAAAGTTGACGCCTACCCGAATGAGGTATTCAGCGGCGAGGTGGGCAAGGTGAGGCTTAATGCTACTATGACGCAGAATGTAGTGATGTACACCGTTGAGGTTATAACGGATAATTCGAGCGGAAAACTGCTGCCATACCTTACTGCAGCCGTTCAGTTTGAACAGAGCCGCAGAAGCGACGTGCTGCTTGTGCCGAATGCCGCCCTGCACTGGATGCCAAAAACTGAACAACAGGTCACTCCTGAATTTCGCACTTCTTCATCGAATGATTCCGATCAGGGCGAAGGACAGTCTGCCGCAGGCGGTTCGCCGAATCAGGTGACGCAGGCATCGGCAGGCAGAAACAATCAGCAGGTTATCTGGGTGCCGCAGGGCAGTTTTGTCAGGCCGATTGCGGTGAAGGCAGGCGCCTCTGACGGCACAATGACAGAGGTCGAAAGCGACGAATTAACAGAAGGCCTCGATGTGGTTCTGGGAGAGCAGCAGTCAGCGACACCCGGCACCGGCAGCAGCGGTACCACTAATCCGTTTGTTCCGCAGTTCAGGAGACGTTAATACCGGTATGAACAGAATCCGCTTTGCCTTAACCGGCACAGGTGGGAGTGCAGATACAGGAGTAAAAGTTTATGCAGCTTATAGAATTGCGGGACATTTACAAAACATATCACGTTGATGAGCTGCCGGTTCCCGTGCTGAGGGGAGTATCGTTAGCCGTTGCCGAAGGAGAGCTTGTTGCGCTGATGGGCGCTTCCGGCTCCGGTAAAAGCACGCTGATGAACATCCTCGGCTGTCTCGACAGGCCGACCTCGGGGGAATACTGGCTGGATGGACACGAGGCGTCGCGGATGTCAACGGACGAACGTGCCTTTCTGCGAAATCACAAGATAGGTTTTGTTTTCCAGAACTTCAATTTGCTGCCCCGCACCACTGCCCTGGAAAATGTTGTTATGCCGCTGTCATATACGACGGAAAAAATTTCCGATAGCCAGGCCAGGCAAAGGGCTGTTGAATCGCTTACCCTGATGGGTCTTGCAGACCGGCTCGATTATGAGCCGGCGAAGCTGTCGGGCGGACAGCAGCAGAGGGTGGCAATTGCCCGCGCGCTGATAAGCAAGCCGTCAATTCTTCTTGCGGATGAGCCGACGGGCAATCTGGATTCGAAGACCAGCGAGGAAGTGCTTCAGTTATTCGGTCGGCTTAACACGGAAGAGGGTATAACAATCATTTTAGTGACGCACGACCCCGGCATTGCAAAGCATGCCAAAAGGATAATCCACATTAGTGATGGCATTATCGACGGCCAGGGAGCAGCTGACAACAGTTCGCCAGGGACGGCAGAATCCAGACGAAACGTCTATCGTCCCAGACGGTTTGATTCAGGAGGCGCACAATGAAAATCAGCCGTACGTTTAGAACGGCGCTGCGGGCGCTTCGCCGCAATCCGATGAGGGCAACGCTTACGACTCTGGGCATAGTTATCGGCGTTGCAGCGGTGATTGCAATGATGGAAATCGGCAGCGGTTCGTCTGCAATGGTTCAAAATTCAATCGCAGGGATGGGGGCGAACAGTATTCTTGTCCTGCCCGGCGCTGCTGCCAGCGGTGGTATAAATTTTGGTGCCGGCAGCGTTATGACTCTTACGCCCGGCGACTGCGATGCAATTATTCGTGATTGTCCTGCCGTTCGCAGCGTAGCGCCTGTTGTTCGGACAAGAGGCCAGGTAGTCTATGGCAGCCGCAACTGGATTCCTTCCTCAATGTACGGCACAACCCCGGCTTTTCTGGATGTGAGGGACTGGACTACGATGGCTGAAGGGGAAGTCTTCACTGACCAGGATGTGCGAAACAGCAACAAGGTCTGCGTAATTGGTCAGACTTTGTCGCGAGAACTGTTCGAGGGACAATCGCCTGTCGGCAAAGAAGTAAGGGTTATGAACGTGTCGCTGAAGGTGGTGGGCGTGTTGAGTCCGAAGGGAGCGAATATGATGGGGATGGACCAGGATGACATTATTCTGGCGCCCTGGACGACCATCAAATATAGAATTTCGGGTCAATCGACAGCCAATACCAGCCAGAGCAGCTCAACATCGAGCAGTTCAAGTTCAATCAATACATTGAGTCAGCTGTACCCGACCAGTCAACTGAATTTATACCCTGTTCCGTCCGCGACGCAGGCGGCTGATACACCGCAGCCGGTACGATTCGCCAATGTCGACCAGATTATGGTTGCTGCACGGGCAACTGCCGATATACCTGTGGCCATCAAACAAATGACTGCTGTGCTGCGTGAACGCCACAGGATACACAACGGGGAAACGGAAGATTTCAACATTCGCGATATGACTGAAATGCTTAAAACTTTAACGGCGACGACAGGACTGATGACGAATCTGCTGCTGTGCGTCGCGCTTATCTCGCTGGTAGTTGGCGGGGTTGGAATTATGAATATAATGCTCGTGTCGGTGACCGAAAGAACAAGAGAAATTGGATTGCGAATGGCGGTCGGGGCGCGGGCAAGAGATATTTTGAGGCAATTTATTATCGAAGCGATAATTTTGTGTCTGATGGGTGGTGCTTTCGGAATTCTTCTCGGGCACGGCGGGTCGTATCTGGTAAAGTTCTTTTTGCATTGGCCGGTCAAAACATCACCGGCAGCTATTATCTCGGCGGTTCTGGTTTCAGCGGGTGTCGGGATGATTTTCGGTTACTACCCTGCCTGGAAAGCTTCGCGGCTGGACCCGATTGAGGCGTTGAGATACGAATAACTTACAAGGCCGGTAATGATAGCCGGCGGGAGATTGATATGCAGTGCAGCAGACAGCGTTTGTGGTTTGGCAATTCCGGGTTTAGTCTGAATTTGATTGCCGCATCTGTTCTGTGTCTTTGTCTGGCAATGATGTGCGGCTGTAAAGTTGGTCCTGATTTCAAGAGGCCTCAATCTCAGATGCCGGCGGGCTGGTTAGGGGCAGAAGCCACGCAGGGCGCCGCCAATGAGCAGGAGCTTATCAGTTGGTGGTCGAAGTTCGACGACCCTAATCTTACATCGCTTATAGAAAGGGCGGTCAAAACCAATCTGGACCTGAGGCTGGCAGAATCGCGCATCCTGCAGTCGCGGGCGTCGCTCGGTATTGCGACAAGCTCTCTGTGGCCGAACGCTAACTTGTCAGGCTCATATACGAGAAGCCATTCTGTTAGTTCAACATCAGCAGGAAGAACAACTACAAACAGCAACCTCTATATAGCCGGGCTGGACTCACTTTGGGAGCTGGACTTTTTCGGCGGCAACCGTCGCGGCGTTGAGGCTGCGCAGGCTGACGTCGAGGCTGCCGTTAGGGATAAGCAGTCTGTTATGGTGACCCTTGCCTCGGAGGTGGCACTGAACTATATAAACCTGCGGGGCTATCAGCAGCAGATTGCCATCGTTCAGCAAAACCTGAAGGCACAAATGCACAGCGCAGACCTCACCCACCAGAGATTCGAAGGCGGTTTCGTAAGCTCTCTTGATGTTGCCAACGCCAACGCCCAGGTTGCATCGACGTCTTCGCAAATACCATTGCTGGAGTCTTCGGCGAGGCAGACAATTTACAATCTTAGCGTTTTGCTTGGGCAAGAGCCGGCGGCATTGCTCGATGAGCTGATGCCGGCCTCGAAGATACCGGTTGTCCGCCTCGACGGACCAACAGTGCCGGCAGGAGTTCCATCGGATTTGCTTCGCAGGCGGCCGGACATAAGACGGGCGGAAGCACAGATACATGCTGCGACCGCACGGATTGGTGTGGCAGCATCAGACCTGTTTCCGAAATTGTCCCTGTCGGGTTCGGCGAGTCTGCAGGGAAGCAATGCAAGCTCATTAACGAAATGGAAAAATCTTAACTGGTCGCTCGGCCCCTCCGCGAGTTGGCAGCTTTTTAGCGGCAGGCAGGTGCAATCCAATATCGAACTGCAAAAGGCTCTGAAGGATGAATCGTTTATTACCTATCAGCAGACGGTTTTGACTGCCCTGCAGGAAGTCGAAAACGCACTTGTTGCCTCGACAAAAGAGCAGGAGCATCGCACCGCACTGATTGAAGCGGTCACCAACAACCGTAAGGCCGTGGAGCTGTCGACAAAACTTTATACGGAAGGTCAGACGGATTTCCTCAACGTTCTTACGGCACAGGGTGCGTTGTACTCATCCGAGGACGCCCTTGTCCAGAGCAATCGCACTGTGTCAACAAATCTCGTTGCTCTGTATAAAGCCCTCGGCGGCGGCTGGCAATCGGACTAATCGCAATACCACCGAAATAATCGCATGAACTTCTGGCGGGCATTATTTGTTCTGGCGGATTTTTATGCTCTTTGCGTGGGCATCCAGGCCTTCGGTTTCGGCAAGCCGGATTATGTCCGCGGCATCTTTGGCAAGTTTCCTTTTGTCATACTCGATAATGCTCATCGATTTTACAAAGTCGTTGCTCGATAGTGCGCTTAAAAACTTTGCTCTCGCTTCTGTCGGCAAAGTATGGCTCGGGCCTGCCCAGTAGTCGCCGACCGCTACAGGCGAAAAACTGCCGATAAATATGGCGCCGGCGTTTTCAATTCTTTCAGCAATCTTCCTGCTGCTCTTTCCGCATTGTATTTCGAGATGCTCGCTTGCCAGTTCGTTTGCAAAACCGATTAATTTATCCATATTGCCGATGACTGCGACCGCACCGAGTTCCAGTAGAGATTTTGCGGCGTCATCCTTTCTGGAAATATTTTCGAGTTGTTTCTGAAGCTCCGTGATAATATCCGACGCCAATTTGCCGGAAGTAGTAAGCGTGATAGCGCTGCTGTCTTTTGCGTGTTCAGCCTGGCTGAGCATATCTGCTGCGATAAAGGCCGGGTCAGCCTGCCCGTTTGCTATTATCAGCACTTCACTGGGGCCGGCGATTGATTCGATGCCGACGTAATCCCACGAAACTATTTTTTTGGCAGTCTCGACCCACTTGTTGCCGGGCCCGACAATCTTATCGACTTTAGGAATAACCCCGTTTCCTATAGCCATCGCCGCCACCGCCTGCGCGCCGCCGATTCGATATACTTCGGTAATTCCGAGCTGATAGCACGTCGCCAGTGTCGCCGGGTGAATAGTCCCTTTATCAGATTGTTTCTTCCCTGCCCGCCATTTTTGCGGCGGATTAAATCTCGGGGGCGAGACCACGACAATATTTTCCGCTTTTACTCCTGCCGCCAGCGCAGGAACTGCCGTCATAATAACCGTGCTTGGCAGCGGTGCGGCAGCGCCCGGCACGCATATTCCCACCCTCTTAATCGGGACATACCTGATGCCGGTTGAGCCGCTGCAGGTCTTGTTTTTGCCGCAGAAAATTTCGCTCTGGTATTTTTTTACGTTTTCGATTGCCCGCCGGATAGACCGCAGAAGTTCGGGGCTGTTCCGCTCGATTTCTCGGTAAGCCTTTTTCAAATCAGGCAGCGGTATCCTGAATTCTTCAGGCCGAAGCAAAACTTTATCAAATCGAAGCGTATATTCCGCTACAGCCTTGTCGCCTCTTTCCAGACAATTGCGAATAATCTCCGATACGATTTTTGTCTCGTCGCTGTCGCAGCCCGACAGTCCGGCTGTTTTTTTCCGCCTCAACGCATCGAGTTTTTTCTTGTAGCCGGATTGTGAAGGCAAAATCAGGATTTTGGAAAGATTAACTGGCACAAAAGCACTCCTGTTTTATTTGGGCAAATTACCATTACTATAGACACGGCTTGTACGCTGTAATAACAGATAAAAATTGCCCTGATATTCCGTTACGATGCCGGCTGCCTTGAACCTTATCGTTTCCGGCTCATCTTTTTGTTCCGCAATCGCAATTTCAAGGGCCTTGCAGGGAAGCAGTGTTATAAAAGTTTTATCGATATTCCTGCCGAGAGCATCGAAGCTAAATGTGTATCGGCCGTCTTTCTGCTTTGAAATGTAGCCTGTCCTGTCGGCGAGGATGCGGTCCTCTTTAAGTTCGATGCCGCTGCGAATCTGAATCGGCTCAATTACCTTGCCGGTGGTGAGTTTTTCAAGAACTTCAGGCGGAATGCTTAACGGGTCGTTCGGCTCATTTACCGCAAGGGCGGTTTGACTGCCTTGTGCCTGTTTCTTTTTATCGACCTGCTTAAAGGGGAGAAAATAAATCGGGAATATATAATTTTTGTCTCTGTATGTCGTTATCCTCGCCCACAACCGAATCCCCGAATTAGGTTCTCCCGCCTGCCGGGGCANNGGGCAAGTTTTCAATTATCTTTGCAAGTCCCGTTGAGTAAAGCATCTCAATGGCAGAACCCGCCTTGATTACAGCCAGGCCGTCTTTGATATCCGAGTTGGGAATAAATTTATACACATTGTTGCTGTCGGACACCAATACCCTGCCGTCAATGCCGTTGACAAAAGCACCATCCTTAAGAGGTGTGTAATCTCTGCTATTACCCTGAACCAGTGATGCCAGGAGAAAAATAATTATAAATGTACTTTTCAGAATCGATTTTTTCACAATTTTCTTACCTGTAAATTTGTTTTCAAAAATTCTGCCGCCTGTTCGGGCGTTTCAATCCGCCGCGGCGGACCGCTCCTGATTCATAATCTGCGATAAGCTTCACCGGCGGCTCCCGGAAATCGCCCGCCAGTATAACCGGTTTATCCTTATTTATAAAGCCCTTGTTTTTCGATTCCCGCACAAACACCGGTTTTTGTCCGCATAGGGTCCGCCTGCGGCGGACAGCCAAAAATTGTGAGAATTTTTCCAGCCATTTTGCTAACCTCGTGGTTTGCAAGGGATTGCTTTTTTCTTTGTGAAGTTGAGCAGTCCCGCCGACAGAAGAATCTGCCTTTCCCTTTCCGTCAAATCCAGCCTGCCGGTAAATTTGAATTTAGCAGTCTGATTGGTAATTTCAATCTTTTCGCTGCCCTTTATCGCATCGATAAGATTTTCGATTTCAAGCCGGTCTCCGTTATTTATTTTGTCGTAATCTGCGGCGTCTGCGAACTCAACCGGCACAATGCAGAAGTTTATCAGGTTAGCCTTGTGAATCCTCTCGATACTTTTTGCGAGGACTACCCGCACGCCCAGATACATCGGGCAAAGCGCCGCATGCTCCCGCGATGAACCCTGTCCATAACTTTGGCCTGCGACGATTATCCCCGCCAGGTCTTTCTGCTTTAACTGAAGAGCGCGCTCGGCAAACGTCGGTTTTCCCGGCTCGTTGAAGCTGTTAAAGACGACCTTGGCGTATTCGGGCACGTTCGAGCGAAGCTTCATAAAGGCTCCTGCCGGCATAATGTGGTCGGTTGTTATCTTGTCGCCGGCCTTTATCAGAACCTCGCCCTGCAATTTACTCTTGAGCGGCTCCGCACCCTGCGGGACAACTATAGTCGGGCCTCGCAGCACTTTTACCTTCGCCGCCTCAGCCTCCGGCAGCGGTTTTTCTATCATAGCGTCATCGACAACAAATTCTGCGGGCATATCAATTTTCGGATATTGAATGCCTAAAATTTCAGATAGTTTTCGCGGGTCTGTAATTTTGCCTGTAAGTGCCGATGCGATGGCGGTCTGCGGGCTTACCAGAAAAACCCGGTCGCCCTTTGTGCCGCTCCTGCCCGCAAAGTTGCGGTTGAAGGTTCGCAGGCTCGCTGCGCCGTCTGCCGGTGAAAAACCCAGGCCGATACACGGGCCGCACGCCGACTCAAGTATGCGGGCGCCTGCCGCTATAATATCCGCCAGCGCCCCGTTGACGGAGAGCATCTCTAAAACGCTCCTGCTGCCAGGCGCAATCGCAAATTCAACATTATGATTTATCTTTTGCCCCTTCAAAATGCGGGCTGTCATCATCAGGTCGCCGAGACTCGAATTTGTGCAGCTTCCGATAGCTATCTGCCGGACCTCCGTTCCCTCGATTTCACTTATACTTTTTATATTGTCGGGCGAGGATGGACAGGCGGCCAGCGGTGAAAGTTCCGAAAGGTTTATCTCAATAACCCTGTCGTATTTCGCATCGGCGTCTGCCGACAGCGGTTTGAAAGAATCCGGCCTTTTCTGGGCGGTCAGGAATTTCCTGGTCTCTTCATCGGAAGGAAAGATGCTCGTCGTCACGCCCATCTCTGCTCCCATATTTGTTATCGTTGCCCGCTGCGGCACAGTCAATTTGCTCACCGCCTCCCCGAAGTATTCAATCATCCAGCCGACGTTGCCTTTTGTGGTGAGGATGCCGAGCAGTTTCAGGACAATATCTTTTGCTGATACCCAGTCCTGCAATTGCCCTGTAAGTTTAACGCCAAGCACTTTCGGACATTTCATATAAAAAGCGCCGCCCGCCATAGCGACAGCCACGTCGAGTCCGCCTGCGCCAATCGCCAGGCTGCCGATACCGCCGCCGGTCGGTGTGTGCGAATCGCTGCCCAAAAGTGTCGCACCGGGTTTTGCAAAACGCTCGAGGTGAACCTGATGACAGATGCCGTTGCCGGGTCTGGAAAAATATACGCCGGTCTTGGCTGCTATGGTCTGTAAATACAAATGGTCGTTATGATTTTCCGGCCCGAACTGCGACATATTGTGGTCAACGTAGCTTACAGAAAGCTGTGTCTTTACTTTGCCCGCCCCCATCGATTCATAAAGCAAAAATGCGGTTGTTCCTGTCGCATCCTGTGTGAGCGTCTGGTCGATTCGAATACCGATTTCCCTGCCGGCTGTAAGCTTTCCATCGACTAAATGCGACGAAAGTATTTTGTGGACAATGGTTTGTCCCATCTGCGTTTCTCCTGAAGTAAAATTTATCTTTTTTTGTAGTGAGCTTGTCGAATCTATCCAATCCCGCAGCTTCGATTTGCCTGTCTCTGTGTCTCTGGCGGGTCGAGGCCGCAGGCAAAGCATAACAGCGGGGTCAGATTAACTTTTTTGGTGTTAAAAATTTAACATATATTGCCGTAAAAGACAAATGCAAAACCTGCTCTCCCGCTGCCGGTATCTGACCGGAAACGGCAACAAAAACGGCCCTGCACTTTTTGGTGCAGAGCCGTTTGTTATTCTGTTGCTGCATTACCTCCGCTGCTGTCTTGCGACAGCAAGACGCGGGGTCGTATGCAATTTTATACAAAGCTTACGAACCTAGAGCAGTTATGCCGCCCTGGTCCAATCCCTCGTTAATCAGCAAAGAATCTGTCTTGCTTATAGGACGAAAACCATCTATAGGAGTAAAGCATCGCTGGGTGCCGCCATTTGTGGTGCTTACGGGAAAGATATAGCCGACCGAAGGAACAAGAGTTGTAGTACCGCCTTTGGTATTTGCCATTGAGTAAATGTTGTCACCGTCAAAGCCGCAATACGCTACATCCGACCAGCTCACGTGGCCGTCGTTATACAAGACGTTCTGCCCGTCTCCCTTATGATTAGGACTGTTGCCAAATCTATCCTGTTCCTCAGTGCCGCCCGCGTATGAGGTGTTACCTTTCTTTCTGAACCATTTCCAGGATGCATCAGTTGACAATGCGAGATACGGGCTGCTGTCTGCCATAATTGCTATACCGGAGTCGCTTAGTGCATTGATTGGGAAATAACCGGGTTTGCCTAACCGGCAGAACGGGTATTGGTAGGCATAGCTGCAATAAAGTCGCGGAGCCATTGGACATTTCGTAGCGTCTGGGTCTAAATTCGATGGGCCAAAATCCCAGGCATCCAGAAGATTTTGGTTGGTACCTAACTGGTTGGGGAGTGTATCGGACAACTGGAACACCCTTGCGCCTATGTCGCTTCCGCAGTTGAAAACCTTGGGGGATGCATCCGCGTATTTGATTAAGTAATACAGGCAGGCGCCTATAGTTGCCTTACCGGGTGTAGTTGAGTTAATTCCATAAGCAGTCCACTCTACAGGTGGGGAACCAGTAGGCGGGGCAGGTGGGGCGTCCCAGACAAGCGTCAGACCCCATTGACTGTTTGCGCCGCCGGCACGGGGGTATCTGTCCTCCTGGTCATTGGCATAGATAACCAACTGCTTGCCTAAACTGGACAGATGCGACCCGCAGACGACACGCTGTGCCAGGGCCCTTACTCTTGCCAGGGCAGGCATCAGAATGCTCATCAGCAGCGCAATGATCGCAATTACGACCAGCAGTTCCACTAATGTAAAACCTTTACGTTTCATAGTTTTTCTCCTTTAATTTTGCTGAGATTCGCAGAACCAGCCGATTGCGGACTCACATTTATTGAACAAATAAGTCCAAACAACTTTTTCCTGTAAATCTCTAAACCCTTTTTCTTTCAGCCCGCAAAGGCTGTTGTAATCATTATTATTGAGTTTTGTGCTTTCGTAAGACAATTTTCTTTTTACCATCTTAACTTTGCCACAACAGACGGCGGCAACGAAACGCACCTGAAGAAAAAAAACCTTGCACTTTTACTGGGCAGGCCTTAACAGAAATGATATTTATAATTGCACTTAAAAATATAAAAACTACTCTAAATATATATGAATCAGCCTGTCCTGATTCCAAATATCCAGTATATTACCAAGTCATTACCCTGTCAAGATAAATTTCGGCTTTTTCTGCCTTTTTTATTAAGAATTTTTCTTGAGGTCTTTGTTTGACCTCATTATCCTGATTCCAGGCCTGCTATTTGTTCGAATATTTATATAAATGTTAAAAAACGCGATTTTTTTGGTATTTTGCAAACCTCAGCTTATTAAAAAAGCCGCTGGTTTAATAACCAGCGGCTTTCTTTGAGCTATTTGTGCCCATTTTATTATCGGGCATTTATCTAATAAGCTTCAATCGCCTTGGTTACACATTATTGAGTAACGGGAACAATACCGCCTTGTTTTCCGCCCTCGTTGAGCAGTAATGAATCCACGGCTGACTGCGGTATGGTGCTGGTCCTAAACATCGGCGTTGAACCTGTAATTGAAGGTGTACTTGTTATATTTGGTAAACTGCCTGCCTCTCTTCTAACCGTTGTTGAGGCTATTGTATAAATGTTGTCGTTGTTCATACCGCAATAAGGCACATTGTTAAATGAAACTGCCCCGTCATTGAACAATACATTTTGGCCGTCACTATCATGGTTGGCGGAATTGCCCCATTTTTCCAGTTGCTCACTATGCCTGAGGGCACCATCTGCATTAAGAGCAATATCGTATTCATAAGCAGGTCTGGCTGCATCGGGGCTGATGACAAAATACGGGCTTTTGTCAGCCAATACAGCAAGGCCTGACGGGCTTGATGAGCTGAGCTGGAAAAACGCCGAAGTTCCGTTAACGTAAGGTATCTGGTACGCATAGCTGTTATATTGCGATACATACAGGCCTATATTCTTCTCGGTGCTGACCGTGCTCACTGGGCCGAAATCAAAGGCCTGCTTCAATTGCGTTAAGGGGCTAGGGCCGCCAACTGCTTCAGTGAGGCTGAAGATTTTCGCACCCTTTTCGCCTTTGCATATAAAAGACTTTGGGCTAACGTCGGCCCACTTGATAAGCAAATAGAGGCTGGCGCTAATAGTTGCCTTTCCCGCGCCGTAGGTGCCGACCGGATATGGAGAACCTAGCTGAGTCTCAGCAAACGCCGTTGCTTCAAGGGGCAGAGGAGTCGTGGCCTTCCAGTTCGCAGTGGCGTTCCATGTAGATAATTTGCCGCCTGCGCGAGGGCAATCCTCCTCATTGTCCTGCATATAGGCCAACATTGCCTTGTGAATGCCGCTAAGATTAGAGCCGCAAACTGCTCGCTGAGCCATCTTTCTGACCATGGCAAGCGTCGGCATCAAAATACTCATCAGCAGCGCTATAATCGCTATTACCACCAGCAACTCAACTAATGTAAAACCTTTTCTTTTCATTCTGTTTTTCCTTTCAGTATTTCATTTCTTGGCAATTACAATTTTTTGCCTTACTTTTTTAGAATCCCCGCTCTTGTCCCGATTCATCGGGATGCGGGGGACGTTTTATTTTATTGTCACGGAGCATACATCCATAAAATGTTTTAAATCATAAAGCCAGTTCAGCGTCTGTACGCTGTAAAATGCCACGAAGATAATCACCGCCGCTGCCGCCGTGAGCTTAAACGCCGGGTGGTCAACAAAGCTGTTAATCTTCGCAATAACATGGTCCTTCCGGCTTGTCTCGATGCAGAGAATCGCCGAGACAACTTCATCTTCCTGCCTGGCGAATCCTGCCTGCAAACCCGAAAAGAAACTGCTCAACTGCTCATCTTCGTTTTTCATAGCTGTTTCAAAAGCTGCACAATCCGGGCACCCTTTGATATGTTCCTGTATCTGCTTTTCCTGTCCTTTTTCGAGGTCTGTGCCGAAAAAACCGGCTATTTTTTCTCTGAAACTATCACAATTTTCACTCATTTTTTTTCCCTCCGGCAAGCCATTTATGCAACTGTTCTCTTGCCTGCCTTATCCTGCCGCATACATTTGAGTTCGAAATCCTGAACCTTTCAGCAATCGTGTTCGTGCTTTTATCATCAAAATAATACATAACAAGCGGCAGCCTTAATTCCAGCGGCAGCTGCCTTATCGCAGACTGCAAATCCGGCTGAGCCGCCGACTTTGCCGAACTCTTGACATTGAACTCTGCCAGAATCGCCTTTACGTGTCTTCTGCGGCGAATTAAATCCACGCAAAAGTTTCTGGCTATCTGCATAATCCACTGCTCAAAACGTTCGCCTTTGTGCAATGACCCGATTTTCAAATAGCCTGCCAGCATCGTATCCTGGGCAGCATCTTCTGCATCCGCGGCGTTTGCCAATATGCCGTAGCAAACCGCAAAAACCCGCTTATAATACCGTCTCACAAGGGCCGCATACGCTTCTTTGTCCCCATTCCTTGAGGCAGCAACCAGAGTTTGGTCTGTTCGCTCATCCAAATTCAGCCCTCTTTTTATTTTCTTCTACCACAACCAATGACGAATGGCGCCCACCCTCCGAGCAAAAAAATACCAAAAAATAATTTTTTTTTACAAGTCCTATAAAAACCCTGCATCCTGCCCTGTTATTGGCATTAAAAACAGGCATTCTAACTAAAATTACCCATTTTGTCAAACGAATTTGCATTTGGGCTTGAAAATTCGCTCGGTATTGGCTTATATATCGTTCTGTTTATGTTATTTTTTGAGAGAATTGTGGATGACAAGCGAAAATATGCTCGAAAAATGCGAAAAATTGCTGAAAAAGCACAATCAGGGCCATCTCCTGACGTTTTGGCAGCAGCTGGATGACAATCAGCGGCAATCTCTCCTCTTGCAGATTCAGCAGCTGGATTTTAACGTTATTGACGGGTGGATAGAGCGGTATGTCAAAACAGATACCCCGTTTAAGCTGCCAATCTCTTTAAAACCGGCCTCTTCATATCCGCATCAGGCTGACAAAGGCCCGACAAAACGGAAATACGAAGAGGCTGCAAGGGCAGGGGCGCATCTGATTTCGACTGGCAGGGTTGGCGCATTCGTCGTGGCGGGCGGGCAGGGAACGCGCCTTGGCTTTGACGGCCCGAAGGGCAATTTCCCGATAAGCCCCGTCAAAAACAAGACGCTCTTTCAGATATTCGCCGAGACAATTCTTGCCGCATCACAAAAATATAACACAACCATTCCTTGGTATATTATGGCCAGCCCGCTCAATTACCAGCAGACGCTCGACATCTTTGGCGGCAGCAATTATTTTGGACTGAAACCGAGCGACGTATTTATTTTTCAGCAGGGGACTATTCCGAATTTTGATTTCGATGGCAAAATTCTGCTCGCTGATAAGTCCACGATAGCCTGCTCGCCTGATGGTCACGGCGGCAGCTTCAGGGCGCTCTGTAAAAGCGGCGCCGTAGATGATATGAAAAAGCGAAGCGTGGAAATCCTCACCTATTGGCAGATTGATAACCCGCTGGTTAAGGTTTTTGACCCTCTCTTTATCGGTTTGCACTCCCTCGAAAAGGCCGAGATGAGTTCGAAGGCCCTGATTAAGGCACATCCGAAAGAGAAGGTCGGCAACTTTTGCCTGGTTGATGGCAAGGTGACGGTTATCGAATACAGCGACCTGCCCGACGAGCTTGCTGAAAAACGCAATGCGGATGGCTCGCTTGCCTTTTCTCTCGGCAGCATCGCCATACATATAATAAACCGTAAGTTTATTGAAAAGTTAAATTGCGGCGATACCCGCCTTCCATTTCACAGGGCGGTTAAGAAAATCCCCTTTATCGATAGTGCCGGCAATCTCGTAAAGCCTCGGGAGCCGAACGGCGTCAAGCTGGAGTGTTTTATTTTTGATGCTCTGCCTTTGGCGACAAATTCGGTTATCCTGCAGACCGTCCGCAGCGAGGAATTTGCGCCGGTCAAAAACGCAGATGGCCTTGAAAGCCCGCAGGCAACTAAGCAAATGATGACCGAGCGCTGGGCAGCCTGGCTTGAATCAGCAGGTGCAGCCGTTCCAAGAAAACCGGATGGCTCAGTCGATTGCGTTATTGAAATTGCGCCGAGTTTTGCCATTGATAAAGACGACGTCGAAAAGAAGAAAAGCCGAATACCCGAAATCAAATCAATGGACAGGCTCTACCTGGCCTGATTTCAAAAAAGGGGTTATTAAATGGCGATATTATTAGGTTATGATGTCGGAAGCTCGTCGATTAAAGCTACACTGATGGAAGCCCAATCAGGTAAGGTTCTGGCGACGGCGACCTCGCCCCAGAAAGAATTAGAGATTGTTGCCCAGAGGTTCGGCTGGGCCGAGCAGCAACCTGAAACCTGGTGGCAGCATATCATTAGAGCAACTGCAAAGATTAAATCCCAGACTGATTTTGATATTTCCGATATTAAAGCGATTGGTATTTCCTACCAGATGCACGGATTAGTTATCGTGGATAAAAATAAAAAAGTGCTCAGGCCCTCAATAATCTGGTGTGACAGCAGGGCAGTAGAGATTGGAGAAAAAGCGGCAAAGGAAATCGGAGAAAAAAAGTGCCTCAAGAACCTACTCAACCTGCCCGGCAATTTTACAGCCTCGAAATTAAGATGGGTCAAAGAAAATGAGCCGGATATTTATTCTAAAATTTATAAGATGATGCTGCCCGGCGATTATATCGCAATGAAAATGACCGGCCGGATACAAACAACGCCATCGGGTTTGTCAGAAGGGATAATGTGGGATTTTCAAAAGCAGGCTCTTGCCAAATTAGTGCTGGATTATTATGGAATTTCCGAAGATTTGATTGCGGAGGTGGTGCCGACTTTTTCTGTGCAGGGCGAACTGACCAAAACTGCTGCCGGCGAGCTGGGGCTGAAAGCCGGCACAATAATATCATACAGGGCAGGCGACCAGCCTAATAATGCCCTGTCGCTGAATGTCTTAAATCCCGGCGAAATAGCCGCTACCGCCGGTACTTCCGGCGTAGTTTATGGCGTCACTGAAAAAAGTGATTACGACAGCAAGTCAAGAGTCAATGCGTTTGTACACGTCAATCATACAGCACAAACGCCGAGGTATGGCGTGCTGTTGTGTCTGAACGGCACGGGTATTCTTAATAGCTGGCTAAAACATAATGCTGCCGATGCGCTGGATTATAACCGGATGAACGAATTGGCCGGCAGCGTTGAAGCAGGCAGCGAGGGGCTTGTAATTTTGCCTTACGGAAACGGGGCCGAAAGAACATTGGAAAACAGAAACCTCGGTGCATCCATTCACGATTTAAACTTCAATATCCACAACAGAGCGCATCTTTTGCGTGCGGCACAGGAAGGAATCGTCTTTGCGCTCAACTATGGTATGGATATAATGCGTCAGGCAGGCGTCCCGATACGAACTGTTCGGGCAGGCTATGCAAATATGTTCCTCAGTCCGCTGTTTGCAGAAGCCTTTGCAACCGTCACGCGGTCGGTTGTGGAATTATACAATACAGATGGTTCGCAGGGAGCCGCAAGAGGCGCAGGTATTGGTTCAGGTATTTATAAAAGGCCGGAGGAAGCCTTTGTTGGCCTGGAGCCCGTTAAGACAATTGAGCCGAATGATAAACTGTCAACAGCATACGAAAATGCCTGCGAGAAATGGAAAAGTGTTTTGAAATACCAGATGGAAAGGAGCAGCTAAAATGGCAGAAAAATCTTTACACAGTATATGCAGATGGACTTTTAACCCGGGTAAGGGCGGATTTGTTCCTGCCGACCAGAGGCCCCAATGGGGCGGTAAAAATTTTGGCACGGTAGAAATGATTAAACTGGTAAGAAACAAGATTGCTTCCCGGCTGCCCGGCAATATCGAGATTGGAATAGAGATGCACTATGACGCTGAGGTCGATGACAAAAATGCCGCTGCTGTCGCCGATGCACTGGTGGATAATAAATTATACCTCGCAATGATAACACCCGGCGCACACAGTCACTTTGCCTACGGGGGGATAGCATCGCTGGACCCGAAGGAGCGAAAAAGTGCGGAAGAACTTGGAAGCAGAACTGTTGATTTAGTTTACGGACCTTTGAAAAAGGCCTGGCATCCGGACGCCTCGAAGGCGCCGGCATTTATAATCTGGAATGGTTCATTTGGCTATGATATCGCCACCATTGGGATTAGGCAAATGTATCAGAACCTTAAAGAGAGCATTGCGAACTTGTGCAAATATGAAAATAAAAAAGGCGGAAGTCTCTACATTGCGTTCGAGCCTAAGCCGAACGAAGGCCATCCGGCGATGTTAATCCCGACAGTGGCAAGTGCGATTCTGTTCTGGAGAAAACTTGAGGAAGAATTTGGCGTTTCCAGAAAAAAGAAAGGCGTAAATAAAGAGTTCGGACATTCGGAAATGATAGGGCTGGACCACGTGTATGATACGGTTGAAGAGTTGGATAACGATGCGATGGTTCATATGCATCTAAACAGCCAGGGCTACAATGACGGTATCATTCTTGGCGGGCCGGGCAAGTTCGATATAGACCACGGTGTCAGAATTAACGGTATGAATATCGCCATCGCAGGTCTTATTCAACAGGCCGGCTTCAATCGCTGGAAAGGCCATGATATGCAGCCGCGGGCTTACGACAACGCTGAGCAGGGAATTGACAGGGTTATTAGAAGCGTGTTGAGCTGGGAAGCCTGCCAAAAAGCCGCCAAAGAACTGGATACTAAAGTATTGATGCGGACATTAGCATCGCGAGAAACCGCCAAAGCCGAGGATATGATGAGAACCGCTGTTGTAAGAGCCCAGCATTATTTTGATGAAATGTATAAGTAAGACGTTCTCAGATTATCAGCATAGCATCGCCGTAGGAATAAAAGCGGTAGCGGTTCGTAGCGGCATAGGCATAAGCGGCTTTTACTTTGTCGAGGCCCGCAAAGGCCGCAACGAGGGCCAGCAGCGTCGAGCGGGGCAGGTGAAAATTCGTAATTATTCCGTCAATTATTTTAAATTCAAAACCTGGCCTGATAAACAAACCGGTAGTGCCGCTGCGGACTCTTATTTTTGAATCCTCCGCAACCGTTTCCAGTGTCCGCACGCTCGTTGTTCCGACTGCGATTATCCTGCCGCCATTTTTCTTTGCGGCGTTAATTAGTTGAGCGTTCTTTTCATCGATGCTGAAATATTCTGTGCCGATTTTGTGCTGCTCGATGGTTTCCGCTGTGACTGGTTTGAATGTGCCGGTTCCTGTGTGCAGTGTAATGTGTGCGAAGAGGATGCCTTGTTTTTTTAGTCTGCCGATAAGGCTTTGCGTAAAGTGCAGGCCTGCGGTCGGCGCCGCTACCGCGCCGGGCGTCTTTGCAAAGACGGTCTGATACCGGAGCCGGTCAGCCTTTGCCTGTTTGAGATTTTTATCTCTTTTGATATATGGCGGCAGAGGCGGGAAGCCGATTTTTTCAAGTATCGCCTGATAACCCGGGCCTGTGGTGAGCTTGCCGAATCGATTCGTTTCTAATTTCAGTGTGAAAAAACCATCCGGCCTTCGTTCGACAAGCGCCGCCTGAAATCCTTTTTTCTGCCGTTTGTCCGCGAGGATAATTTTTTCATTTAATTTGACCTTGTGTGCCCCTTTGAGCATAACGAGCCAGAGGCCGGTCTCGATTTCAGACAGGAACAGGCCTTCGATTTTACCGCCGCTTGAACGATGGCCAAAAAACCGGGCGGGAATTACTTTTGTGTCGTTGAGGACAAGGCAGTCGCCGGCCCGCAAAAAATCACCGATTTTTTCAAAGCTGCTTTCGGTGAGCCTGCCCGAATCGCGGTCGAGGACAAGCAGGCGGGATTTGCTCCTAATCCTCGCCGGCTGCTGGGCAATCAGCTCTATTGGAAGGTCGTATTCGAGTTCTTTTGTGCGCATAAACAGTAAAGTTATCAGACTAACGCTTTTTCAGCATACTAATTTTCAGTTCAAAATAATCCGGTTTCAAACGATATTTTACAAAATAAAGTTTTTATCACAAGTGGCATCTGCCGGCGGGCGATAGATAAAACAGCTTGGAACAGACGGTATTGTTTATTTATCGAGGTCCTGCGATGGTGGCAAAAGAACATTTCGAACAGACGGCTGTCTCTCTCAGTTCGCTGGGCAGAGATGAGCTTAAGAGGAGAATCAAAAATTTCAACGGCAGGTTCAGGCTGGACTTCACAGACGATTACCTCGAAAATCTTCCCGTTGACAGATTAAGACACGTCCTGCTTGCTGCCCTTATCAATAATAAACGGTCATAAGATTTAACACTTAATCGCATCTGCCAAAACGCCTCGCAGAAACCCGCCACAGCGGACTCGTCGCGATTTACATAATTCGCATAACTCATCGAGACTCGCAACCATTCAGCTTTCAACTTTATTTTCAGGATTGTATTTTTAAAATCCCCGGTTAGAATATCCCCCTAAAGCAAAGGAGTAAAAGTTTATTCGATGAATTGATTAGACTGCACTTTTTTAGGGGAAACAAAAAATGTTAAGACGGCGTATGCGAATCGGAAGAGGTTTTTTTCACGTTTTTGTCTTTGTTGCTTTTGTTTTTTGCGGCATCGCGGCATCGAACCAGAGGACCGTGCCGCATTTCCAGCCGATGTCTTCTACAGAGCCCGTCGAGCGTAAATATGCTCCCGACCGCAATGTCGATATACAGAATATAATTATCGACGTCACTCCCGATTTCAAGGAACGTTCGGTAGAGGGGACAACAACGATAAAATTTTCGCCGATTTCCAAAGACCTGACGGAGCTGCGGCTCGACGCAATCGAGCTGCTTGTTTCCTCGGTGACGGGCAGCGTAAAAATTGCCGGCTATACCGTTGGCGATAAAGCTATTACCATAACCTTTGACAAACCAATCAAGCCGGGAACTGAAACTACGGTCGTAATTAAATACAAAGCCTTTCCGAAGGACGGCCTGTCTTTCAGAACGCCTGAACTCGGCTACAAAGAATCGGATATTCACGTGTTCAGCCAGGGCGAATCGCATACGGCTCCTTATTGGTATCCCAATTATGATTATCCGAACGAAAGGTCAACCTCTGAAGTAATCTGCCACGTGCCCGCCGATATGACGGTTTTGTCGAACGGCAGGCTTATTTCCGATGAGACTGATAAAAAGTCCGGCCTCAGGACTGTTCACTGGAAGCAGGAAAAGCCGCACGTAAATTACCTTATCGCCCTTGTTGCCGGCAAATTCGAGAAAATCGAGGGCAAATGCGGCGATATTCCGATTGCCGTTTATGCTACACCCTCCAATATCAAATATGCGGAAGGCACGTTTAAAAATACCGCCAAAATTATGGAATTTTTTAATAAAGAAATAGGCGTCGATTTTCCCTGGAATAAATATTACCAGGTGGCCGTTGCGGATTTCGGGGCAAGCGGAATGGAAAATACGACCCTCACGGTGATTGCCGACCGGACGCTTGCCACGCCTGATTTTGAAAATATCCGTTCCAACGATTTTCTGGTTGCTCATGAGATGGCGCATCAGTGGTTCGGCGACTACGTCACCTGCAAAGACTGGAGCCACGTCTGGCTTAACGAGGGTTTCGCCACTTATTACGAAAAACTCTACGATGGCTACGCCAACGGAAAAGACCAGCTTCTCTATTCGCTTTACAATACCGCAGAAAGCATCCTTGCCAACAAGAATGAACAAAGACCTATAGTATTCAGGGCGTACGCCGATGCCGAGGACCAGTTCGATAACCGCGCTTACGGCAAGGGCGGCTGGATTCTTCACATGCTGCGATGCCAGCTCGGCGAAGACCTCTATCGAAAATGCGTAAAGGAGTATCTTGTCCGGTACGGGCTTTCGAGCGCCGTCACTGAAGATTTTGTAGAGATAATAGAGCAGTTGTCGGGCCGCTCCTGGGACAGGTTCTTCGACCAGTACGTCAGGCTCGGCAGATTCCCCGAATTGAACGTTTCCTATGAATGGCTTCAGGGAGAGAAACTCGCCAAAATTACCGTCGAGCAGACCCAAAAGCCGGTAAATAATGTTGATATTTATTATTTCCCTGTCAAAATCCGCTTCGTCGTCAACGGCAAAGCGGTCGATGAGGAAATCTCGATTGATTCCAAAAAGCAGGATTTTTATTTCCCGCTCGCCGGCAAACCGGCCATTGTCCTCTTTGACCCCGATTACACGCTGCTTGCACAGGTGACATTCAAGAAACAGCCGCAAATGCTCTACGACCAGTTCGCGGATAAATCCAATGTCATCGGCAGACTTCAGGCAATCGAGCAGCTGAAGGAAAACACCGATGCAGAAACGGTTAAAAAATTAAAAGACGCACTTAACGGCGACCCGTTTTACGGCGTGCGGATTCAGGCGGCCTCTGCGCTTAAGGATATGAAAACCGACGAGGCGTTCGATGCCCTGGCCAAATCTCTCAAACAGTCCGATGCACGCGTCCGGCTGGAGGTCGTAAGTGATGTCGGCTCTATATATCGCCCCGAAAGCCTCGAAATAATCCTTAAAACTCTCAAGGAAGAAAAGAATCCCGCCATTGTGTCTGACTGCATAGGGAATTTGGGCCTGTATCAAAATGAAAAGACAAAAGGGCTAATCACTGAATACCTTCAATCAGATTCCTTCCGTTCCATGTATGCTAATTCTGCCGTCGGTGCGATTCGCAAACTTGACGATGCTTCTTTCGCCGGCCGGCTCGAAGAAGCAATTGCCCAGCGGCAAAATATCTTTCCTGTTCAGCTTGTTTCATCTGCCCTCGATACCCTCGCTTATATCAGCCGGAACGAAAAAGATAAAACAAAGGCAAGGGAATTTATAACAGATTTTGTGAACAGCAAAAATCCGAAGATTCAGGAAGGTGCCATTCGTGCCCTCGGAACATTAGGCGACGGCAAATCACTGGCGGTAATCGAATCGTTCTGTTCGAAAGAGCCGCAACTGCCGATTCAGCGTGTCGCAAACGATGCGCGGGATAAAATCAACAAGGCAAAACCGTTTAATCCCGAAGAAGTGGTAAAGCTCACGCAGTCCGTCGAGCAGCTGAAAAAGGACAGCGACAAAATGCAGCAGCAGCTCGATGATTTGAAAAAACAGCTCACCGCAACAGGCAAGCTAAAGGAATCGAAGAAGGCAGAGCCGAACGATGTCAATGAGCCTTCAAAGAATGAAGAGTCCGAACCGGAGGATGATGACTAACTTTCGGTTTATTCAGCCGGTTAAATAGAAGGCAGAAAATTTTGCTGTTTCAGAATACGATAGCGGCGTAGCCGACCGATTCGCGGCTGGTCTGGTTCATTTTTCGGAGCATAATCTCACTGCTGTTTGTGTGGGTAAGCAGTAACCCTTTTTTCCTGCCGAGTTTTTTGGCGGCGGCAATCGCAGCGGCGGCGGCTCCGGGCCCGCAGGCATTACTGTTTTGGACGGCATTAGCCAGAAGTTTTGCCGGCTCGAGCGCAACTGCCAAATCAATAAACTGTTTATCGTTGACATTGTGTGCCCACTCGATTGCCCTTGCGCCGATGCCGGCGGGCGTAAAGCCGTAACGCGGGCCATAATGGGTAAGGTCGGTTGAGCCGATGCAGACAATTTTTTTCTTTTGCGAGCCGATAATCTCGCCAACCGCCTCGCCGAACCTGACGGCCTCTTTGGCCGGAGGCACGATGATGGCAACTAATTTCGCATCGGCAAACAAATGCTGAATGAACGGCACCTGCACCTCGATACTGTGTTCCGAATAGTGACTGGGGCAGTCGGCATCAGCCAGGCCGGTTTCCAAAAATGCACCGGCAAGCTGCTCATCTATCAGGATTTTGCCGAGCGGGCTTTCCCAGCAGCCTTTATCGTAAATCACCGGTCTTGAATCCTCGTAGCTGTGTGCGGCGCCGAAAATTACAAAGGTATCGACCTTGCTGTTCTGTTTTTTTATCGCTGAAAAAACCGCTGCTGCCGCTGCGCCGCTGAAGAACCAGCCTGCGTGCGGAACGATACCTGCCGCGATATCCTTTGGCAATTCTCCGCCAAATGCCCCTTCCTTTATACAGGCCGCGATTTCCGAAAGGCAATCTTCTCTGTCCTCAGGGTAAAATTGGCCCGCAACAACCGGTTTCCTGCACTGCATTTTGTATCGCTGCTCCTTGCATTATTTTGAGAACCGATTATTATTATGATGGAATTTTAAAACAGGTAAAACTTTAAAGCGAGAGAAAAATGGCGACCGACAAAAAAACAGTAGCAGTAGTAATGGGTTCCGAAAGCGATATGGAGGTAATGGCAGGCTGCATCGAGCAGTTGAAGGAATTCGGCATCGACCCAGTCGTCCGCGTAATATCTGCCCATCGAACGCCTAAACAAGCCTGTGATTTTGCGCAGAACGCCGCAAAATCCGGCATCAAAGTTATCATTGCCGCTGCGGGTATGGCTGCGCATTTGGCCGGCGCTATGGCCTCTAATACAACCCTGCCTGTCATCGGTGTGCCGGTAGCGGCAAAGGAAGGCCTGCAGGGCATCGATGCCTTGTTAAGCACGGTTCAGATGCCGCCCGGCGTCCCCGTGGCATCGATGGCCATCGGAAAGCCCGGCGCAAAAAACGCCGCGATACTGGCCGTCCAGATTCTCGCCCTTTCTGACCAGGCCCTCGCAAAAAAAATGTCGGACTTCAAAGACAGTCTTGAGAAAAAAGTCTTCGACCAGGATTCAATGATACAAAAAAAAGTGGCGGATAATAAGCGAAAGATATGATGCCGGCATTGAATGGTATGCGGATTTGAATCCCAGCCTGTCGGGATTATCGCATTTTTCGATTAGGCAGCCTTTTTCCCGTCCGCAATCAGAACAAAATCAAAAATGAACCGCGTGACCTAAGTAAAAGAAAAATGCTATCGCCAATATATGAAGTATCCACCAATTTTTCGAGAACATCTTGAACTGATTCATATTTACCTCCACAATATATGGCCGAGATAATATACAACGCTTACTCCCGCAAGGTGGACAAACCACCAGCCCATATTGGGGTAACGGATTGTTTGCCCTTTTTTCTCTTTGACGGCGTCGTAACCGAAAAATTCCAAATCGAAAATTGCCTTGCCGACAAAAAATTTCCCCCACAGCATTAAAATGTCTGCAAGCAGTGTATTCAAAAGAACCGCCTGCACCGTCGTCTGGGCGGGCCAGTGAGCAATTGAAAAGTGAGCCATAGTCACTGTGCCTATGATAACCGTAAATCCGTTCAGCACATAACCGTAAGCGATTGTCTTCCTGAATAAAAAAAGCAGAGGCACAATCAGTATGCTCAGAATCCCCGTAATAGCCGGAACAAAATTTGAGGAATTTCTGTCAACCGGGTGAATTCGACTATGCAGCAGCAATCCCCCGATGGAAAGAACCAAAAGCCCAGCCATCAACATTGACTTGGTGTAAGTTCTGACAGTCATAATTTTCTCCTTAATTTTGTTATATTATACAAGCGGAGGCGGACAATTTAAATTACTAATTTTTTTATAAGGCTGTAAACCAGCCAAAATACCGGGTTTTCGCTGTTTGCAAATAAGGTTTTCCCTTATTTTTTAGGGATTGTTTTGCTTCGCAGGAGATGATGATAGTGCTGTGCAAAACGGTGCGCCTCGTCCCGCACATACTGCAATAATTTTAGCGCAGGATTTGTTCTCGGCAGTCTAAGTGGTCTATCTGTTCCCGCGATGTAAATCTCCTCTTCTCTTTTTGCCAGGGCAATAATCTTCGTATCTGTTTGCTGTCCTCTGCCCTCCGTCCTCTGTCTTCTGTCCTCTGTGTTTTGCAGTTCTTCGAGCGCTTGTTCCGCAGCGTGAAGCTGGCCCAGCCCGCCGTCAATCAGGATTACATCCGGCCACAACTCCTCGCCGGCGAGAGCATATTTATATCGCCGGCTTACCACCTCCGCTATCATAGCAAAATCGTCAATGCCTTTGACGGTTTTGATTTTGAATCTTCTGTATCCCGCCTTGAAAGGCCTGCCGTCGATGAATTTAACCAGCGACCCTACCGCCTCGCTGCCCGATATATGCGCCACATCGATTCCCTCGATAATCCTTATCGGCTGATTAGTTTCGAGCAGTTTCTGGAGTTTTTCGAGCGCCTCGGCGGGCTCTGTTGCGAACACTTCCGGCTGGACGTCCTCATCAGGCTCGCCCCTCGCGTCGAGGCGTTCTATCAGCCGAATCCTGTCGCGCAGCATCGCCGCCTTCTCGTATTGCATTTTTTCCGAGGCCTCTTCCATTTCTTTTTCCAGCTGCCTTAAAATCACCGACCGCTTTGACCTCAAAAACCGGATAAGGTCGCTGATGATTTTTTTGTATTCACTTTTTTGAATCCTGCCGCCGCAGGGTGCGGCGCATTGTTTTATGCTGTATAAAAGACAAGGCCGGAAAAATCGTTTCTTTTCATCTTTCCCATTTATCTGCAGGCCGCACGTGCGGAACTTGAAAATTTTTTGCAGTTCGACGACCACCCTGCGCAGGTCGTTCGCACTCGTGAACGGGCCGAAAAGCCTGCTGCCTTTCGCAAGCGGTTTTCTTGTCACATAAGCGCCGGGAAAATCATCCGATGTTGTTATCTCTAAATATGGAAAACTTTTGTCGTCAATAAGGTCTGTATTATATGGAGGGCGAATATCCTTAATCAGTCTTGCCTCTTTTAAAACGGCCTCGACCTCGTTATCTGTCTGGAGAAAATCGACAGCTTCCGTTTTTTCCAGCATCTCGACAATCTTCGGTCCCCGCGTCGCCGCCACATCGCTCGACGGCTGAAAATAACTGGCGACCCTCGACCGCAGATTCTTCGCCTTGCCGATATATAAAACCTTATCAGCGGAATCCTTCATAAAATACAACCCGGGCATTGCCGGCAGATGCCTTATTTGCTCACGGATATCCTCTAATCTGTCTTCTGTTTTTTTGCTCATAACATAATCTTAACACAGTGCTGTTTTTTATTTAATCATTTCATTGCCGGACTTAAAAATTTTTTTCTGTTCATAGCTTCTGCTGCGACAAGGACTAATAAAAATCTTCGAAAATCTTCAAAAAAATAAGCGTTTTTGCCCTTGCAGTTCCGAATAAACCGGCTATAACTTGCATTCACCGTTTTTAACTATATATTGATTTTTTAATTGTCATTTTAACCATATATTGTGTATAATATAATGCACGGAGGCATAGAATGGCACAGAAATTCAGTCCCGAAAACCCGTTTAAGGCTAATGTGGCCGCTTCTGCCAAAACTGGCGATGTCGGCAAGAAGGCAGGAATGAAGATAGAACATAGTTTTTCTACTCCCGGCGTGCATCCGTTCGATGAAATCCAGTGGGAAATTCGCTCCGCCAGGATAAACAGCGACACAGGTCAGGCTGTCTTCGAGCAGAATAATATCGAAGTGCCGGCCTCGTGGAGCCAGCTGGCCGCAAAGGTTGTCGCCAGCAAGTATTTTTTTGGCGATGTCGAGTCAGGCAAGCGTGAGAATTCCGTCAAACAGCTTATTCACCGCGTCTGTCGTATGATTGCCGACCGCGGCAAGGCCGACAGCTACTTTGCCTCCGACAGCGATGCGGAAACATTCTATAATGAGCTTGTCTGGCTGTGCGTCAACCAGTATGGCGCATTCAATTCGCCCGTCTGGTTCAACGCGGGTCTTTACGATGTCTATGGCGTAAAGGGTAGCAAGCACAATTTCCACTGGGATAAGACCGAGCAAAAAGCTGTCCCCTGCAACGGCTCTTACGAATTTCCGCAGGCCTCCGCCTGCTTCATACAGGCGGTGACGGATTCGATGGAAGACATTATGCGTCTTGCTACCAGCGAGGCGATGCTCTTCAAACACGGTTCAGGCACAGGCACCGACCTTTCCACGCTTCGCAGCAGCCGTGAAAAACTTTCCGGCGGCGGAAAACCTTCCGGCCCTCTGAGTTTTATGCGGGTCTATGACCAGATTGCTGCCGTCATCAAATCAGGCGGAAAAACCCGTCGCGCCGCTAAAATGCAATCATTAAAAATCGATCATCCCGATATTAAAGAATTTATTACCTGCAAAACTGAAGAAGAGAAAAAGGCCTGGGCTCTCATCGAGCAGGGCTATAGCGCCGAAGATGCCTACGCCAGTGTAATGTTCCAGAATTCGAATTTGTCCGTTCGCGTCACCGACGCCTTTATGCAGGCTGTCGAGAAAGACGAGAAATGGACGACACGTTCCATCACCGCCGGCGAAAAAATGGATGAATACTCTGCCCGGCAGCTTATGGATTTGATTGCCGAAGGCACGTGTCTTTGCGGCGACCCGGGCCTGCAGTACCACGACACTATTAATCGCTGGAACACCTGCCCGAATTCGGGGCAAATCAACGCCTCTAACCCCTGCAGCGAATATATGTTTCTCGACAACACCGCCTGCAACCTCGCCTCGCTGAACCTGCTCAAATTCCGCAAAGACGACGGCTCCTTCGATGTCGAAAACTTCAAAAAGGCTGTTCGCATTTTCATTATCGCCCAGGAAATCCTCATCGATAACGGCAGCTACCCCGAAGCCCCCATTACCACCAACAGCCACATGTTCAGGCCTCTTGGCCTCGGCTTTGCAAACCTCGGCTCGCTCTTTATGAGCCTGGCGCTTCCTTATGATTCCGACCAGGCAGGGAGCATCGCCGCCGCTGTCGCTTCCATTATGACAGGTGCCGCTTACGTCACAAGCTCCGAGCTTGCATCCATCAAGGGAACATTCGACCAGTTCGAGAAAAATAAAGAGCCGATGCTCGCAGTCATAAATAGGCACCGTAAGCACGCCTGCGATATTCCGGATAATTATTGTCCTGAATATCTTCGCATCGCCGCAAAGGACGTCTGGGACCACGCCTTTGACCTCGGAGGCAAAATCGGCTTCCGAAATTCACAGGTCACCGTCATCGCACCGACCGGCACCATCGGTTTTATGATGGATTGCGATACCACCGGTATCGAGCCGGACATCGCATTAATCAAATACAAAATCCTCGCGGGCGGCGGTATGCTCAAACTCGTCAGCAAAACCGTCCCGATGGCGCTCGAACGCCTCGGCTACAGCGTCGAAGACATAAAAATCATCTGCGATTACATAAATGAAAATGAAACCATCGAATCTGCTCCGAAACTCAACCCAGAACATCTGCCCGTCTTTGATTGTGCTTTCAAACCGCGAAAAGGAAACCGTTTTATCCATTATGTGGCGCATCTGAAAATGATGGCCGCCGTTCAGCCGTTTATATCAGGCGCAATCAGCAAGACCATCAATATGCCGAAGGAGACAACCGCCGATGAAATCGCAAGCGCATACATAGAAGGCTGGAAGCTCGGCCTCAAGGCTGTCGCTATTTACCGCGATGCCTCCAAACGTATGCAGCCGGTCTCTACGCACAAGCAGACAAAGGCCAAACCCGCCGCTGAAGCCGGCCCGCCAAGACCTTACAGGAGGCGCCTGCCCGACACCCGAAAAAGCATCACGCATAAATTTTCCGTTGCCGGCCACGAAGGATACCTTACTGTCGGCCTTTACGACGACGGCCAGCCGGGAGAACTCTTCATCACTATGGCAAAAGAAGGCTCCACAGTTGGCGGCCTGATGGATGTCGTCGGCACCTGCGTCTCGATGGCGCTGCAGTACGGTGTGCCGCTGATTACGCTCGTTGATAAATTCCGTCACGCCCGTTTCGAGCCGGCCGGTATGACCTCCAATAAGGAAATCCCGTTTGCAAAAAGCATTATCGATTACATCTTCTGCTGGCTTGGCTGCCAGTTTATTCCCGGCTATGCAGAGAAGAACATACCCGCCAGGGCGACTGCTGTCACAGAAAACAAAAATGTTGTCACCGCAAAGCAGCTTGTCGAAAAGACAAAAGACCTTGCCGAAAAAATTGCCGAGGTCAAGGCTGCCGAAAAGAAATCCGGCAAACAAAAGCACGATGAAAAGGACTCTGATTCAGAACAGATAAAACCTGCCTCCATCAAAGACCGTTTCACGGGTCTTGCCAGCCGCATCACGAATCTCGTCAACTCTGCGATAACCGAGACTGATTCTGTCGCACAGGCCGAGGGCAAGGTAATGCAGGAGTTCAATTCGCAGTTCGAGCATTTCCAGGATGATGCGCCCGCCTGCGATATATGCGGCTCGATTACCGTCCGCAACGGCACCTGCTACAAATGCTTCAACTGCGGAAACTCTATGGGCTGCTCGTAAATTGTAATTGATCTTTTACAAGTTAATATGAGTCAATTTGAGATGTGCTAAGCCCACCCCAATTAGGGTGATTTTGAAGGGCTGGTGAAAAAACTGGCCGCCTTCTAAAACGGAAGGCTTTTTTTGTGGCCACAGACGTTGGAATGGAAGTACTGTTTATGTATTGCACTTCTGCCAATTGTGTTACTGACTGATTTTCCCAACATTGTTTTCTATATCTATCTGTGAATTGCCGCAAAGATGCTGTGTTAATCAGCAATAAAAAAGAACAATGTTCTTTTTCAGAAAAAGAGAGTCGAAGTTAGTTTTGCTTCGATTAGGTTTCTTAAAAGCTTAGTGCGTGCGGCGTTGGCTTTGTAGATTCACATGGTGTGGATCGGCCTCAGAGTTATGAACGCTTTATTTTTCAGAAAGGAGGTTAAAATGAATAACCGCAAATTTCAAATTGGCTCATCGAAGCGCAGATATCGGAAATCAGTCAGTTTATCTGGTAACCGCATATCTTCCAGATCGAGCCTAGCGGGTCTTTCTATCGGCGTTAGAGTAACGTTTCGATGGTTGTCCAAATTTAATTGGATCAACCTATTGAAAGTAATAAAGATGGTCGTCGAGATCGCCGAGAAAATCCGTTCTCTTATTTTCTGCAAATTACCCACCATTTCTTACAGATATGTGGGATATTAATAAATCGTGACAAATTTTGGTTTGAGATTGGTTATCTATGAATGGATATACAAAGGCTAAAAGCCCCTAACATTAAGGACGTCAAGCATCTATGTCGCTTGTTGCATTGTAGTAAGAAGTTGTTGAACGAACTCTGCAATTACCCTGAACGGTATTATCGGCAATTCCCACTACGAGTGGGTGATAAGATAAGACCTATAAAGCAGCCAATAGGTAAACTTGATGATGTGCTTCGCAAAGTCAAGAGGAGAGTAATTGACAAGATAAATCTACCATCTTATTTGCACGGCGGTGTTAAAGAGCATTCCCCGATAACAAATGCGGTTCCTCATGTTTGTAAGAGTGCGGTTCTCAACTTTGACATTGCAGATTTTTTCCCGAGTGTGAAGCCCCGACAAGCTTATGAAATTTTCTATAAACACTGCCGATTTCCAGCCGATGTTTCTCGAATATTGGCTTGGCTTGTTACTTTCGAAGGGCAGTTACCACAAGGTTCGCCTACCAGTACAGCAGTTGCTAATCTGGTCATTTTACCATTGGCTCACAGATTGCATCGGCTCGCAGAAAAGCACGGGTGTGATTATTCGCAGTTTGTTGATGACGGCACCATATCCGGTCGTGCTTATATAGAGAACCTTCGTCCCTTGATTGATAGAATAATACAACAGGAAGGATTCCGTGCCAGCCCCAAACCGCACAAACGAAAAACCATGTACCAGTATGATGAACAGGTCGTTACAGGGATAAAGGTTAATAAAAGAATTGATGTACCATCGCCGAAGTTCGAAGAGGTCAAAGAGGATTTGCAGAAGCTCGATATGAAAATCAAATCTGGCATTGTGCCTACCGATAACGAGGTCGCATCGGTCAAAGGCAAGGTACAGTTTGTTGCGACACTGAATCCTAAAAAAGCGCATCGCTTGCGCAGCAGACTATCGAAGATACTAAAACGTGCTTCATGAATCGAGCCAAGTTTTACCACCAGTTAGCGAGCGAGGTTCAACTGCGGCAACTCTATGGGCTGCTCGTAATGCACCGCCCACTAATGGCCGGGTAGCAATAAATGAATCGCCTTTTTTATAGGACGATAGACAGGCAAGAAGCGGGTCTGATGGTATCGGTTTCCTAAAATAATGCCGTTGCAATTTGGCACATCTTCTTGCAGTATAAAGACTTACATAAACCAGCCAGATTGCCCCCTATAATCCCTTTATGAAAAGCATTTCTCGAACTAACCAATCTTGCCGATAATTTTTCAAATAATCCAGTATTGATAGAGGAATTTGCTTGACTTTAATAGCCCAAATTAACTATTATATCTGTATTATCTATATTATCTGTTTGGGCATAATTTAAGACTTGTTTCGGAGTTTTCCTGGAGGAGTGGTGCAAAAGCGCTACATAGCCCCGCGAGGAGCTTTTACGCTCACTATTGATAGGCAGGAAGGGCAGGGTTTTTGTTATAAAAACCAGGACCCGAGGAGCCTTTTTTTAAACATTTTTCTCTACCAATATTTATTGAGCAAAACCGGCGCCCTCTTTCGGCGCTGTTTTTCGTTTTCATTCACGGATGAAAAGGCCGGTTAGATAACCCGCAGAATAGTTTTTCCGGCCTGTATTTCAAACCATGGAGGTAATAGAGATGCTCTGTCCGCGCATTGTGCGCGATTTGTAGAGATAAACTATTATTTGTGCGAATCAATAAAATCGTAAATTCGGAGGATGTGAGTGATGAAACGGTTACTAACAATTTCAAAAGTAAGAACGGGTCTGTTTGTTTTATGCGCCCTGTTGGTATTCGCAGGGGCAGTAAATGCTTATGATTACAAGGCCAAGTTTCTGAAGGAATGCGGATGGCTCGCCACCCAGCAGAAGACAAGCGGCTCAAGCATCGGCGGCATCCAGGAAGGTGAGGACTACACCACTGTTGTCGAGTCCGACAACACACAGGAAGCTATATGGATATGGTCCCGCTATGCCGAATTAACCGGCGACTATACCACTTATCAATCGAAAATCGATAGTGCCTGGACTTACTGCATTGCCAATCCTGCCTGGCTGGAAGGCGGCTCCCTCACAACTCCTCTGCCTTATTACAGCACTTATAATATTGGCTGGGGTCTGCTTGCCGAGATGAAATACAGGCAGGTCTATTATGGCAAGACGGGATACGTTGACCATTCATCCTACGCAACATCCTGCGCAAATGCCCTGGTTAGCTATACCCCCAGCACAACTGACACTACCGGCGTTTTGTGCACTGGTATTGCCTCAGGTGCCCTCTATCAATATGGCGTAAATGTTAGCAGTACAACATACAAAAACAGGGCTGTTGTTCTCGGAGGTAATGTTAGAACCTGGCTCGGTACTACCTCAAACTTTTCTGCAGAGAGTTGGGCGGTTTCAGGCGGCATTGCTGTCTGGGGTGTTCTGAACTCATACTATCAAGATCCAGCTAATGCCAGCGGAGCAGCCGCCTGGGCGGAAACCGCAAATACATATATGCCTCTTAATGCAATGAACGACTCGACCAACAGCTATGAATACGGTATGGATGGATGGTANNGCCTGGGGTCATTACGCTATCAGCCAGTACCGGGGCGCTGATTCATTCACCAAGTACAATAATGTAATCGATAAAATCTTGGCTTCTGACAACGATAACGATGGCGGTATACGTCAGGGTATTACTTATGCTGATACCTCGGATTATGCCTGGGCAACGGATATACCGCAGTTTGCCATCAACTACGGTCTAATCGGAACGACGAATTATACTATTTCCGGTACGATAACAGTGGGCGGCTCGCCCCTTGCCGGCGTGGTGATGAGAGGTCTGCCTGGCAGCTCTCTTACCGACGCGAACAGTTGGCCTACTACCGATGCGAGCGGCAATTACACCGCTCAAGTTCCCGCCGGTTTCTACGGCACGGCAACACCCGCAAAGGCCGGATATTCGTTCTCACCAGCTACCAGGACTTATAGTAATTTATCATCTGCTCAAACAAGTCAGAATTATACACAGGCGACTCTCGCCAATGTCACTATAGGCACTTGGGGAACAGGTACAACTCATGCAAAGGAAACTGGTACCAACCGTGCCTTGATTTTTGTTGCTCATGCTAAGGCCGGTAGCACCGGCACACCAAGTTTGACCGGTGTCACTTATGGCGGACAGGCAATGACGAAGATTACCGATAAACTTATTCCAGCCACAGGCTCAACTCGCGCATACGTAGCTGCGTTTATCCTCAATGAAGCTGGTGTCACTGCCGCAACTACTACGACCTTTACCCCCACTTGGACTTCCGCTCCTTCCAGTATTACTTACTCCAGTGTTTTCCTTCAAAATGTTAATCAAACAACTCTTCTCGGAGCTACCGCCAATAATGGTTTAACAGGTGTCTACTCAATAGCAACTACCCCGCTTATTACGAACGATGGCGATATAGTAATCGAAAACGCTGCCGTTTCTGCTGCGGGCACATACCTGGTTACAACTGGCTGGACCAAAGACCTTGACCTTTCAGTGTCCGGTTATGATGGTATGGATGGGCACAGGTACGCAGCAGGTGTCAGCGAAACGCCGGCCATAACCCAGGGCTCGGCTACTGCTACTCATTCACTCATTGGCTATGTAGTCAAGGCTTCGGTTCCGGTGCTGCCGGGGCAGGCAAGCAATCCAACCCCGGCCAATTCAGCAAGGGTTGTAAGCACTACTACTGACCTTAGTTGGACGGCAGGCTCAGGTGCAACATCGCACGATGTCTATTTCGGAACGACAAGTCCCGGCACACTCCAGGGTAACCAGGCCGGCACTACTTTTGATACAGGAACTATGAGTCTCGGCACAACATATTATTGGCGTATTGATGAAAAGAATGCTGCTGGCACAACAACAGGCACGGTCTGGAGTTTTACTACCGCTGTGCCCGTGCCGAACGTTCTCGGTATGACACTGTCGGCGGCTACCACTGCGATTACCGGGGTCGATAGTTTAACTGTGGGTACGGTCTCTTATATATATAGTAATACCATTGCTGCGGGCCTTGTTATAACCCAGACTCCAGTTAGCGGCACACTTGTTGATACAGGCTCATCTGTAAGTTTGGTTATATCGCTTGGTAAACCTGTGGTTCCAGGCGTTGTAGGCCAGACATTAGCTGCTGCTACTGCTGCGATAACGGCGGTGGACAGTCTTACTGTAAGTTCCAGCACTGCCTACAGCAACACGGTAGCTTCAGGATTAGTAATCAGCCAGTCGCCGGTCGG
>PLLP01000024.1 GCA_003141315.1 Phycisphaerales bacterium
CTCAAGAAAACCGGCTCATTCTACTACCACTGCGACTGGCACGCCTCCCACTACGTCAAAATTATGCTCGACCAGATTTTCGGTCATAACCAATTTCAAACCGAAATAATTTGGCGACGCACAAACGCAAAGGGACTCGCATTTCGCTCATTCCCCAATGACCATGATTCAGTTTTCTATTACACAAAGAGCGACGATTACACCTTTAATCGTCAATATCTGCCACACAATGAGGATTATGTTAAGGAGTTTTATAAACACGTCGAGCCGGAAACCGGCAGAAGATATGCGCTGGACAATTTGGCTAATCCAAACCAAGACCGGCCTAACCTTACTTATGAATTTCTTGGCGTTAAACGTGTATGGCGGTGGACAAAGGAACGTATGCAGGAGGCCTACGATAAAGGTCTTATAGTTCAATCTTCTGCTGGCAGTGTCCCACGTCTTAAACGATACCTCGATGAACAAGAAGGAATACCGGTTGATAGTATTTGGGCAGATATTCCCCCAATACAATCTCAATCAGAAGAACGTCTTGGCTATCCGACTCAAAAACCGCTTGCGTTGCTTGACCGAATTATCAAGGCAAGTTCGAATGAAAACGATATTGTCTTAGACGCTTTTTGCGGTTGTGGGACGGCGTTAGTTGCTGCTGAAAATCTTGGCCGTCAATGGATAGGCATTGATGTTTCGCCGACTGCCTGTCGGGTTATGGCAAAACGTCTGCGCGATGTCTGCAAAATGAAAGAAGGTGAAGAACTCTGGCAGATTGGTCGCGGCTTTGTCGTGCGTGACCTTCCCTGGACTATTGAAAAATTGCGAGAAATCCCACCATTTGAGTTTGAGAACTGGGCCGTTATTGCTCTGGGCGGCAGGCCCAATGTCGCCAAGGTCGGCGATATGGGCATTGACGGGCGTATCTATCCGATATCGGCCATGCCGAAAAAGAATAAGGGAGAACTTGGCTTTATGGATGTCTGGTATCCCATTCAGGTCAAGCAGAAAGACAAGGTGGGCAGACCTGATATCGACGCATTTGAGGCGGCAATGACACGCGAAGACAGAACAAAGGGGTTCTTTGTTGCGTTCGACTACTCATCCGATGCTATGAGTGAGATACAGGCCTTTTTCAAGAAGTCCGGCAAGAGCATAATCGCCCTTACCGTTAAAGACATCCTCGACGAACAAATCGCCTACAAACTGACATGAAGTAATCTGTCTTAATCCGTGGTTAATTTTTTTTGCTGACTTTTAATTTGAATTGAAAGCGAACAGCTTTCGTGTACGAGTGAAAAATTGCTGTTTAAGCTCGCTTAAAAAAGCAATTTTTTACGAATATACCCAAGTCAGCGAAAAACTCTCTGTGCGCCGAAGGTCCGCCTAGGCGGATGTCCTCTGTGGCTAAAAAATCTGTGAAAATCTGTGTTAATCTGTGGTTAAAATTAGTCGTTAGTTTTTAGTCGTTAGTCCGCCACACGAACGGCGGATCTTCGATATTTAGGTGCAAAAAAATCAGTGTTAATCAGTGAAATCTGTGGCTGAATTTTATTATGAGCTTTGTATTTCGCGTTCCCTCTTTTCGCCATCTTGCCTATCCTGCCACAGCAAAACATCCAATCTTAACATCAAAATTTGCCATCAAAAACTACCCAAAAACCACTCGATTTCACCTCGAAACTACCCAAAAGTTACTCGAAACTGCTCGAAAGTGACCAAAATCCGACCGAAAGTGGTGTCATTTTGCGCTTAATCTGGGAAACATATTCACAATAGATAATTTAGGCAATTCCTCAATCCTAATTTTTCTCTCAAAAACAAAGATTCGCCCCAAAAACATCCCAAAAAATTCTAAAAATTTTCAAAAAATCCCTCATTTTTTTAAAAAAAATTCAATTTTTAAAATCTAAAATCTACCAAATAAAAAATGAAATCCGTCCCCCGCTAGCGTCTTGGGTCTTGCGTCATGAGTCTTTTTAAAATCCGTGTAAATCCGTGTAAATCCGTGGTTAAATTACTCTGTGTTCTCTGTGTGCCGAAGGTTCGCCTGTGGCGAATCCACCGCAGGTGATATAAACAAACTCCTATGGGCTATATGTTTTAATGTATGATATAGAATCGTTTATTGGCGAAGATTTGTTAGAATAGCGGAAGTTTGCAGGTTTCGCGGGAATTAAAATGGATATAAAACAAATGGAAACACCCTGGAAGACGATTTTTGCTGCTATTTTGCTTGTTATGGCTATCCATCTCAATGCCGCTGCGAACCCGGAAGAATACAGTAGAGAAAACGATTTTAATTTTGATTGGCGATTTCAAAAAGGGGATTTTAAGGAGGCGGCGAATCCGCAATACGACGATACCGGCTGGCGAAAATTAAATCTGCCTCACGACTGGAGCATCGAGGGGCCTTACGATTCCAATTTTGCCAGCGGCACAGGGTATCTGCCGGCAGGGATAGGCTGGTACCGAAAAACTTTTGAGCTGAATGCGCCGCTTAAAGGCAAGGTCATTGCAGTAGAATTTGACGGGATATATAACAATTCGGAAGTCTGGATTAACGGCCATTATCTCGGTAAAAGACCTTACGGCTATTCAAGCTTTCAATACGATTTGACTGAGTATATAAACTTTGCCCCTGCTACGAATGTTATCGCCGTCCGCGTGGACCATTCGCAGTTTGCAGATTCCCGCTGGTACACAGGCTCCGGCATCTACCGCAATGTGCGGCTGAGAATAACAGAGCCGTTGAATATCGCCCATTGGGGAACTTACGTTACCGCATCTGTTGCCGACGATTCGAATGCGCAAATAAAAATTGAAACCACAGTCGTCAACGGCGATAAAATCCAAAGGGCCTTTCAGTTTCAATCAGACATTATTGACCGGCAGGGCAGAATCGTTGCCGGCCAAACAACATCGCATACGCTCGCCGAAATAAAAGATGTAGTTATTACTCATCGGCTTTCTGTAAACAGCCCGAAACTATGGGATGTCGAGTCGCCTTATCTGTATCAGCTCAAAACCACGATTAAAGAAGCGGATTCGAACCATTCGGCAAGCTCAGGGCAGGCAAGCTCGCCGCAAGGCGAAAAAATAATCGACAGCACTACGACGCCCTTCGGCATCAGGAGTTTTCGTTTTGACCCGGCGAAGGGTTTTTTTCTGAATGGCAGGAATATCAAAATCAAAGGCGTATGTCTTCATCACGATGCCGGCTGTGTCGGTGCGGCGGTGCCTGCAGGGATGTGGAAGCGGCGATTGGAACTGCTCAAACAAATCGGCGCCAACGCAATCAGGACGAGTCATAATCCTTCTTCCCCGGAGTTCCTGGATTTGTGCGACCAGATGGGATTTATCGTTATAGAAGAGGCTTTCGATGAATTTACGCCGGGTAAGAAAAAATGGATACAGGGCTGGAATATCGGCATACCGGGCAAAGCGGGTTATAACGAGGTATTCGATGAGTGGGCGGTGCGGGATATCGAGGATATGGTAAGACGCGACCGCAACCACCCGTCAATTATCCTCTGGAGCATCGGCAACGAGATTGATTACCAAAACGACCCGTTTTCTCATCCGGTGCTGGGAAAATCATACAAGCCGAAAAATCCGCCCGCAGAAAACCTTCTAAAATACGGCGGGCTGCTGGTCAAGGCGGTTAAACGGCTCGATGCGACCAGGCCTGTGACAGCTTCGCTGGCGAATATGCAGGTTTCCAACGCCATCGGGCTGGCGGAGATTCTGGATGTCGTTAGCTATAATTATCAGGAAAAATATTACAAAAAAGAACACGATGATTATCCGCAGCGATGCATTTTAGGCGGTGAAAACAACAGGACGCTGCCCGAATGGGAAGTGGTGGAGAAAAACGATTACGTCTCAGGACAGTTTGTCTGGATTGGATTCGCCTGTCTCGGCGAAGCTGATGCCTGGCCCAACAAATCCTGGAAGCATGGACTGTTTGACCTGTGCGGCTTCAAAAAACCCCAAGGCTGGTTTCGCCAAAGCCTGTGGACAACAGAGCCGTTTGTTTATATTGCCTGTCAGGAAATGCCGGCAGACGAACGAAAACTGCTGCCGCCGGATTGGCAGGCGCTGCGCTCGAAGTGGAATTGGCCGAATGGAAAACTAATGAGCGTGTTCTGTTTTACGAACTGCGATGAGGTGGAACTATTTTTGAATGGCGAATCCGTATCAGGCAAGTCCATAAGTAAAAGCAGTGAGCGATTGCTTAACTGGCGGGTGCCGTTCAGGAGCGGCTCGTTAAAAGCTGTCGGCAAACGCAGCGGCAGGGCGGTCTGCGAATACATTCTACAGACAGCCAATCAGCCGGCAGGGGTTAAACTGATTGCGGACAAAAAAAACTTATTTGCTGACGGAAAAGATATTTCCCATATCGAGTTTCAGATAGTTGATGCCAACGGGATTGTTGTTCCCGACGCAGAAGTTGCGGTGAAATTCAGCGTAAGCGGCCAGGCTGCGATTATAGGCATCGGCAATGCAGACCCGAACAGTCACGAATCCTATCAGGGAACGACTCATGCAACATGGCAGGGCAGAGGCCTGCTTATCCTGCAGTCTGCAAAACAGCCTGGCACGGTTATCCTCAGGGCAGAAGCGCAAGCTCTTGAGCCGGATTCGATTACCATTGATGTAAAATAATAAATCGGCTGCGGCGGGGTGAAATTGTTTGCGACAGCAGCCGCATCAAAAAATATTATCATTTTTTTAAATATTTTTTGCTATATGTAAGTATCTATATCATAAATAGTTATAAAACCCACACTTGTCCGGAATTTAAATTAATTGGAGAAAGTTATTGACCGGATTCAGGCGAGTAGTTATAATTGCTATTAAATTAGTAGTATTAGTAGTAATTTAGAGGTGTGCAAAATTATTATGAAGATTTCGACACGGGCAAGATATGGTTTACGGTTTATGATAGAGCTTGCTGCTGATTATGGCAGGAAGCCGGTTTATTTGAAAAATATTGCCGGCTCTCAGGAGATACCGGAGAAATATCTGGGCCAGATTGCGATAAGTTTGAAGTCAGCCGGCCTTATCGATGGTTTTCGCGGTGTTCATGGCGGGTATATATTGGCAAGACCGCCGTCAGATATTAATCTTAAGGAGATTGTGAGTGTTCTTGAAGGCGATTTATCACTTATAGAGTGTTTGAGGACGCCGGGTTCTTGCCAGCGGGCGTCGGAGTGCGTAAGCAGGGAGGTGTGGCAGAAACTCGGAGATGTAATTTCAGAGACGCTGGAGGCAATTACGCTTGAGACACTTGCGGCAAAGAGCAGGGAAAAATTGCAGAAAGAAGTGATGTATCATATTTAGGGAATTATTAATATTGATAAGGAAAAAGGTTTGCAAAGGAGAAATTTTACATGGCAAAGAATGAGAATAAATTAAAAGCTGAAACTATTTTGCTGCATGGCGGCCAGGAAGCGGACCCGACAACCGGTTCGCGGGCGGTTCCAATTTACCAGACAACTTCTTACCAGTTTAAGAGCACCGAGCACGCCGCAAACCTCTTCGGGTTAAAGGAATTCGGCAATATCTATACACGGCTGATGAACCCGACAACAGATGTGCTGGAAAAACGTATGGCGGGGCTGGATGGCGGCGTCGGCGCTCTTGCCGTCGCAAGCGGGCAGTCGGCGATAACGCTTGCCTTGCTGACTATCGCAAAGGCCGGCGATGAGATTGTGTCAGCGGATAACCTTTACGGCGGGACATATACCTTGTTTCATTACACGTTTCCGCGATTCGGGATAAAGGTAAATTTTGTAAAGTCCAATGATTTGGCGGCGATTCAAAAGGCAATTACGCCGAAGACCAAAGCGGTATATGCCGAGAGCATCGGCAATCCGAAACTCGACGTTGCCGATTTGGAAGGCATTGTCGCCGTTGCGCACAAGAACGGGATTCCGGTTGTTCTCGATAACACGGTGTCGCCGTATTTGCTCAAGCCAATAGATTTCGGCGTGGATATTGTGGTTTATTCGGCGACAAAATTTATCGGTGGGCACGGCACTTCGCTCGGCGGAATAATTGTTGATTCCGGCAAGTTCGACTGGACGAATGGCAAATTCCCGCTGATAGACGGGCCTGAACCGAGCTATCACGGCCTGAATTTTGTGGAGGCATTAAAGCCGTTGGGAAATATCGCTTACATTATAAAGGCGAGGGTGATGCTGCTGCGTGATTTGGGGCCGGCATTGTCGCCCTTTAATTCGTTCCTGTTTTTGCAGGGTCTTGAAACGCTGCACCTGCGGATGCCGAGACATTCCGAAAATGCATTGGCTGTCGCTCAGCATCTCGAAAAGCATCCTGCGGTGAGCTGGGTTAATTACCCCGGCCTGGCGACAAGTCCTGAAATCAAGAGGACGAAAAAATATCTCCCGAAAGGCGCCGGTGCGATTATAGGTTTCGGCATCAAAGGCGGACTCGAACCGGGAAGGAAATTCATCGATTCGCTGGAGCTGATTTCGCACCTGGCAAATATCGGCGATGCGAAGAGCCTTGCGATTCATCCAGCCTCGACGACGCATCAGCAGCTTTCGCCTGATGAGCAGCTGGCAACCGGCGTGACGGTTGATTTTATCCGGCTTTCAATCGGTATCGAAAATGTTGGTGACGTGATAGCGGATATTGACCAGGCGCTGGCGAAGGCCGTGAAATAAAGGCCGATGCGGAGGGTTGCCGGATGAGTTATAAACCAGAGAACAATACCGATGCGGTTAATGAAAGAATAGTAAAAGAGCTGGCTGATGTCGTTAAGTCGATTAAGTTCGGCCAGCTCGTTATCACTATACATAATTCGAAAATAGTGCAGGTGGATAAAACGGAAAAATATCGTTATCAGGAGCCGAACTACTTCGAGAAGGGCAGCGGAATTTAACTGCCGAGCGGACAGCCGCAGGAAAATCTGAAATTTTGAAAACAGGTGTTCGACCAGTCATCTGGAGGATGCAGCCAAAAGGAGTTTACAGATGAGAAAGGTCGAACAGAGTTTGAAAATTGTTTTTGTATTGGTTTTGTTGTCTTATGGCGGGACTTTCGCAGGTGTGCCGCTGACAAATCTTGAAGGCGTAGGCGGTGTCGCCTTTAACCCGCTGGCATATCCCGCCAATCCCGGCTCGTCGCTGGGCGACCCCAACAGTGATTTTGGAAAAATACTTGGCAGGCCGCAGATAGGCGGGTGGTATGTGAATCTCGGCGAGAGCAAAATCAGTTGGACGAGTTTCGGCATCGCGGAGACGTTCGCCGGTCGGGTGGAAGTTTCGTTCGGGCATGAAACGATAGCGCCCAGCGGCGCCGATTACATCAGCAAGGACAGCATCGGCGTCAAACTGCTGATTCTTCCGGAAAATGCCTTTGGCAATTGGAGTCCCGCGGTATCTGCCGGCGTGATAAGCAAGCATACTTCACCGGTGAAAATAGTTTCGACGGCGGATTCGAGCGGCTACGATTATTATATTGTGGCGACGAAGCTCATCAAGGAACTGCCGAGGCCGGTGCTGCTATCGGGCGGGGTGCTTTCGACGAACGGTTATACCACAGGCGTGCTGGGGTATTCCGATAATCGCGACACAACATATTTCGGTAATGTCGATGTGCTGCCGCTGGATAATGTGGCGGTGGGTGTTGAGTATAAGCAGGGTGCGAAATTCGACGATGGTTTCAAAAACGCTGATTACTGGAATACGCATCTGGCATGGTTTGTGAACAAGAACCTGACGCTCGTGGCGGCTTATGTCAATTCGGGCGACGAAAAATCGACCAGCAAAGTCGGATTTGGCGAAGGGTTGGTGCTTAGTTTTCAATACGCGTTTTAAATTTTATGAAGGGCAAAAGTTATGAATATTTATGAGGATATCACGAAGACGGTCGGTAGGACTCCGCTTGTTCGGCTAAAACACATAGGGAAGGAAACCGGTGCGCAGATAGCGGTAAAACTGGAGTTTTTTAATCCATTATCGAGTGTCAAGGACAGAATAGGCGTGGCGATGATTGATGCGGCAGAGAGAGAGGGCAAGTTGAAACCCGGCGGCCTGATTGTCGAGCCGACGAGCGGAAACACCGGGATTGCACTTGCGTTTGTGGCGGCGGCACGCGGGTACCGGCTGATTCTGACGATGCCTGAAACGATGAGTATCGAGAGGCGGGCATTGCTTAAGATTCTCGGCGCCGAGCTTGTATTGACACCCGGCCCAGAAGGGATGAAGGGTGCGGTTAAGAAGGCTGAAGAAATTGTCGCCCAGACGCCGGGGGCATTTTTGCCGCAGCAGTTCAAGAATCCCGCCAACGTGGAAATTCACCAGAAGACCACCGCTGAAGAGATATGGAACGATACTGACGGACAGGTTGATATTCTCGTGGCCGGCGTCGGCACAGGCGGGACCATTACCGGCATATCGAGTGTCCTCAAAAAAAGAAAAACCTCCTTTACGGCTGTCGGAGTGGAACCGGCCGGCTCGCCGGTTCTTTCCGGCGGCAAGCCCGGGCCTCACAAGATTCAGGGAATAGGCGCAGGCTTTGTGCCGGACATTTATCGCTCCGACCTTGTCGATGAGATTATTGGCGTCACTGAAGAGGACGCCGGCAAGAATGCCCGCCGGATGGCGCGCGAAGAAGGAATTCTGGTCGGCATATCGAGCGGGGCAGCGATTACAGCGGCGCTGAAGGTGGCGGCCAGACTTGAGAACAAGGGAAAATTGATAGTCGTTATTATCCCGAGCTGCGGCGAGCGATACCTCTCGACTTGGCTTTTCGCCGAGTATATGAAATGAGATTGGTGGGGACAGTTGAAATTTTGGTAATATAGCTTTGCAATAAAGCGGCCGCGGCGGGATCAGAATGACAAGTCACGTTTTGAGATAGTTTCTAAATGTTCGGTTTTGTCGCCGACAAAAAAAACGGCTGTGAGTTCTGCAATTTATGAAGCTCACAGCCGATGATATTTCGATTTGCCGTTGTCTCTACAGTGTTCTTCTCTAATGCTACGCCGATACTGCCCAGAAGGACAGCGCCAGGGGCTGGAATTGTCGGCGGATTGAAAGACCAGTTCTTAATATCCTGGCTCCCGTAGGCACCGCCGTTTCCTGCGCTGAAACCAACGTACGCCTGAGGACCCAAGGTCCCGAAAACGTCCACCGTCGTGGACATGATGGCGCTCCCAGGCTTAACTGAAGAATCGCCGAGGTAGACACTCAAGAGCGTGGTGGAAGGATTGTAATCGATCCAGGCATACTGGTTCTTGTCATAGAACGCTCCCTCCGTAACAGGCACGGAGCCCGGTGGAAGACTCGGAAGTGGGTCCACTCCATTAGTGACGACCCCAATGAAACTTGGACCCCGCCCGCGGAAGAGAACGGCCACGCTGGGAGAGAGGCCGGCATACCCCGAGCCTTGCCCGGCTGCACCCAAGGCACTGGCCCCGGCGCTGTCGTTCTGTAGCAGGAAAGTAAAGCCGTCAGTGACACCCAGCCCGGAACTCGGGTCAGACGTGACCAGGAACTCGAAGGAAGTACTGAACCCAGTCGTGGCGTCAAGGGGGACGGCGATCGTCCGGTAGGCTGTTCCCGACTGGGACTCCGTACTCGGGACAAGCCGAAGCACATTCCCTGCTTGCGCCGCATTACCATTGAGCGTCAGTCCTGCCGTGCTGGAAAAATCGCTGTAGCTAAAGGAGACATTTGCGACTGCTTGTCTCGGAGACAAAACGGACACCAACAAAACCAGAAATAAAAGTCCCTGTACTGACAACATTAGGATTGATTTACGCATCTTTACCCTGCCTCCAAAACGAGAATGCAATTCGCACTCCCAACCCTTTATAAGGCCCCCCGAATCACGATGGAACACTCCATTCGCTGACATCTTCGGAAAGTCATTTTGAATCTCATTTATATTACCCGATAACCAAACCGCCTGTCAATAAGAAAAAGGGAAATTTCGCAAAAAAACACATATTTTTTGGGACCATCTCAACAAAACCCGTAAAAGTCAAGAGCGGAAACTTGAATACCCCGTTCGGGTTAGGCTAAAAGTAGTGAACTCGCCACCGTTTCCTGCTGTATAGTAGCCACTGGCTTGAACCCAATAGACACGACCACCATAGTAACATGCGTCATCATGCGTAGGACTCGCGAATGCCGGTGCGGCCAGACTTGAGAACAAGGGAAAATTGATAGTTGTGATTATCCCGAGTTGAGGCGAGCGATACCTCTCGACTTGGCTTTTCGCCGAGTATATGAAATGAGATGGGGGGATGATTGAAATTTTGGTAATATAGCTTTGCAATAGAGCGGCTGCGGTTTAAAATAGAACGCTATGCAAAAAAAGGTTGTTGTAGCTATTAGCGGCGGGGTGGATTCTGCCGTGGCCGCTGCATTGCTTCGGGATGCAGGTTATGATGTGACGGCGGTATTCTTCTGCCTTCAGAAGGAGGGGACATACAGCAGCAACGAGCGGGCATGCTGCAGTCCGCAGGATGCAGCCGACGCCCGGCACATCGCAGCCAAACTCAGCATACCTTATACAGCGTTATCGGTCTCGGAAGATTTTGAGACAATAATCGATAGTTTTGTCGAGGATTATGAAAACGGGCGGACGCCGAACCCCTGCATCAGATGCAATGAAAAGGTAAAATTCAGGAGGCTCTTCGCTCTTGCGGATTCTCTTGGTGCGGATTATGTGGCAACCGGGCATTACGCCAGAATCATCGAGCATAAGGGGCAGGCTGCGATTGCACCCGCCAGGGCGGTCGGCAAAGACCAGTCTTATGTTTTGTTCAGTCTTCCCAAAGAAAAGCTCGGCAGGATTCTTTTTCCTGTCGGCCAACTGGAAAATAAACATGCGGTAAGGAGATTAGCCAAAGATTTGGGTCTGGACGTGCACGACAAGCCTGACAGCCAGGATATTTGTTTTGTTCCCGGCGGGGATTATGTAAATCTGCTTCTTGTTCGCGGAAGCCCCGCCCTGCGTGCCGGCGATGTTGTGGATTCTTCGGGCGGCGTAATCGGTCGGCATAACGGCTATGGCAGATTTACAATCGGGCAGCGGCGGGGAGTGGGTATTGCGACCGGTGAACCTGCGTATGTGACAGATATAAATCCGCAAACAGCGGTTGTGACAATCGGCACAAAAAAAGAACTGCTGGCGGACGGGTTAAAGGCGGATTGTGCCAATTGGCAGGTGGATGTGCCGGCTTCGTTCGATGCCGTGGTGAAGATTCGATATAATAGTCGCGGCGTTCCCGCAACGGTTCAGATTGGAGAAAATAATACTTTCGAGGTTCGCTTTAACAGGCCATTGGAAGCGGTGACGCCGGGGCAGGCGGCGGTGGTATATTCGGATGAATGTCTTCTCGGCGGCGGATGGATAAAAGAAAAATTAATCTCAGGGGACAAATGAAAAATATGGACTTGTCACGATATGCCAGGCAGATAAGTTTCAAGCCTTTCGGCGTCGAAGGCCAGCAGAGGCTTGTTAAAAGCAGCGCATTGATTGTAGGAGTCGGCGGTCTCGGCAGCTGGGCGGCGGAACTGCTCGTCCGTGCCGGCGTCGGCCATATCCGGCTTGCCGATGATGACTGCGTTGAGATAACCAATATACACAGGCAAAGTTTATTTACCGAAAAGGACAGCAGTGAACGCAGCCTCAAGGTGACCGCAGCGGCGGAACATCTGCGGGAAATTAACAGCAGCTGTAATATCGAACCGGTTTTTACAAGAATGGACAGGCTCACCGCGGGAAAATTAGTTGAGGGTATGGATGTGATAGTTGACGGGACGGATAATTTTCCTGCCAGGTTCATACTTAATGATTGTGCAGTAAAGAACTCCAAACCGTGGGTGTTTGCGGGCGTGCTCGGCAGCGAGGCACAGATGATGACGATAATTCCCGGTAAAACGCCGTGCCTGCGATGCCTGCTCGGGCAGGTGCCGTCGTGCAGCGGGCAGAGCTGCAGAGAGGTCGGAGTTCTGGGGCCGGCGGTGGCGGCGGTGGCGGCGTTCGAGGCGTCGGAGGCATTGAAAATTCTTTCCGGCAATATCGACCGGGCAAACCCGAATCTGGTTGTGTTCGATTTCTGGTCAAATATTATCGAGCAGGTGAACGTTTCCAAATTGAGAACGGATTGCACGTGCTGCGTTCAGAAGAATTTTGAGTTTCTTGAGCCGTAAATTATGGAAATAAAAAAGCCGATATATCTCGATTACAATGCGACTACGCCGCTGGATAAACGTGTGCTGGAAAGTATGATGCCGGCGCTGACTTTTTCTTTCGGCAATCCTTCCAGCGAAGGTAATTCACTGGGCAGGCAGGCAGGGGATATGGTGGAAAATGCCCGGCGGCAGACGGCGGATTTTATCGGCGCATCCGCAAGGGAGATAATTTTTACCTCCGGCGCTACGGAAGCCTGCAACCTGGCAATTAAAGGCGCGGCGAAGATGTATCGCGACAAAGGCAATCATATTATAGCCTCCGCTGTCGAACACAAGGCTGTCCTCGAATCGTGCAGGCGGCTGGAGCAGGACGGATTCAAACTTACTTTGCTCAAACCCGATTCTTTCGGGATGATTTCCGCAGAACAGGTTTCTGAAGCGATTACCAATGAGACAATATTAGTATGCGTTATGATGGCAAATAACGTTGTAGGCACGATTAACCCCGTCGATGAAATCGGGCTTGTCTGCAGGAAACGGGGAATCCTTTTTTTCTGCGATGCGACCCAGGCGGCGGGAAAGCTCGCGGTGAATGTCGAGCGGATGAACGCTGATTTGGCGGCGTTTTCAGCTCATAAAATTTGCGGTCCGAAGGGGACGGGTGCTCTTTACGTGCGGGGCAAAAATCCGCGTGTAAAGCTGGCAGCCCAAATCGATGGCGGAGGTCAGGAACATTTTCTTCGAAGCGGCACGCTTAACGTCCCCGGTATTGTCGGGTTTGGAGCGGCCTGCGCTTTGTGCAAAGAGGAACTGGGCAATAAACCGTCCGCGCCGGCTGAACTGCGAAAAAAACTGGAGGATGGTTTAAAGGCGGCGTTAACTGATATACAGATAAACGGGCATCCGGAAAAACGGTTGCCTAATACCGTGAATGTTTCGTTTAAGGGTGTTGAGGCTGTTTCTCTGCTTGGCAAGATGACGGATATTGCGGCGTCGGCAGGGTCGGCCTGCGAGTCGGGAACGTCGGGTTCGAATTATGTACTTCGGGCGATGGGGGTGGCTGAAGATTCGGTATCGAGCGCCATAAGATTGAGCCTGGGGCGTTTCACTACCGAAGAGGAAATTGATTATGCGATAGAAAGGATAAGCAGTTCTGTTCTATCGCTTCGCGGCGGGAAATAGCGGAAAGATTGTAATGCTTTTCATTAAGAAAATCAAAAATCAGGGATAGCCGGTAATTTTTTCAGGAGAAAAATGAAAATGCTTTCGAGTATCACTTTTTCAGATGAGCGTATTCTTGCGGTGGCGGTACCTTTGGCGATTGCTTTTATAACCACCATCATCGGGTATATTTTAAGACAAATATTATTCAAAAGTTTTACCCGCTGGGCACAAAAAACAGAAACTCAAATCGATGATATTATCCTCGAATCGATAAAGACGCCTTCCATCCTGTGGCTTATTATGCTCGGTTTATATACTGGGGTCATATTTTCGAATCTTCCTGAAAGGGCTGTTCTAATTATCGGCAGGATTCTGTTCATACTCGGCGCATTATCGGTGACTCTTGCTCTTGCAAATATGTTAGCCCGCATTACGAGGGTTTATTCGAACAGGGTTTCGCCGACGCTGCCGGGAATATCTCTAACGGAAAATATTATACGGGTCTTCGTTTTATGCACCGGCGTACTGGTGATTCTTAACAGCCTCGGCGTTTCGATAACCCCGATACTTGCAACTTTGGGTGTGGGTGGTTTGGCTGTGGCTTTGGCGCTGCAGGATACCCTTTCGAATTTATTCGCGGGATTCCATATTAGTCTGAATAAAATGCTGAACGTCGGCGATTACATCAGACTTGAAACCGGCGAAGAAGGCTATGTGATGGATATTACCTGGCGAACCACGAAGATAAGGATGCTTTCGGATAACGTAATTTTAGTCCCCAATTCCAAAATTGCACAGACAATTATAACCAACTATTATTTTCCGGGAAAAGATTTGGCGGTGTCTGTGAATATCGGCGTTCATTACAGCAGCAATCTCGATGAGGTCGAAAGGATTACCTGCGAAGTAGCCAGAGAAGTAATGCGGGACGTGCCCGGCGGCATTCCTGAATTTGCTCCTTCTATACGGTATAATGAATTGGGCGATTCCTGCGTAAAATTTTCAGTGAATATGCGGGCGAAGGAATTTACCGACCAGTACCTGATAAAACACGAATTTATCAAAAGGCTGCACCAGCGTTATAAGAAGGAAGGCATTGTAATTCCGTATCCGGTCATGGCGATAAATTATTCACAGGAAGGGGCAAAGTAATTCGAGTATGGTGTTGCTGCTGGCAAATAATAACGGCGCAGGTTTATTCGTGATAGGGGGGCTGTTTTTTGTAATGGCCCTTGTGCTGCTGCTTCCTTTTTTCTCCAAAAGGGTTGAAGAGGAGCTGGAAATCTTTCTTTTTATAATGGGAATTATTTCCGTAAGCATCTCGAAGCTATGGAACCTGCATCTGCTAAAAGAGGCATTGGTTGAGCCGATTAAAATTACACTTGCGGTTCTGATTGCGGGCCTGCTGTTCCGCATCCTCAGGTCGAAAATTGCAAAATCTACGGTTGCTCTTGAAAGCCGGTTCGGCAACAACGTTTTGGTTTTTATTATTGTTGTCGGTCTGGGTTTGATTAGCAGCGTAATTACCGCAATTATCGCAGCCCTGATACTTAGCGAGGTGCTGGGCGTATTAAATCTTTCGAGGCGATGTAAGATTAAAGTGGCGGTTATCAGCTGTTTTTCAATCGGGCTGGGGGCGGCGTTGACGCCGATAGGCGAACCGCTTGCTACGATAGCGATTTCCCGCCTGCAGGGCCCGCCGCATAACGCTGATTTTTTGTTTCTGTTCAGGAATCTGAGTAAATTTGTCATCCCCGCAATTTTCGTATTGGGTATATACGCCGCATTTTTGAAAGAGTCGCCGGGTTCGAAACCTGCTTCCAAAATAGATGAGCCTGAAACAACAGCCGGCATTTTTTTCAGGGCTTTGAAGATATATCTTTTTGTGCTGGCCCTCGTATTTTTAGGGACGGGTTTTACGCCTGTTGTCGAAAAGTACGTGGTGAATATGCCTGCCTTTGTGCTTTACTGGGTGAATATGGTTTCTGCCATTCTCGACAACGCCACTTTGACGGCGGCGGAAATCTCGCAGGCGATGACCGCAAAGCAAATCGAGTTTCTGCTTATGGGCTTGCTTATTGCCGGCGGTATGCTGATTCCCGGCAATATCCCCAACATAATCTGCGCAAAGAAATTATCCATAAAGAGCAGAGAATGGGCGTTGTTTGGCGTCCCGCTTGGACTGGCGATGATGGCCGGCTTCTTCATTATCCTCATCGCCGCAAGATAACCGATTCCGCAGCCTGCCCTGAGCGACCAGTGGTGAGCTTGTCGAACCAAGTCGAAGGGAGAAAAATTAGCCACGAAAAGGCACAAAAGGAAATAGACAGGATAATCCGCCTGCGGCGGACGGCTCTGATTTCCTGAATTTTTAGAGGTTACCTTAAGTTTTAACTATTTCAATTTGTCGACTGCGAGTCAAAAAGTTCCGGAAGGCTTTAATTATTTAGAAGTTTGTCGATATCCCAATACATCGAAGACCACCCTTTGTACATCTTGTAAAGGGATATAATATCATATATTTTTCCTATTTCTTCACTCGCAGATTTAACATAGCCGGCCTCTAAACAAAGTTCTTTAACGGTATCACAATGACTTTTAATACCCCTATCGAGCAGTCTGTCAAATAACTCTATCGCCTTTTCTTCGTCATGTTCAAACCTACCATAAGTTTTCTGAAAAAGCTCTTTAATAGCTTTTTTATAAATTTCTTCGTGGGACATTTGCTTAACCTTTCATTATAATTTTCAAAAATTCAATTACGAGATTTGCTAAGCCATCCCAAAACCGAAACCCAAATGACCTTTACTGTCACTTCATAAAACCATTTACCTGTATTTATCAGTGATTTAATTCTTCTCTGCCTCAGTCTGCGCATCAATGTTTCAAGAGCAATAGTAGAACGGCTTACTTCTTCCTGCATTTCTGAAGTCATGAAATCCTGAACAGAGAACTTTTCTCTTATTTCAGACCAGTCGTCGATCAGTAACGTATTATTTACTTCAGGACATTTCCGCAATTCAATACTTAAAGGTGTTATTGTATAGTCTATCTTTTTTATCAATAGTTGAAGCGTTTTATCTCGATCCATTAATTCTGCATCATATTTTTTATCTAAAGAACGGTATATTTTCTCTGCCTTTACCTCAATGGCACGGTTGCATCTATCTTGGGTATTTTTCTGTTCTGCTTCCGAAGTTTTATGTGGAAAGATATTCGTGTGTCCTGGAGGCAAAGTAAACCCTGTTTGCCACTTTTTCAGCGTTGCGGTAAACTCTTTTTCCGCTTCCTTATAAGCTTTTTCTTCTAAATCCTTGTTTTTCTTTAATAGTTTTTTCTGAGTTGCTTTCTGCAAAGCCCGGAAAAGCTTCAAAAGCGGCTTAATATCCCTAACCACAAAGTTGTTTTGTGTTTGCGATGAAGATTGCATTTGCTTTCTCTTCTGGTATATCATTAATAAAAAGCAATAAAGAACCCCAACATTGATAATATCGACCATTGTGTTTGAGTACTAAAACACATTTTATAAAACCACGCTTACGCTATTGCTTGGGCAACTCTCCCCTATGGCTAAATTAGGGGTTTTCTAACAGGGTTTTGGCACAAAAACATTGCCCGAAATGTAATTTGTGTGATAAGATTCCCTTCAGGCGAACTTAATTATTTGTAATGGACTGCATTTATGGAGTTTTACAGGTGGATGCTGCGGAGTTGTTAATCCCAGTCAAAAGGATAGCCGATTTAAAGGGCAGGTTTCATTGGCCCATTGATTCGATTCTTGCCGGCTCGGCGCCAGCGGATATGCTCCCCCTCGAACAGCTCGCCAAAGATATAAGTCGCAAGGTTAACGCGAGGCCGAAATTAACCCTGAACAGTTCATCGGCAGCCGCCGTGCGGATAAGACGTGATAAAAGCATCAGCGGCGAGGAGGCATATCAATTAAAAATATTACCCGGCGGTATCGATATTTCCGCCGGCGGAGATGCAGGGGCGTATTATGCGGTGCAGACGTTGCGGGATATTATCGCAATCGAAGGTCGGAATCTTTTGTGCCGCCGGATAGAAGATTGGCCGGACTTTACGCGTCGAGGCGTTTATCTCGATTGTTCACGCGGCAAGGTGCCGAAACTAAATACACTAAAGGAGCTGGCGGAGAGGCTTTCGCACTGGAAGATAAATGAGCTGCAGCTTTACGTGGAAAATGTTTTTACTTTTAAGCGGCATCCCGCAATCGGCAAAGGATACAGCCCGTTCACGCCTGACGAGATTTTGTCGCTGCGGGATTATTGCAGCAAGCGGCACGTCCGGCTGGTGGGGTCTTTGGCAAGTTTCGGGCATACGGAAAAAATTCTTATGCTGCCGGAATACGAACATCTCGGCGAACTGGCGGGCTTTCGGGGTTTTGCGGGCGGAACGACTTTGTGCCCGACGGATGCGGGGTCGATTAAACTTGTCGGCGAGCTTTATGACGAATTTATGCCGTTATTCGATGCTGTTGATTTTAATGTCTGCGGCGATGAGCCGTGGGAACTTGGAAAAGGGCGGAGCAAAAGACGGGCTGCGAGAGTCGGCGTCGGGCAGGTCTATCTCGAATTTTTCCTGAAGCTGTATCGGCTCTGCCAAAAGCACGGCAAACGAATGAATGCCTGGGCGGATATTGTTTTGCAATATCCTGAACTGCTTAAAAAGATTCCAAAAGATATAGTGATGTTGAACTGGGATTACAATGTTGGTGGTGAGCGCGTCGGCAGGACGCGAGAAATTGCGAAGGCCGGCCTTGCCTTTATGGTTTGCCCCGGCACAAGCTCGTGGAATACGCACGGCACTCGGCTGGCTAACGCGATGGGCAACGTCGCTGAATTTGCGGCGGCAGGACGCAAGTACGGCGCGGAAGGTTTGCTCAATACCGACTGGGGCGATAACGGGCATCGGAATTTCCTTGGGCTTAGCCTGCACGGCTTTGCGCACGGTGCGGCGCACTCGTGGAATTCCAAAGGCGCTGACGACAAAACTTTTACATCCAGATTTTGCAGAGATGTATTTGGAACGGCGGGCAAAAAGGCTGCTAAGGCTATAAGGCTTATCGGCAGCACATACCTTACCTGCGGTGCGCCGTATCGAAACGAATGCGCTCTTTTTTATGCGCTTATTGAGCCGATGAAGAATAATAAGGCGATGATCCCGAGCAGGATAGATGCGGCGAGCGAAGCCGGGCTAAAAAAAGTGGTATCGCAGCTGTCGGATGATGCGATTTGGCCTGCGGCGCCGAAAGGGATGGATGAATTTGAAGTTTTGGCTTTGCGTGAAATTGAAACCGCAGGCAGGATGGATTGCCTGGCGGCAGAGAGGGCGCTTACCGCGAAAAAAATCAGGAGCGGCGAAAATGTGCCTTCGGTAAGGTTGCGGGAAATAGCAGGCCAGATGCGAAAGATTGCAAAGGATTTCGAATCGCTTTGGCTGGCAAGAAATAAGCAGTCAAGGCTGCGGGACAACCTGAAATTATTCAGGCAGGCGGAAGAGAACATGAAGTTATCGGGGAAGTGATGCAAAGGAGTTTGTCGATAAATAAAAAACAAAATAATCTTATAGCACTTTCAAAGAAAAAGAAGCTGCGAGTCGCTGGTCTTATGTCGGGAACGTCGGCGGACGGCGTCGATGTCGCGATTATCGATTTCGGCGACAGGTTAAAGGTGCTGGCGTTCGATACGTATCCTTACCCGGAATCCGTGAGCAGGGCGATATCGAAACTTGTTAACGGTCAGGAACAATCGGCGGGGGAGATTTGTCATCTGAATTTTGTAATCGGCGAAGTGTTCGCGGATGCTGGTTTAAGGCTTTGCAAAAAAAGCGGCATTGATATTAATTCGATAGACCTTATCGGTTCGCACGGCCAGACGATTTATCATAATCCCGCGGGTAGGCGATTCGGTAAAAAGTTATTGCGTTCGACGCTGCAGATTGGAGAGCCGGCAGTCATTGCGGGGCGGACAGGCAGGATGGTCATTGCGGATTTTCGGCCTGCGGATATTGCCGCCGGCGGCCAGGGCGCACCGCTTGTCTCTTATGCGGATTACATTTTGTTTTCCGATAAAAAGAAAAATCGCATCATACAAAATATCGGCGGCATCGCAAATCTTACGTGGTTAAAGGCGGCAGGCCGTCTCGAAGATGTAATTGCGTTTGATACGGGGCCGGGAAATATGATTATCGACCATATTGCGTGCCTGATAAGCAATGGCAAAAGCCGTTATGATGTGGATGGCAGAATCGCGGCAAAAGGAGATGTGAATAAACCGCTGCTGAAAAAATTGATGCAGCATAAATTCCTGAAAAGACGTCCACCGAAAACCACGGGCAGAGAAGAGTTCGGTGCGGTATTTTCGAATATAATTTTCCACAATGCGGCGCAAGCAGGTATGAAGGCAGAGGATATTCTCGCTACTGCGACGGCGTTTACAGCAGAGAGCATAATTTCGGCATACAAGCGATTTCTGCCGGATTTGCCTGACGAGGTTATTTTGTGCGGCGGCGGGGCGAGAAATAAGACGCTTGTGCGAATGCTGCGGGACGGCATTTACAAATCGAAGATTTTGACGACCGACGATTTCGGAATAAATGCCGACGCCAAAGAAGCAATATCATTTGCGATACTTGCAGCCCAGACCATTCGAGGCATACCGAATAATGTTCCGTCAGCTACAGGAGCAAAGAAACCCGTAGTGCTGGGAAAGATTGTGCAGGGATAGAGATGAAAGACAGGAGCAAACTTACAACCGAAAAGAGGAATCTGAAGACCGCTGACATCGACCGGCATAGCACTCTTGAGATTGTCGATATTATCAATAACCAGGATATGCTTGTCGCGCCCGCTGTTGCGAGGGAGCGAAAACGGATAGCGGCGGCGGCAGACGTAATCGTCCAAAGTTTTAAAAGGGGCGGCAGATTATTTTACGTCGGCGCGGGAACAAGCGGCAGGCTCGGCGTACTGGATGCAGCGGAATGCCCGCCGACTTACGGCGTCAGGCCATCAATGGTTCAGGGGATTATTGCGGGTGGCCGCCGGGCGCTTGTGCGGTCGGTTGAAGGGGCGGAAGATATCGCGGAGAATGGCGCAAGGGCGATTACCAAAAAACACGTTAAGCCTGTTGATGTTGTGGTTGGCATAGCAGCCTGCGGAATTACGCCGTTTGTGCAGGGGGCTATGAAAAAGGCGGGGCAGATTGGCGCCGCGACAATTTTTATAACTTGTGCGCCGCAGGCGAAAGGATACATACCTGCCGATATTATCATAAATCCTGTTGTCGGCCCGGAAGCGATTACCGGCTCAACGAGAATGAAGGCGGGAACAGCGACAAAACTTGTCCTCAATACGCTTACGACTACTGCGATGATAAAAATCGGCAAGGTGTACGGCAACCTGATGGTGGACCTGTGTGCGACCAACAAAAAACTTCAGGACCGCTCCGAGCGGATAATAATGGAAACGACAGGCTTATCGAGACCGGCGGCGAGGAAACTTCTCAAAAAAGCGCACGGGCTTGTCAAGGCGGCAATAGTTATGAACGTTAAAAAAGTTGATTTTAAAACGGCTCGAAGAATTATCGGCAACTGCGGCAATTCGCTCAGGGCTGCGATTGGTGAATAATAAATGGAAGAGATTTTTGTAAAGCAGATAAGCGGCTCCCTGGGATTTTTGGATTTGGCGGTGGTCTTTGTTTCTGTGGGGCTGCTTTTTATCATAGCGTATCTGAGCGGCAGAAAAGAGGAGAACACAAACGATTTTTTTCTCGGCGGAAGGCGTGTCCCCGTTAGTATCGCGTGCCTTTCGTTTGTGGCTACCGAGGTAAGCGCCGTGACGATTACAAGCGTGCCCGCGACAGGCTACAGCGAAAACCTTCAGTATCTGCAGTTTTTTGTCGGCTCTGCCGCGGCAAAAATTTTTGTCGCATTTTTATTTATTCCGGTTTTCTACAAACATAACTGCACGAGCATATACGAATTTTTAAGGGAGCGTTTCGGGCCGCAAACCCAGTACGCGGGTTCGATTTTCTTTTTTATTACAAGGCTGGTCGGCTCAGGGGTAAGGCTTTATGCGGCGTGTCTTGCGGTTTCGATTATAATGGGATGGAGTCTTGCGCAAACGCTGCTGTTATTTACCATCGTGAGCATTCTTTTAATCGGCTACGGCGGCATAAAAGCGGTTGTCTGGTCGGGCGCTTACCAGGCAATCTTTTTTTACATTACCGGCGCAGCTCTTGTCATTTATATTTTTTCAAGACTTGACGGCGGCCTGACCCAGATTTGGAACACAGCAGCGGAAGCGGGGCGACTCAGTCTGTTCAATTTCAACCTGCGATTAAATGACCCGACGACTTTTTGGGCGGGTACTGCCAACGCATTTTTCATTGGCCTTGCCGTTTTCGGGACAGACCAGGAAATGGTGCAGCGGCTGCTTACTGTCGATACCCGCAGGTCGAGTCAGCGGGCGATTATATCGACCATATTTGCGTCGCTGCCGATAATTATTATGTACCTGTTTGCGGGGACGCTGCTGTTCGTATTTTATCACCAGCATCCGCAAGTTGCCGCACCGGCGGAATCGAAGGAAATCCTGTCGAATTTTGTGGTGAATGTTCTGCCCGCTGGAATGAAAGGGCTTGTCCTGGCGGCGATTATTCTGGCGAGCATCGATTCGCCGCTCAGTTCGCTTTCATCGTCATTTATTACGGATATTTATCGCCCGCTTATCAGGCGGGGGGCTTCTGAAAGACATTACCTGTTTGTCTCGCGGGCGGCGGTAGCCGGTTTCGGCGTGATTTTGGCGATGATTGCCTTTGCCTGCCAGCCGGTTCATAGCGTTCTCTGGTTTGCATTTAAGATTGTTTCCGTCACCGGCGGCGCAGCGCTCGGCATATTCCTGCTCGGCATACTTACCAATCGCAAATCCAACACAGGGAACGTAATTGCGATGATTGTAAGCACAATAGCGATGGGGATTCTTTTAATTCTGTCCGAATACGGCAAAATCACCCTTGCCTGGAGCTGGCTGATTGTTATGGGGACGATAGTCACATTTGCCCTCGGCTGGCTCCTCGGCAAAAAAGAGGACGCCAAAGATTAATTCGCGGCTCTTGCCTGCTGTCGTGAAATTATAGACAAAACACTTGCAAGAGCAGGCCTTTAGGTTTATATTACCCCTTTTTAGTTTGTTTTTAGTTTAGATTAAGCGGTTTATCGAAGGACTTAATAAAGGAGAACAAACAGTGGAAACGCGTAAGGAGAGTAAAGTTTTAGCCCCACGGCTGGGATTTCTCGCTGCGGCAGGTTTGCTGCTGACGAGTGCATCTTCAGCACTGGCAGGCGAAGCGGACCTGATATTGCCGGACCTGAGATCGGTGAAATTCCTTTGGGAAACGGTTGACGGCTGGTCATTGCTGATTGGAGGCCTGGTGCTGTGCGTGCTTGGCGCGGTGTTTGGCATGGTGCAGTTCAGCCAGATAAAGAAGATGGAAGTCCACAAGTCGATGCTGGATATCTCGGAACTGATTTATGAGACCTGCAAGACATATCTGCTTACACAGGGTAAGTTCATCCTCATTTTGTGGGCCTTTGTTGCAGCGATTATAGCGGTGTATTTCTACTGGCTTCAGAAAATGGGTTCTGCCAAGGTCAGCATCATTCTATTATGCAGTTTAATCGGTATTCTGGGCAGCTACATTGTGGCGTGGTTCGGAATGCGGATTAACACAATGGCAAACTCACGTTCGGCGTTCAGTAGCCTTAAGGGAAAGCCGTTCCCGACGTATGCGATACCGATTAAGTCCGGAATGAGTATCGGCATGCTTTTGATAAGCATCGAGCTGTTCGTGATGCTTTGCATATTGCTGTTTATCCCCAAAGATTATGCGGGGCCATGCTTTATCGGTTTTGCGATCGGCGAATCTTTGGGTGCGTCGGTGCTGAGGATTGCAGGCGGCATCTTTACCAAGATTGCCGACATAGGTTCGGACTTGATGAAGATAGTTTTCAAGATAAAGGAAGACGATGCACGCAACCCGGGCGTAATAGCGGACTGCACGGGCGATAACGCGGGCGATTCAGTCGGCCCGACCGCGGATGGTTTCGAGACTTACGGCGTGACAGGTGTGGCGCTGATATCATTCATACTGCTGGCGGTAAACCCGTCGGTGTTTCTGCCGACAGGTATCACAACTGCAACAGCCACCCCAGACCAAATGGCAGCGGCAACCACTCAGGTAAGCACCACTCAAGTCTCACTGCTTGTCTGGATATTTGTGATGCGTCTTGTAATGCTAATCGCAAGCGCTGTTTCGTACTGGATAAATGACGCAATAGCAAAGGCAAAATATTTGAATGCTGATGAAATGAACTTCGAGAAGCCTTTGATATCGCTGGTGTGGATAACCTCATTTGTGTCTATCGGTTTTACTTATCTTGTGTCCTATTTGATAATACCGAATATGGGCGACGGGACAATGTGGTGGAAGCTTGCATCAATCATAACATGCGGGACATTGGCGGGAGCGATAATACCTGAAATAGTGAACATCTTTACTTCGACGAAATCAGCGTATGTTCAGAATATAGTCAATTCGGCTCGAAAGGGCGGGGCGCCATTGTGCATCCTTTCAGGATTCACGGCTGGTAATTTCAGTGCCTATTGGATGGGCTTCACTATTCTGGGCCTGATGGCAATCGGCTATGGCGTAAGCACGACAGGATTGAGCGCTTTGATGATAGCTCCGTCGGTCTTTGCGTTCGGCCTGATAGCATTTGGATTTCTTGGAATGGGGCCTGTCACGATAGCCGTTGACTCTTACGGCCCTGTTGCTGACAACGCTCAATCGGTTTATGAGCTTTCGCTTATTGAAAGCATTCCGAATGTCAAGAATGAGATTAAAAAGGAATTTGGTTTTGAGCCGAACTTCGATAAGGCCAAAGGATTTTTGGAAGCCAATGACGGCGCAGGTAATACATTCAAGGCGACGGCAAAGCCGGTGCTTATCGGCACAGCAGTCGTAGGCGCCACCACGATGATTTTCTCAATCATTATGATTTTAACAAAAGGCCTGCAGCCGGAATTGCTGGCCAACCTTTCGATACTTCATCCCCCGTTCCTGCTGGGTCTGATGGCCGGCGGCGCTGTGATATACTGGTTCACAGCTGCTTCGATGCAGGCGGTCTCGACGGGGGCTTATCATGCTGTAAAGTTTATTAAGGCCAACATCAGGCTGGAAGGCGCAGAAAAGGCATCGACAGAGGATAGTAAGAAAGTTGTCGAGATATGCACGAAGTTTGCCCAGAAGGGCATGATAAATCTGTTCCTTGCGATATTCTTCGGGACACTGGCGTTTGCGTGCCTCGACCCGTATTTCTTCATCGGCTACCTGATATCGATAGCCCTGTTCGGATTGTACCAGGCTATATTTATGGCTAATGCCGGCGGTGCCTGGGATAATGCCAAGAAGTACGTCGAAGTGGACCTGAAGGAAAAAGGGACTGAATTGCATGCGGCGACAGTTGTCGGCGATACAGTCGGCGACCCGTTCAAAGATACTTCATCCGTGGCGATGAACCCGATAATCAAATTCAGCACGCTGTTCGGACTGTTGGCAATCGATATGGCACTGGTACTCAACAGAAAGTTAGATGTAGTATTGGCGGTTGTTTTCTTTGCCGTCAGTGTGTTCTTTGTGCTTCGTTCATTCTACGATATGAGGATTCAGGAAAACGATTAGGCCTTTCTGAAACTGATATTTTGCAGTTAGCGGCTTGGTGAACGGCGAAAAATTTTGGCTTGACTGAAAAGGGACTTTTAGTTATTCTCCCGAAATGGAAAAACAGTTGATATTATTTTTGATTGTTATGCTGCCTGTTGCGGGTGCATTCTTCCTGCCGGTTGTAGGGAGATTTTCTGAAGCCGTCAGGAACAGGCTTGCGTTTCTGCTCGTCGCCGCGTCCTTTGTGCTTTCTTTGACGTTGTTGCCCAGCGTGCTCAACAATCAGGTAATCACCATTTCGCAGAATCTGCCGCTGGGATTCAACTTTATCCTTACCGCTGACGCCCTGGCTGTGTTTATGGCGATGGTCTCCTCGTTTATCAGCGCGATTATCATCGTGTATTCCTTTACCTATATAAGCCACTATGAAAATCGCGGCGAATACTACCTTATGGTGGTTTTGTTCCTCGGCGCGATGATGGGCCTGGTTTTTTCGGGCAGCCTGATTCTGCTGTATGTTTTCTGGGAGATTACAGGCATAACCAGCTGGCGGCTTATCGGTTTCTTCAGGGAAAAGCAGCACGTCCTGCGGGCAGACAAGGCATTTTTAATGACGGTTTTCGGCGCCCTGCTGATGCTTATAGGATTTATCAGGCTGTATGTTGAAACAGGTTCGTTCGATTTACAGGTAATAAAAGAAGCGGTTAAGATTCATCCTTTGTCCGGCCTGACGGTTGCCCTTATTATGGCCGGCATACTTTCCAAATCGGCGACGCTGCCGCTTCATACATGGCTGCCGGATGCAGGCGTCGCGCCTTCGCCGGTGACGGCTTTGCTGCACGCCGCGGTGCTGGTTAAAATCGGCGTATATGTTTTTGCCCGATTGTTCGTTGTGACAATGCCGCTCGATATACCGTGGATGAATGTGATAGCTATAATCGCGGCGGCGAGCGCACTGGTTTCCGCGGGCGCTGCGCTTATCGATACCGATTTAAAAAGGATTATCGCGTATTCCACGATAAGCCAGATAGGTTTTATATTTTTGGGATTTACTGTAAGTAATGAAATAGGCGTAGCCGGCAGCCTTTTGTATATCCTGATGCACGGTTTGGCGAAAGCGGGCCTCTTCCTCTGTGCGGGCATTATCGAGCAGAACACAAAAACAAAAGATATAACAAAACTCGGCGGCCTGATGTACACGATGCCTGTGACGGCGCTGTCATTTTTGTTCTGTTCGTTTTCCGTTATGGGGATACCTCCTTTCGGAGGATTTTTCGCGAAATATATGGTAATCGCCGGCACGCTTCAGGCGGGGCACCTAGCAATTGCCTTCGTATTTTTATTCGGCGCGGTTTTGACCATACTGTATCTGTTCAGGGTATTCAATATGGTTTTTATGGGCGATGTTGGCAGTTCTTCCGCAAAGGAAGGCTCGCCTTCGATGGTCTTTTGCGTGGCTTTATTTGCGGTGCTGTCTTTACTGGGCGGTATTTTAATCAGCTACCCGAACAATATGATAGCAATCGTGATTAAACAAATGATAACTGGTTCAATCCCGACTTAGTCGGGGCTTACAGCAGGCGGCGAAGGATGACAGAAAACATACTGATTGCGATGATTGTGATACCGCTTATAGCGGGATTGCTTTCCCTTTTGCTTCCCAAAAAAGGGTGCGGGGTTTTTGCCCTTCTTGCTGCCGCGGTTAATTTTATCCTTGCCGTATCCATATTTAACAAAGAATTGAATTTGACGTTCCCGTGGGCCGGTTTCGGAATGGCTTTTTCGCTGCGGCTTTATCAGTTCAGCGGATTCATTATGCTGGCAGCGGCGTTTTTCGGCCTGCTTATTTCGCTTTATTCGCTCAGTTTTCTCAAAGACAAGGATTATCGCCGGCAGTTTTACGCGTATCTTTTGATTTCGCTTTCCTTTGTTAATGGCGCGGTGCTTGCGAATAATCTGGTGGTTCTGCTTTTCTTCTGGGAAGGGCTTTTGGTTACCCTGTTCGGCCTGATTGTCATCGGGGGAAAGCAGTCATTCAGGACCGCAACGAAGGCGCTGGTAATCGTCGGCCTTTCGGACCTCTGTATGATGGCGGGAATTGCACTTACAGGGTATCTTGCCGGCACACTGGTAATTTCGGATATACATCTCGGCCTCGGTTCGCTGGGCGGCCTTGCGTTTATACTGATGGCCATCGGTGCGGTTTCCAAAGCTGGGGCGATTCCTTTTCACACGTGGATTCCTGATGCGGCTGTGGATGCGCCGCTGCCGTTCATGGCCCTTTTCCCCGCGACTCTCGAAAAGCTCCTCGGAATATATCTCCTCGCCAGGATAACCCTCGACATGTTCAAGCTGGATGCGGGTTCGCCTTTGAGCATTGTGCTTATGATTCTGGGCGCAATAACCATATTGATAGCCGTGATGATGGCGCTGGTGCAAAAGGATTATAAGAAGCTGCTTTCGTACCACGCAATCAGCCAGGTAGGGTATATGATTCTCGGAATCGGGACGTGCCTGCCTGCGGGTATTGCGGGCGGTATTTTCCACATGCTAAATCACGCTATGTATAAATGCGGGCTGTTTCTTACGGGCGGGGCGGTGGAAAAATCTACAGGCACAACAAACCTTGAAAATCTCGGCGGGCTTCGTGCCAAAATGCCGGTCACGTTTATTTGCTTTTTCATAACGGCTGCGTCAATTTCCGGCGTGCCGCCTTTCAACGGGTTTTTCTCGAAAGAGCTGGTCTATGATGCGGCGATGCAGAGGGGCTGGATTTTTTATCTCGCCGCGATACTCGGCTCATTTTTCACCGCGGCATCTTTCCTGAAGCTGGGGCATGCCGCTTATTTCGGCAAATCCCGCAAGGAAAATAAAGACGCAAAAGAAGTATCCGTTTTTATGCTTATTCCTATGATTACGCTTGCGGCGGTCTGCGTTATTTTCGGCGTGTTTAACTATCTGCCCATCAATAATTTCATCAAGCCGATTCTCGGTGCGAGGGCAGAAGGGCATAACTTTACGGGTTCATCGGTAAATATGACCCTCGGCATTATTACAGTACTGGTTTTGCTCGGGGCTATTATTCATCATCTTATGGCTGCGAAGATTATGGGCGGCGGCATCAAGGCTGCGGAGCATATTCACCACGCTCCTGTTCTTTCGGTTGTGTACCGCTGGGCAGAGAAAAAATATCTCGACCCTTACGAAGTCGGGGTGAAGTTTGTCAAAATAATATCGAAATTGTTGTGGCGTATTGACAGGGGTATAGACTGGATTTACGAATCTTTAACGCCTTCGGCGGCCCTGTTTGTCTCGCGGACGATTCGCAGGATGCATACCGGTTATTACGCCGTCTATATTGCCTGGTCTCTTGTGGGTGCATTGCTGATAATGTTGTTTATTTTCCGGTAAAACGTAAAGGAAGAAACTTATGCCATCGCTATTTGTTCTGACGCCATTTCTGCTGCTGGTTGTCGTGAATCTTCCTTTTAAATTCCTGAGGAAGCAGATTGCCCTTTGGCCCGCCGTCGGCGGGATGCTCGTTGCCCAGGTTGTTTTTAGCACTTTTTATCCGCTGAATATCGGCAGGGGCATCGCAGACCCCTTTGAACAATTCTTTATGTTCGGATTATCCTTAGACAGCCTGTCGTCAATTATGCTCCTTATAATCGGCATAGTGGCATTCGTTTCGGTTCTTGTGGCGTCAAGTATGATTTCCGAAGAGAGGCAAGTTTTTCATTTCCTGAATCTTATCTTGATTTCTGTTATCGGAATGAATACGACTGTATTAATTTCGGACATTTTTTCCCTGTATGTGTTTGTCGAAATCACTGCCTTGGCGGTGTTTGTCCTGATTGCGATGGAAAAGGGAAAATTTGCCATCGAAGGGACATTTAAATACCTCATTCTTTCAGCCGTTGCCAGCGTTTTTATGCTTACTGCGATAGCCTTTTTCCTTATGGCGGTAGGCAGCACGTCTTTCGCCGCTATTAAGGATGCGTTTGCGAGCAATTCATCGGATGCTTTCCTGCTCAAGCTCGGCACGGGATTATTTTTGTGCGGCTTATTGATTAAGTGCGGCGTGGTTCCGTTTCACGGGTGGGTGCCGGACGCATATTCCGCTGCGCCTGCTTCGGTGTCTGTGCTGCTGGCGGGCGTCGTCACAAAAGTGTCGGGCGTCTATGTTCTCCTGAGACTTTTCGGCACCGTATTTATTTTGAATGCGGCACTGCAAAATACGCTTTTACTTGTCGGCATAATTTCAATATGTTTTGCGGCTTTTGCTTCGCTTACGCAAACCGATTTTAAGCGGATGCTCGCATACTCCAGCATCAGCCAGGTAGGCTATATTGTTCTTGCTTTGGGAGCCGCTACGCCGCTTGCTTTTGTGGGTGCGGTTTTTCACTTTTTTAATCACGCGATTTTCAAGTCCCTGCTCTTCGTCAACGCGGCGTCTCTTGAGAAACGTCTTGGCACAACCGATATGGATAAAATAGGGGGCATGGGTTCGAAGATGAAGGTGACGTCGGCAACGTCGCTGATAGGGCTGCTTTCGACGGCAGGGATTCCGCCGCTGTCGGGATTCTGGAGCAAGCTGATTATTATAATTGCATTGTTCAGCGCAGGAAGGCCTGTTTATGCCGTTATTGCCTTGCTGGCGAGCGCGTTGACGCTTGCATATTTTCTTTCTTTGGAGCGCAAGGTTTTCTTCGGCAAGGTTGTGGCGTCGCCGGCGGCCGAAACAAAGGCTTCTTTCGGGATAACTTTTTCTGAAGTTTTACTTGCCGCAATTACCGTAGCGGCGGGATTGGGTTTTGCTTTTATTCTTAACACGTGGCTTCTGCCTTTAAAGGAAATTGTGCATTAAAATGTCGATTGATATTATTCTATTATTTTGTCTGGTTTTGGCGGCGATATGGACGGTAATGACCGTAAGGCTGATTCATTCCATCATAGGCCTGGCTCTTACCAGCGTACTACTTTCAGCTCTTATGTATCGGCTGGCATCCCCATTGGCAGCGGTATTCGAGCTTTCCGTTTGTGCCGGCCTGATATCGGTTATTTTTCTTGTGACGGTTAGTTTCACACAGCGTGTAAGCAAAGAAGAGATGCCTGCCCGCCGCAAAGAAAGATTTGTAAGGTTCTGGGGTCTGCTTTTTATAGTCGCAGTTGCGGGTCTGCTGCTTATTCTGTTTTTTAAGGCGCCGCAGTTCCAGTTGCCGCCGCCCGCCGGCGAGCAAAATGTGCGCGATGTGCTTTGGAATCTGAGGCATCTGGATATGCTCGGCCAGGTTATCGTGCTTCTGGCGGGTGCGCTTGGCGTGGCGGTGTTCTTTAAGGAGCATAAAAAATGAGTGCCGATTTGTCCCAGTTATTCGGGCATTTTATGATTGCTATTATACTTCTGTTTATAATCGGGGCTTACTGCATTTTGGCAAGCTTCAACATGGTTCGAATATTAATCGGCCTGGAGATTCTAATCAAGGCGGCAACTCTTTTGATTATCCTTGCGGGTTATATTTGCGGCCGAACGGCTTTGGCGCAGACGATTGTTATTACACTGATTGTAATCGAAATTGTGGTTATGGTCGTTGCCAGCGGCGTGACGCTTTGGGCCTTCCGGAATAACGAATCAATTGACCCGAGAAAATTAAGTGAGTTAAAAGGTTAAGCCCCGTTAGAGATATATAGGAATGTTTTATACTTATGTAATAAAAAGTCAAAAGGACAAAAAGTGGTATACTGGTTATACTCGAAATTTACGGAAACGCCTCGAAGAACACAAGGGCAATAAGGTGTTTTCAACGAAAAGCAGAGGGCCTTTTGATTTGATATACTATGAAGCTTGTATTAATGAAGAAGATGCCCGGACAAGGGAAAAATATCTGAAGTCAGGGATGGGTAAACGTTATCTTAAAAACCGAATGAGGCGTTTCCTATCTCTAACGGGGTAACTTATGACCAATGAAATTATATTATCACCGCTGGTTGCCTTTGCAATCGTATTATTTGCCGTATGTGTTTTGGCCTGGCTTTGTTCCATTTACGCCTACCGCAAAAAGGGAAGTCCCGTCGCCGGAATGTCGAAGGAATATGCCTGCGGTGAGGATTTTCAAGGCCATGACATTCAGCCTGATTACAGCCAGTTTTTCCCGTTTGCATTTTTCTTTACTATCCTGCATATAGTTGCGCTGGTAATCGCAACGGTTCCCGCTGAGACGATGAAAACATTTGCTATGGCGATAACGTATATAATTGGAGCAGCTATAGGGCTGTTAATCCTCATGAGGACGTGGAAATGAGCGTTATTACAAAAGTAATTAACTGGTCGAGGGTGAAATCGCCGTGGGTTCTTCATTTTAATACCGGCGCCTGTAATGCCTGCGACATAGAGATTATAGCGGCCCTTACGCCGCGATACGACATTGAGCGATTTGGAGTCGTGTTGAAGGCAACGCCGAGGCACGCGGATATTCTTTTGTGTTCCGGGCCGGTGACAAAGCAGATAGAATCCCGGCTGCTGCGGATTTATGAGCAGATGCCGGAGCCCAAATTTGTCGTGGCGATAGGCAGTTGTGCCTGTTCGGGCGGGGTGTTTAACGGCTGCTATAATGTTGACGGCGGCATAAATAAGGTTTTGCCGGTGTCGGCGTATATTCCCGGGTGTCCTGCCAGCCCGAAGGCGATAATTGATGGCGCAGTGAAACTGCTGCAAAGCCTCGAATAAGCCCCTATGGGAAAAAAATAATAAATTCAGGAAATAAAAATGACTGAAGAAGAAAAAATCAAACAGGAACTCGAACAGAAATTTGGGTTTTTAAAAGACACAATAGCGATTAAGCGGAAAGGCCGTATGTTCTTTGACGTGCCTTCGGAAAAGTTTGACGAGGTATTCGCTTACGCCGTAAAGCAGATGCATTTCGATGCGATATGTGCAATAACCGGTATGGATATTGTCGACCGCTATGCGATTATGTATCACCTCAACAGGCAGGGCAGTATAGTATTGAATTTGAGAATATACACAGGTAAAGATAATCCTGTGATAAAGACCGTCACGCTATTTTTCCCCGGTGCGGAAATGTACGAGAGGGAGATGATGGATTTGCTGGGAATAAAGGTAGAAGGTCTGCCTGAAGGGGGCAGGTATCCTTTGCCGGATAACTGGCCGAAGGATGAACATCCTCTGCGTAAAGACTGGAAGGCTGGCGCCTCCAAAAAGGAGAACCAAAATGCATGACCCGGGTGAAGTGAAAATTACGATAGGGCCGCAGCATCCTGCGTTAAAAGAGCCGGAAAGTTTTCTGCTCAGCCTTCACGGGGAAAAGATAACGGCTTCGAGCGTAAGGCTTGGCTATAATCATCGCGGCATAGAAAAAGCCTGTGAAGACAGGACGTACGTCCAGGATTTGTATCTTGTCGAACGGGTTTGCGGTATATGTTCTCATTCGCATTCGACCTGTTTTGTGCAGGCGGTAGAAGAAATCGCCGGTATCGAGATACCTGCCCGCGCAAGCTATCTTCGCACGCTGATTAGCGAGCTCGAGCGTATTCACAGTCACCTTTTGTGGCTGGGAGTGGCGGGGCACGAAATTGGTTTCGATACGCTGCTTATGTACACGTGGCGAGACCGCGAGGCGGTAATGGATGTGCTGGCGGCGATTACCGGCAACAGGGTAAATTATGGTATGAACACCATCGGTGGCGTGAGGCGTGATATTACGCCGCAACACAAAGAGATGGTGCTTAAGGCAATAGATATCCTCGAAGAAAGAACGAAATATTATATCGAGCTCGGACTGGGGGAATCGACATTGCTTAAACGGCTGTCCGGTGTGGGCAAATTAACTAATGAAGACGTCGTAAGATTAGGCGCGGTCGGCCCGACTGCCCGTGCGTCCGGCTGGGGACGGGACGTGCGAAAAGATGACCCTTACGCAGCTTACGCACATCTCGATTTCAAAGTTATAACCAACGACCAGTGCGATGTGTATGGCCGGACGCTGGTGCGGCTCGGAGAGCTGATGGAGGCATACAGCATGGTGCGCCAGATTCTCCAGAAGATGCCGGATGGGCCGATTGCCGTAAAGGCGCCGCGCAAGATTCCAGCAGGCGAAGCGGTAAGCCGTTATGAGGCGCCGAGAGGCGAAGATTTTCATTATGTAAGGTCGAACGGCACGGACAAGCCCGACCGCGTAAAGGTAAGGGCGCCAACTTTGGCCAATGTCCAGGCTGTTTCAAAAATGCTGGAAGGCGGGTATCTGGCGGATATGTCGATTGTCGTGGCGGCGATTGACCCGTGTTTTTCCTGCACCGACAGGCTCATATCGGTTTGTGATGAGGATACGCAAAAGAAGAATACGGTTTCTTGGGAATCGATTCGGCTGAAAGGAATCGACTGGTATAAAAACCAGGGAATCGATTTTACTTATTTGAATAAAAAATTGGCAAGGAAGTTTTAGAAAAATATGGCAAATGCGATTTTCAATATTTTGGTTTTCCCGGGATTTTTGTTTCTCTTTGTCTTTGGTTTTATCGCGGAATACGTGGACAGAAAACTTTACGCCCGCTTTCAGAACAGGGTAGGGCCTCCTTGGTTTCAGCCGTTTGCGGATTTCGTGAAGCTGATAAGCAAACAAAAAATAGTTCCGGATGAGGCTGACGTCGCCGTCTTTAAACTGGTGCCGATATTTGCGCTTACGGCGTCGATTACCGCTGTTCTTTACATACCTGTCTGGGGCAACAAGGCGATATATTCCTTTAACGGCGATATTATTGTTGTGCTGTATCTTTTGACGATTCCGACGTTCGCGTATTTTCTGGGCGGGTGGTATTCGAGGTCGGTTTATTCGATGATTGGCGCGGTGAGGTCGCTTACGCAGATATTTGCTTATGAGGTTCCGCTTTTCCTGTGCATGCTCGGGCCGGCACTGCTTGCAGATACGTGGTCTTTAAGCGGGATGGTTGCGTTCTATAACCAGCACCCCGGATATTGGTTGTGTAATTTGCTTGGATTTGCAGTCGCTCTTATATCGCTTCTGGGCAAACTCGAAAAAGTTCCATTCGATATACCGGAGGCGGAAACAGAAATCGTTGCGGGCGCTTTCACTGAATATAGCGGCAGATACCTCGCGTTGCTCAGGATGGCTCTTAATGTTGAACTGGTGGTGGGGGCATCGCTGCTTGCAGCCGTATTTTTGCCGTTCGGGTTTAACCTTAATCCGGCTGCCGTATTTCCGTTATACATTATTCAGGTATTTTTTATTATCGCTATCGTTTCATTTTTGCGGACATTATTTGCGCGGCTGCGTCTCGACCAGATGATTAACTTTTGCTGGAAATACCTTGCTCCGCTGGCATTTGTGCAGGTCGTCATTAACCTTATCCTGAAAGGAATACTACCGAGATGAGGAAACCAGGCAAGATAGCAGGGCAGCTTATACAATCTATTTTCAAGAAACCCGCCACGCTGAATTATCCTGCTGAAAGGTCGGGTATGCCGGAGGGGTTCAGGGGCAAATTAAAATTCAATCCCGAAAAATGTATCGGCTGCAAAATGTGCATGCGCGATTGCCCGACGGGTGCGATTGAGATTGTAAAAGTTGGCGAGAAAAAATTCGAAGCCAAAATCGATTTGGGCAAATGTATCTATTGCGGCCAATGCGTGGACTCCTGTATGAAGGAGGCGCTTGGGATTACCAGTGAATTCGAGCTGGCAAAGTTGAACCCGGACGATTTAAAGATTACTTTTAATGCTGAAAATACAAGCGATTCTCAAAAGTAGGCTGAAAAGCGCCCGCAAGGTTGCGATACTGGGCGTTGGTTCTGAATTGAGGAGAGATGACGTTGCCGGTATCATTGTTGCTCAAAGCATCAATGAATATATCAAAAAGAGGAAGATAAAAACAATAAAGGTTTTTCTTGGCCGGACAGCGCCTGAAAATCTCACGGGAGAAATCAAGAAATTTAAGCCGACGCACCTGATTATTATCGATGCGGCGGACATCGGCCAAAAGGCCGGCTCAATCGGGATTATCGATGCCGCCAAAGAAGGAGGGTCGTCTTTTTCCACGCACAGGATGCCGATTCACTTCATCAAAGATTATCTCGAACAATCTGTCGGCTGTGATGTTATAATCATAGGAATACAGCCGAAATCTATCAGTTTCGGCGAGACGATTTCACCCGAAGTGCAAAAATCCGTAAAAATTTTGTCAGCGGAATTGATAGACATTCTGAAAAAAGTCCGTATGGAATAATTCACCGCCTTTCGGTCTATAAAAATTTTTCATCAGCGAATTATCAGATTTTTTTGGCTTAAAAGTAAGATTTTTCAGAAATTTCTTAAAATTTTCTTACCGGACTATTTGTGGTTATCGGGTCTAAAAGAGATAATCTGCAAAGTTGTCGCACCTCGCTGCACGGGGTTAAAACGGGGATTGGCTTAAAGAGGGGGAAGCGGTAATCTGTTAAAATGTATTTCTTCTTACCTGTTTTAAAGGCCTCATTCGGCTGTTTGAAATGCGGCAAAAAAATACTGAAGAGCCGGCGAGAAATTTGTCGATTGCCTGAAGAGTAAAAAAGTGGCGGCTCTTTAAAATGACCGGTTAGGTCTTAATTAGTTCAGACTTATTACTGCCGTCTTTCGACATGAACGCACAAGGCAGAGCGAAACGCAGGCACTGTAAGGCGAGAGCTAAATTAACAAAAGGAAAGAGCCGTAATGATACAAGGAGAGCGACTTATTGTCGCCCTCCTTTTTTATTTTTGCCGTTCGCCACAGGCGAACCTTCGGCGTCTGTGGCGGACTAAATACTAAATCCTAAATATTGAAGATCCGCTTCGCCGAAGGTCCGCCTGGGCGGAGCGGACTAAATCCTAAATACTAGATACTAAATACTAACGACATTGCCCGATAAAAAAGGCTTGATTTTTTAAATATAGATGATACAATAACAAAATTGTTTCTCAGAGGAGCATTTCTAATGAAAAACGGTTTTTTGCTGTTGAGGTTGTAAATTTAGGAGGAAGTTATGAAAAAGCTTACAGCCATCGTAGTAATCACGTTTGTTTTATCAATCACGCCTGTTTTCGCAACGTATTCCGGCGGAACGGGCGAGCCAAACGACCCATGGCAAATCTCCTGCCCAAACGATTTATTGTATCTTGGCAGCCATCCCGCTGATTATAATTCCTGTTTTATCCTAACAGCGGATATTAACCTCGCCGCCTGCACCGTCACCACCGCCGTCATCGCTCCGGATATAAACAGTGTCGCTGATAATTTTCAAGGCGTAGCGTGGCTTGTCAGTGGCATTGAACTCATACTGGAGGAGAACGGATTTGTGGCGCAGACAGGGTATACGGAAGAGGTATTTGCCATTTCTGGTGTTGCTTTTACCGCAGGTATGTCGCTGCAAACATTGGAGCAGAATACTCGCAGAATAGTAGAACCGGTGCGAAATAGCAGTGGCCAGATTATCTCTGGTTACACAGCTAATAAGAGATGTCTTGAGATGAATCCCGGTTATTCTTCTCCATACAAACCAGCTTCGCTTGCCTCCGAAGGTAAGATAGCTTCCGGAACAGACCTTGTGCGTGTATACACTGAAAATATGGAGGGACAGTGGGCTATGCCGCGTTCAGAAATAGTTGGACTATCACCTTATCAGATAGCAAATAAATATTCCCTTAAATATGTGCCGACTAATGTTGTGAACGTAAATGCTACGGGGACAAATGCTCGAATCGGAATCGCAAAAGATAATTTTGGTTATACTGGTGGAGGAGTACAAGTAGAGTTTCTTGGCAAAGGAGCCGAATATTATAATCCTAGAACAATTCCTTCAGGAGGTATCAAATGAACTGGCATATAAACAATAACGAATTAATATTTGATAACGGGGAAGCAGTCAGTTTTGATTTTTCTATAGCTCAAGCAAAAGATGTCGAAGGTGTTATAGTAGTAATATTAGGTGTCCCAGCCAGCGAAGTAATGACAGAGAATGTATTTGGTATTTCTTACGAAGGAAAAATAATTTGGCAAATTGAACGCACACCAGCTACTGCAACCAATCCTATCAATAGTTATATAGGGCTACGCAAAGGTGGTACAGGAAAAGTTATTCTTCATAATTGGAATGAGGTGGCAACTGTTGTTGACACAAAGACTGGAAGGATTACAGATAGTTGGGTAGAGCGATATAGATAAGGCATAAAATGAATTGGGCAGATTGAAGACGCTTTGGTTAAAGGAATGGCCAATGGGCATTGCTCAAAACTTAATGAGGTTGTTTACCGATCCAATAGCGTTTTTACGCTGGCTCAATCCAACTCCCGCTGCATGGATGTTGCTGTTTGGTTGGTATATGTTTATCGAGATGACATTAAGGCCTTGACGGAAGATATAAGATTAAGATAATGAGGTAATGTTAGTGAGAGGATTAAACAAAATGAGCCAATTAGAATACAGGTTGTACTCACATAACAGCCGCGGTTTTACGGCGATTGAATTGCTGGTGGTTTTTGGCATAATCGCATTTATTATTGTCGGTTATCGATTGGCAGGATTTTTAGGGGGTGCTATTGGTCTTTTGGTAATTCCTGCAGGTGCTGGAATTGTGGCGATGTTTCAATGCTTGGTAAAAGACGGGATTCCAATGCACCCATATTGCCAGAATGGTCGTTGCCGAGGTTCCAGTAATTACGAAATAAAGAGGTTTGATAACGACTTTTTTTTAGTCTGTAAGTGCGGTGGCCGCTATAAAAAGTTTGGGCGAAGGTTTATGCAGATAACTGAGCAGGGGGAAAAAATACCTTATTTGATTTGGCGTCCATTTAGGGGGTGGTTTCCTGATAAAGAAAAACCTGAAAGAAAATCCGTGTAATGGTTCAGACAAAATGATGCACAATATTAAAAAGACAGAAAGAAATTTCTATAAACATATTGATACTAATGATACCTATGTTATCGAAATTGCGGGTGATGGAACACTAATAGGTAGTTTTGGCCCAATTAGTGAATTGGGCGACATTCTATACCTTTGCTTTATGCAGGCGAATGGCGCGACTCCGACATTAGCCAGTATTATTTACGCAGCCGCTGGTATAACCCCGCCAATGGCCGCTTTAATGCAACTGACCCGTATGATGGAGATAATGAGGAGCCGCTTAGTCTTCACAAGTATTTGTATTGTAATCCAAATCCGGTGAACTTCACTGACCCTTCGGGCGAGTTTGATTTTGCTGAAACATGGGGCATTGAGGACAATCAGACATATCCTTTTTTAAGGCTAACGTATCCGGTCGGCGACATCAATCTGGATGGCAAGGTTGACTTTACTGATTTTGCTTATTTCGCTGAGCATTGGCTGGCCGGCTTATAAATTAGGATATTCGCAATACGAGATACGAGTCACGGGCGACGAGCGGCGGAGTCAGCGTCGCCATTCGGCCTTGCGGACCATTAAGGGAGGGACGTTGGAGATGCCGATTTTTTTATTTTTCCCGTTTGTGCAACTCTTGCCCGCAGGATACCACTGTATCTGAACTATTTGCGGTTTCGTGAACAGTTTGTTTTTTTTCTCTTTGAAAAGCATAGTTCGACAGGCTCACTATAAATAGTTCGACACGCTCACTACAAAGGGTTCAACAGGCAGTTCGACAGGCTCACTGTCCTGAGCAAAGTCGAAGGACTCACTATAAATAGTTCTACAACCTTGCCATTTCCAATAGTTTTTTGCCGGCCATAAAAAAATCGGCTCTGAATTGTTATCGGCCTAAAAATGCATCAGCTTTTGTAAATTGTGGCGTGGGAAAGCAAAAAAATTGCACCCTCAACCGTAATGGTTTGCTTGCAAAAATTGGAATACGCAGGTACCGGTTATGCCTTCGGAGGTTTTTCTTTTTTGGACTTTTTCTCTTTAGGCGGCTTGGGCGGCTTTACCTTTTTCTCTTTAGGTGCGGCATCTCCTTTTGAGCCTAATCCGGCGATGGCAGCGCCGCCGCCGATAATCAGCATTGCGACGACAGCCAGGGCGCCTACAATAACCCAGCCCATATAAATGCCGAACATACTGCTCTTTGCCTTCAGAATCGAAGGCAGGCTGTATCCTGTTGCGGCTATTATTATCGTAAAGATTGTGACAATCAGCGGAATAACCAGAACGATACCCAAAACATTGCTGAACATATCCGGTTTTATTTCAGCAGCAGCCGGCATTGCAAAAGCCACCGCAGCAGCTTCCATAGTCTGTTTTGGCATCTCCAGCATTTCCTCAGCCTTGATTGCATCTTCCATAGATGGCGGCGGTGCTGTCTTTCCCGGCGCTGCCGGCGCAGCATCCGGCGAATCTGATGTGTAGATTTCGTCGAGTATGCCGCCTAATGAAGTATCATCAGCCTGCAAAGAAAGGTCTAATAGTCCGCCGCTGCCGAACGAATCAAGGTTCAAATCGCCCTTGTCTTTTCCTGCCGCTTTGCCTGAGCTGCTCCTGTTTGCATCCATAAGGTCATCGAGTTTATCCGAACCGGCGCCGGTCTCACCCAGATTCAGTCCATCGCTAAACAGGGCGGTGTCGGCGTTAATCATATCGGCTTTTGAGCCGGCTGTTTCATCTGCCAGAAAGATGCTCTCGTTCGCTTTTTCCTTCGGCTTCGAAGGGGCCTTGTTTTCTTCTTTTTTGGGTTCAGGCTCGTTTGTATCTGCGAGGACAAGCTGTTCGAAATCCGCATCAGCGTTCTCTTTGTTTATCGCGTCAACTTCCTCGACCTTAAAGAGCAGATTGGAACCGTCGCGAAATTCCCGCAGTTTGCCGGCCTTGACCATTTCCCTGATGTCGTCTTCGGATTTATGAAGCTTTTGAGCCACTTCCTGCAATGAGTAAAACATACCTGCCATAATATTTCCCTCAGGCTAAAGGTTTGTCTTCAATTTAACCAGATTATCCAATTTCACTGATTATAATGTCTTTTTCGTCAAAATGCAAGTCAAATTTAACCAAAAAGAAGTCTTTGCTGATGTAAAATGTCAATTATGGCCGATTCCGTTTTTATTTTAATGAGGATTATGTTGCAAAATTGAGGCTTTTTATGTAAAATCTTGTAAGCGGGGTGTAGCTCAGCTTGGCTAGAGCGCCTGCTTTGGGAGCAGGAGGCCGCTGGTTCAAGTCCAGTCACCCCGATTTTCGCAAACCTTGAATTTATAAGTGCTTACCCTTCGCTCAATTATTTCTGTGGATGTATGTTGTACATGCCTTAAGCAATAGGTTTTTAAGTATGTACAGAAGTTTAAATTTACTTGGAATTAAATTTGCCGAGCAGCCGGAGCAGGCCATCCAGAATAGTCAGTGGGTGCGGGGGGCAACCGGGAATATACAAATCAACGGGCAGTATGCGGTCGGCGCCATTGTTGACTTCCGGGTGATTGATGTATGGGCCGCCGGCAATTGCGCAGGAACCAACCGCAATAACAACCTTGGGGTCCGGGATTGCTTCGCAGGTTTTCTTTAAGGCGAGTTTCATATTTTCAGTGACAGGGCCGGTGATGAGCAAACCATCCGCGTGACGAGGCGAGGCAACAAACTGGATGCCGAAACGTCCAAGGTCAAAGACGATGGTGGTAAGGACATTTGTATCTGCTTCGCAGGCGTTGCAGCCTCCCGCGGAAACCTGTCGCAGTTTGAGCGAGCGGCCGAGAACCCGGCGAATCCGGGTACCCAATGCATCGGCAAGCTTAATCTCGGCATCGGATATTATCAGGTCTTCTCTGCTGCGGGCAGCCATTCGGTATTCGTTAGTGAATTGAATCGCACCTTTTTTGCAGGCCTGCTGACATTGGCCGCAAAAAATGCAGCGTCCCAAATCGAGTTTCAAACTACCGGCGGAACAGTGGATAGCATCTGTCGGGCAGACGTTTTCGCATTCGCGGCAATCATTAGCACATTTTTTGGTATCAACGACGGGACGCCCGCGAAAGCGGTCAGGCAGTGCAGGTTCGCCTTTCGGAAAGGCAATCGTTCTGTGTTTCTGCTGAATTCTCGCTAATATCGTTTTTATCATCTGAGTTCCTTATAAGTCATGGCCGCAATAGGAAAGGTTGAAACTTTTGTTGCAAAGCGGAAAGTCGGAAATCTGCTGATCCCTGAGTGCCATTGAAAGTCCCATCCAATTATGGAACGAGGGGTCAACAATTTTGTAATGGGAAAACCGGCCATCGGAACCTGTTAAAGCGACGTGGCAAATTTCGCCCCGCCATCCTTCCACTAAACTTACGACAATTTTTTCCGGAGAAAGTGTATCGAGCGGCACGGCAGCATGTCTTTGCGGGAGCGTTTCCATCTGGTTATTGATAAAGGCGAGGGATTTTTGAATTTCGAGCCATCTTACATAAGCGCGTGCAAAGACATCGCCTGTATGCCATGTCGAAACGGGAACCTGTGCGAACTGATATATGCCGGATGGAAAGTTGAAGCGGCAGTCGCGGTCAATGCCGCAGGCCCGTGCAATTACACCGACCAATCCCAAATCAGCACAGGTCTTTTGGGTTAATGTCCCGGTTTCCTCGAATCTTGCGACAACGGAAGGCGTGCTCCAGAGCAGGTTGACCGCGACAGTGATGTCTTTAGCGGCTTTGGCCAGGCGGCCTTTGAGTTCTGTAAGATGTTTTTCTTCCAAATCGAAACCAGTGCCTCCCGGACAGATAAGGCCTCTTCCAAAACGATTGCCGCAAATAAGTGCGGTCATATTAAGGAAGTCGCCGCGAATTCGTCCGCAGAATGAAGCGGTTGGGAGGTATCCGACGTCGCCGGCTAAAGCGCCGAGGTCGCCGGTATGATTTGCCAGGCGTTCCAATTCGAGGGCAATCGCCCGCAGGCTTTGAGCCCGTGCGGAGACGTTGCAATCGCAAAGGGCTTCAAATATCTGGCAGTATGCGGCAGCGTGGCCGATAGTGGTGTCGCCGGCGGCGGTCTCCATATAATGAATGGTGCGTTTATTCGGGCCTCCGATTAAGGCTACTTCGATGCCGCGATGCTGATAGCCAAGTGAGATTTCGAGATTGAATACGTCTTCGCCATTACACTGGAAACGGAAATGGCCAGGCTCAATTATACCAGCGTGAACCGGGCCGACTGCGACTTCGTGTATCTCTTCGCCGGTGAGCTGGAAAAAATTCGTAATACCCGGTATTATTTTATCTTCAGGTTTGCGTCCGAATGCATCCTGTCCTTTACGGCAGGATGAATGAAAACGGATTGGCTTTAACCAGGGATGGCCGACGGGGGTAATCGCCCATTGCTCTGCGATTTCCCGTTCGAACCAATGGGCCTGCGGACACTCTGCGGTCAATGACGGATAGCTTTCTTCCACGTCGGCGGAAGACAAAAATAAAGTGCCTGCCTCATCATTGGCAAGGACTGCGAACAGGCGGACACGGTTTTTATCGAGAGGCTTTCCAAACAAAGCAGATATTCGGCAGCCCGACTGAGCAGCCTTGATTATCCAGTCGCGGAAATCAGATATCGGAATGACCGGAATTTTCGAGAGTTCCGAAACCTCGCAATTATAAATCTGAAGCGATTGTAATTTAGACATCAAAATCCTCCAATCGCTTTGGCGGCAGCGTGAAGAGCAGTGTTCAAAAAAGGCGGAATGTATAAGCCGAAAATAAGAGTAAGGACGCCGAGAAAGGCAGGCGGCAGGATATTAAGAATTGTTTGGGAACCGGTTTGTGCGGAAATATTCTGCGGCGCTTTGCCCTGTGCCATATTCAGAAAAATTTTGGACATCGAGATAAATATCAGCGCAAGAACAGCAAGGTATGCGATTGCGATACCAACGCGATGCTGCTCGAACATTGCCTTTGCGATGATAAACTCACTGATGAATAAGCCGAATGGAGGCAGGCCGACAATAGCAACGAACCCCGCCAGCCACAGAACACCGGTGGCAGGGGTAATGCTGATGATACCGGTGACGTCCTTTGAGGCCTTGGTTTTGTAGACGGCGAGGATGTTTCCTGCGACAAAAAAAAGCATCGCTTTGGTAAGGGAGTGATTAACAGCGTGGAGCATCGCTCCGAAGGCGGCGGCGCCGCTGACCCCGACGCCAAGAGCCAGAATACCCATGTGTTCGACGCTGGAATAGGCGAGCATTCGTTTGTAATCGGTTTGGCCCAGGATGAAAATAGCAGCCCAGATAATGGAGATGAGGCCGAAAACAATCAGCAGGCTGGAGCTGAATTCACTTTGGCCGGCAGCGGAGAGCACCTGGTGGCTTCGCAGTATCGCCAGAAAAGCACAATTGAGCAAAGCGCCTGACAGAAGAGCTGATACGATAGAGGGCGATTCGCTGTGCGCATCCGGCAGCCATGTGTGCAAAGGAGCAAGTCCCATTTTTGTTCCGTAGCCGACGAGTAAAAACAGAAATGCGGCGCGGAGCCATGGAATATTCAAAGTGCCGCCCTGTTGTATAAGGTCCGACAAAAGCAGTTTTGTGTCCTGGTTGCCGGCCTTGGCTGCGGCGACAGCTAAAAAGAAATTGCCAAGCAGGGCAAGTGCAATTCCAACCGAGCATATCAAAAGATATTTCCAGGTTGCTTCGAGGGAACGATTGTGACGATGAAAATAAATCAGGGGGGCAGTGGCAAGAGTTGTTGCTTCCATTGCAACCCAGAGAAGACCTAAATGCTGGCTGGCTGTGACGAGGGTCATAGTCGCCAGAAACGCAAGCAGGCATGCTATGAAAATAGCTTCGGGAGTATTGGTAAAAATCGAACCATCCTCGAAGTCCTGCTTTTCCTGTTTCTTCTCAGAATTAAGGTAACCAACGGCATAAAACGAGGCAGCGAGGAACAGCACGCTCGTGATGCTTAAGAACAACAGGCCGGGCGCATCAAGCATAAGCCAGCCGTTCAATACAGGTTCGGGCGTGCGGCTCCACGCAATAGCGGTTAATACGCTGTGAGCAAACGCGGCCGATACGAATATCACACGGCGCAAAGTGTCGTGACGAATAATCAGCGACAAAATCGCGGCTATAATCGGAACCAAAATAAGTGCGGCTATCATCCGGTCAACTCCTCAGGCTCGACAACCTGTCGGTGTCGATGTGGTCTAATTCACGATTGATGTGGAAAATTACGATACCCATCACGAAGACAGCAACGAACACATCTAACAGAATCCCAAGTTCGACAAGCAGCGGCTGCTTTTCGGCGAGGGTCATACCGAAGGTGAAGATGCCGTTTTCGAGAACTATGTATCCGAGCACCTGGGAGAGGGCTTTTTTCCTGCTGATAATCAAAAATAGGCCTGACATTATGGTAAAGAAAGCGACAGGAACAAGCATCGGTGAGACAATATCAAGAGGAAGCGGCAGCCGGGAGCCTAACCACATGCAAACAACTAATGCCAGCGGGCCGATTATCACGGATTTTCCATATCCGATAAAAGGCTCGACCTCTCGCTGCGCACTTACATCACGCATAGCCCGCGAAAGAAGCCAGGGGAACACGATGCCCTTGAGACCTATGATAGCTGCGGAAAAAAGTGTAAGCCGAATGTCGGAAATTCCGCCGTGCATCACAAGAGGCAGGATACCCAGCGCTATGCCCTGTGCGGCAACGACGCGGATGCAGGTGCCGAGACTGCTCAGGCCAAGAAGCATCAGATTCATCAGCACAAGCAAAATCATTATTGTATCAATTGAATTATTCATAAGCCTACCTTGAAACCAGAACCAAAGCCAAAATCGACAAAGCTGTTGCACCAAGAAGAAGCTGCGGAACGTGCAGCAATCTAAGCCTTGCCATAATTGATTCGATGATGCCTATAACAACAGCAAGAGCCAGCATTCCCAATAGCGATGAAACGATATCGAGTAATAAAATGCCGCTGTGAACCGGAACTATAATGCCAATCAGTATCGAACCTAAGAGCCAAAGTTTCAATGTTGCCCCATAAAGTATGAAGGCGAAGTCCGGCCCGCTGTGGTCGAGAACCATAACTTCGTGAATCATCGTCAACTCCAGATGTGTGTTCGGGTCATCGACAGGTATTCGACAATTTTCAGATAATAATACCACAAAAAACGCCAGGCTGATAAGAGCCAGAGCAGGGGCGGCGTGTCCCCACGAGACTGAATCTATGCCGGTAAGCATCGGGGAAAGTGAAATGTGGCCGGTATATTTGGCGACGGCGGCAAGGCCTATAAGAAACGCGGGCTCAGCCAAAGCGGAAAATGTCACTTCCCTGCTTGCACCCATACCTTCGAAGCTGGAGCCTGTATCGAGAGCGCTTAAGACCGTCATAAATCTTGCTAATCCGAGAAAATATGCGAGGACAACAAAGTCGCCCTTGAAGGCAAACAAAGCAGGCAAACCGCCAAACGGAATAAAAACAGTAGCTGCAATAACCGCGGCAAATCCGACCAAGGGACCGGCGAGAAAAACCCATGTTGTCGTGCTGCTGTAGACTGCGCCTTTTTTGAAAAGCTTCGAAATATCATAATAGGTCTGCAATAATGGCTGTCCCGTTCGGCCTGCGAATATCGCCTTTGTTCGATTGATGATTCCGAACATCAGAGGCGCCAGAAGCACAGCTAAAACAGAATTAGTAATCGATATAAGGTTCATAATTCTATCTCATCTTCCATACCAAAAGTATCAGAAGCGTAAGGGCGATATAAAGCACATAAAGTTGGAGCCTACCGTGTTGGAGCCAATGAAGCCTGGAAAGAGTTTTGTTAATCCAGTTAAAAACCGGCTCGAATAAATAGCGAAGGCTGACATCGGCGGTTTCCGTGGCGAAGCCGGATTCGGCGGGGAAATATTCTTTTGTCGAAACCGGTTTGCTGCGTGTCATCAGGAAAGGCTTAAAAAGGTATATAAGAGGCTGGGCGAACGAAGACGCCGTGTACTGCATTCTTGGCGATGGCGCTGCATAACCGCAATCCCAGGTGCCCGCCGAGCGCACGGTGCGTCCGCGGAGCATCCATTTCCGCATCACTGCCAGAAACACTACTAACCCGATAAGCAATCCAGCGGCAGCCACAAACCACCACATAACAGTGGAAGTATCAGCGACCTCCTCGGCGACAACCTGTGAGTCAAGCGAGGTTGCCTGCGTGAGAACAGGCGCAGCATAGCGAATCACATACGGCGACAACAGGCCAATAAGAATGCAGCAAATCGCCAGTATCAACATAGGCAGCCGCATCGCAAATGCAACTTCGTGAGCGCGGCGGGCATGCTCTGTTCGAGGCTCGCCGAGAAAGATAATTCCAAACGCCTTTGTGAAACAGGCACACGCGAGGCCGCCTATCAAGGCCAACCCGCCTATAATGCACAGGGCTAACACGACCGCCTGCGCACCATTGGTAATGCCGTTTTTAAATACGCCGAGATAAATAAGAAATTCACTCGCAAAGCCGTTCAACGGAGGCAGGCCGGAAATTGCAACAGCGCCAATCAGGAAAGTAAGGCCGGTCCAGGGCATTCGTTTCAGCAGGCCGCCCAGGCTATCGATTTCGCGGGTACCAGTGGCGTGAGCAATAGAACCTGCGCCGAGAAATAAAAGCCCCTTAAAAAAGGCGTGATTAACCACATGAAATAGTCCGCCCGCAAACCCAAGCACCGCCAAGGCAGGCAGGCCTGTGCTTAATCCGAGAAGCCCGAGGCCCAGTCCCAATGTGATTATTCCGATGTTCTCGACACTGTGATATGCCAGGAGGCGTTTTAAGTCATGTTGCGCCAGAGCGAACAGGACGCCGAGAACGCCCGAACTTACTCCGATAGCGATAAGCAGCCATGCCCACCATTCTTGTGGCTGGCCGAGTAAAATCAGTGTCCTTACTAATCCGTAGATACCAGTTTTTATCATCACGCCGCTCATTACCGCAGAGACGTGGCTTGGAGCAGCGGGGTGCGCTTCAGGCAGCCAAACGTGCATCGGCATAAAGCCGGCCTTGGTGCCGAACCCGATGACCGCCAGCAAAAACAAAATGTTCGCGGTCGATGGAGCGATGTTGCCAATCACGTCAAAATCCAAAGAGCCGGTGCTGGAGCCGAGCAGGATGAAGAAGGCAAGGAGAAATGCCGTACCGATATGCATGGCGACAAGATATGTCCAGCCTGCCTCACGGTTTTGTTTTTCTTCGTGCTCAAATGTGACTAAGAAAAACGACGCAAGCGACATCACTTCCCAGGCGATAAGGAACAGGACGGCGTTTCGTGCAAGCACGACCATCGCCATCGACGCCGCCAGCATGTTATAAAAGAACCAGTGGGCGCCGAGAAATTTTTGCTGGTGGTAAGGCCGCAGATATTGCGTTCCGTAGATGGCTGCTAAAGCAGACAGAACGAAGATGGGAATCAGAAACAACGCGGAAACGGGGTCAAGCTCTATGAAAAACGAGCCGAGCGGAATGCTCCAGTCATACCGCAGGGATTCTTTTGCTCCATTCAGAAGAACCGTTATCGCTGGTATAAGCCCGAGAACCGCACCGGCTACAACTCCTGCACAGGCAAGCGAGGAAGATAGCTTTGGCTTATTGCCCCAAAGCAGCGCCACAAATCCGCTACAGGCGATTACACACAATCCCAAAATGAGCAGCGACATTTATTTTTTACCCACATTCCATCTTTATAGATGGGTTTTATTTTACATCTTTTTCAACTCGACAGACTTCAGCGAGGATTTCCTCACGGGTTCCCTGACGAGTGATAACATCCTTAAAGCCGGTATCCCGCAAGGCAAAAGCTAATCGCGAAAGCAAATACAGATGAGCGCGAACCGTCGGGCTGACCAGCGTGAACAAACAATTGACCGGCTTATTATCCAGGGCAGCAAAATCTATAGGCTTTTCGAGAAAACACAGAGTCGCCATTGGTCCCGGCACATGGAGAACAATCGGATTACGAACGTGCGGAATGGCGATGCCATCACCTATGCCAGTCGATGCCATAGCCTCGCGGGCCAGAAGCACCTGCAGAAGGAATTTTTTATCGACCTCCTCAGGCAATCGCATCAATTCGACTACCGCGGCAAGTGCGGATTCCTTATTCGTACCGCCAACACGATAATGAATACTGCCGGCCATCAGCGCTTCAGACAGACCCGCCGGCGGCATAGACTGGCTTTCAAACTCCTGCAGGATATCAATAGAGAAGTTAACCTTGTGGCTGGTAGCCCATTCGAGAAGTTCGGCACGATTGAACCTGTAATGGTTATTCAGCCTGTAAGCGGGCAGATTTCCGCTTTGAACCCATCGATAAACCGTTTTTTCGTTGACGTTCAATAACTTTGCTACGTCTCTAACACTTAGCTGCATTTTTTTCTCTTAATGGACAAACCGATACTTTCTTAGACAAAAGCCGACATATTAATAATCATGTCCTTAATAGTCAATATAATAATTTCATCTTGTCGTAAAGCACGCTGCTGTTGAGATTCGGTCATCTTTAGAGGGCGTTATTGCAGTGAATGCGGCAACAGGGTATAATGCCTCCAAAAGCGTAGGATAAGTGCAGCGACATATTACGAAAACCTTAGTTTGAATGTGTTTTTGACAGGCGGTCTTGAAAAATTACACTTTTGACTACACTTTTGCGGCTGCATTTAAAGGGATTTAACCGGTTTTATTGAGTTTTTGACTTTACGTAAGTTTAGTTTTTGCAGTAAGTTATAAAAAGTAGCGTTTTTCCGAAAAGGCTTTGGGAGCAGGAGGCCGCTGGTTCAAGTCCAGTCACCCCGATTTTTCCGCCAGTCCGTCTTCGGCGAGGCAAGCCCGCAGCGACATTAATCCCGCCTAATTCGAGGGTTATTTTTCATTTGTACCTCCCAAACATTTTAAACGGCTATGTGCCGGGAAACCTGCTGCCGTAAAGACAATTGCCGGAAAAAAATACCCCCGCTTACAATGGTTATTGTAAACGGGGGTTTGTTTCACAAACTAATTTGTTTATTCAGATATATAAGCCTGTTGCTTATTGAACTCTGAATTTCTTATCATTCTGTCCTAAAAGCTCCAGCCTAAGCCAGCGCTTATCGTAGCAGAAGAATCGCAGTATCCGATGCCTGCGCTAAGGGTAATATCTCTCTGTTCGCCGACAAGAGCCTTGGCGCCAAAGGCCACGGCATTCTGGTTAGAAAAATTTCCGTATCCCATTCCGACAGAAACATTCTTTCCCGCAACCGGAGCCGGGATAGCCGACAGCGCTGCTACAGAGGCTATACCTGCATAGGACTTGTCGATTCTGCCGTCAAGTCTTGAAATTTCTCTCTTGAATTGCCTCACATTAACCGCATCATAATCATTGACACCCTCAGCAACGCCCATAACCCTTGCCGGTCCGCTCGTAGCTGTATCAGCGAATGTCGCCCCGTTATCATCCAGAGTTAAGGTCGTCGAGTTTGTTCCGCCGGAAATAACTGTGCTTGTCTGGCTGATTTCAATACCGTGTGATTCTCCTGTGTCCGTGTTCACAAGCAGTGAAACCGAGGTGCTATCCATCGCAAAACGGGAACGTGCGTTGGTGTTGGAGTTATCATTATCCGCAACCATCACGATGCTGTTGGATGCTTCGCTTTCTGTATTGCCTGTAATGGTAATCCCTGTATATCCGCCGCTGAGATGGATGTTCGAATTGGTCACGGAAACAACGTGACTGCCATCTTCGCTGCTTATTGTGGTTTCGCCTGTAATCGTATTGGTTGCACCGGTCATCACATTGGTTGAAGTGCTGTTGCCTATGGTATTTACCGAATTCTCCGTGGTAACACCTATGTTATTGTTTGCGGCTTCGATGTTGTTTGTGCCGGTGGTGGCGTTGGCCGTAATATTATTCGTTCCATTTGCGCCGGTGGCTTCGATGGTATTTGACTGGTCGTTCGCATCGGCAGACATAACATTACTGCCCGCTGTTGCGGTTATTAAGTTATTGCCTGTAGTCGCTGTGATTGTGTTGCCCGTGCCGCCTGTCAACTGGTTTTGCCCGCCGGCGTCCAGAATATTGTCGGTGCCGGCAGTGAGGGCGTTCGTTGTGTCGGCCACAATCGAGTTTGTGCCGCCTTCGGCATTCGCCAACAGCTCATTTAACACGTTGTTGTCTCCGCCAATAGCTACGGATGTTGTCCCGTCAATATTCGCGGCGGTAATCACGTTAATTTCAGGGCTATCTGCCGTGCCGACAGAAAGGGTCGCAAGGTCATCCTCCAGTGTCAGGGTTGAAGAATTGGTGCCGCCGCTAAGCGTTGTCGTGTGGCTCGTCTGGTCAACAGTCAAACCCTCGCTATCAGCGGTCAGCGCTGAAACCTGAGTAGCTGTGGTAGCAACCGTAGCGCCACCCGTCACACCCATAGAACTGCTTGTTGTGCCGGTAATCGTGTTAGTGGCGCCGGTAAGGGTATTTGCTGAACCTGCAGTGCCGATGGTATTGGTTGCTCCGTTGGCTGTGAGGTTTCCGCCGACACTGGTGTTACCGTTTGTCGCAACTGTGAAATTACCGCTGTTAACATTTATGCCGCCATTCAATGACGACAGCCCAGTGACGCCTAACGTGTTGCTTAATGTTGTTGCACCTGTAACACCGAGTGTGCTGCTCAATGTTGTTGCGCCGGTAACGCCAAGGGTGCTGCTTAATGTTGTTGCACCTGTAACGCCGAGGGTGCTGCTTAATGTCGCTGCACCGCTTACGCCAAGTGTGCTGCCGAGAGTCGCCGCACCGGTAGTAGCCAGGGTACTTACTCCTGATACTGCGCCTGCGTTTGTAATACCGCTGCTGCTGTTATTAATGCCGCTTAAAGTGGAAGAGCCGCTTACGCTTAAATCGCCGCTGGCGGTGGTAGTCGAGCTGCCTACAGTTAAACTATTTGTGACCGTTGAAGTCCCACTGCCGCCGCCATTGGTTGTCGCGCTGATTACGGTGGACTGGCCATTGGAAACAATTGTGTTGATAGAACTTGCTGAACCGTTCAAATCAGTCACAATAAAATTGCCGTAACCAAAGTTGTCATAATCCACAAAAACCGTGACATCATCATCAGCGCCAATCTCACCGCTGGCGTTTCGCACTCCATCGCCAGCCGAATCGAAACCGCTGATATACGAATTAGCGGCCATTACGTATTGAGGCTGCGCCATTACCATAACGAGAATCAGTATGGCCAGCTGTTTCAAAAATGTCTTCCGCCATTTCATAACATATCCCTTTCCTTTTAAATGTTATTGAACCACTTCCTTTTTTATCACCACTGTCCCGCTTCCTGCGGGCATGAGAAATACCTTCACATTACCGCCGTCAAGCAAAACGATATTCTTTTTAAGCACAGTTATGCGCTTGAGGTCCTTAAAGACTGTTTTCTCCAGTTCCTCACATTTTACGTTCACGTATTCAACCGTATCATACACGGCATCGAGGTTCGGCAGGAAACTTGCAGTGGCATAGAGCGTAGAATTATCCGGCCTTAAAATTTCAAACGAAGCCGAAAAAACGTGCTGGTCAGGCTCACTTTTCGGGGGAAAAATATATACCCCGCTTTTATTATTCGCCGTAAGAAAAGTCGCAACCTGGTTAATCCGGCTTACACAGGAAAGAACTCCGAGTTTTACAGCCGCCTGCGTGACTGCGTTAACCGACGGGTTAGCCGGCATCTGTGCCGGAGCCGGATTACCAACGGGGGCGCTGCGCCGGTTGGGTTCCTGCGGCTGTGATGATGTCGCAGAAAGGTTTATTACCCCTGAAGTCCCGGGCGAAAGAAAAAGGATGGTGCAAACGATGATAAAGGTTAAGACGCCGAAAATGATAAATCTGAATTTTCGTAAGCTGTGGATACCGTCCGTTGCTTTGTCCATTAAACGATTTCCTTCCTTTAATTTTGTTCGAAGCGTTTTACCACAAGAATTAGTCTTGCCGCAGATTTTACTCGCACCCCAATAGTTCGGTCAAACCAAATTTTCCGAAAAATTGCTGTAAATTCAAAATAATATCGGCCTGACAATTTTACCGACCTTTAATATATATATCCCACAAAACCCGAATCGCAAATCTTCTGCCCGTATCATTTTCAAGCCGGTGTTAAAATAGATAAACTCTATCGGCAAAATAGCAAAGATTGCAATTACAGTTATGCTGCAAATGCCGTCTTTTTATAATGAATATGCGGTAAATTGCACCCGGCAAGTTGGCATCCTGATTTCTATTCTGCTTGTAATATGCCGCAAAATACAATATCTTATCGAACACGGTAAAAAACTGAACTGTTAAACAATGGCAAATATATTTAGGTGTTAATGCTATGACCGGCAGTAGTTTCCGTGGAGGATTGTTTGTATGAATCCAGGAGCAGATATAAAAGCGCCGAGAGGTAATAAAATATCCTGCAAGGGTTGGCATCAGGAAGCTGCTATGCGTATGCTGATGAACAACTTGGATTCTGAAGTTGCCGAAAAGCCTGAAGAATTGATTGTCTACGGAGGAAGTGGTAAGGCCGCACGCAACTGGGACTGTTTCCACAAAATCGTCAGCACATTGCAGAAACTGGAAAACGATGAAACCCTTCTCATTCAAAGCGGCAAACCGGTGGGAGTCTTTCGCACACATTTGGAAGCGCCGCGAGTATTGATTGCTAACTCTAACCTTGTCCCGCGATGGGCTAACGCAAATGAATTCTCCCGGTTAGAGCAGCTGGGATTAATAATGTACGGGCAAATGACGGCAGGTTCGTGGATTTATATCGGCTCGCAGGGAATCCTTCAGGGCACTTATGAAACTTTTGCTGAGTGTGCCAGGCAGCATTATGGAGGAACGCTTCAGGGGCGGCTATTGGTGACAGGTGGGCTCGGCGGTATGGGCGGCGCACAGCCTTTGGCCGCCACTATGAACGGCGCTGCATTTCTCGGCATCGATGTCGATGAAAGCCGTATAAAAAAACGAATCCAAACGGGTTATTGCGACCAGATTTGCTACAACCTCGATGATGCCCTCGAACTGGTATTGTCTGCCAAACAAAAAAAACAGGCTTTGTCCGTAGGGTTAGTCGGCAATTGTGCGGAGGTTTTGCCGGAACTGGTTAGAAGAGGAATTGTGCCGGACGTCCTTACTGACCAGACCAGCGCACACGATTTGCGGAATGGCTATATCCCCGCGGGCTTGTCTTTGCAGCAGGTCGCAAAAATGAGGAAAGATGACCCCGATGGTTACGAGCAGCGTGTCCTCGATTCTATGGTGACACATGTGACGGCTATGCTGAAGCTCAAAAGGCTCGGTGCCGTCACATTCGATTACGGAAATAATATTCGCGGCCAGGTATGCGACCGGCGATGTCTGAAAGAGGCCTTCGAGATACCGGGTTTTGTTCCGGAATATATTCGCCCGCTTTTCTGCAGGGGGTCGGGGCCTTTCCGCTGGGTGGCGCTTTCGGGAAATCCCAACGATATTAGCGTCACAGACAAAGCCATCATGGAAACGTTCCCGGATAAACCGGATTTGCACAACCTGATAAAAAAGTTTCAGCAAAAAGTGCGGTTCCAGGGACTGCCCGCCCGCATTTGCTGGCTGGAATATGGTGAACGGGCTGCGATTGGCGAGCGGTTTAACTGGCTCGTGAAAAATGGCAGGGTGGATGCCCCGATAGTGATAGGAAGAGACCACCTTGATTCCGGGTCGGTAGCATCGCCTAACAGGGAAACAGAGGCAATGAAAGATGGGTCAGATGCTATTGCAGATTGGCCGCTACTGAACGCACTGCTGAATACTGCAAGCGGTGCAAGTTGGGTTTCCATTCATAGCGGCGGCGGTGTAGGCATCGGCTATTCCATTCACGCAGGTATGGTGTGCGTAGCCGACGGGACTGATAACGCTTCCCGGCGTTTGCAGCGGGTGCTGACCAATGACCCCGGCACAGGCGTAATGCGGCACGCCGACGCGGGCTATGAGCTGGCTGTTGAAACAGCAAAGAGGCATAAAATTCATCTGCCAATGATAACGGAGGAATAGTAGAAATGAAACCGGTCACACAGGTTAGAATCAGGAATTTAAACGATGATATTGCGGCAAGTATTGCCAGGCTCAAGGTCGACCGAAGCAGGATTCGTGCATCGAGAGCCATCGTGGACAAAGCCCTCAAAGACGGGAAAACTTACTACTCCATCAATACCGGTTTTGGGATTTTGGCCAATAAGCGGATAAGCGACAATGAGCTTAAGAAGCTGCAGTATAATCTGTTGATTTCTCACGCCGTCGGGGTAGGGGAGCTTATTCCCAAAGATATTTCGCGATTGATGCTGGCTCTGAAAATTCATTCATTGGGGCTTGGATATTCCGGCGTTTCGGAAAAGGTTTTCGAGCGGCTGTTATTTCTGCTTGAAAATGACAGGATACCCGCTGTGCCGAAGAAAGGCAGTGTAGGCGCATCGGGAGACCTTGCTCCGCTGGCTCACATGTCTTTGCCTGTCATCGGGCAGGGGTTTTTCTGGGATAAAGATGGTAAGAAAACCATTCCCGCTCGTAAAGCGCTTAAAGAAGACGGGCTAAAGCCCATCGAACTGGAACCCAAGGACGGCCTTGCCTTAATAAACGGCACTCAGATGATGGCGGCGTATGGAAGTTACGTGCTTAGTAAGTGCGTAAATCTTCTGAAGGCGGCTGATATTATTTCCATAATTTCTCTGGAGGCTTTTCGCGGTAGTATAAAACCATTCGACCCGAGGATACACCAGGCTCGTCCTCACAAAGGACAGATTGACGTTGCGGGCAATGTTACAAAACTGCTTGCCAACAGTGAAATCCTGGAGTCGCACAGATACTGCAATCGTGTTCAGGACCCTTACAGTTTGCGATGTATTCCCCAGGTTCACGGAGCGAGCAGGGACAGCATCGACCATTGTATCTCGGTTGTGGATACAGAGAACAATTCCGCTACCGATAATCCCCTTACGTTTGAGAATGGCGATATAATCAGCGGGGGTAATTTTCATGGTCAGCCGCTGGCGCTGGTACTCGATTTTGCGGCGATTGCGATGGCGGAGATGGCAAATATCTCTGAGCGGCGAACATATTTATTGCTGAAGGGCGGCGACGGACTTCCGCAGCTGCTGATGAGTGAAACAGGTATTAATTCCGGATTTATGATTCCGCAATATACCGCCGCGGCGCTGGTAGCAGAGAACAAGGTGCTTGCGCACCCCGCATCGGTGGATTCGATTCCCACCTGTGTCGGGCAGGAAGACCACGTGAGTATGGGCAGCATCTCCGCACACAAACTCCTGGAAGTATTCCGGAACGTGGAGTTGGTATTGGCTATTGAGCTGATAACATCCGCCCAGGCGCTGGATTTCAGAGACCCGCTGAAACCGGGCGATGGTGTTGTCGCTTCACATAAACTTATCAGAGAACACATTCCCCACCTTTACGAGGACAGCTATTTCGCAAATCTTATTGCTTCTGCGCTCGATTTGATTCAGTCCGGCAAACTTGTTGCTGCCGTCGAAGCCAAATGCGGTGAATTAAAATGATGAAAGTTATCAAAAATATTGGCTGCCTTGCACAGTGCAAACCGGATGGTACACAGGCGGACATTCATCTTTTGCATAAGGCCGCTATTGTATGGCAGGATGATAAGATTTACTGGGTTGGCCCGCAGTCGCAGATACCTGAAGGGCTTGCGTTCGATGAGGAGCTGGATGCGGATAATAAATTAGTTCTGCCCGGATTGATAGATTGCCATACGCATCTTGCGTTTGGCGGCTGGCGGCAGGATGAGTTTGAAGAAAGGCTTAGAGGTAAATCATACCTGGAAATTGCGGAGAGAGGCGGAGGAATTCAGGCGACAGTGCAGGCAACCCGCAACGCCTCTAAGGCTGAATTATCGAATAAGTGCCGTGGTTTTCTGGAACAGATGGGCCGGCTGGGCGTGACGACCGTCGAGTGCAAAAGCGGTTACGGACTTTCCACGGAACAGGAATTGAAACTGCTTGAGATATACCGCGAACTGGGACAAACGCAGCCTTTAACAATTGTTCCAACTTTTCTCGGCGCTCATATCGTTCCACAGGAATACAAAAAAAACAGAAGGCTGTATATCGACCTGCTGATTAATGAAATGCTGCCTGCTGTTTGCGAACGCAATCTGGCTCGCTTTTGTGATATTTTTATTGAGGATACCGCGTTTTCTACCGAAGAGGCACGGGAGATTTTGAATGTTGCTGTCAAATTGGGTCTGAAAATAAAAGTGCATGCCGACCAATTCGGAGACAATAGCGGTTCTCTGCTTGCCGCGGATTTGCATGCCGTTTCCGCTGACCATTTGGAATTTATTTCTGACGGTGGTATTTCCTGTCTGGCGCAAAATTCCGTTGTTGGTGTTATTCTGCCTATAGCGAGTCTTTACACACGGCAAAAGGCGGTCGATGCCCGTAGATTGATTGACAAAAAATTGAAGCTGGCTGTAGCGACCGATTTTAACCCCGGTTCAGCGCCGAGTTTCGACCTGTATTTGGCCTTGATGCTGGCCTGCAACCTCTGCGGATTGACGCCTGCTGAAGCGGTAAAAGGGGCAACAATTTATGCAGCCGAGGCGTTGGATTTGTCTGACAGGTTAGGTTCACTGGAACCGGGCAAGCTCGCCGATTTTATTATTATTGATTCTGCTGATGTCAATCATTGGCTTTATCATTTCAGGCCTGACACCTGCCTGCTGGCCGTAAAAAATGGAAAGATAATTTATCAGCGGCAGGAATAGCAGCTTTTTATTTCGCAGTTAACACGGATTAAGGAAGGAATATATATGAACGAAAAGCTGGTTGAGTGTGTGCCGAATTTTTCGGAAGGCAGGGATACGAACATAATAAAACAAATTTCCGGAGCGATAGAAGCCGTCGATGGCATCAGGCTGCTCGATGTCGATTCGGGAGCGGATACGAACCGTACGGTCATCACATTTGTAGGCGCACCTGAAGCAGTGAAGGAAGCGGCATTTCGGGCAATAAAAAAGGCTTATGAATTAATCGATATGTCGAAACATACCGGCTCACACCCGAGGCTGGGTGCTACGGACGTCTGCCCCTTCGTTCCGGTAAGCGGCATAACTGTAGAAGAGTGCATCGACATTTCGAAAGAAGTGGCAAAACGTGCAGGCGAGGAGCTTGGTATCAGTGTGTACCTCTACGAAAAATCCGCCCAGATGCCGGAAAGACAAGACCTCTCTAACATCCGTGAGGGCGAATACGAAGGACTCCGGCAAAAACTTAAAGATCCCAAATGGAAGCCGGACTTCGGGCCTGCCGTATTTAATGCGAGGGCAGGCGCTACCGTCATCGGCGTAAGAGAATTTTTGATTGCCTACAACGTCAACCTTAACACCCGTGAGCAGAAATACGCCAACGACATCGCTTTCGAGCTGCGGGCAAAAGGCCGTTCCGTTAGAAAAGGCTCAAACTCCCCCATATACCTGTGGAGAAAGGAAATATTAAAATATAAACAGGGGCATTATCCCTGCGGCTCCTGCGAATTCGCGGGCAATACAATCGATGAAACGATACAGCACTGCCAAAAGGAACACAGCTATGACTTGGCGGAACTGCTGAAAAGCAACGACATCAACCCCCAAAAACCGGAAGGCCAATCCGTCAAAAAACCTGGCATCTTCGAACACTGTAAGTCTATAGGCTGGACGGTAAAAAATTACGACAGGGCTCAAATCTCCATCAACCTTACCGACTACAAAAAAACCTCGATGCACGATGTGATGGAACAGGCCCGCAAACTTGCTGCCGACAGGGGTATGGTCGTCACAGGAAGCGAAATCGTCGGCGTTGTGCCGTTCCACGCACTGCTGCAGGCCGGCGATTACTACCTCAAAAAGCAGCATCGCTCCACAGGCGTGCCGATTCGCGACAGGCTGGAAACGGCTGTTCAGTCGCTCGGTTTAAGGGATGTGAGCGGCTTTGTAATTGAAGAGCGGGTGCTCGGATTACCCGTCAATCCGCCTGGCTCGCTTGTCGAAATGAAAGTGTGCGATTTTGCTGACGAGGTGTCGCGTGAATCGCCCGCGCCGGGCGGCGGCTCCGTTGCTGCACTGGCAGGTGCATTGGGGGCGGCGCTCGCTTCGATGGTCTGCAATCTTACCGCCAACAAAGGTGGCTCTTCTGATGTCGATACAATTCTGAACGATGCAGCAGAGAATTGCCAAGAGATAAAATTCGAACTTGTCCGGGCAGTCGATGCCGACACCAAGGCATTTGATGATGTGATGAAGGCCCGGCGTCTGCCTTCGAATAACGAGCAGGAAAAACAGGCCAGGGGCCACGCTATGCAGGCTGGGCTGAAAAAGGCCGTCCTTATCCCTTTGGAAACCGCTTCTCTTAGTCTCAAAGCTATTCAAATGGCCGAAACTGCCGCACAATACGGCAATCCAAATACGTTATCCGATGCCGGCACAGGGGCGCAGATAGCCTTCGCAGGATTGAAAGGCGGCATCTATAACGTGCTTATAAACCTCAAAGACATCGAAGACAAACAGTTCAGCAGCCAGGTGCGACAGCAGTGTACCGAACTGCTGGAAAAAGCGAAGACAACGCTGGGCAGGATCGAAAAGCTGCTCGAACAAAAACTGGCTTAGGATAAGAACCGTTGTATCTTGACAGTAAATTGCGTTAGTCGGGACGAGACAAAAAGACAAGGAGAAACATAATGCTTAGGATTCGGCGGGGACGAATGAATGATGCGGAATTAATAATCGATTTCCAGATAAGGCTTGCCAAAGAAACTGAAGGAATGAGGCTGAATAAGGAAACGGTAAGCAAAGGCGTGCGGGCGGTTCTGCGGGATAAGGCCAAAGGCGAATATTTTATGGCCGAGAAAAACGGAGAGGTTGTCGGGATGATGCTGACGATTCCGGAATGGAGCGACTGGCGAAACGGGACGGCTATCTGGATACATTCGTTGTATGTAAGACCAGAATGGCGGGGAAGGGGGGCTTTCAAAAAGATGTACCTGTATTTGAAGAAGAAAGTTGGATTATCAGCCGGCCTTGTCGGGCTTCGGCTGTATGTCGAAAGGAAAAACAAAACTGCCCATAAGGTTTATAAAAGGCTGGGAATGAATAGCGACCATTATCTGATGTATGAATGGCTGAAATGACTTCTCTCGACAAATCCCGATAAGCAAAAATCGTGTTCTCACTTCGTTCGATAGCTCCGGTGAAAGCAGGCTAATCTGTTAGTTGTTTAGATTATTTTTGGATATTTTCTCCAGTTTTTTGCGGATTTTGCCGAGTTCGCTGGATTTGAAAGAGGACTTTGTTTTTTCGAGGATGTCGATAGTCTCATTAACGGCTGCCTTGAGGGTGCTGAGCCTCGGGCATTTGAAAAGGTGGCAAACGGGAGCATCGCTCTGTTGTTTTGGAGCATCGGAGAGGATGTATCTTATATCAGCCAGGGCGGCGTTCACGCCGGCAAAAGTTAAATCCAGGAAATTTTTTTGCGAGCTGTCTATTTTGGCGGCGCCCGAATTTTTAAAACCGTCCTCGATGCTGGCAAGGCCGGTTCGCCATGTTTCTAAAGTTTTCTTTGCGTTTGAGACAGTTCTGTAAAAGCGGGTTTGGTCGATGGCCTTTAAAACGTATTCGAGAAGTTGAGTGAAATCAACGGGCTTAATCAGGTAAGCGATTACAGGCAGGCCGATAGCGTCTATTGCGGTGTTTTGAGAAGGATAGCCCGTTACCAGAATAGCCGACAGTCCCTCTGCGAGTCTCGGCAGGGCCTTGATAAATTCGAGATTGGGATTTCCCGGCATCCTGATGTCGGTAATAAGGACGTCGTATTGATTGCTTTTGAGTTTTATAATTCCGGCGTTGGCATCTTGTACGCAATCACAATAGAATCCTTCCCTTCTGAGCAGGTCGGCGGTCGAATTAAGAAAAATCTCCTCGTCATCAGCAATCAGCACTTTGCCGAGCTGGTTTGTGTGTGGGTTTTGTTTCCGGGTTTTTTTTATAGAGTTTTTCTGCAAAATAGTCTCCTTTTCCGCACAAAAATAATTTATTCACGACAACGGTTGGTGAATCAGGTATCTCTGTTCCGCATAATCCTGTTAATCTGTTGGTGATACAGGTATCGGCTGCAATCATACGATAACGGTGTTTTATGTCAATGGGCCTGTATAGATATTTTTTAACGATTTCGGTGGTTTTCCATGAGGCAAATAAAAAAGGCCGGTAGAGGTACCGGCCTTAAGAATCAAAGATTTTTTTACTGTCTTAGAATTTATACTTCAGCATGAGGCTCGCCCATGTGAGGCTCTTTTCGCTATTGACGGATTTATCCATCGTGACCTGGTGAAAGACGCCCGGCGTGAAAATCAGGCTGCTGCCGAGGTCAAAATCGGTTGAAACGCCGAAAACGGCGTCCGACCAACCGTGGTCAACATTCAAAGCATTCGGTGCAACGCCGTCGTTATAGACTAATTCTGAATGCAGATTGATAACCCTTTCCTTGTCAGTAATTGGGCAGTGTGTCTTCAATGCATAATCGAGCATAAAGATATGAGCAAAACCCGAAGCGGTGCCACCTGGGAAGGATTTATCGCCGACAAAGGAATCCTCGTTGGATGGCCAAAGTTTAACAAGAATGTATGTCGGGACAAGACCTTCGACTCCGAGAATTTTCGGAAAAGAAAGTGCGCCGTGCAATTCCTGGAGGTCTATGCCGTTTGGAAAACTAGAAGTATCGTGGCTGGAGAGGTGCGGAAAATTATAATATACATAGCCAATCATATAGCAGGTCATATAGGGCTGGTCTGTGAATAATGCATTGCGATAATAAACCCTGTAATCCCAGCGTTGAAACTGCTGATTGCCGAATCCGTTATACTGTCCTGTGCCATTGGGAATATGGCCTGTCACATTAAGGCCGAAACCTGACCCGAACAAATCCAGGTCCACGAACGGGTGAGTAGCGCTGTGGCTGCCGTAGACAGTGAATCCGCGCCAGATGTATCTGCTGGTATATTCTGTGCCGACGACGCCGTGCAGGTCGCCTGATTCTGCGAGAAGGCAGCCGGTCCAGCCCAAAAGCAGCAGGGTACCTAATACAAAACTCTTTTTCATTGCCAATGCTCCTTTCCAAAACGAAATATTTCTTACGTTATCTAAACGGTTTATTATTTCAGACTTGGCAGGAAAAGTATACCAGTGGAGCGGAATAAGTCAAGTGAAAAAATGATTTTGGGGGATTTTTTTTGGGAATAAAAAAGGAGGCAATTCCTTCTGATTTAGACCGGCAATTACCGGAAAAAGGCCGGTTGAAAAAGGTAAAAAATCCATTCCGGTTTACCGGTTTCTGCAATGGCGAAATAAGCACCGTAAAATCTTCAGAACATCCCTGTTTGCGATTCGATAATAGATATGCAGGCCTTCCCTTCTTCGTGCGAGGACGCCCTTATTCGTCATCAGGTTAAGGTGCTGGCTGGTGAGGGACTGGCTGCTGTCGAGCCTCTCGACGATTTTGTTGACGCATTTTTCACCGCCGGCGAGAATCTCTATTATCATCAGCCTGTCGGGATGCGCAATTGCTTTCAGGACAGCGGCCATTTTTTCTGCCAGCCTGTTATTCATAAATTGTTTCCTGTGCCTTCGGATAGTTTCTCGATAACCTTGCCGTAATCGGCTTCTGTTTTCAATCCGACGAGTCGCATCGCTTCTTTGCCGTCTTTGAAGATTAGAACTGTAGGAGTTGCCTCGACCTTGTTTTCATTTGCCAGCTCGGCAAACTGCGAGACATCCACCTTAATGAAGACAGCCTTTCCCTGATATTTTTCGGCGACTTTTTCGAGAACCGGCGACAATAATTTGCAGGGATAGCACCATTCAGCGTAGAAATCCGCCAGCACTACGCCTTTGGAATTCTTCGCTTTTTCAAACGCTTCCTTGTTTCCGACAGTAATAACCATTGAGTTCTCCTTTCCTGATGAACCGGTATTTAGCAGAAAAATTAAAAAACCTCCCAGCATTGCCCCCACCATCATTCCCCGCAGGGGGTTGGCGGTAAGAGGGCAGGCGCCGGTTGTGCATTTTCCGAAATAGCCCAGCAGGCCGCCGATAACTGCCCCTGCCAGGATTCCAAAAACAAGCCGAATAAACATATTTTATACCTTTCCAACTATATTAAGATATTTTAATATACTTATACTATTGCGGAAAGCAAAATGTTCTTAAAAAAACATATTTTTTCACAGGAGGTTTATGGGGTTTGCCGGCCGCCTGCGGGCTGCGGCTGACTATTTTGGTCTGTTTTTTTGGTATTTTGCCCGTCGAGCCTGTTATAAAAAAGAGCCTCCCTGTTAGAAAGCTTATTTTGTTGAATCAGGCTGCGTATATTCTGCACGTCGATATTTCCGGAAGAGGGGGCTGCTGACTGAACGTTTTGCGGCTCGATGAGTTCGGCAGAAAAAGCGTTTTTGAAATTGCGGATTGTCGCAAATGAGATAAAAATTGCCGCTGCGGCCACAACAGTTATCAGTATATACGATGAAAGGGTTTTTGCAGGCGGCTTTTGGATGCCGGTAATTTTTTCCGGCAGGTGTCGGTCCGCCTTCGGCGGGTCGCGATAAATGCAGTCGGTCTGAACGGCCGGCGTAATGTTAGATTTACGAAGGCGAAATCTTTTTGGGGACAGGAATTTTTTGAATATGGCAATCCTGTTCAGGATGGACAAAAATGCGCCCGTTGGGCAGAGGAACCGGCAAAACAGCCTTGTGTAAAATAATGAGCCGGCGAGAGCAACAATGGCTATGGTAATTATGTATGGGGTTATAGAACGGGAAAATATAGAAACAAGCGGGTCGGATGACAGGGTCGACTGATTTCTGGAGACAAAAAAAGCGATGATGAAAATGAAAAGAAGCAGGTATTTTACGAAGGTAAGATTTCTGGAAATAGATGCCGGCACGGATGGTTTTAATCTTCGCGGCACAACAGAGCCAACCAGTTCTTGGAGTGCGCCGAATGGGCAGAGATAGCCGCAGTAGATATTTCCAAAGATGATTACGAGAACCGGAACGATAGCAGTGATAAGAAAGGCGACGCCGAAAGCAACGGCAGGCAGATTCAGCGTGAGCAGGTTAGATACCTGCACGAGAGAATACTGGGCGTTAAATAGGACACCGGCAACGATAAAGTTGATAAGAAGAATCGCCAGTCTTATTTTGTAGCCGCCGAGGGAAATTATGATTAAGCTTGCAGCGATAGCAGCAGCCAGGAATAGAGCAGCATAATCAAAAGGCCTGGCGACGGCTGTTTCTTTTGTTTCAGCTGACGGCTTGTTTTTATCGAGCTCCTGGCGGGCGAATTCCTGTGCGGAGGTCTGCAAAGAGGCTATAATGGCATTATAACTGATTGTTGCGCCTGTGACGGCATCGGTTTGCGAGAACGGCTGGCGGTTGAACAGGTATTTACCCAGCAGGAGATTTTTTTTATCGATTACCTTCTTGAGATATTCCGGAGTTTCATTAGAGGTAATTATTTGAAAGTCGAGGAGTTTGCCGGCGGGGTCGATGAAGATGGCCAGATTTATTTTGCCGCCGAACCCGCTGATTTGCGGCGCGAAATTCTCGCTGCTGAAGATAAAACCCGCGAGCCTTTCATTGCTGTCGTATATTTTATAGTAGCCGGCGATTTCCTGCGATAGCTGGACGGATACCGGCTGGATTTTTAATGCTCCTGCGAGGGATTCGGCGGTCTGCTGCGGCAGAGATGCGAAAGAAGCAACCGCAGCCGGCTGAGTTTGCCGTACAGTTGGCCGGAAAAAGAGAATATTCGAGCATAAAATTACCGTTAAGGCGACTGCGAAGAGAACGAAGCCGAATCTTGTTGTGCGATGAATTGTTTTTGACATCGGCAGGATTTCTGCGTGCCTGTATTTTTTTAATACGGCAGGGGGGATGTTGGCGAGAATCAGGATGATGAAAAAAACAAGGGCGTTCGTAATGCCGAGGATGGGGACAAGAAGCAATCCTGTGAGCAGGCTGCCGGCAGCGGCGCCGACGTGGTCGGCGGTTTCGAGATAGCTTGCTGCCGTGCCGGTTGCGGCGGCTGTGTCGGAAAATTGCTTTGCGGCGATGGGGAAATACGCGCCGGCGCAAAGGCCGCAAAACAGAAAGGCGGCGGCAAATATAAGATGCACCGGGTCATAAATGATGGTTTGTTCAGGCGACAGACTGCTCCATTGTTTTGTAAGCCGGTCCACGCCTGCCGGAATGGCGGCGAGAAGCAGGGCGTGAATGCAGACGGCGGCGAGGAGAATTTCGAATAGTCTACCTTCGGTTTTTTTGAGCAGGAATCTGACTAATGCGGCGCCGAAAAATAATCCGAGCATAAAGAGCGATGATATGATTCCGATGTGCAGATAAAGCGAGCCGAATTGCGTCTGATAGAGATACATCAAAATTATACAAGAGCCGATGCCGGTTGCCCCTGCGCTGAAGGCCAGGAAAGAGCTGTCGAAGGTGTCGTAGTTTGTGGTGCGTATATCGTTGTGCGGCGACCCAAATTGCATTTTGTTTGGCCGGAGTTTCTCGAAGATGTAAAGGAGTCTGACGGCGGCAAAGACGATTACCGGGATAAGGAAAATTATGATTCCTGGAGGGATGAGCATTTTGATAAATTTCGATACCGAAACTCCGGATTGTTTTGCGGAGAGCAGCAGGCTGAAAAGGAAAGTCAAGGGTTTTGAATCCGTGTTGACGAGGAGCTTCTTCGATATATCGGGGTTATCATAAGCTGCGACAGCTTTTTCTGCCCGGTCGGATAGATATATCGAAAGCAGGGCATCGGGCGGCAGGATTGCGTCGGAGCCGTCGATTTTCCGGAACTGGTCTCTTAAGATTCCGGGCCGGCCTGTGATTGCCGCAGAATCCGAGGCGACGAACCATGTTTGACCGCCGGGCGCAAGGACGAGATTGGAAAAGACGCCTTCGAGGGTCAGTTTTACCGATGCGCCGAGGTCGGTAATCTCTGCTGCCATTATGTTTTCACCGCCGCTGATACGTATGGCTACGATGCCGCCGGTGCGCAGGCTGTTTTTTATCTGCTTGAAAAATTGAACGGTAAAATACCGGTTGAGGGCAGATGTGGCGGGGTCGGGCAGATTCAAAATGACGATGTCAAAAGATTGTTTGTTGGCCGCTAAAAACGACCGGATTTCTCCTGTGACGAATTTGAGGTTTGCCGAAAGCGAACCGGAAATTTGGAGATTGGCAGGCAGGGCAGAATTGATTTTTCGGATATATTCGGAATCCGGATAAGACCAGCAGACGGTTTGAGTTTGTTTGAGCTTTAGAAACTGCCGGCAGAGGTCGAGGCCTGTGCCGATAACGAGAATATTTTTTGCGTCGGGATTCTGGCAAAGTGCGAGGGCGGCGATTCTGCCGTTGGTTTCGTCATCGGGCATCGCCTCGACGACGGCAGCCTGGCTTACGGAGAGGAACTGGTTTTTGTAGCTGCCGTAAAGATATTCTGCCTGCGAGGTCTGAAATGAACCGGCGAGGGTGCCGGTGGTGGCAGGCTCACTGCGGGTCAGCCTGTTCCATTTTGTTGTTTGAAGGGAGTGCGAGATTTTTTTATCGATGCTAAAAACAAGACAGAGGATAATGCAGGCAGGCAGGAGAAAGACAAGCCCGCCGTCGGCGGGTTTATACAGGTGCAGCAGTAGGATTGAAATTGAAACAAGCAGGGCGAGGAGAAAACAGATTTGAATTTGGCTTGCGCCAGCTGCGAGCAGGATAGTGACGGCAATGCCTCCAGCGAAAGAGCCGGCGGCCTCGATAATATAGACCCTTGAAATCGGAGCGGAATCGAATTGCCGAATCCATCGGCAGACAAGCGGAAATAGAAGGCCGGTAATCAGGCTTACCGGTGCGTTGACGAGAAGCGAAAGGAGTAAAATTGTGCGGATGGGCAGCAGGAGGAACGGGGGCTCTCTGAAAATGGTGCGGGCATGGATTATCAGCAGCATCTGCAGCAGAAGAGCGGGAAGATACGCCAGGAAAAGTAATTCGATTTTAATCTGCACTGTCTTGTCGTCGGCTGTAAATTTGTAGAGCAGTATCGAACCGGCGGCGACCCAGAAAAACCAGCTTGCAAAAAATACGGCGACGCAGATGTCGTTGCCTTCGAGATTGGTGAGGAATTCACGGAAGAGCAGCGTCTGGGCTGCGATAGTGAATAGACCATAAGAGAAGAGCAGAAATTTACGGGCAAAACTCATTTATTTTCACCGAAGACTATTGCCTGAAAGACAAAAAAGGCTGTCCCTTCCTTCCAGGCATCGTCGGGCAGGCCGGCTTTGAGCGACAGGTTAGCGAGGGTTTCTTCTATGCCCCAGCCCTGTTCCGGTGCGACCTGCGGCAGGAAGACGGCGGATTTGCCGGCCTTTCGCAGGATGATACCGTCGATTCCGATTATGATATCCTTATATGATGAAACAGACGTCGGCAGTGTGAGTGCGGAAATTTCGATGGTGATATCGTTGCATTCGGCAATACTAACAGGGTTGAATCGCAAGTCGTTGACGGCGGCGTTGACGGCGTTGGACATTACGGATTTATACAGAGGCTGGCTGGGCAGCAGTTCGCCGATACAGCCTCGCAACTGCTTATTTTTATTGAGAGTGACAAAGGCGGCCTGCGTCCGTTTCATTGCCTCGTTCGGCTGTATGCCGAGCTGTGCGGCTTCCGGCATTTTGTTGTTCTTCAGATAGAAGACAATAGTTTTTCGAGCCAGGATAAGGAGATTTTTTTTATCCTGCTCAGAGAGATTGCTGCCGGCGGATTTTTGTTCCGCTTTTGGTTTTTCCTGCCACTTGCCGCTGAATGTAATTGCCAGGTAGCTTACCGAGTTTGTGAAGTCGCTGGTCAACTGGCCTGATGTCTGGTATTTGACAAGGTCGGCCTTCGCGTTTTCAGGGAGCATCGAGAGCAGCACCGATATCGGGACGTATCCGCATATTGTGTCGGAGGTCTGTTGCCGGTATTTTAAGAAACCAGTTGCATCGAGCGCTTCTATATATTTATACGCGCCCATATCCAGCTCTTTTAATTTTTCGGGTATGTTTTCGGTGAAGGGGACATACTGGTAATTGGCTCCGTAATGGGTGAAATCGGAGCTTGCGACGACGAGCGTATCCTGGTCGATAAGCGTTTGCAAAACAGCGGCGGCCTTTTCGATTGTGCCGGGTGAGCATTGGCCTGCGACAATCGGGACGAGTTTGAAATCGGCAAATTTATATTGAAGCAGCGGAAGCTCAATCTGGATGCTGTGTTCGCCCTGCAGTACCTGCGGCAGATTTTTAAACAGGCTGTTCCTGAGGAGGCTGTCGACAAATTCGGTATCGATGGGGATTTTGCCGAGCGGCGTCTGAAAATAGTCGGCCTTCGGAACCGCGAAACTTTCCTCCATCGCGGAATAATGACTTGGCCCGATGACGATTACCCTTTTGAATTTCCGGTCGATGGTATTCAGAGCCGATACGGCGGTTGTGCCGCTGTACTGGTAGCCGGCGTGCGGCAGGATAAGGGTGATTATGTCGGCTTTGGTAGGGCCGTCTGCCTTTTGAAACATCTGGTAGATTTGGTTTTTTAGCCCGTTGGCATCGGCAGGATACCAGCTGCCGGCAATCGTTGACTGGATTACAACGCTGTTCGGCTCAGCCGATACGGTGCGAAATGAAAAAACAATGATGGCTGCGAAAAAAGTTAAAAGTAAGTTTCTTTTTTTTATATTAAACATATCAGCCACTCCATTTACTATTTTTATCTATATTAAATAGGGGTTTTATTTGGCCGGGATAATTTTTTAAAGCGGCTGCCCTTACAAATACTTTTACGGATTTATCCATTATCTCCGCAGCGGATTTTTTTGTAAGCGTCCAGCCACCTGTTATCGCAGCGACGGTGGCGATGAGCATTCCTTTTAGAAAGTTTCTTCTCGTCATTTCCAGACTCCGTAAATTTTGCGATTGCAGTTGGGGCAACAACCATCCTTTAACCTGTTCTGCAGGACCGTGTAGCCGCTGCGTTCGATAAGCAATTTTTTACATTTCGGGCAGATTGTATTCTGTCCGTCTTTGCTCGCGATGTTTCCAATATAAACGAAATCCATTCCTTCTTCCATCGCAATTTGCCGGGCCTGTTCGAGCGTCTCCGGGGACGTGGGCGGCAGATGGGTGAGCTTGTAAAGCGGAAAGAAGCGGGAAAAATGAAGGGGGATGTCGCTTCCGAGATTGTCTCGAATCCACCGGACAAGCTGGCGAATCTGGTCAGGATTATCATTAAGAGTCGGGATTACCAGATTCGTAATTTCCAGATGCACGCCCGCCGCCTTTGTAGCGATGAGGGCATCCTGGACGGGCTTTAAGGTTGCCGAGCAGATTTTACGATAAAAATCATCGGTAATTCCCTTTAAATCAATATTCGCGGCGTCGGTATATTCGAGCAGTTGTTTTAACGGCTCCTCGTTTATGTAGGCTGCGGTGACGAGGATATTTTTCAGGTTATGGCTTTTTGCGAGCTTCGAGGTGTCGAGTGTATATTCGTAATAGGCGACGGGGTCGGTGTATGTGTAGGCGATTGAAGGGCATTTGTGTTGGCCGGCCAGCTCGATAATCTTTTCGGGCGGGCAATCGTAGGCCGGTACTTCTGCCGGGGATGCCTGCGAGATTTCCCAGTTCTGGCAGAATATGCAGTGGAGGTTGCAGCCGACGGTTGCCAGTGAAAGTGCGGCACTTGAGGGCAGATAATGGAAGAGCGGTTTTTTCTCGACGGGGTCAACGTTAATCGAGCAGGGGTAGCCGTAGACCACCGACCGCAGGGCGCCGTCGATATTGATTCTGATGCGGCAGTTGCCGCTCTGACCCTGTTCGAGGACACAGGCCTTCGGGCATAATTGGCACTGCACTTTCATAGTGATTGCTGCCTTAGCTATCCAGCATTTGTTTCGGGATTATTATAATATATTACGAGTTGCCAGTCAAAGACCCCGCCGCGGCGGAGATGACTAATTTCACCGCTCCTTCGATTTTACTCAGGACGGTGAGCCTGTCGAACCGAGAGTTCGTGAAGAACGCAGAGAAATAATTATTATTCTGACTACTGTATTCTGTCTTCTGTTTTCTGTCTTATGCACCCCATTTGTGTCTGCTTTAAAAATATCGGCATAGACAATGTGCGGATTAACGATTTATCGATGAAAAAAGGCTCAGGAAACACAAAAAGGCCTTTTTGATACTATAACAAGCCTTTCCTGCGAGATTTTCCCCTCACTGGTTTCTGATATGTAAAACGGGTATCTGCCCTTTGCTGTTGTGTTTCTGTTTCAACCTGAAAATATTATGGAATTCTCTTGCAATTCATACCGCCTTCAAAGTAAAATTATATTCGGTAATTTCGGAGAGTTTTGCGAGGTTTTTTTTCATCTAAAAAAATTCGGCTTTTTTGTTTTAGGAGTCAACAAAATGAAAAGGGTGTTTTTCTTATTCTGTTTGGCGTTTTGTCTTTTTTCACCATCGTTTCTCAATGCTGATATCCCTGTCGAGCTTGTCGGCCAGTTAGCTGGCGGACCAAGCCAGGCTGTTGCTGTTTCGGGAAATTACGCTTATGTAGGTATGGGGTTATTGCTTCAAATTTTAGATGTGAATATCCCTTCGAATCCCATAAAACTGGGTCAGGTTGTCCTGCAGGATTCTGTTCAAGACGTAGCCATAAGCGGAAACTACGCTTATGTGGCTGATGATTATTACGGCCTTGTGATAATAGATATCAGCAATCCTTCCGCACCTTCATACACCGGCGGATATAATACGAGCGGCTATGCCTATGGCGTAGCCGTTAGCGGAAATTATGCATACATAGCTGATTATTCTTACGGCCTTGCAATAATAGACATCAGCAATCCTTCCGCACCTTCTTATGTCGGCGGATATGATACGGGCACAGCTTATGACGTAGCTGTAAGCGGAAACTACGCTTATGTGGCTGATGTTTCCTCCGGCCTTGTGATAATAGATATCAGCAATCCCTCTGCACCTTCTTATGTCGGCGAATATAATACGGGCGGATATGCTAAAGACATAGCCGTAAGCGGAAACTATGCTTATGTGGCTGATGCTTATTACCGCCTTGTGATAATAATAGATATCTCCAATCCCTCCGCACCTTCTTATGTCGGCGGATATGATACAGGCGGATACGCTGAAGGCGTAGCCATAAGCGGAAATTATGCATACATAGCTGATTATTCTTACGGCCTTGTGGTAATAGATATCAGCAATCCCTCTGCACCTTCTTATGTCGGCGGATATGATACGAGCGGATATACCTGGGGTATAGCCGTAAGCGGAAACTACGCTTATGTGGCTGATGGTGATTCCGGCCTTGCAATAATAGGCATCAGCAATCCTTCCGCACCCTCTTATGTCGGCGGATATAATGATACAAGATACGCTCGGGGCGTCGCTGTAAGCGGAAACTACGCTTATGTGGCTGATGATTATTACGGCCTTGTGATAATAGATATTAACAATCCTTCCGTACCTTCTTATATAGGCGGATATAATACGATCAGCGATGCTTACGATGTAGCCGTAAGCGGAAACTACGCTTATGTGGCTGATTATCATTACGGCCTTGTGATAATAGATATCTCCAATCCCTCTGCACCTGTCCGTGTCGGCAAATATAGTACGGCCGGAAATGCTCGGGGCGTCGCTGTAAGCGGAAACTACGCTTATGTGGCTAATACTTACGGCTTTGCAATAATAGACATCAGCAATCCCTCCGCACCCTCTTATGCCGGCGGATATTATAGCGGAAGTGCTCGGGGCGTAGTTGTTAGCGGAAACTATGCTTATGTGGCTGATGGTTCTTCCGGCCTTGCAATAATAGACATCAGCAATCCCTCTGCACCCTCTTATGTCGGCGGATATAATACGAGCGGCTATGCTTATGGCGTAGCCGTAAGCGGAAACTATGCTTATGTGGCTGATGATTCCGCCGGCCTTGCAATAATAGACATCAGCAATCCCTCTGCACCTTCTTATGTCGGTGGATATGATACAAGTGGATGGGCCTGGGGTGTAGCTGTAAGCGGAAACTACGCTTATGTGGCGGATGTTTCCTCCGGCCTTGCAATAATAGACATCTCCAATCCTTTCTCGCCTTCATACATCGGTGGATATAATACAAGCGGACATGCTTACGATGTAGCCGTAAGCGGAAACTACATTTATGTAGCTGATGACTACGGCGGCCTTGTAATCCTACGAATGCGGCCGGGAGATTTCGACACAGACGGTGATATTGATTTTGCTGACTTGCAGGAATTTTGCGGGTATTGGCTTTCGACCGGCTGCGAACAGCCTTATGGCTGTGAAGGGGCAGACCTCGACAACGATACCGATGTCGATTTCAATGATTTTAAACTATTCGCCCAGAACTGGCTTACAGAATAACTCTAATTGCCGACCAGCAATCTTGAATTCGACCTGTGAAGCATAAGTCCGAAAAATGATTCGGTCTTTTTGATATTGAAAATGCAGTTTTTGCAGTTTGCAATCGTTAAATGTGAATTCGCATTTCAGAAATGTAAATTAGCAATCAACAGATGTAATTTTACAATCGTCAATTGTAAGCTTGCTAAGCCTCATATCAAGCTTGATATATCGCAAAGCAAATATGAGACATCGCATTTTATATATGAAATGCTTTGGAAGCAATTTACTTTGTCACGGAGGATATGTGAAAAATGACAGAGCAATTCGCCCTTGCTGTTGCTTCGGTGGACAAGTCTGCAGTTAAGTTTTTGTTACCCGCTCCACGCTGTACGCTAATCCCTAACCCCTATATCCTATCCCCTAAATACAAAAACACTTGCTTTTTTTGGGATTTTGATTTTAATACGTTGCCTGCACCGGAATTAACAGGCAAGATGATACTTCGACAGCGACAAAACCTCGCAGGGTTAAAATCGCTGCTCAGTATCAATCCTGAGCAGATTCCGGCCTAAAAGCCGGAGAGTCGAAGGATTGATTATCCGTTTTTTAACTTCTTACTTGCTGCGGCGGGCGGCAGCAGGGCAGTAATGTGAAAGGTGCAAAATATGAAGGTAAGCAAACGGGCAGGGGCGATACCCCCCTCGGAAACGCTGGCTGTCACAGCGAAGGCGAAACAATTAAAGGCCCAGGGCGTTGACGTTGTCAATTTCGGCGCCGGCGAGCCGGATTTTGATACGCCGGATTTTATAAAAGAAGCCGGCATAAAAGCTATGAAGGCCGGCAAGACAAAATACACGCCTGCCGCCGGTACAATCGAGCTTAAAAAAGCCGTAGCGGACAAACTCAAAAAAGAAAACGGCCTCGATTATTCGCCCAACCAGGTAATCATTACTATAGGCGGCAAGCATTCCGTTTATGAAGCGATGCAAGCCGTCCTCGACCCGGGCGACGAGGTAATACTGCCTGTGCCTTACTGGGTGACGTATCCTGAAGCGATAAAACTGGCAGGGGCGGTTTCGAAATTTGTTGTCGGCGAGAAAAAGAACGGCTACAAGATTACACCCAGCCAGCTAAAGAAAGCCATCACCAAAAAGACGGCGATGTTTATCCTGAATTCGCCCTCTAATCCCGGCGGGTTCACTTATACGCCCGATGAGCTTGCCGCACTGGCGAAGGAGCTCGAAGGCACCGACGTTGTTGTTCTTTCAGATGAAATATATGAGAAGCTTATTTACGGCGATACGAAATTTATCAGCTTTGCCTCGATAAGCAAAGACGCCTTTAGCAGGACGTTGGTGCTTAACGGACTATCCAAGGCATTTTCAATGACAGGCTGGCGGCTGGGCTATACCGCGGGGCCTCTCGATGTAATCGAGGCTATGGGCCGGCTGCAGTCGCATATGACAAGCAATCCCGTCACCTTTGCGCAGGATGCCGCCATTGAGGCCTTAACGAATCCTGTCGCCGCACAAACAATAGAGAATATGCGTATCGAATTTGAAAAGCGCGCCAAATATATGGCTGACAGGCTTAACAATATCAAGGGTGTCGTCTGCCCGCAGCCTACCGGCGCCTTTTACTGTTTTCCTGATGTTTCTGCGCATTATGGCCGAAATATTAATGGTGCGAAGATTACCGGCAGCAACGATTTCACCAATGCTTTGCTTGAACAGGCACACGTTGCTCTTGTTCCGGGATTGCCTTTTGGCTGCGACAACAATGTGAGGCTCAGTTTCGCCTGTTCTCTCGAACAAATTCAGAAAGGTATGGACAGATTTGAACAATGGCTAAAAACCTGATTTCTGAAGATAACCTGTTGAAATCCAAATCGGTATTCGAAGCATGGCCTTTTGTAATTGTCGGCTGGGTCGCTATGCTTATCTTTGCCTGCCATGCCAGCACACACATGGTCGCCGCCGGTGATACCTGGGTCGCTATGGCCTGCGGCAGGCACTTCACCGACAGCGCAAAAATCCAAAAAACTATCCTGCCGTTCTACGTCGATACCAACGAGCCTTTCAGCGCCAATTCTCACAGGCCCGGACCTACCCCTGAAACTATGCACAAATACGCCGAACAGCTGCGAAGTGATGCACAGACCGAAGAAGGCTTCAAGGCTTCTCTTATGCACTGGTGGGCAGACAAAGCCGACAATTTTGGAAACTGGCCGAATTGGCTCCAGAATTTTGCTAAACACTTTCATCCTACCGGCTGGATAGACCAGAACTGGCTCACTCACGTTATTTTTTATTCGCTCGTTCCCAAATCAACTTATACGCCATCCGACACCTTTACTTCCAATGCCCTTGTTTATTGGAAATTTGCCATCTACATTCTTACCGTTTTTTGTGTTTATTACACCGCCAGGCTGCTCGGTGTGAATCCGCTTTTAGCGGCGGCCTTTACCTGCTTTGCTATCTTCACAGGCCGTTCGTATTTCGATATACGGCCGGCCGGGTTTTCTAATCTTTTTGTTGCAATTTTTATCCTTATACTTGTCCTGGCCACGTATAAAAACATCTTTTATATCTGGCTCATTGTTCCTGCCACCGTCATCTGGTCGAATCTTCACGGCGGGTATGTCTACGTGTTCCTGATGATGACGGTCTTTATCGGGACTCACTTCTTAAGCCTGCTGCCCAGAATCTGGTCGGTTCTTTTATATAACATTCTGGTCTGGCCGGCTTATTTTATTGTTTATAGCTCTACCGACTGGCAGCAGATTAGACCTGAGGAGGCTGGTCCTACCGCAGCAGCTTATGCCTATTTGTTTTTCGCCCTTGTTATAATTGATATTTTCCTTTTCTTTTCGAGGGACAAGTTAGTTTCCATCGGGCGGAAGGGCCTGTATCACAGCATTGTCTCGTCTGTCGTTGCTTTTATAGCGATGATTATTTTCAACCCGTTTCATCTTACGAACCTTACTCACACCTTTGTAATCAGTATTGGTAAGCACGCTCAAAAGTGGCGTTCGGTGAACGAGTGGCACTCGGCATTCGAGTGGACTAACGATGTCGGCACAAGCTATCCGTTTTTGATAATCTTTGTCCTGATAATCGCAACAATTCTTTTCTGGTTTTTCACCCGCCGGCTCGTTCCCAAATTCCTGCCTGCCTCGAAAGACCGCATCGCAGACCAGCCGCAGCGTTTGGATACTTCTCTGAAAATCTTCGCCTTCCTTGCGGCAATCTTTCTCTTCTGGCTTACCCTCTTAAGCTTTGCTTTTATTGATTATGACCCTGTAAGTTTCATTGTTTGCATTGCCTTTGCCGCTATTCTTCTGCTGAGCATTTTTCATCATATCTACCACATAACTTTATTGATTCCCATTCTTCTAATTTTTTCGCTATCTGAAAGTGCGACTTTGGGAAGAGCGGGCTTTGAAGGCAGATATATCTACCCATTTATTCTGATTCCCGCCTACTGCATTATGGCTGCTATCGCCTCGCTGCTCTCGAAAAAAGCCCTGCTCAAACCTGTGAATCTGGCAATCGTCGGCCTCACAGCCGTTATTATGTTTTTCCTGATGAGTATTATTTATAATCCGTTTAATCTCACGGTTCCATCCTGGCCGTCGGTCTTTTCTGAACCTGCCTCTTTCCTTAACTGCTTCTCCCAAAGAATATCAACTGCATCTTCCAACCTTCTGAATTTGAAAGCTGTATGGCTGCCGACATTCGTTCATAATGCCTCGCCATCTTATGGGCATCTGTTTCTGGTGTTATATATTGTCAATTTTGTTTCCATAATTGCCTTTTTGCTTTTTAACCATCGTGATTATTTTTACGCGCGGCAGTCCGAAACGGTTTATCCCGAGACAAAACAGGAACAATACAAGCTTCCTAAAATTGACTTTGCTCTCTGGGCGGTTGCTGCCTTGACTGTATATATGGCTGCCCGCTCTCGTCGGTTTATCCCGATTGCGGCAATGGTTGCCTGTCCTGTTGTTGCACTGCTCATCCAGCAGATTGTCTGTAGTGTCTCTGCATCGGTGAATTTCCAAAGGCGAAATCGCCTCGCTCTTCCAGCTATGTCCGACGCTCTCCAAAAATTATTCCTGATTGTTGCTGTTTTGATTACTTCCTATCTCGGTACGACATGGACGCTTAGATTTAAGGATATTTATCTCGACCCCTGGCCTATGGATTACAAGCTCAATTCTGTCTTTATACGTATGAGCGCCTCCGATGCCAAACCCTTCTATGCCCTCAAATTCATCAAGGACAATAAACTTTCCGGTAATATGTTTAATTATTGGACCGAAGGCGGCTTTATCGCCTGGGGTCAGCAGCCGGACCCGAATACCGGCAGAACACCTCTCCAGTTGTTTATGGACGGCCGCGCTCAGGCTGCCTATGATCCAAAGACTTTTGACGCCTGGTCAGTATTGATGTCCGGCGGTCCTCAGGCATTGAGTGACATGCAAAATGGTATCGAAACCAATTATAAAAATGCAGGTGCGGAGGTCGCCGGCATACTTAGAAAATATAACGTCTGGGTTATCCTGATGCCAATCGACCAGTTTGACAGTCCCTTTATGAAAGCTATTGATATGAATTCTGACTGGATTGTAATTTATTATGATAATGTACAAAGGCTGCTCGTAGACAGGAAAAATCCCGGAACCAAACGACTTTTCAACGGTATCTCTGAAGGAACCACTGTTTATCCAAACGAGTTTTCAAAAAACCTCATTCTCGCTTATTATAAACTTGGCTCTCGCAATCCTTCGGACCTTGATGAAGGGCTCGATTGTGCATTCAAAGCTTTTTACTGCGAACCTTCGCAGGTACCGCTCGAGAGGATTATTGCTGCTGCAGGAAGATATACACAGTTTAGGCCTAAAGTCGACAAGTTTTGCACAGATATCGTCGATGACTTCGAAAAAAACAAAGAGCTTTATAAAAAACAGGATGGCTACCACAATCGTTTGGTTACCGTGCTGCTCTCTTTCCAGTATCTGCAGCATGTTGCCGAAGAACAAAAAAATCCGGAGCTGACCCTTACTTATATAAAAAAATACCGTCAATACGAGGATGAAAGGCAGACTCTCGCCGATTTAAAAAGGTGGTAACTTTTGGAACAACCCTCTCAAATTCCAATAAAAGGACAAGTGACGAGCAATATCGAATCCAAACATGGTAGTGGGCAAACATCACCGCCGGCTTCGTCCCTGCCTGTTTCCATCAGCGTCTTTTTCCCCTGTTATAATGAACAGGACAATATCGAGAAAACCGTAAGCAGGGCTGTTGAGACCCTCGAAAAGATAAAAGCCGATTACGAAATAATTATTGTTAATGACGGCAGCAAAGATGCTACCGCCGAAATTGCAGACAAAATCGCCGCCGGAAATACCAAAGTAAGGGTCGTCCATCACGAAACCAACCTCGGCTATGGCGCAGCGGTTCGCTCCGGTATAAAAGTCTCGACAAAACGATTAGTCTTTTTCTCTGATGGCGACGGCCAGTTCGACATCAGCGAATTGCCGCCTTTACTTCCTCTTATGGGGCAGTTTGACATCGTTAATTGTTTTCGCATCAACCGTCAGGATAATTTTCTCCGCCGGCTCAACGGCTTCTGCTGGACGAAGCTCGTCTGTATTCTTTTCGGCCTTAAAGTAAGCGACATCGATTGTGCCTTCAAGCTTTTCAAAAGAGAAATTTTCGACCATTTTGAGCTCGTCAGCACCGGAGCTCTTATCTCCACCGAGATTCTTGCCCGTGCCGCCAGAAAAGGCTTTTCCATAACCCAGGCAGGCGTTCATCATTACCCTCGCGTCGCAGGCAATCCTACCGGGGCGAAACTGGCGGTAATCTTCCGTGCCTTTAAGGAGCTGTTCAAACTTTACAACCGGATTCGACGTTCCTGATTGCCGCCGCTTTTTTTATTTTGCGGCTTTGTTATAATAAATTTTTATATGGCAGAAAAAAAACTGAATCTTTTTGTCTACGGCTCACTTCGCGACAGGCGAATCTTCAAATCTGTCTGCGGGTGTTCCTTCGGTCTCAAAACCCCGCACAAGGATACGCTTCTCGCGGAACCGGCTCTGCTCCAGGGATACAGGAGAGTAAGCCCCGACAACGTCTATTTCTATGGCGTAAAATCTCCCGCTTCCAAAATTGAAGGTCTTGTTATTTATGAAATTCCTGCGGACGCAATGAAAGAAATCGACAGATACGAGGGAAAACGTTTTAAAAGAGAAACTGTTCGCATCCATACCGCTTCCGGCTCCGTGCGTGCCTTTGCTTATCTGGTCAGCCGCGAGTCTATGAAGAAACTTTTCGGCGACCGCTGGCACGTCAACCTCATCCACGAACTTTGGCTGCGAAAGCGAATCGAAAAATTCCTCAAAAAACGCACCAGGCCCGGCGAGCGTTCCAAAGACGCCGAACTCGAACGAATCGCTGACAGGGAGCTGCTCGCCACCACCGAACGCGACCTCGTTATCAGTCACTATCGAACCGATGCCGTCAGCGATTATTTTCTCGAACACGAGCTCGACAGACCCCGCCCCTCCATAAAAGATTTATATTCTGAACCGCAGGCCGCCCCGTTCATTAAAAATTATCTCACCCTCGTCATTAAGCAGGTACTGCTCAATCAGCTCGATGAAAAATTCCAGTCCGGCTATCGCTTTGAGCTCGAACATATCAGGACTTCCGAACGGTATTTCAAACGCACCATCAGCCTGCTCTCTTCGCTTCGCATAATCAATGAAAACAGCAAGACCGTTGACCTTATTGTCAGGCAGGGGCTCGAATCGATGCCTTTCAAAAAACACGACCTCATCGATTTTGTAAAATACGCCGTCGGCGCAGCAGGCGACCTTTTCGATTCGCGAGTTGCAGCGGCGCAGCTCGACTTTATCCGCGCGCATTTCAGCCCGGGCTTAACTCCGCTCGGCGCAGAACTCGAATTCAGCAATCTTGGCGTTGATGCCGTTGAGCCGCAAAATGGTGAGCCAAAGCAGGGCATCAGGCAGAAAAAGGATACCGTTTTTAACGGCTTCAGATATTTTCACGATTTTTGTCTCGACGTCCTTTGCTGGAAGCTCGGCGGATACATCGATGACCATTCCGGCGCCACTGATACCGCCCGACGCTGCGGGTTTTTCGAATTGGCTCCCGGCAGATTGAATATCGAAGGCGAAATTTCCAGGCCCGCTACCGCTGACCCGTGGACGTTGAGCCAGCTTATAAATGAAATCATAAAGTTCTACCAGGTGAAACCTCACAGTCTTCACCTCTCTTTTCAGCTGCGGAAAAATCAGGTCGGCAGTCAAAAAATTCTTCCGCTCGGTTTTGCCAAGTGCCTGCTTGCCCTCGGCGGCGGCCTCGAAAAAAATAAAGATGGCAAACTGTCGCTCTCCCGGATAGCAAACGGCGAAATCATCCAGTATAAAGACGGCGAAGAGCTTACCCTCGCCAGGACAAGCACGCGAAGGTGGTTTATGGGGCAGGATTCCATCGTCGAAAAACTGCCTGCACAGGTCACAAGCAGCATCCAGCAATACAAATATATCCGGCTCGAAAAAAACGCTACTTACGAGCCGCTTATTCTCGGCCTCAAAGGGCTCCAGCTTGCATATAACCCGGGCGATTATCTTACCAGTGAACAGTTAAAATCAAGCCAGACCTTAAGAAGTGAATACGAGGAGCTAAAACAGTGGGCGGTTAGCCCTTCCGAAATCAGCCCCCAGACTATAAATAAATTTCTCGAAGTTATTCAGCAGGGCCTTAACTGCGAACGGCATCATCACCCGGCTCATCTGCTTCATTATATTGACTGGGCACTCTCTGCCATTGAAACACAACTCAGACTTTTCAACAGGGAAGTGAAAAAATCCCGATAAAAGACTTGACCCGAAATCCCGATGCTGAGCGAAGTCCCGACTTGTCGGGATTTATCGGGACGCAATATGCCTTGCGGGCGACTAATTCTCTGTGGTTTCCGGTACCGATTCATCGTACTGGTATTGCGCCGCATTCTGTTTTGCAAGCTCTTCGAGAGATTGCGGCTCGGCAACTTTACGGTACCCGATTGCCTTTATCACCTCGAGCACCTCTGTCCACGTCGGAAATGGTCTTGCATTATTTTGCTTATATTCCTCGATGGCCATTAGAAAATCGAACTGCTCATCGGACATATGACCTTCTTCAGCGCTCTTGCGGTCGTCGCTTCTTCGTTTGCCAGGCCCGCGCCGCCGGTCCAGGCCGAGCCTGCGGTCAACTACCGAACCTCTCCGGTCATTGCTGCTCCTGCGTTCATTGTTATTTTCTTCCGGCATATTCGTGTCTCCTAATTTGTCAGTTCTTGTTTAACGGACCATAATGACATTCAATACAGCATAGGCAGCAGGCAGGATTTTTGCTTATCTTCAAAATTCGTCCTCAAGAGGTTCGCTGCCGAACTGCTCTTCATCGTCGACTGCCACATCATAGAAATCGTCATAAGCGCTCTGCGACTCAATGATGACACGGGCTTCTTCGGTATATTCTTCCGGCACCATAACAACAATTGACTTGCCGCTGCTGTTTTCGTTTCCCTGTTTGACCATTACGGGAATCTCGTTGCTCTTCAGCAGCGTTTCAAAATCTCTCGCTTGTTCGAGTTCGTCAACATAAGCGATTGCTACAAGCTCATCCGGGCTGGATACTGTTTTCCTGTTCTTGCGACGTTTTACCATTTTGTTTCTCCGAAAAGTTCCCGCCGCGGGCGGGCTTAAAATTCAGCAATGGCTTCTCTCAATCTCGATATTTTCGTCAAACTGTTTCATGGAATTTATAAAAAAGTCTCCGGTTTTCACAAATATTAAAAATCTTCGGACTTTCCGGAAATGGTTAGTTTGGCCGCCTGGTGCAAAAAAAAGTGATTTTTAGCAATTTTTTTGTTGCAAAGAAGGCGTAAGTTTAGTAATAACGGCCAATAATATGTGCCAAACATTACGTAAATTGGTACGAAATTTTTTAAACTCCCTTTTTACATGGAGGCGAAAAGAATGGCAAAAAAAAGAGATTCACTGGTTGTGGCAAGCAAGGTAAAGGCTTACATTAAAGGCAAGAAGATGATGACTTCGGCAGATGCCCTCGAAGCTTTGAGCGAGAAGGTCTATTGTCTGCTGGACAAGGCGACAGAAAGAACAAAGGCCAATCGCCGCAGCACCGTTAAGCCTCAAGACCTGTAAAAAGAAATTTTTCTTTAATTTTTGCCGGGCAGCTTGGCAATGATTCTAAAGCTGTTCAATAACCGCTCTGCCATCAGAGTTGGCAGAGCGGTTTTATTTTTATAATTACCCCGTTTTTATTTACCCCAAAGCCGTCCCCGATGGCTTTTCTCCCTGTTCCGCCGTAAGTCTTTGCCGTTGTATATCCCTGCCCCGTTTGTCGAAGGCTGCTTATCCAGCCCGATGGTTTTTGACCAATAATATTTTCATTGGCAGCGTCTCAATCGCTTTTTTGGGGGATTTTTTTGAGTAGCGGTCGGCAAATGTTCGATATATAAAAAAGAAAGTGAAAAAAGTTCATTTTTAAGTGTGGATTTGGATTAAGACCGCAAAGTTTTTTGCCGATTATTAGGCTGATAACTGCAAAATGAGTCTGGCAGTCGGAGGACGAAAGTTTATTTTATTTGGTTTATTCTCTTTAACTGAGTGGTACTAAATGATGACAAAAAGACGGGGGAAAACAATTGTAAAAGTAAGGGGGATGCGATGAAAGTCTTTATGTTAGGCTGGGAATTCCCTCCTTACATAAGCGGCGGACTTGGAACCGCCTGCTTCGGGTTGACTAAAGCTCTCGACAATCTCGGCGTTGAAGTGACATTCGTTTTGCCGAGGGCGGTTGAAGGCAGTTATACCAGTCACGTAAGGATGCTTAGTCCCGCCTCGCTCCTGTCGCAGCAGGGAAGTCCCTCGCTGACGAAGTTGAGACGAACGAAGATTAAACCCGTTGATTCTGTGCTGCAGCCCTACACGTCGGCGGATGATTACAGCAAACGAATCGAGGCGATTTTGCTTGCCAAGAGAAGCGGGGCAGGGCAGGCAGGTTCTGCCGCACAAATGGTTGGCGGTCTCGATTATGCCGGAGATATGTTTGCCGAGGTGCACAGGTATGCTGCGATTGTTGCAGAGCTGGCTTCGAAGGAGGATTTTGATATTATCCATGCGCACGACTGGATGACCTATCCGGCTGCTATCGCCGTCGCGGAGTTAACCGGAAAACCTCTCGTTGTTCACGTCCATTCGACCGAATTTGACCGCAGCGGTGAAAACGTCAATCAGGTGATTTACGATATTGAACGTGCCGGTATGCATTCGGCGGATAGGATTATTACCGTCAGCAATTTTACACGTAATATAGTTATCAATCGTTACGGCATCAGCCCGCAAAAGATTGATGTCGTTTATAATGGCGTCGAACGCAACGGAAACAGCAGCAAAAGGCCCGATGAGTTCGGCATAAAGAAGAACGAGAAAATCGTCCTTTTCCTCGGCAGAATTACAATGCAGAAAGGCCCGGAGTATTTCCTCCAGGCTGCGAAAAAGGTCATCGATGAGATGGACGATGTAAGGTTTGTTATGGCAGGCTCAGGCGATATGATGCACAGGGCCGTCGAAATGGCCGCCGAACTCGGTATCGGAAGCAAGGTTATGTTCACAGGCTTCCTGCGGGGCGAGCAGGTTCAGGAAATCTACAAAATGGCTGATTTGTTCGTTATGCCATCTGTTTCCGAACCATTTGGACTTGTGCCGCTCGAAGCGCTTGAAAACGATGTGCCGGTCATCATCAGCAAACAAAGCGGCGTTGCCGAGGTCCTCACTCACGCCCTCAAGGTTGACTTCTGGGATGTTAACGAGATGGCCAATAAGATAGTAGCGGTATTGCGTTATCCTCCTTTGGGTATTACGCTTCGTAATTACGGCAACTCCGAAGTCCGCAAAATGCGGTGGCGGGATGCCGCCGTAAGGTGCTCTCGAATTTATGAGGAAGTGCTTACAGAGGCGGTGCCTGTTTAGGGACGATTTTTTAAAGAAGGAGCTTTATGGCGTCAGTTTGTTTTTATTTTCAGGTTCACCAGCCGATGAGGCTGCGGCATTACACCGTATTTGACCACCATCATAATTATTTCGATGACCATAAAAATGCCCAAATCTGCCAGAAGGTCGCCAACAAATGCTATCTGCCCACCAACCGGCTGCTGCTCGATTTGATTCGCAAATACGATGGCCGCTTCAAGGTTGCCTTCAGTATTACAGGCGTCCTGCTCGAACAGCTCCAAAAATATTCCCCTGAAACTTTAAGCACCTTTGATGCTCTGGCACGCACCGGCTGTGTCGAATTCCTCGCTGAAACTTATTATCACAGTCTCTCTTTCCTTTATTCGAGGGATGAGTTCGCCGAGCAGGTCAATCTTCACCGCCAGTCTATCGAATACCTTTTTGGCCAGAAGCCTCGCGTCTTCCGCAATACCGAATTGATTTACAACAACGACCTTGCAGTATTTTTAGAAGAGAAGTGCGATTTCGACGCGGTAATTTGCGAGGGGGCTGGGCACGTTCTCGGCTTCCGAAGTCCGAATTTCGTTTATAGACCGAAAGGCTGCAATCACCTCCGGCTCCTGATGAAAAACTACCGCCTCAGCGACGATATCGCCTTTCGCTTCTCCAACAAAGGCTGGTCGCAGTGGCCGCTCACCGCCGACAAGTTTGCTCACTGGGTCAATGAAATCAACGGCAATGGCTATATGGTCAACCTCTTTATGGATTATGAAACTTTCGGCGAGCATCAGTGGGCTGACACGGGCATATTTGATTTTATAAGGCATCTTCCCGGGAAAATTCTCGAACATCCTGATAATAGTTTCAAAACCCCCAGCGAGGTTGTCGCATCATATCCGGTTATGGATTCTGTCGATGTCCCGCACGTGATAAGCTGGGCGGATACCGAACGCGATATTTCCGCCTGGGTCGGCAACGCTATGCAGTCCAACGCCATTCACGAATTGTATAAGCTCGAAAAGCAGGTCAAGGCCTGCGGCGATGAGCAGGTTCTTACCGACTGGCGCCGTATGCAGACCTCCGACCACTTCTATTATATGTGCACCAAGTATTTCTCGGATGGCGATGTTCATAAGTATTTTAATCCTTATGATTCGCCCTACGATTCCTATATTAATTTTATGAATATTCTCAATAACCTTAAACTCAGAACTGCCCGAATACTCGATGAGAAAAGAAAAGTCTCTGCCCCTGCCTCTGCATCTCTTGGCGTGGGCCGGGGCGGCAAACCTCTTTCTTCCGACAGCTCCAGGCAGCATAAGGATTTATTGCCGGCAGGTTAATATGCGGTGCGGCAGGTTTCGCACAGGGCTTTGCCTTAAAATGGATTTTAAAGGAGCGGCAAATTGGTCACTCTTCAGCATCTCGACAACTCAGAAGATATTTGTATAGCGACCCACGACAGTTCCGTCGATAGTCTGCTGGATAAAGAATGGCTGCTTACAAACAAAAGGGGTTCTTACAGCAGTTCGACCCTTGCTCTCTGCAATACCAGGAAATATCACGGCCTGCTTGTCGGCTCTCTGTCTCCGCCGGTTCAGAAAATCCTGGCGCTCAGCTCTTGCATTGAGAGGGTATTGACCTCGGCTCATACTTATAATCTTTCAGGTTTCGAATTCGAGGGCCTCTTTTCGCCGTCCTTTATTACCCCCAAAAAGTTTTTTCAGAATGGTCTGGTGAATTTCGAGTATCAGCTTGGCGGCGTCAAGGTTACGAAGTCTGTGTGCCTGGCATTGCATTCCGACACCATTGCCGTTATCTATGATTTCTCGAATGTCGATGAGCTGCTGCGGTTTGAAATCAGGCCTTTTGTCGCACTCAGGGATTTTCACTCGCTGCTGAAAAAAAGCCAGCATCTTGTCTCCAGCATCGACGGCAGCGAGGTTGTGATTCGGCAAAATTTGTGGCCCGATTGCCGCCTTCGGCTCGCCGCCGACCAGACCGAATTCGTTCCCGAGCAGCAGTGGTGGTACAACATCGAATATCGGCAGGAAAAGGAACGAGGCGAGGATTTTAAAGAGGATTTGTGGTCGCCCGGCTTCTTTCATATTGTTATTAATTCGCCTCGCAGGGTGATTTTCTGGGCATCGCTCAAATCGGTCTATACCCCGCAGGCACCGGATATTTCGCCTGTTTTTTCCCGCCAGCTTTTGGAGCAGATGCAGGAAAGTGTGTATGCTCATCAGCATCAGTTGAAAGATAAAGCGAAGCTGCTCTCTAAAGACGTTTTTTTTTCCAGACTCATCGCTGCGGCAGACCAGTTCCTCGTCAAAAGACAATTTTCTGACAAGCAAAGCTGGACCATATCAGCAGGCCTCCCCTGGTTTGCCGATTGGGGCAGGGACGCATTTATAGCTCTGCCGGGACTTTTACTCTCTACCGGAAGATTCGAGCAGGCAAAATCAGTCCTCTCGACCTTCGCGCAGGCTGCCGACGGCGGTATGATTCCCAATTATTTCGACGACCGCACCAACAAGCCGCACTTCAACAGTATCGACGCCTCTCTCTGGTTTATCAACGCCGCCTTCGAATACCTGCGGGCAGGGGATAATACCGACATTTTTTCACAGGAATTTCTTCCTTTGATTCGCTGGATTGTCGATTCCTATTCTGAGGGCACGCGGTTCGGAATACATCAGGATGCCGATGGTCTCATTACCGGCGGCGATTTCGATACGCAGCTTACCTGGATGGACGCCAAATTTGACGGCGTTCCTTTTACTCCCCGGTTTGGGAAAGCCGTCGAGGTCAACGCACTCTGGTATAACGCCCTTTGCAATCTCTCGCAGTTTTATACTTTCCGCAACGTCGCTGTATCGCAGCAGTATCGCGCAATGGCCGAACGCACAAAGGAAGGTTTTCTTCAGATGTTCTGGAACGATTATCTGGGATACCTCAATGACTGCATTTCTCCTGACGGCCAGATTGACGCCACGCTGCGGCCGAATCAGATTTTCGCAGTTTCACTGCCTTTCTCGCCTTTGAATGACCAGCAGTCGCGTTCCGTCGTTCATATTATCCAGCAAAGGCTGCTCACCTCTTACGGCCTTCGCACCCTCGACCCCTGCGACAAGCGATACAAGGGGACTTACAGCGGTTCCTGGCGGCAGAGAGACGAGGCCTATCATCAGGGAACTGTCTGGCCTTTCCTCATAGGCCCATTTGTGATGGGTTTCCTTAAGGTCAACGGCTTTAGCCCCGCGGGAAAAAAGCAGGCTGCTAAATTCATCGAGCCTTTACTTACGATTATGACCCAGAAGGGCTGCATCGGCCAGGTAAGCGAAATATTCGATGGCGACTCGCCCCATAAACCTCGCGGCTGCTTTGCCCAGGCCTGGTCCGTCGCAGAGCTTATCCGCGCTTACCTCCTCATCAACTCTTAACCCCGCTCCGCCATTCGGCGGATGTAGCGGATAAATTTTGTCTAATGACCGCCCAGTTCTCAAATTTAAATGGCTACGAATCAACTCCGATGATCAAAACAGGAATATCGATATTCGAGACTCCGCGATGTTCCAAATCCCAGACGAATTGTTCAAAGTATGAGACGCCGGTAGACATCTGGTCCGCAAACCGTTTTACAGGAACTATTTCCACGCCGGAGTCGATATATTCCATATTCTTGAAAATCGTCATTTTGGCGCAAACGTTATAGACCATGAACGCATATTTGCCGAACTGTACCTCTACGCCAAGTTTGGCCTTGACGAAGTCCATCTCCCGGAACGCGCCATCGTTAAGTGTCTCCGGCTTGTAATCAGACCGGTAGTATTGTGTGGGATATTGGCATGGCACTTTGTGGTTGTGCCAGCCCAATGCAAAAAACTTCTCTTTGAATTCTTTGTTGAGGGCGAAAGGACTAAAAAGACGACGGCCCTTCATAGTCTTTTCCCTGCTCGTCTTGGTTTTGCAAATAGAGGCATCAACTTGCCGGATCACAGCATATATTTCTTTGAGCAGTTTGGAATGATGTTTTGAATGATATGCAGCGCCATTATTGAATGAGTATTCACCGGCGATAATCACAGAAGTGTTCCCTCCTTATCCCAGCTTGCGGGGCGCTGGCTCACCTTTTCACGCCCCGTTGGTGTGAAAACGGGCTTCCCCAATGGTCGCGTTTTCAGCGTTCCTTCGGCCAGCATCTGAAGACGCTCACGACAGATATCAAGATATTTTTGCTCGCGATCACATCCGACAGCACGGCGATGATGTTTGGCCGCCGCAATGAGAGCTGACCCAACGCCGGCGTATGGATCATAAACCCAGTCATCCTCATTGGTCAGCGCCAAAACGCATCGCTCAACCAGCTCGACAGGGAATTGGCATGGATGGATTGTTTTCTCTGGATGGTTTGCTTTGACGTTCGGAATATCCCATATCTCACGTTCCCACTCCTCAGCAACGATTTTCCACATGTCGGAAGGGTTCTTGCCTAAAGGATTGCCTGATGGCAGTCCTCTTTTTTCTCCCTTAAAATGCCGCTTGCCAGGATACTTAGCCGGCACTCTCACCGGGTCTAAATTGAAAACGTAATTATCCGTTTTAGTGAACCAAAGCAGGGTTTCATACCGGCCGGAAAAACGCGCACTGCAATGTAAGCCATGCTCGAAATGCCAAATAATACGATTACGCAATTGCAGGCCTTCCGACTTGAACAGATCATAAAAATAAATATCAAGCGGAAATACTTCGCGGTTTTCTACATAGTTGCCCACCTGCCAGCAAAGGCTGCCGTCATGTTTGAGACATCGCACCAGCTCGGTGATGAGGGGCTTTTGTTGGGTCAGATATTCTTTCAGGGATGATTTCTGTTCGTACTCTTTCCCGATGTTATAGGGAGGTGAAGTGATGATGAGTGAGGAAAAATCATCTGGCAGAGATTTCGCAAAAGCCAATGCATCATCGCAAACTGTGACAAGATTTGCCTCAGACGAAAATCTCTCAACTATTTCAAGTTTGCAGCCAAACAGCGAGGTAGTTCTTGAACCGGATATATATTCCCTTATCATAAACTATTAGTCTAACTTGCTCACTGATAATTTGCAAGACCCAATTACCAAAAAGGTTTGCTATCATTAAAAACTGCAAAAAATATCTGCATGAACGGCAAGTTGCAGGACATTTTTGGTTTGTTTAAAATCTGTTNNGTGAAATCTGTGGTTAAATTTCTCTGTTCCGCCTGCGGCGGATGTGCACTCTGTGGCTAATATTAAATTTTGGTTTTCTCTGTGGCAATATCATTATCTCGCTTTTTCTATCGCCTTTTTACATTCGGTAATAAACGCGGCGAGTTCCGACAGCATCTTCTTCTTGTTATTGAGATTATCTTCGATTATCCGGACTATTTTCGAGCCGATGATTACGCCGTCCGCGCCTGCTCTCGCGACCGCAGCAGCGTGTTCAGGCTTACTTATCCCGAAACCAACGCAGACGGGCGTCGCCGTAAGCTTCTTCAGTTTTTTGATAAAACCTTCAATCGTATCCGACAGGCCTTCCCGAACCCCTGTCACGCCTAAAAGTGAGACTGCGTAAATAAAACCGCTTGTCTGTGATGCGATTTGCTTTATTCGCTGCTCGTCCGCATTGGGCGTCACCATAAAAACCGTATCCAAGCCGGCCTCTCTGGCGGCAGGGGCGATTTCGTCCGCATCGTCTATGGATAAATCCGCTATCAGGATGCTGTTGACGCCCGCCCGGTAAAAATCCTTGAAAAATTCCTTAATCCCTTTTTGATAGACGAGATTGTAATAGAGAAGCAGTCCAATCGGGATGTCCTTGTATTGTTTTATCTGCCGGATAAAATCCAGCGCCTTTGAAACGGTCATTCCGCCGGCCAGCGCCCGGACGTCTGCCTTTTGAATCGTCGGCCCATCCGCAATCGGGTCCGAAAACGGTATCCCCAGTTCCAGAATATCCGCACCCGCATCGATTGCCCGCTTTACAATCTCAAGACTTGTTTCGTAATCAGGGTCGCCGATTACAAAGAAGGGTATCAGGGCAGGTCTCTTTAATTGCGCAAAAAGTTCTTTATATGTCTTCATATTTTTTTCTCTTATTTTACCGGCCTGTATTTTTCAACAATTCCCACATCCTTATCGCCCCGGCCCGAAAGGTTGACAATCACGCTGGTTGCCGGCGACAGTTTGCCTTTCAGGCTCATCACGTAAGCGATTGCGTGAGAGCTTTCGAGTGCCGGCAGAATCCCTTCTGTCTTCGTCAATAGCTCGAAGGCATCGAGAGCATCCTCATCGAACGCCGGCACGTATTTTACCCGTCCCGTATCTTTCAGGAAGCTGTGTTCCGGCCCAACGCCGGGATAATCAAGGCCTGCGCTTATCGATTCAGTCTCTGCAATCTGCCCATCGTCGTTTTGCAGCAGGTATGTCTTTGACCCGTGCAAAATTCCGACTTTGCCGGCTGCCAGTGTCGCTGCGTGATGACCTGCGGCTAATCTGTCTTTGGCGGACCCGCCTGCCTCGACACCGACAATCTGCACGTCCTTATCTTTTAAGAATGCGGAAAATATCCCGATTGCATTGCTGCCGCCGCCCACGCACGCCGCCACCATATCGGGTAATCTGCCGGTTTGCTCGATGCACTGCTGCCGTGCCTCTGTTCCGATACAGCTCTGGAAATGTTTTACAATCACAGGATACGGATGCGGCCCGGCTGCCGAACCGAACAAATAAAATGTATCGCTTACATTTGCCGTCCAGTACCGCAGCGCATCGTTAATGGCGTCCTTTAATGTTCCCGTCCCGCCTTCCACGCCGATAACTTCCGCTCCGCAAAGTTTCATTTTATGGACGTTGACGCTTTGTCTTTCGATGTCGGTTTCGCCCATGAAAATTTTCGTTTCCATTCCGAACAGCGCACCGACCATAGCGGTCGCCAGCCCGTGCTGACCTGCCCCTGTCTCCGCAATCAGTTTTTTCTTACCCATATATTTGGCGAGCAGTCCCTGTCCGAGCGTGTTGTTCATCTTGTGTGCGCCGCCGTGAAGCAGGTCTTCGCGTTTCAAGTATATTTTGAAGCCCGCAAGCTCGCTCAATCTCTTCGCGAAATAAAGAGGCGTGGGCCTGCCCGCATAATTCTTCAAAAGATTCTGCAGCTCTCCGTTAAATCCCGCGTCCGCGGTGAATCGCAAAAAGGCCTCTTCAAGCTCCTCCAGTGCCGGTATAAGCACCTCTGGAACATAAAAGCCTCCGAATTCGCCGAATCTGCCGTCCTGTTTCATAAACGTCTTCCTCGATTGCTGGTTTAGCCTCGCAAATTCCTGATGTTATCAAATAACTGCTTCATTTTTTTGTGGTCTTTCTTGCCCGGCTTTTCCTCGATGCCGCTGCATACGTCGATGCCGTAGACGCCGAGCTCCGCCGCCTTGACGACATTATCGGGATTTATTCCGCCGGCCAAAAAAATCCGTTTCCCGATATGCCCGATTATATTCCAGTCGAAAGTAAGTCCCGTCCCGCCATACTTTTCGGGATTAAATGCGTCCAGCAGGATTGCGTCGGTAAAAAATTCCTCGGCCTTTTTTATATCCGCCTGGTCTTTGACGCGAATCGCCTTCATTGTATTTACATTATAGCTGAATAATAACTGGCAGAATTTCGGCGTCTCATCGCCGTGAAGCTGTACCCAGTTAAGCGGACACAAATTGATGGCCTTGTGGATTTCCTCCAGCGGCGCATCGACAAAGACCCCGGCGATGTCAACGAATGCCGGCAGCTTGTCGATTATTTTCGATGCCTTTTCCGGCTCGATGTATCGCGGGCTTTCCTTGCAAAAATTAAAGCCGAGAATATCGGCGCCCATTTCCGCCGCCGCTATCGCATCGTCGTAATTTGTTAGGCCGCAAATTTTTACTTTTATTATCAGCATTTTTCCGTCACCATTTGTTTAGCGAGTCATTTCATAACCTTCTCATACAAATTGTGGCACGGGCTTCCAGCCCGTGCTATAAACACGGCCAAGATGGCCGTGCCACAATTATCCAGAAGCCTATAAGACAGTCTGGATTCCCGCTTCCGCGGGAATGTCCGCCTATGGCGGACCCAGGCGGCCAGGCTGGGTGATTGTATCACTTTGTATTTGAAATTTTAACTAATTTCTCCAGGCACTCTTCCGCCTTGCCGTTATCGATAGCTTCCGCCGCAATCTTTATTGCCTCCGGGAAATCGCCTGCCAGGCTGCCGATAATTATCGCCGCAGCCGCATTGATAAGCACAATATCCCTTCGTTTTCCGCCTGTCTTTCCGGCGATTATTTCTCTTATAATCTTCGCGTTGCTTTTCGCATCGCCGCCTTTAAGCTCGTCAAGCCTCGCAGCCGCGATGCCAAAATCCGAAGCGCTAATCTCTTTTTCCGTTATTTTGCCGTCACGCAGTTCCACAATCTTTGTCGGCCACATCGTGCTTATTTCATCAAGGCCGTTGCTCCAGACCACCATAGCCCTTTCGCTGCCGAGCATCTTTAACGTCTCCGCCATTCTTCTGCAAAGCGATTCTTCCGATACCCCGATAAGCTGCCGTTTCGCGCCCGCCGGGTTCGCGAGCGGCCCAAGCACATTGAACGCGGTTCTGAAGTCGAGGCTTTGTCTTATCGGCTGAACGTGTTTCATCGCGGGGTGAAACCTCGGTGCGAACATAAAACCTATATGCGCCTCGCGGATGCATTCGCCGATTCTTTCCGGACTCGCCTCGATATTAACCCCAAGCTCTGCCAAAACGTCTGCCGACCCGCACTTGCTTGTGATTCCGCGGTTGCCGTGCTTGGCGATATAAACCCCTGCGCCTGCCGCCACAATCGCCGCTGCTGTCGAGATATTAAACGTCTTTTGTTTTGCCCCGCCTGTCCCGCACGTATCTACCAGATTTTCAACACCTACTTCCACCTTCACAGCATGGCTGCGAAGCGATGTCGCCAGTCCCGCCAGCTCCGATACGCTTGCCTTCTTTACCCGCATCGCCGCCAGAAAAGCGGCTATCTGAACCTCTGAAACGTCTCCCTCGAATATGATATCCAGCAGCCTTTTTGCCTGCTCGAAAGTAAGGTCGTTTCCTTCCAGTATTATCTCCAAATACTCGGTAATTTTTGTCATAAATTATTCCTTACAACTGCCTTGCCTTTGCATCCGCCGCATTGAGTATGTTTTCGATTATCTTTCCGCCCGCAGGCGTTAATATGCTTTCCGGGTGAAATTGAACGCCGAATATAGGCAGCTCTTTGTGCTCGATGGCCATTACAATCCCTTCGAACTCCGCGGTTTTTTCGAGACACTGCGGCACAGAAAGTGCGCAAAGGCTGTGGTAGCGACCGACCTGAAGCGGGTTTTCTACGCCTTCGAAAATTCCTTTACCGTTATGGGTTATTCTTGATGGTTTGCCGTGAACCGGCTCCGGCGCATGCCCGATTTTCCCGCCGAAATACTGCACAATTGCCTGATGACCTAAGCATACGCCGAGAATCGGCAGCTTGTCTTTAAAATAATCAATCGCCTTCAGCGTCACTCCCGCTGTATCCGGCGTTCCCGGCCCTGGCGAAATTACCAGCAAATCAGGGTCAAATTCCGCCGCCGCTGCCTTTAGCTGTTCTATGCCAACGTCGGCCCGATATACCCTCGCCTCGCAATTGCGTTTGCAGAAATCATCCACAAGGTTATATGTGAAGGAATCGAAGTTATCTATAAACAGGACTTTTCTATTTTTTTTATTCATTGCATTTGCCTTTTCGATTTATTTTTCCTTAATCGCACGCAGGCACGAATTCGCCTTGTGCTCGGTTTCCTCGAATTCGGTTTTCGGCACGGAATCGTGAACGATGCCCGCACCGACCCTTATATAAGCGGCATTGTTTTTGACCTGAAGGCTGCGAATCGTAATACAGCTGTCGAATTGCCCGTCAACCGTCAGGTACATCACCGCGCCGCCGTAATAACCTCTCTTGGTTTTTTCAAGCTGCCGTATTATCTTCATCGCCTCGATTTTCGGCGCACCCGTCAGCGTCCCCATATTCATTGTCGCAAGATACGCGCTTAACGCATCGAGCCCGTCGGCGAGCGTCCCTTTTACATTGCTCACAAGATGTTGCACCGATTCGTATTTCTCGACGGTCAATAATTCTGTGACGACCCTGCTGCCGGGTTTCGCAACGCGTGCTATATCGTTTCTCGCCAAATCGACCAGCATCATATGTTCCGCCAGCTCCTTGCGGTCGATTTTCAGCTCCGCTTCGTATCTGAAATCGGTATCCGCATCGATTTTGCCGCCGAGCCTGCCTCGCGGCTTTGTCCCTGCGATTGGCCTGATTTCCACCTGCCGGTTTTCAGTCCCGCTCACCCGCAAATTCAGTTCCGGGCTCGAACCGAGCAGAATCGTTTCCGGCGTATGGATGTAAAACATATACGGCGACGGGTTCAGCTCACGCAGCCTTTTATACACATCCAGCGCCTCATCGGCACACGGCTCTATCTTTGTTCGCGACAGCACCACTTGAAAAATATCGCCGTCGATTATATGCTGTTTTGCCTTTCGAACCATTTCCTCATATTCAGATTGATTAGTGTCGGTTGTGCTTGTCGGCGGGGGGGCTGATTTTTTTCTTGGCGAAGGCGTCTCGAAGCGGGCGATATTCGCATAATAATCGAAACAATCCTGCGCCTCTTTTATCGCCTCCTGCCTGTTCTCATCGGTCACCAGAACATTTACGATTATGTATCCCTGTTTATTCTGATGGTCCATCAAAAATATGTTGTCGGCAAAATAGAGTTCGTAATCCGCATTGCCGAGCAGGTCAGACTTGCTGGCCGGCAGTTTCTCGAACTGGTCGATAAAATCGTAGCTGATTGCGCCGAGCAGTCCGCACGTCACGCGGAACGGCTTACTTGCCAGCTTAAATGAAAACGCGACTGCCCGCAGGACGTCCATCTGGTTTGTCGTTTTAAGTCTTTTCTGCTCATCGACTAATTTATCGATTCCTTTTATCACCCCTTTGATTGCCTTGCTGCCGAGCTCCACCGATTCGCAGAAGCCGAACCTGCCCTTATCCGACGCCAGGAACCGGTTAATGCGTTCGCCTGTCTTGTTCAGAGCCTTTATCGTAAATTCCCTGCCCGTCCCTGTAAGATACAGCGCGGGCCTTGCCGTCCCGAACGATAGTGCGCTTGCGTCTTTGAGGTACTCTTTCGATTCGAACAGGCAGCAGTTCTCCGCCCGCCCGTAATCGCTTATCTTGGCGAAAAAATCCATCGGGTCGTCAATCTCTATTTGTTTGACTATCGGGATTATCTGTCCCGGCTGGGCATTGTTTATTATTTGTTTGTAGTCTTCCATAATTGGCCTCGAATTACCCTTTTATCTGAAAGTTTCTGTAAATACAAATAAAAAAAGCGGCCTGTTTTTCCAACAGGCCGCCTTAAAAAGTTTTAGTTAATAATTTTTTTTAAGCAAACTACTCTTTGCCCGTCGGAAGTTCTCCTTCAGGCCACCACCAATTATTTGTATTTTTTCGAGTAATCTGCTTCATGGTTTCATTAGACCATATTTCCGGTATCTTGTCAAGACCTAAACCGGAAAATTTGCAAATTTATTTTCGTTAAACTCCCTTTGCCACGATGTAGATTTCGACACGGCGGTTCTTTTCATTGCCTTTTTTTGTCCCTGTATTGGGCTCCAGCGGTCTGTATTCGCCAAAACCGCGAATGCTCAATCTGTCGGGGGCTACATTATTTTTCGTCATAATGCTCAAAACCGATATTGCCCGGTCAGCCGACAGGTGCCAGTTGGTGGGATGTTTCGCCTTCGTTTCCGGCCTCGATATCGGCACGTCGTCGGTATGGCCGGCAATTATCACGTCGTATTTTTTGCCTTCGTCGGAATCCAGAATCGAACACAGCGACTTTATCGTATTGGTGCCGGCGGCGGATACATCGTCGCTGCCTTTATCGAACAGAAGGTCGCTGTGGAATTTGACAACCCCGCGAGTCGAATCGAACGATACCATGCCGTTCGAGCCTTTTGCGAAGTCATCAAGCTTCGTCGCAAGCTCCACCGGCAGGGCGGCTCCGTAAAGCCCTTCCTTGCCTACCGAACCCAGCAGGGCCTTTTTCTGGTCGAGGTCTTTTTCGAGGGCCGCTACCGTCTGCTCGAGCGAATCGGTCTTCACCTTGCATTCGCTGTTGGCATCGGCAAGCTGCCTTCCGACCTGGTCAGCCTGAAGCGTCTCTACCCGGAGTTTGCTTTCGAGGTCGGCTATGGTTTTACGCTGCCTTTCGTTTTGTATCTGCTGGTCGTTGGCACAGCCGCTGATTAGAGAAATGGTAAGTATTACTGCTGCCGTCAGGAAAATTTTTGGACGAATCATCGTTCAATCCTTTCAAAAGAATAATCCATTTTTTTACATTTGGTCTTTTTGCGTCTTTTCTCATTTAGAATTGAACCATTTTTCTCCTGTTCGTCAAGGGTAATTTGTAAAATAAATCGTCCCAAGCAAAATTTATGGTTTAACTCGTTCTTTTAAGAGAACTTATATTTCCCCTGGTTTTTGTCTGGCGTAGTCCTCCGCAGGCGGATGGCGGTAGGACAAAAAGTCCTGACAAAATTGTCGCCGGAAAAATTACTGAAGACCTTGACAGGAAATGCCATTTGACAGAGAATGTTTGTAGCATTATTGAGAATGATGAATTTTTTTATTAAGCGGTTAGTTAAAGTAGGACACAAATAAAAAGGCAATTATGAAACAACCACTCGCAGAAGTTTTCGGCTACATGGTAAATGATTACACGGACAAGGCAGAGCGGTACCGTAACCATCGCCTGTGTCCTTTCAATAACAAAGTGCCAAACTGCACAAAAGATAAGGCAAAGAACCCTCTCGGCGTATGCAGCATTTACTATGAGAATCGGTCTGTTATTACATGCCCTATCCGGTTTCGAGAGGACTGGATTATAACGGATGATGCAGCGTCCTTCTTTTTTGAAGAGGGAACAACTTGGAGTTCTCTAACCGAAGTTCGATTGAACGACTCCGTAGGGAAATCAGCCGGGAATATTGACGTTGTGCTTGTTGCCTACCATGATGACGGGAAAATATATGATTTTGGCGCGCTTGAGATACAGGCTGTATATATTTCCGGCAATGTCCGCGATCCCTTCGAGTATTATATGAAAGCCCCTAAACGGCGGGCATCGATGGATTGGTCAAAGCAACCTAATTATCCACGACCTGACTACCTTTCTTCTTCCCGAAAACGACTTGTTCCACAGTTGCTTTTCAAGGGGGGAATACTTAATACCTGGCGTAAAAAAACCGCTGTTGCATTAAATAAAGGTTTCTTTGATACACTTCCAAGCATGAAAAGGGTCTCTAAATCCAAAGCCGATATTGCATGGCTTATATATGATTTGGAACTGACTAAGGAAAAAGGGCAATCGTCGGAAAGATATACGCTTAAGAAAGTTGACGAAGTATTTACAGAGTTTGAATCATCACTGCTATCAATTACTACGCCATCACCCGGGCAAATCAATGACTTTATTAAATTATTACAAGACAAGCTTGATGAGCAATTAGAAACACCACCTGTAAATAAAACAATTGAGAAGCCATTTTGATATGACGATGATTAAACAAAATCTACTTTTTCCTGATTTACAGGGTGAAATAAAACTATCAAAACCTGTAAATGTCGCATCCGTGCCACAATTAAGTCCTTTTCGCTATCCTGGTGGCAAAACGTGGTTTGTTCCGACGTTCAGACGATGGATAAAACATATACACCCTAAACCGGAAATCCTGGTTGAACCTTATGCCGGTGGAGGAATTATCAGCTTAACAGCCCTTTTTGAAAATCTTGTTTCGAAAGTAGTAATGGTTGAACTGGACGATGAGATTGCAGCAGTTTGGCAAACTGTTATGGCTGGTTATGCAGATTGGTTGGCGAACCGCATTGTCAATTTTGATTTAACAAAAGAAGCCGTTATAAAAGAAATCTCAAAAACACCCAGAAAATGCAGAGATAAAGCTTTTCAGACAATTCTCAAGAATCGCACATTGCACGGAGGGATAATAGCCAACGGGTCTGGATTTATAAAGCATGGAGAAAATGGCAAAGGCATTCATTCCCGCTGGTATCCGGCAACACTCGCACAGAGGTTTCATAATCTCAAACAGGTTGCTGACAAGATAGATTTTCGCTGCGATGATGGATTGAAAGTAATGCGAGAGCTTATGTTTCATCGGAATGCGGTCTTTTTCATAGATCCTCCTTATACTGCCGGAGGAAAGAAGGCGGGGAAACGGCTCTATAGATATTCGGAAATAAATCATGAAGAATTGTTTTCTATCTGCGAGTCATTAAAAGGCGATTTCCTGATGACCTATGATAATGCTGAAGAAGTTAAGGCGATGACTCAAAGGCATGGATTCCAAATGCGACTCATACCAATGACAAATACGCATCATGCTGCAATGGAAGAACTTGTGATCGGCAAAGATTTATCCTGGATGGACAATTTTGTTAATGTGCATAAATGCCCAAATAACTTAATCCATGCAAATCCATAATTGAAAACCATCGCAATTTGTGAAGTCCGCGGTTTAAAAACAATCCAGTTTCGCCTTCGGCGGATTATCCTGTCTGTTTTCTGCGGCGTTTGCGGTGAAATTAGTCGTTAGTTTTTAGTATTCAGTATTTAGTTACAAAAAAATCCGCGTCTAACTTTTTCTCTGTGTTCTCGGCGGTGAATATTTGTCGTTGGTCTGGAGTCTGTCGTCTTGTGTCTATTTTAAACAGATGCTTTTGTTAATTCAAAAAACAGGGGGCATATCGTTTTATCGAGATAAAGGGTTATTTACTTTGTTACTGCAAAAAAAGGCTTCGAAGAAGTCGGCTTGACATATCACAGGAGTTTTCCTGTTTGAAGTTGGTAAAATCTCTTTTACCCGCCTCCGTATATCACCCTGCCTCTACTTCATCATCCCTTCTTTTCACCACTCCTTCACCCTAATTCTTTTCACCACCACTTCTCTTCTAAACCTTTATCTCTTTTTACCAATATGCCCCCGGATACTGCTTTCAATTCTATGCTCTTAATCTATTACGTCAAGACTAAAAAAAATTTTTATAAATATTTTTTAAGCGGTTCGAATCGCCATTCACATCTATTTGTAAATAAACGGCTTAGCTCTTAACAAAACCGGTTTGCTTGCGCAATCCGCCTTCGTCCGCCGCGGCGGATTATCCGGTCTATTTCTCTGTGTTCTCTGTGACCTCTGTGGCTAAATAATCCCCATCAAAAAGCTATTGCAAAAGGGAAAGAAAATCTATATATTGAAGGATTATTTTTTAAGAAGTCGGGATTGATACTTTTTTACAGGAAAGGCATAAAATTATGAAACGCAGAATGATTACCATAGATGGAAACGCAGCTGCTGCTTTGGTTGCACACGCGACCAGTGAGGTAATAGCGATATATCCCATTACGCCAAGCTCCCCGATGGGCGAAATCTCCGATGATAAAACCGCCAGGGGCGAACGCAATATCTGGGGGACTGTTCCCTCCGTCACGGAAATGCAGTCGGAAGGCGGGGCGGCTGGCGCCGTACACGGCGCTCTTACCGCAGGCGCCTTGACGACAACGTTCACCGCTTCACAGGGGCTTTTGCTGATGATTCCCGATATGTATAAAATCGCCGGCGAACTGCTGCCCACCGTTTTTCACGTGACGGCAAGGTCGCTCGCTACGCACGCGCTCTCCATCTTCGGCGACCATGCAGACGTGATGGCTGTCAGGCAGACAGGCTGGGCGCTTATCTGCTCGTCGAGTGTGCAGGAGGCTATGGATTTTGCACTGATTAGTCAGCAGGCGACGCTCAAAAGCAGGATACCGTTCATGCATTTCTTTGATGGCTTTAGAACCAGCCACGAGATACAGAAAGTCGAGGAGCTTACTCAGGATGATATGCGGGCGATGATAGATGACGACCTTGTCGCTGCGGTGCGGGCAAGGGCTTTATCACCTGACAGGCCGCAAATCTGCGGCACCGCTCAGAACCCGGACGTCTATTTCCAGGGCAGAGAGGCCTCCAATAAGTTTTATCAGCTTACGCCCGCCATTGTTCAGAATGCGATGGACCAGTTTGCCAAGATTGTCGGTCGGCAGTATCACCTCTTCGATTACGTCGGCGCCGCCGATGCCGAGAAGGTTATCATAATTATGGGTTCAGGTGCGGATACCGCTCACGAAACCGTTGAATATCTGAATTCCAAGGGACAAAAAATCGGCGTGTTGAAAGTTCGGCTGTTCAGGCCTTTCAGCGGGCAGGATTTCATCAACGCATTGCCGAAAACAGTTAAGAAAATCGCCGTCCTCGACAGGACGAAAGAGCCGGGTGCTCTCGGCGAGCCGTTATATATGGATGTCAGAACCGCTATCGGTGAGGCGATGGGGAAAAAGCAGACCGCCTTTAAGGATTACCCCGTTATTGTCGGCGGCAGATACGGACTTGGCTCGAAGGAATTTACGCCGGCTATGGTCAAGGCCGTTTTCGATAATCTTGACGCAAAAGAACCGAAGAACGGCTTCACCGTCGGTATCATCGACGATGTGACGAATACCAGTTTGGATGTTGACGAGGCCTTCACACTTCCCGCAGAGGGGATTTATACCGCGATGTTCTACGGGCTGGGTTCAGACGGCACGGTCGGCGCAAATCATAACACCATACAGATTATCGGCCAGAAGACTGACAACAACGCACAGGGGTATTTTGTCTATGATTCCAAAAAGGCCGGCGCCATTACCATTTCGCACCTGCGGTTCGGAACAAAGATGATTCGAAGACCTTACCTTATTACAAAGGCCGATTTCGTTGCCTGCCATAACGCCAGCTTCCTCGAAAAATACGATATGCTTTCTACTGCCAAAGAGGGGGCTATCTTCCTGATGACAAGTATGCACCCCGCAGACACGGTTTGGGATACGATGCCGAAGGAAGTGCAAAAGCAAATTATAGACAAAAAACTGAAGTTTTACGTTATCGACGCCATTTCGCTGGCCAAGGAAATCGGTCTCGGAGCGAGAATCAATACGATTATGCAGGTCGCCTTCTTCAAAATCAGCAACATTATCCCCATTGAAAAAGCTGTCGAGGCAATCAAGGCGGCCATTCAGAAAAGCTACGGCAAAAAGGGCGAGAAGATTGTGGCGATGAATAACGCCGCTGTCGATGGCGCTTTGGCGAGGGTTTATGAGGTTAAAGTGCCGGCCAAGGTGACGAGCAAAATAAGCCAGCCGCCCGTTGTGGCAAAAGATGCACCGGAGTTTGTGCAGAAGGTTACCGCCGAGATTATGGCCCTGCGAGGAGATAAATTGCCCGTAAGCAGTATTCCCAATGACGGGAAGTGGCCCGTGGGGACAACGAAATTCGAGAAACGCAATATCGCGGTCGATATACCGGTGTGGCAGCCGACGCTTTGCATTCAGTGCGGCACATGCTCTTTTGTCTGCCCGCACGGCACAATCAGGCTTAAGGGATACGACAAAAAATATATCGATAAAGCGCCGGCCACGTTCAAAAGTATGGATGGGAAACGTGAGCTTGAAGGTCTGAAATTTACCGTCCAGGTCGCACCGGAAGACTGCACAGGATGCAGTGCCTGCGTCCAGATGTGCCCTGCGATTGAAAAGGACGCGAACAAACAACCCACAGGCCGAAAGGCTATCAATATGTCTTTACAGGAGCCGCTGCGAATGCAGGAGCGGGAAAATTACGCATACTTCCTGTCGATTCCGAATACCGACCCCAAGTTGTTCAAGCGGGAGAGCGTGAAGGGCAGCCAGTTGATACAGCCGTTGTTTGAATATTCCGGCGCATGTGCAGGCTGCGGTGAGACACCTTACGTCAAACTTCTCTCACAGCTTTTCGGCGACAGGGCTATGATTGGAAACGCCACGGGATGCTCCTCCATTTATGGCGGAAACCTCCCGACTACGCCATACACAACCAGGCCCGATGGCCGCGGGCCGGTCTGGAGCAACAGCTTATTTGAAGACAACGCAGAATTCGCATTGGGTATGAGGCTCACCGTCAACAAGTTCAGCCAGCAGGCCGTCGAGCTGGTCGATATAGTCGCACAGAAAAGCTGTCTTGATGCTGCTTTAGCGGGCGAAATTAAGGCTGCTGTTCTTACCAACGACCCCTCACAGCAGGCGATTGAATTGCAAAGAGAGCGTGTCGCTAAACTCAAAGAGCAGTGCAAAAAAAGCAATTGCACCGAGTGCAAACGGCTTTTGACGCTCGCTGATTATCTTGTTCGCAAATCCGTCTGGGCGCTCGGCGGCGACGGGTGGGCTTACGACATCGGTTACGGCGGACTCGACCACGTCCTCGCGAGCGGCGCTGACATCAACGTCCTTGTCCTCGACACAGAGGTCTATTCCAATACCGGCGGACAAATGTCCAAATCCACGCCTCGCGGCGCGGTCGCGAAATTTGCCGCTGCCGGAAAACAGATGCCGAAAAAAGATATGGGTCTCATCGCTATGGCTTATGGCAATATCTACGTTGCGAAAATTGCGATGGGTGCGAATACCAATCAGGCCGTCAAAGCCTTCATCGAGGCGGAAGCTTATCCGGGGCCATCGCTCATAATCGCTTACTCCCAGTGCATCAACCACGGTATCGATATGACAAAAGGTTTCGATGAGCAGAAAAAGGCCGTCGATTGCGGCCACTGGCTGCTCTACAGGTTTAATCCTCTTCTCAAAAACGAGGGCAAAAATCCGCTTCAGCTCGACTCGAAACCACCGACTCTTGATCTTGAGCAGTATGTTTATGGCGAAAACCGGTATCGAACGCTCAAGCAGGCTGATCCCGAAAAAGCAAAACAGCTTCTAGACCTTGCGCGAAAGGATGTTGTCGACAAGTTCCGCCTGATGGAGCAGCTCGCTGCACTGAAATGCAACGGCAACGACAAAGTTTAATTTGATTTGTTTCCTGAAGCCCGCCGGTTTATCCGGCGGGTTTTCTTTTTTCAATCACTCTGAAAATACAAAAACACTTGACTTTCCAGGATAATTTTGAGAGAATTTTAAACAGGGGAAGCATTCTATCGTATGTATAATACGTTTATTTGGTAAATTTAGTTTTAAATGAGCCAATAATGCATTCGTTTTATCGTATGTTGAAAGTTGCGCTGCGCACGTTGCGGCGGCACATCATCAGGTCGCTGCTCACCTGCCTGGGAATCGTTATCGGCGTCGCCGCCGTCNNCGCGTCATTGCCATTATGGAGATTGGCCAGGGTACCGCTTATATGGTTCAGCAGACCATCGCCTCAATCGGCGGCAGCGTAATACAAATCGACCCGAGCGATGTTATCAAGGCCGGTGTAAGCACAGGCAGCGGTGGACAGGTGACACTTACACCGGAAGATTGCCAGGCCATCCTCAATGAGTGCAGCGCTGTTAGATATGGCGCTCCAAGCGTGGACTGCCGTGTGCAGATTGTCTACGGCAATCGCAACTGGTCTCCGATGAATGTACTCGGCACGACGCCGGATTTTTTGGTGGTGCGGAACTGGTCGAACCTCGCAGAGGGTGAGCCGTTCACCGAACAGGACGTTCGCAGCACAGCCCAGGTATGCCTGGTCGGCCAGACAATCGTCCGCGAGCTTTTCGAAGGCCAATCACCCATCGGTAAAGAAATACGCGTCAAAAACATTACATTGAAAGTTGTTGGCGTCCTCAGCGTAAAGGGCGCTAATATGATGGGCAGGGACCAGGACGATATTGTCGTAGCGCCGTGGACTGTGGTTAAGTATCGCCTGTCCGGTTCGAGGGATGCGACGACTTCAGTTGCGGCGGCATCATCTGCCGGGCAGATTAATTCCCTCAGTCAGCTTTACCCGACTCTACAAATGCAGCTTTACCCGCAGAAGTCAGCGGCGCAGATGGCGGACTGGCCGCAAATGACCAGGTTCACCGACCTCGACGATGTCTGGATTTCCGCTGCCTCGCCCGCCGATGTTCCACAGGCTATCCGCCAGATTACCAGCCTGCTTCGCCAGCGTCATAACCTGCAGGATGATGCTCCCGACGACTTCAGGATAAGAGACCTGACGGAAATCTCCCTGACCCGCGCCTCGACTCAAAGGCTGATGTCCCGCCTGCTGATTATTGTGGCGCTTATTTCTCTGGTTGTTGGCGGGGTCGGCATTATGAACATTATGCTTGCTTCAGTGACGGAGAGAACCAGGGAAATCGGGCTGCGGATGGCGGTAGGCGCAAGAGCCAAAGATATCCTCCGCCAGTTCCTTATCGAAGCGGTGATTCTTTGTCTGTTCGGAGGAATCACCGGCATTCTGGTGGGGCGTGGTGCATCACTGGCGGTGACGGCTTTTCTGCACTGGAAGACCTTGTCGTCGCTGCCTGCCATTGTGATAGCCTTCACACTCTCTGTCGCAATAGGGGTTATTTTCGGTTTCTATCCCGCCTGGAAGGCTTCACGCCTCGACCCCATCGAGGCCTTGCGATACGAATAACCGGTTTAAACCGCAAACGATTCAGGACGGAACCATCTATATTTTGCTTTGCTAAATCATAAATTTTTAAATTATAGATGCCGAAAGTTCATCGCAGGCGGAATGTCCCTGCCCCATTTATCGCTAACCAAAGTATAATAGTTTTGCCAATCGGGGAATTATCGGACAAAGCATTTATGGTCTTATAACAAAAAGATACGCTGCTATTGTATTTTCTATGGTGAACAAAGTTAAGGATGTTCGGGTATAAGCCGATAAAAAATATCAGGCCGGTGTAATTTTTCTGTTTTGACTCAGCCGGCGGGTTAAATTTGAAAAAAATTTATCAGAAGTTCAGAAACAAGAAAGGTGAAGATTGTGCGGAATAAATCGTTTATCAGGGCGACTATTTGCGGCATAATTATTCTTTCGGTGATAGTTCTGTCAGGCTGCGACAGCAACAACAGAATTCTTGAACCCCATCAGGTCGGACGGTTCAGGCCGGTACCGGCTGTCAACGTCATTTTGGATTCACTCGGAGTCGAGGAAGAAACCCCGCCTGCTTACGCTGATGCGGAAGACCCTTTGCCTGAAGACGGTGTTGCTGAAGAGGGGGATTATACATTTGCACCCGGCGATGCCGTGCGTGTCTCCATCTTTGAATTGTTCACAGAAAATACCCCATACACCGATGACTTCTTTGTTGATGAAAGTGGCAGAATTAACATCGTTCAGGTTGGCGTTGTTGATGTATTAGGTCTTACCGAGAGGCAACTCGAAGATGAGATTCGCAGCATCCTTCAGCCTAAAATACTCAAAAATCCCCTCGTGAATGTTACGCTCATGAGATCGCAGAGGCTGAATTTTTCAATTGCCGGCGCCGGTGTCAAAACTGCCGGCAGATTTGCTATTCCCCGATATGAATTTAGATTGCTTGATGCCCTTGCCCTTGCAGGCGGCATGTCCCAGTTTAATATGAGTTATATTTACGTAAGCCGTCCGGTCAAGAATGTTCAAACAACATCTTCCGTCGTTTTGCCGCAGGAAGACCAGGTCGAAAAATCTGATACTGCTGCGCAGCAGATGCTTGAGATGATTACGCCGGCTCAGAAACAACAGCATCAGACAACCGATAAACGCACTATTATTACATCTGCTGAAATGGCTACTGAAGCTGAGCAGGCCAAAACTTCCTCATCCGAAAATCTCGACCTGCTTAACCAGATTGTGGGTCTTCAGGAAAAATCGACAGACCAAACCGGTAAAGTCGAATGGATTTTCAAAGACGGTAAATATATTGCGGTTCCTGTCGGCGAAAAAGCCAAACCGCAGGAGACTGCTGAACAGCCAAAAACCTCAATGCCTGAACAGTCTGCCGCGGCATATCGCGGTGAGCAGGCTGCCACTCAAAGCCCGAAGGCAAGGCTGATTAAAATTCCTGCGGATAAACTGGCTTCAGGAGACCCCAAATATAATATTGTTATCAGGGGAGATGATGTAATACAAGCCCCGATTGACATGATTGGTGAATTTTGTGTCACCGGAAATGTCAGAAGCGCAGCGGGCTTTTATGCACTGACCGGCAGGCCTTTGACTCTGAAAATGGCTATTGCTGCCGCCGGCGGCCTTACGCCTATGGCCTATCCTAAACATTGTGAAATCACCAGGAGAATCGGCAAAGACAGGGAAGAAACCGTTATGGTTGACTTCGACAAGATTTGCAGAGGCGAGCAGCCGGACTTCTTTATCAAGCCAAATGACCTTATCAATGTCGGTACTCATCCAACCTCTGTGTGGCGTTATCAGCTGCAGAATGCTTTCAGAGCCTCTTATGGTTTTGGTACTGTTTATGACCGGAATTTTGCCCAGCAAACCTACGGCACCACCACCGACAGGCATTTCGGTTTGAATGATCCGCTTGGACCTTTGGGCTTTTAATTTCCTGACCTGTCTGATATAATAGCTCGCATTATGGATAAAAGGATTGAATCAGTGCAGGGACAAATCGAGCAAACCGCTGAAGTTTCCAGAAGCTGGCTGCAGTTGCCAATTCACGTCTATATCAAGGCCCTTGTTGTTGGTGTTCTTTTTGTGCTCCTGTTCAATCAGGAAATCGGAAGTCTTATCTATCGCTGGCAGGGCGATTCGAGCTGGTCACACGGCTTTATCATACCACTGTTCAGTCTTTATTTCCTGCACCACAGAAGAAACCAGATTCTTGCCCTCGAAACCGGTCCTGATTACATCGGGCTTTTCTTTATGCTCGTAAGTATAGCATTCTACGCCCTCAATCTCTCGGTGCCGAGTCTGCATTTCGGTTATGCCAGTCCTTTGTTAATGCTGTGTGTCCTTGCCTCGGTCGTCCTTTTCCTCGGAGGCCGGCAGCTGTTAAAACTTACCGCTCTGCCAATCTTTTTCCTGTTTTTTGCAGTGCCTTTGCCTCAAGGGTATTACTTTAGTATTACGATGCCGATGCGGGTGCTTGCTGCAAGGGTTTCGGTCGCCCTGCTTAATCTTGTAAGCGGTGTCGATGCAACTGTTAGCGGTGTAATTATTGAGGTTGTTTATAAAGGTCAAAAGGTTGAGCCTGCCATCGATGTAGCAGAGGCCTGCAGCGGTATGAGACTCTTGATGGCCTTTGTCGCTCTCGGCGTCGCTATGGCTTATATATACCAGAGGCCGTTATGGCAGAAACTCGTTCTTATTGCAGCTACTATTCCTATTGCTATCTTTTGCAACGTTGTTCGGGTCGTGATAACGGGTTTTATCTATGTCTTTATTAACCAGCAGTTAGCACAGGGCGTCTATCATGATTTACTCGGCCTGGCAATGCTGCCGCTGGCCTTTGGATTATATGGCCTGCTTGACTGGTTTATGTCGAAATTATTCATTGACGAAGATAATGTTGTTAAAGAAGATGTTATTATTCGTAAACCCCGTTATCCCAATTCATCGGGAACGGATAAACAGCAATAACAGGGTAAATCGTAATTCCTTTTGGGATAATAGGTTATGTTAAATAATTCATTTTTGAAGCCTTATCTGCAGCCGGCGTTTCTTATATGCGTTGGCATCCTCGCGGCCTTTGCTGCCGGGCAGCCTGCCATCGAACGTATTTTTGGGCTGTATTTAAGAAAAGAGCCTATCCCGCTTAAAAATCCGCTTGATTCGCTCGACCAGGCACTTTTGGACAATCATTATAAGGTTCAGAAATCAAAGATACAATATGAGGATATTGTTAAGACTCTCGGCACCGAAAATTATATACAGTGGCTTATCGAGGACACAAATGTTCCCGTGAATAATCCGGCGAGGTTTTGCTCCCTTTTTATCACCTATTACGACCTGCCTGATAAAGTACCACACGTTCCGGAAGAGTGCTATATTGGCGGCGGTAATACAAATTTAGGCGCTGAAGGAATAAATCTGCCTGTTAAAGCCAATGATTTTGACAAAACAATACAGGTGGAGTATATTGTTTTTGGCGCAAAACAGGGGCCTCTTATGGCTGATGTTAAGTTTCCTGTCTGCTATGTGATTTATAGCAACGGCGAATATGCCCACAGCAGGGGGGGGACAAGATATATTCTGATTAAAAACTTTTTTAAGAAATATTCGTACTTCTCAAAAGTCGAATGGCAGTTTTTTAATGGTAATCAGTTTTCTATGAACGTCTACCCGAACAAAGAAGAAACTATTACTGCAAGCAGGAAATTGTTGGCAGTGATTTTGCCAGCCCTCGAAAAAGACCATTGGCCGGAGTAGAGGACGTAAACCATCGTTTTTTGACCAAAATATTGCTGAATTCTTAAGGGATTTGTATGGCAAGGAAAAAACTGAATAAAAAAGTTGCGATTATTGGTGCGATTGTCTTTGTCTTTTTGGCTCTTGCAGTTATGGGTCTGCTCTTTTTGAAGAGTCGAAACCCTAGCCCTTTTATTGCCGACGGCGACAAGGCAATGGATGCTAAGGACTATGCGCAGGCCGTCAAATCTTATCTCAAGGCTGCCGACAGGGCAAGGGCTGATTCGCTTAAAATAGTGATTCTTTATAAGCTCGCTGATGCCTATTTTGCGACTAATGATTGGCCTCGTGTCGTTGGTTGCTGGGAAAGAATCGTTCAGATTGAACCTGCCAATGTGCAGGCAAGACTTGAAAGGCTCAGATACTTTTATGCCCTTGCTGATAGCGGTATTAATACCTTCTGGCAGACCGTTCAAACTCAGGTCGAAGAATTTATCGACCAGGTTGATAAAAGCGAGCTTGCCGAGAGCCTCTCTAAATGGAAAACAGCCGATGTCGAAGCGAAATCTGAAGCAAAACGTGTTGACAGCTTCCTTTATTTTGTCCGAGGCAGGGCTTATCTTGGAGCGGCAGGGAGCAAGCAGGAGGCTGGTACTGAAGATGTTTATGCCAAGGCAATCGAGGACTTTCAGAAAGTCCTCGAAATAGAGCCTGATAATGTTAATGCTTATTTATACCTGGCTCAGACAACCGTTTTACAGGGGCGTGAGCTTGCTCTCAAAGGCAGCGTCTCCCAAAGAGTGGCGGCTGAAGAAAAGGCTATCCAGCTTCTTACTAAGTGCACCGAGATAACAAAGGATGACCCTAAAGCATATATGAACCTGCTTGGAATAAAGCTTGTATTGGCTGACCAGAAAGGTATCGAGGAGGTTAAAAAGCTTGAGCCTGATTACCTCTCAGTTGTACAGAGGTTCAGCAATAATGCAGATGTTTATGCAGGTCTTGCAAGCCTCTATCTGCTTTTGAGCCCTCAGCAGATTGATAAAGCTGCACAGGCAATTGAAAAGGCGGCAGATATCGATAAAAATGACTTCAAGTATGCTCAGACTACTGCGATTGTTTATCTTTACCAGTTTGCTATTCACGGCAGACAATCGCCCGAGATATTTGCCAAATCTGTTGAGACGTCAAAAAAAGCCTCGCTGATGCCGCAGGCACAGGACACGCCTGGTCCGCATCGCTGGGCGTATATCACCAACAAAATGGCTATCCTCGAATTCATTGCCAATAGAAATCTCGAACAGATATTATATCCGTTTGAAACAATTAGTGAGCAGAAAAAACAACAGCTTATAAAAGATACGGAGGATATTCTTTATCAGATTCAGCAGGTCGTGGGCAGCGGTGAACATCCCGCGGTTGTCAAATGGAATGGAATGCTCGACCTGGCAAAAGGTAATACCGACGCCGGCGTAAGGAAGCTCAATAGCATTTATGAAAAGTTCGGTGGAGGTTCCGGCAAAACGGCAGGCCTCGACCCCATAGTTCCTTATGCGTTAGCCAAAGTTTATGAAAATTCCTCTGAACAGGGGGCTGTATTGAATTTTCTTACAACAGCTATGAATCTGGGTATTGCCAGATTTTCCAGGCCTGAAGCTGTTCTCGAATATTGCCAGACTGCCCTTAAACTTGAAGCATGGCCGACCGTTGTTTCCAATGTGGATATTTATGAAAAGTATTTCGGACCTAACCAGAGGAGCCATTCCCTGAAAATTCTTGCTAATATCGGCGCGGGTGATTACGAACAGGCACAGAAACTCCTCGCTGCAGAACCTCAAAATGACCCCAATACCTATGTGCTTAACATTACATTTGTCCAGGGGAAAATCAATCAGATTCGCTCTTTATTGGTTCAGGCTCAGATTGAAGACCTCACAAAGTCGGTCTCTCAGAACGAGCCAAACGCCGCAAGAGAAGCCCGTAAAAATTCCCTTAAGAGCGAATTAACCGGTCTAATCGACTCACTGGCTCAGTTCATCACGAAATTATCTGTTGCCTCACCATCTTCTGTTAATGAAGGATATGTCGCTGCTGTTTGCGAAGATTTTCTGGCAGATGGCAGGATAAACCAGGCAAAAGAATTAGTCAATGTCCTCGTAAAAAATGCACCCGACAATCTTGTCGCACGTTTTTATCAGAAACTCCTTTCGGAGCCTCAGCCGGATAAGCTTACAGTGGAAAGGCGGACACAAATCGAAGAACAAATTTATAAAAGTGTGACAGACCCTCTCGACAGGGCTATGAATCTGGGCGCATTTTACAAGAGAAACAACGAGTCGGCAAAAGCTGCTGAGCAGTTCAAGATTGCTCTCGGTGATTTTCTGCAGACAGACGCCTCTGCCGACCAATCTCTCGACACCAAGACTTTTCAGCAGAAAAAGAACGCTGTTGATAATCTGTTTAATGCGGCTCTTGTGCAGCAGGAATGGCAGTTGGCTATGGATATTCAAGCAGCGGCAAAGAGGAAAAATCTCGACGGCTGCGAGGGAAATTTCTATGCCGCCAGGCTTGCCGCCGCTAAAAAAGATAAAGCTTCACTTGGTTTGTTGGATGAATGTCTCAAGGAAAAACCTATTTTCTCCTTCGGCTTCCTGCTCAGAAGCAATGTATGGGCTATAATGGGCAATGAAAAAGAAGCCATAGATGATGCTAAAAAGGCTGTTATGCAGAATCCTCAGGACGGCGCTATTGCAAAAAATCTTGCAAGCCTTCTTTTCCTGCGAAATCAAAATCTGGGAAAAACTGTCTCCAATGACCAGAAAGATGATCTTAAAAGTGCTTTGGATTTGGCAATGAGAGACAACAATGGTGATATGGAATTATTCAGTTTCTATGCTGAATTTATAAGCGACTCTCAGCCGGATAAGGCTCTTGCAATTCGGCGGTATTTGCTGCAGAAATATCCAAATGTTAGTAATGCAATGCTGCTCGGTCAAATGGCAGTAAGAAGAGCCGGCGAAGTTACAGACCAGAAACAAAAGGCTGCCTTGTTTGAAATGGCTAAATCGGCCTTTGAACAGGGGAAAACCATCGAACCAAACAACCGGCAGCTCATTGCAAGTATTGCCGGTATGTACACTGCTATGGGGCAGCCTCAACTGGCTAATAAGATTATACAGGATTCTAACAATCAAACTCTTCTTTGGGCAAATTATTACCAGAACGGACAGTATGACCAGGCTCAGAAAATCCTTACCGCTTCATATCAGAGCAATCCAAAGGACACTGCTGTTTTGAGGGGCTTGCTGGCCGTCTCTGAAAAAACCATGAACAAAGATGATGCGCAGCGATATGGTACGGAGCTTGTTGCTGTCGATGATACTGTCGAAAGCAGGCTGTTGCAGGTACAGGTCTACCTCAATACCGGCCTTACAAGCCAGGCAGAAAATCTCCTCCAGGCAATCAAGGAAAAATTCCCTGATGAGCCGAGGGCTTTGTATATTGAAGCCTTTCTGTTATCCAGGCAGGGTAAACTCGATAATGCTCTCAATATCATTAATCAGTGTATCGAAAAGGATAAAACTTATGCCCCTGCCTGGCAGCTTAGAGGTAAGATTTATCAGGTTCAGGCTGATTTCACAAAGGCAATTAACGACTTCCAGCAGTGTAAATTGTACTCTGATGACCCTACAACCGGGTTACTTCTGGCGCAGACGTTTCTCTCACTTGGCAGGGATGAAAGCGCTGTTGTAGAACTCAAAAGTATCATTGATAACCCTCAGGTAGCAACGAATGCTGCAAGTCTTCTCGAGGGCATTTATCGCAAATCAAAGAAGACTGCCGACCTGATACAGTTATATGCTGACATCCTCAAAAAGAATCCGGATAATATTTTCTGGTTAAATCGTGCCGCGAAATTTACCCTTTCTATTTCTGACTTTAAATCTGCGGAACAACTCTATACATTGGCTTTCAGCAAAAGTCCTGAGGGTAGCAGGGCCAGCATTGACGCCTTTAACGGCTACCTTGAAGCGCTCTTGTTATCACGCCAGTATGATAAACTCTTTCAGGAGGCTAACAAACATCTAAACGACTATTTGACTCCTATCGCTCTTCTTGAAATGGCTGATGCTTCAAACAGGCAGGGAAATAAGCAAAACGCCATCAAATATGCCAGAGATGCTGCTGAAAAGGTAAAAAATAATGATACTGTGTTTTATGAGACCTTAACTGCTATGCTTAAGGTTATCGGGCAAAAGCCCCTTGAGGATTACTGTAATGAAATTTTAAGCCAAAATCCGTCTTCACTGCCTGCTCTTCGAATGACGTATAATCTAAAATTGCGTGCAGGTGATTACCAAAATGCCATTAATGCAATCGATAAATGCATTGCTGTGGCCAAAAATGACCCCAATAAAAAGACAGAATTTGTTGTTCAGAAGGCGGGCGTACTCTATTCTGCTTACCAAAAAACGTCCGATAAGAATTTCCTGAAAAATGCCGCGAATGAATACGAAAGCCTCCTTAAGGAATTGCCGAAAAATAGGAGTGCGGACATTATGAATAATCTGGCGTATATATTAGCTGCCGGTGATGAAAGACTTGCTGATGCCATGGATTATGCGAAACAGGCTTATCAACTGATGCCGAATAATCCGGAATATCTGGATACTTATGCTTTTACTCTTTATAAAAATGAAAAATATTCTGAAGCAGAGCAGTATATTCAGGCTGCCATACAACTGTTTGTTGTACAGCAGAAAACGGTTGGCTGGGATGTCTATGACCGTGCAGCTTTGATTTTGGAAAAACGCGACTCGCGATTGCAGGCAATTGCAGCATATAAGCAGGCTTTGCAGGCCGGGGCAGATGAAATGGCTGATGCCGATAAAACCAGAATTAATGCTGCTATTGACAGACTTTCAAAAGAACAATAACTGCTCTGTTTGTTATTAGGTCCTTAAATTTGAATGGGACAAAATATGGTTCAACAGCCTCAAATACAAGTATCAGCACAAAAACCTGTCGGTCAGGCTGCTTACAGGGCTGCTGCGGATGTCTTAACTTTCAAAGACAGCCTTACTATGATAAGACAGCATATCTGGCTCATTGTCATTTTGGCTGTTACGGGGTTTGTTGTTGGCGGCCTTTCATGGTTTTTGTTCCTGACGTGGGATCCTCAATATACCGCTACGGCTTATATCGAGGTTCTCTCGCCTGTCGAGAAAGATCCGATGAGAATTGGTCAGGAGATGACTAACAAGGACGTCCAGTATGTCTTCAGGACGAGCCTTGCATCACTCATCACACAGCAGGGAACACTCAATGACCTTCTCTCAAGAGATAAGATAAAACAAACAAAATGGTTCGCAGAACTGGGAGGCTCGACCAAAGGCGGGACTACAACCGGCAGGAGTATAGAAAATGGGCTTAAAGAGCTCCAGAAAGTTCTCAGGGCAAGCGTTGACAGGGACAGTGATTTTATCAGGGTATCGATGACTTGCGGCGATACGAAGGAATCAGCACTGATTGCCAATGAAATGGTTGACCTGTTCCTCAAGTCCCGTGGTAATGTAGAGGAGACCAATATCAGGGACAAACGCAAGCTGCTTAATGACCAACGCGCTTCTGTTGAACGGGATTTATCTACTTATCAGACAACATTAAAAAATATCAGTATCACAACAGGTTTTAGCGACCTCGGGGAGCATTCCTATCAGGATGTTTTTACTCAGAGCCTTTCCTATCTCGAGCAGCAGAGCAATAGTCTTATGCTCGACATAGGAAATACTATGGCCATGATAAAAACTTTTGAAAGACAGGCGACGGGGCCTATGGAGGATCAGACATCGAGATATGTCGAAGCCGACCCCATTGTGGTTATGCTTAACCAGCAGTCTATTTTACTGGAGTCGGAATTGGCAAGCGCTCTTACGAAATATGGCGAAAATCACAGGTATATTCGTCAGATTCAGGAAAGATTAGCTGAAATCAAAACCAAAAAACAGAACAGGACAACAGAAATCGGCGAGATAATCCGGCAGTCGAATCTCGGTGGGGGTAAGGATGCTCTCGATAATATGAAAGAAAAACTTGCTCAACTTCAGGCTGCCAAGAAAACAGCCGAGGAGCAAAAAGCAGCCGTTGATTTCGCAAAGGCTCAATATGAAGAGACTACAACCAAGAGGGATGAGGCTCAAGTCAGGTTGGCCGAACTTAAAGCCTCCATTGATAAGTATGATATTGCTCTTAATAGCCCGGACACTCCAAAGGTCAAAATTGCTGCAATCGCTGTTGAACCATTGGATGTAAGTTTCCCGCGATGGGAGTATTTCTTCCCGATTGGCGCTATCCTCGGCCTTCTGTTTGGTTCAGCCCTGGCTTTCGCAATCGAATGGTTAAACAACCTTGTCAGAACCGCAAGAGATGTCGCCAAATTCCTGCGAATTCCTCTACTCGGCATTATTCCTGATGCTCGCGAAGACAACCAGCTTGGTGAAATTGACCCCTCTCTGGCCCTGATTAAAGCGCCATATTCCCTTGTCGGCGAATCCTATAGAAACCTCAGGTCTAATATGAAATTGCATATTTCAAGCACCTCGAAGTCGCTTCTCGTTACAAGTCCCTCTGCGGGCGAAGGCAAAACTTCCGTTGCCGTTAATCTTGCTGCCAGCCTTGCCGCCCAGGGCGCAAAAATACTTATCATTGACGCGAATTTCTGGAAGCCTAAATTGAGTTCGCTTTTCCCGAATCCCAACCATCAGCTCCCCTCTGTTAACAAGCAGGCTAATGGCTCCGAGGAAAACGGCGAAGCTGTCGAATACGTAGAGCTTGGTTTAAGCACCGTCCTCGCCGGCCTTTGCGGCTATCACGAGGTCATCAGGCCGACAGGGGCGACTAATTGTTCCAGTTGCGACCTCGTTGATTCCGGTATCCTTGCGCCTAATCCCGCCGAGCTTCTCGGCAGTCAACAGATGGCACAGTTTATTAAGCACCAGACTGAAAAATACGATTATGTTATTATCGACGGCCCGCCGGCTTTGATTGTCGGTGATGTCAAGCTGCTTGCCAGAATTGTCGATGGCACTATCCTCGTTTTCAACGCCAGTTCCACCCAGCGGGGAACCGCTGAGAGGGTTATCAGCGAACTTCGTCAGGTTAATGCGAATATTCTCGGTTGTGTCCTCTTTGGTGTGCACTCTTTCAAGGGCGGTTATTTCAAAGAGCAGTTCAAGGCTTATCAGGAATATCAAAAAGTCCAGTTCCCAAAACCCGCTGTCAGTTAGGATGCTGATGCGGTTGCTTTCTTAAATTATTTGACTTCAGGAGTTTTTGATGCAAAGGTTTCTGGTCACCGGCGGAGCCGGTTTCATCGGTTCCAATATCTGCAAAAAACTTGTCCGGCAGAATTGCTTCGTTCGCGTTGTCGATAATCTTCTTACCGGAAAAAAAGACAATCTGGCGCCTATCCTCGATAAAATCGAGTTTATCCAGGCTGATATCGGTGATGAGGATGTTGCCCGCAGCGCCACCAAAGGTATTGATGTCGTGCTTCATCAGGCTGCTTTGCCCTCTGTTCCGAAAAGCGTCGATAATCCTGCCGCTACTCACAAGCATTGTGTCGATGCGACGTTTATGGTGCTGCTCGCTGCCCGTGATTCGAAAGTAAAACGTGTCGTTTATGCCGGCAGCTCATCTGCTTACGGCGACACCCCGACTTCGCCAAAGATTGAAACTATCAGACCCGAACCTCTTTCTCCTTATGCCGTTGCCAAACTTGTCGGCGAATATTATTGTTCTGTTTTTTATTCCGTTTTCGGCCTCGAAACCGTTTCTCTGCGGTATTTTAATGTCTTCGGCCCGAACCAGGACCCGACCAGCCAGTATGCTGCCGCCATCCCCGCCTTTGTCACCTCTATTCTTAAGGGTCAGCCGCCGACCATTTACGGCGACGGCGAGCAGAGCAGGGATTTTACCTACGTCGATAATGTTGTTGATGCTAATCTTCTCGCCGCCGGCGCAAAAAAAACGACTGGCGAGGTTGTAAATATCGCTTGTGGAAAGGCCGTCACCGTTAACGAGATTATCCGTATGATTAACAGTATTACCGGCAAAAGTGTGAAACCCGAATATGCTCCTGCTCGTCCCGGCGATGTAAAACACTCTCTCGCGGATATTACCGCCGCCAAAAAACTCATCAATTATCAGCCGAAAGTCTCTTTCGAGCAGGGCCTCAAAATCGCCATCGACTGGTACAAAAATAATCTGCTATAAATTTCTTTTGTCCCGATTCGCAGTTTTTATTTCGATTGTTCTTTAAGTTTCAGGGCGTCCTGAATAAGCTGGTCTCTGTTGACTTCTTTTTTCGGCTCAAGCTTAAATTCCCATTCGTATTTATCCACCTTCTTTTCCGTTGGCAGAATCTGTGCGAAAAAATCAAACGGGAAATGGTCATACCACGGTGCCTTTAGCTGCCGATGCGTCTTCAGCGTCTCGTAGCCTTCCTTGCTGATTCGGACGTTATAATCGCCGTACCAGTTAAAGTTGACCGTCACAGGCGATACGCCGATTTCCTCATCGTTTAGTTCAACCACCGCCGCTGTCGGCTCTGTCTTTATCGTTAGTTGCCTTTCAAGGCATCCGCTCGAAATCAAACAAGCCAATACCGCTATTGTGTATAAGCAAAATCGAATTTGGCGTTTCATATTTTTAGTCCTTTCACTTCCGCTGGTATTATAATCAGATTCCATCAGAATTAAAGCACATTTTTTCTAAACCCTATCCCCTACTTGTCCGCCGAAGCATTTTTGTCCTCCGTAATTTTAACTAATAAGGAAGCGAAGGCGGAAACCCTATACCCTAAACCCTATCCCCTGGTTATTGACATCCACTCCATAACCCTGTAATCTAATGTTCCGTAATCTTGTTTGTTTCAGGTTATTTTTGGTGTGAAATTTATGAAGATTTCCTTAAATTGGCTGGGCGACTATGTCAAAATCGACAAACCCGCAGACCAGGTTGCTGAAATTTTAAGCAATCTGGGCTTTCCCAATGAAGGCATCGAATATCTCGATGGCGATACCGTTATCGATTTGGAGATTACCAGTAATCGCGGCGATTGTCTCGGCCATATCGGTGTCGCAAGGGAACTGGCCGCCGCTACCGGCGCCGAATTAAAACTGCCCGCCGTTGAACTCATCGAGTCGCAAAAAAATGCCGCAGACCTCGTCGGCGTTGAAATCTTTGCCCCGAATCTTTGCGGCAGATACATCGCACGCGTCATCGAAGGTGTCAAGGTCGGCCCATCGCCGGATTGGATGGTCAAAAGGCTCGAAGCGGTCGGCCTGCGAAGCATCAACAACGTTGTCGATGCCACAAATTATGCAATGATGGAGACGGGCCAGCCGCCGCACGCATTCGATTACGATAAAATCGCAGACCATAAAATCATCGTCCGCACCGCAAAGCCTGGCGAGACCCTCGTCAGCATCGACGGCACACGTTGCGAGCTGACCGCCGATTATCTTGTAATTGCCGACCCCAGGGGCCCCGTTGCCATTGCAGGCGTTATGGGCGGCCTTAATACCGAGGTTGGCAATTCCACAACGCGAATCCTTCTCGAAGAAGCCCATTTTGCCCCGCTATCTGTCAGAACTACATCGCGAAGGCTGAGCCTGCCTTCGGAGGCTTCTTATCGCTTCGAGAGGATTGTGGATATAAATAATGTAGATTGGGCATCGAAAAGAACCGCCCAGCTTATTATCCAGACTTCCGGCGGACATATCGCGAAAGGCGCCGTTGACGTCTTCCCGAAAAAACCCGCCGTAAAAGAGGTGTCCTTAAGATTGCAAAGACTCAAAAAGCTCCTCGGTATCGACGTTCCCGCTGCCGACGTTCTGCGGATTCTTTCTGCTCTCCGGTTTCAGCCGAGACAGCAGCAGGGCGACAGTATCCTTTGCACAGTTCCATCCTGGCGAAGCGACATCTACAGGGAAGCCGACCTGATTGAGGAGGTCGCACGGGTCTATGGATATAACAAAGTGCCGACCGAAAAGAAAATCAGCATAGAGGTAAAAGCTACCGACAATCGCCAGAAAATTACAAATCTTATACGGGCATACCTTAACGGCTGCGGCTTATTTGAGACTATTACGGTAAGCTTTGTCGATAGTTCCACTGCCGGCCTATTCGGAGATATTTCCGGTGATTCTCATTTGTCCGTCAGCGAAAATCTTCGACCGGGCCAGAATCTGCTGCGTCAGACGCTTTTAGGCTCACTGCTTGAGGTTTTGAAAACGAACCTGAATGTGAAGAATCGGCCCTGCAGAATTTACGAGATTGCTGACACTTTTCTTCCTGCAAAGCAGGGGAGCCTGCCGGATGAAAAAACAAAACTCACAATCGTTTATGATGGCCCATTTCGGGAATTGAAGGGCGTAATAGAAAGTCTTGTAAAATCTCTTAACAGCAGTCTGAAAACAGAATTTCTGCCGCAAAATCTCGTCTGGGCTTATGCCTCTGCCTCTGTTATGGCCGGTGAGGTAGAAGTTGGGCTTACGGGTATTATCTCAAAGAAACTGATGGAAAAATTTGATTTTCCCCAGACGGAAATCTGTGCGGCTGAACTCGACCTCGAAAAACTTTTCAATCTTTACAGCCGAACAGCAAAATATCAGCCCGTTTCCCGGTTTCCTGCCGTCGAACGGGATTTGTCGATAATCGTTGACGAAAATATACAGTGGTCAAAAATCGAGGATTCCGTCTGCAAAAAGGCTCCTGCCCAGCTTGAAACTGTTCGTTTCGTTGAGGTTTATCGCGGCAAAAACATCCCGCAGGGCAAAAAGAGTATTATGCTTTCGCTCCTCTTCAGGGATGATGATGGCACACTCACCCACGATACGGTTGACCGCTTCCAGGCAGATATTGTCGGTGAATTAAGCAGGGCGGTCGGCGCACAACTGCGAACCGCCTGAAATTAAAAAGATATAAACCACGAAGGTCAGAAGACACACGAAGAGAAGAATGATAAAAAGGCAGTTAGGCGAAAAATAAGATTTCCGGGCAAAGAAACCGCATTTTAGATGAATAGGAAACCTAAGTTCCGCATCTTATGCGGATCAATCTAATTATTGTTGGGCTAAATAAGAAAGGAAAAGGCACATGCCAAAGATGACTCCTGGATATGCCAAAAACACGATGCGGCGTACATTACAGGCAGTTGTAGATACCGAACCTACCAATAAAGAGATTTCTATCTTATGGGAGTATTTTGGTTCAGCCTGTGCCTATTGTGGGCTGCCGTTAAAAAAAGAAAATCGCGAAGGACACATAGACCATCTTGTTTCCACAACAAAAAACGGTGTAAATCATATTTCCAATAGAGTCTTAATCTTGTTCAATCTGCAATGGCGACGAAAAAGGAGAAAGTCCTTGGCTTGAGTTTTTGACGCGCAAAGTAAAAGATACGTCATTGTTTGAATCCCGGAAAAAAAGAATCGAAAAATAGATTTCACTAACGTCCCCCTCCAACAGAAATATTATTAATCATGGATTACTCGAACAAGTAACCAATTTAACGCTAGCGGGACGCAAACGGCTGTTTTTAAGGGTTCTTTACTCAAGAGGCTTGACAATAATCGCATCAAGGGATTATATTACAACAACTTAGATTTTGAAGCGCCCGTAGCTCAGCTGGATAGAGCAACGGATTTCTAATCCGTAGGTCAGAGGTTCGAATCCCCTCGGGCGTATTTTGTAACATCCTGCTACTTAGGCAGTTACGGTAATCGGACATTTTTCACTGTCAGCAGAAACAGGGGTGCGCAGCAAATGCGCAACAAAATCAGGATTAAGAGTCTGCGAAGAAACCTCTCGTGCTCGATCTAACAAATCATGCGAAATTGCCACATAGAACTTGTGCGTTGTTTCAAAACTCGAGTGGCCAGCCAGAGCCATTTCCGCTGACGTCAGATAATTCTCCATCAAAACCCGTGAAAAAACACGCTCGCCTGCGGTCGTCATTCGTTAGTTTTACAGAGATTTTACCCTCAATCCTCGAAGAAACTCTATAAAAGTATCCACTAATAGGAGAGAGTAATCACGTGGGAAAAGGGGGCTTTTCCCTAAAACCTGTTGACTTAGATTGTATTATGGATATAATTTACTATGGATACCGATTTTATAGCAAAGGTATATTATGAATACTATTAGGGTCAGCAGAATAATACAAATCCTTAGGACATTACAATCGGTACAACGATATAAGGCTGATGACCTGGCGAAGTTCCTTAAGACAAGCAGGAGAACAATTTTTCGAGACTTGAAAATCCTGCAAAAATCAGGTATTCCCTGCCATTTCGATCGGGAAAATTGTTGTTATACTTTAGATCCGCAATTCTGCTTGTCAGCATCAGAACTAAGCGAACAAGAAGCGCTGGGCTTGCTCTTACTTGTCTACAAAGCACAAGAAAATGTCCACTTCCCATTGAAAGATTCAGCAGTCAAAGCAGCAATAAAAATCGAAACCAATCTTCCAGGCAGGACAAAACGTTATTGTAACGCAGCCCTCCGGCATATTTCCATAAAGCCCAGCAACCAGGAAAGATTTGATTCGCTCAATCTGATATTCCCCAAACTTCTGACAGCAATCTTGCGAAAACAAATTGTAACAGTTAATTATTATCTGCCGTGTGAGCATAAATACATAGTAACCGACTTAAGTCCTTATCATCTTATGTATAATGACCAAACATGGTATGTGCTGGGTATGTCCAGTTATCATAAAGGTATCAGCAGTTTTAGGCTTAAACATATCAAAGAGTTAAAAATATTAGACAAATGTTTTGTTGAGGATAAAAATTTTAATGTGTCTGATTATCTCGGACGGGCATGGTCAATGATGCCTGAAGGAAGATTATATAATGTCAAGCTCAGATTTTTGCCGGAAGTTGCTTTTAGCGTGGCTGAAACCCAATGGCACAGCACACAAACAGTTACGTTTGAAGAAGATGGTTCCGCAATAGTTGAGTTCCGTGTTGATGGGCTTAATGAGATAATCTGGTGGATTCTTGGTTATGGTGACCAAGTACAGGTTCTTACACCAAGGGTTTTAAGGCAGAGAATACTTGAAATTGCCAAAAATACTGTCCAAAAGAATGAAAAATCATTAGTTCCTTGAATGGTTCCGGATATTTTATAATAAAGTGATGGTTTTTCGAGAATTAAATAATAACCTTCCATAGACAGCGGTTACTCTGTTATTCTCGCTATTATGCCAACAATTTTAGATATGGCTTCGGAGCAGGTACTGATTGAAAACATCAAGAGCAAATACTGATGAACAAACGCAGAATGTAAAAGCAGCGGCTAAGGCGTTCGATGAATATGGGGATTTCATATATACAATTATCTGTTGCAAAGTTAAGGACAAGGCCCAGGCGGATGATTTGTTTCAGGATTTTTTCCTTTCGCTTGTTTCCAATCCCCTTCCATCTGATAACCGGAACATCAAAGGTTACCTTTATAGGGCAATAATAAACGATATTTTTGATAGTGTTCGCCGGATAGAGAGGTATCAGGCTCAATTGCATAGATACTCCGAACATTCCAGGCGTTCTTCAGTAGAAGAAAGCCCGGAAAATGGCTTGATTGAAACAGAGGAAATGGATAAGATATTATCAGTTATAGAGAGACGGTTGCAAAACAGTGAGGCTCGCGCTGTTACTTTAAGGTATGTGAGAGACTACAAAATCAAAGATATTGCGTCTGAAATGAGCATTAATAACACGGCAGCCTGGAGATATATCTCTAGAGGATTGAAGAAAATGCGGTTTTTTTTAAGAATCGGGTAATTAAAATGGTTGCCGACAATTCCAGTGCATCGTGTAAGCAGGCTGAGCCGTATTATTATGACTTTCTTATTAATGAGAGCCGCAGCACTATTCCGGTCTCCATAGCTAACCATATTACCGATTGTCAATACTGCCAAGAACACATAAAGCGATTTAAAGACCTGCTGGTGCTATCCGAAAACCAGCCGGATCTGAAAGAAAAGCAGGTTCGCTCGGCCAAAAGTATTTTCATGGAACTACATTTTGCCTATATCGGGCAAGCCGTAACTTGTCAAGCCGTAAAGCCCTTTCTTCCAAGCCTGTTAGACCCTGCTTTAGAAATCAAAATCCCGACACCCATAACCGTACATTTAGATAAATGCCAACGATGCTCTGATGATTTAGAGACCATTCGAAAATTAGGCCTTAATTCCAAGCAGTTGAGCAGATTAAGTCAACTATTTGCAGAAACACCCTCGTCAAACGAAATGAGATGTTCAGAAACTCAAAACGCCATTTCCGCAGTTGTGTCAATGGATTTTGACAACACCAATGAGAATGTTTTGAAACATATATGTATCTGTCCCGAATGCAGAAATAAGTTATACCAGCGTAGGGATTCAGCCATTAAGGAAAATTTATATAACAACACAGGACAGGAACAATTTTGTTATCAGGATCTGCCCCAGGCCGATATTTTTGATTATGTTGTCCCCTATGGGCTTGACCCTGCTACCGACCAGTATGCGAAATTTCGCCGCTCACTTACTTCTCATTTGCGAGAATGCCCAATTTGTCTTGCTAAAATGCAAAAGTTGCACGATACCGTATATGCTATTGCCGAACGGAGTGAATCCGATGTTGTTACTATGTATCACATCGATAAAACAGCTAAAACAAAAACTGTTGATGAATTTGATGACCTTTACTCCGGTTTTCCTATAAGAGTAGAAGTAGCTAAATATGGGGATACAATAGAGGCTGAACAGCAAACTTCAACGGTTAACTTTGACACCGCACTCAAAAAGAAGGCCTCTGGAAGAAACATAAAGCCGTTATTTAAGGCTGCCATAGCTGCTGCTGCCATACTAATTGGATTTGCGTTTCTTTTCAATATATCAACTGCAAAAGCAGTTACAATAGAAGAAATATGTAAGGCCATCGGCAGGATTAAGAATGTCCATATTTCAAATTTTATTGCTGGCAGGAAAGGGCCTGTACAGGAACTCTGGGTGTCTCGAACGTTTAACATCTTTATGACAAAAACCAACAGCGAATCGGTTTTGTCAGACGTATCGAAAGGCATAAGAAGAAGCAAGCAAGCTGGTGCAGATATAGTAGAAACAACCAATCTGCCCGATGACGTTGCCGCAAATATCCGGAAAACAATAAATAGTTTTTTAGGCTTAGTTCCTTTTAATGATATGTCTGAGATTCCCCCCAATGCCAAATGGGAACACGAAGCCAGAGAAAGCCCGGGAACAGCAAAAGAGGATACCGACATTTACAATCTGGTATGGGTTGACAAGTCAAGAAGCGGCAAAGAGATATCTTTTAAATGGCGGGTATTTGTGAACCCAGAAACAATGCTTCCTCAAAAGACAGAGTCTTATCAAAAAACATCTTTTGATAAAGATTATATTCTAACATCAATTAAGGCGGTTGAATATTTAGGCGAAAACGAAATAAAAACTTCTATTGAAAAGCTGTCTTTTTAGAGCAAATCTTTATCTTACTTTGGCTGCCAAAGCGGAGACTTATTTCTGTAACTGTTGGCTGTTTTTTCCACAAAAAGCTCATCAGCTTTTATTATATCAGTATGTCCATCTGCGTACCCAACGTTGGCTGTTTTATTCGGGTGACGCCCGTATATGGCATCTCCTTCTTGGCCAGGCCATAGTTGCCTTTCTTTATTAATCTTCAGCCCAGGAACATAAGCTGCGTCTTCAATTATTTTATTACCCAATGTTACAGGAGGGACATTCGTTGCGTGCCACCAGCTGATTAAACTGTAGCCGCTGTCAGTTATCAACAGGGTTTGTCCAGGATGTGGAATAGAGGCACTGCTTAAAGGCTTTCCAACAAATTCTTCCCTTAGTGGTGACATATCGTCGTAGCTTTTGCACACGGAACGATTTACACCGTAATTACACCAAAGGATATTCGAGCCAATAGAAATGTCATCCATTGGTTTAGAGGGGCATTGAAGAACTGTCCTTATGTTTCGAGACTTTTGATAAAGACCTTCTATAAAATTGAACCACCACCGGCCAATTTTGTCATATTTGTTTCCAGCGTAACTGCCCGGCGGTAGAGGGTTTGTTTTATTGCTTATATCTTCAAAACCGAAAGGGAAGGTCTTGTTTTCGGATTCATATTCTGAAAGACCGAGCTGCAATTGTCTTATATTTGAACTACAAATGACAGTCCTTACCTGTAGTCTTGAACTTCGTAATACAGGAACTAATATCGCCATAAGGAGAGCTATTATGGCAATAACTACAATTACTTCTATTATAGTAAAACACTCTCGTTTCATAAAATCTCATTTTATAATTTCTCCCCTTCAAAATCAACACAGAGTGTTGATTTATAAAGAAAGAACAGACTTTTTTGTTGTCTGGGCGTTTATTTTAATAGTTTAATTAGCCACATGCCCGCATATAGTAGCAGGTCCACACGCCTGTAACTGTACAATCAGAAGGGTCATAAGGGTTATTTATGCAGGGACTTGTTTGGAATCTAATCATTAATAAACTGGGACAACTGCCGCTTGCGGCAGCTTCGCAGCCGAATCTTGTATAAAACACTGTATATAGGCCATCACAAACGCCACCTAATTGATTACAATAAATTACATCGTAGGTCTGTATAAGTTTCGTGCAGGAATAACCAGCTGCTCCAACTATACCCGTTAACTGTCCGTCATCGATTTCAATAAAGTTATCATCTGATTGGAACGGCTGATTTGAAATCAGAAGGGCCTGCCCCTCACACCAGTCCATCCCAAAGAAATTTATATCTGTATGATAGAAAAACTTATTACTTGTCAGGTCGATAGTCCAGACATACTTATCATCAATTCTGTCAAGAACAACAAAATGCTTTTTGGCCGGGATGTACAATATTACCTCACAGTTGCTCAAGCTCTTAAGAGTCTGAATGTCGGTCTTAACAGCTCGACAATTAAGTCCTAAGCTGCTGACCAATTGTTTCATTTGATAAAGACTCGTATCTCCATTTGGGTTATTTACTATTTGAGCAAGCTGTTGGTTCGTGACATTTTTACCTAATTTCGAGGCACTATATTTTATCGCTGCTGTCGCGCAGTTTTTAGGTTGTTGAGTTTCAGACAGGAACGCCAGTCTATCGGCTAATAGCATATCTGTATTAGTCATGTAGGAATAATGATATGCCTGCGGTTGATTACTAATAGGGGAAAAATACTCTATCATTGCACCATCCCTATAGGCAACTTCGACATCATCCGGAGTATTCGTGTCAATATTCGTAATATTCCACACATCACGCGATATTAACCTGTTTGTTGATGACTCATAATTTTCCAGCAAAATCAAAGTAGGCATCCATTTACCTGATATTAATTGATAATTTGAGTAGTGGTTAGAAACAAGAACATTGCCAAGCCCCATTTTTGAGCAGGATAATATTGAATAATCTTTTTCCGCATCTAACACAAAAAACATCTGTGAACCATTTAAGTTTTGAAGTGTAACATGTACTTGTTTGTGCCCATCAACATCTTTCTCTACAGCAGAACAATCCGCGGTAGCAAGGGTTTCATACTTGTAATAACCATATCCCCAGGGAATAATACCAGCAGTCAGGGGCCCGTTTATAACATGTGGCGTATTGCCTGTTGCATCAATTATTGCATGATTACCCGGCAGAAAATATGTGGTATATTTCTCCCCATCCCAGGCGAATATCCGTTTGGCATTCCAGTCCAGATCAAACTTTTTAGACATAAAATTGCCTTCTATGTCCTGGGCAGGTTTTATTGAGTCTGTTCGGGAGTTGACTTCTATTTCCCAATAAAACCTTTCTCCATCAAATTTTACAACCACAGAGGAATTCATCGTATATTCGTTAGACAATTCGTAACGGACGTTAAAAGGTATTGCGTCAAGCTCCATTTTTTGCAGACTCTCTGTCAGCTCTCTTTTGTTTGAACTGTTTTGATATTCGGCAACCTTTTCTTTAATCCGATTCCTAATCTCGTTGGCATCTGTTGTTTTGGCGGCCTTATATTCTTCGTGTGTTGCCTTAATCATACCTGCCGATAGCCAGGTTTTTCTTGGTTGACTTGTTAGTTTTTGAAACACTTGTAAAATTTCAGCTTTCTCTAAAGGCCTGTCCGCAAAAGCAACAGAACCGGCAAAGAAAATTAAGAAAGTTGCTAATATGGCATGGATAGCTCTCATAACTTACTCCTTCATTGAATAAAGAAAGAACTTATTCCTAACCTTTTGACTTATTACCAATCAACAATACATATACCTTCCTGCTGTTAGTAATAGCGTTTGCGGATTGGCATATTTTCAATTTTTTTGAAAATTTTGAGGAAATGCTGATAAAAAGTCGAAGAGTGATATTTTATTGAAGAATATATAAGCCGGGCTCGTTATTGTTATTTCGTTCTTTCAAGCCAATAATCGCAAAAAAGCATTAAATCATTAGCATCGACTTTTCCATTGATATCAAGGTCGGTACCTTCACACCAGCCCGGTCCGTTACATCCTGTTTGTTGCCAATAAGAGGCAAATAAAGCAAGGTCTGCAAAATTAACAACACCATCCCCATTAAAATCCCGTGTTCTAATCTGGTGGAAAGAAATCTCGTAAACTGGTAATTCCAGACTTACGTTATCATCAAAAACCCCCACGTTGCAGTCGCCGATATTTGTGGCAAGATAGTCGATAATAAACCAGTCGCCGGCAATGGCATCGTTGGTAGTATTCATTATGTAGCCGTTGAGGTAATCGTTTTCCCAACTCAATACACCTGCTCCTTCGCCTGCAGCTGGAAATAGAGAACATCCGCATTCAATACCATTACAATCTCTGCACGAAAGGTCTCCATAATTATGGTTCATATCTACGAGGAATAAACCTCCGCTCCAGTATCCACCTGTGTCTGAACTGACAATAATTGAAAGCCTTGTTCCAACCATAATATCTTGATAAATATGTGGAATACACGGATCGGCCAGTTTAAGAGGTATGTTGCTATCTCTTAGGTATACTCTTGTCGAAACTTCACCACAAGCTGCCGAGGCAACAATTATAATTATCACTGATTCCAACAGCCCCATTGCTTTCATAGCTAATTTCTCCGAGAAAAGCAGTTATGAAATAGTAAAATATCAATCTATCAATCCTTTGAATCCAAAAAACTCGGCTTCCCTTCCCCGAACTATTAATTTAAGCAAGTTTTCTGATGTTATCAAATTTTGCCATTCCAGTCAAGAAAGAATCCACCCACGCATGGGATAGACATGATGACCTGACCCCCAAAAACTGAGCCATTTCCGCTGACATCAAACATTTGTAAGTATGTAGGGTGTCATGAATAATTCTGAGTTTACAAGCCGTCTTCGGATATAATGGACGTAATAAGATATATCCTAAAAGTGGGTCACTGAGTGGGTCAGTCGCCACATGATAGCAGCTTGTTAATAACTTCTCAGTGACTTGTTATTCACTTGTAAGCCTCATTTGTGAGCAAAAAACGTGTTATAACTACTTATCCAACAATCAGTTATAAGCTACCGAACGGATTTCTAATCCGTAGGTCAAAGGTTCGAATCCCCTCGGGCGTACTTTGTAACATCCTGCCACTTAGGCAGTTACGGTAATCGGGCAATTTTCACTTTCAGCAGAAACAGGGGTGCGCAACAGATGCGCAACAAAATCAGGATTAAGAGTCTGCGAAGAAACCTCTTGAATCTCTCTCTTAACCATATATCTCAAACTGTGCCACTTCCGCTGACGTCAAACAGCAAGCGTTCCTAACAATCGCATCTTCTACTTACTAAGTGAATATGAACTGATATTTCCTTTGCTCATAGTTACTAATGCACCACCATTTAAACCCGAACAAATCGAGAAGCCCTCAATGCCTTTTTGCGATGGCAGGAATGCAAGTTTGGTTCCATCCGACGTTGCTATGATCAGGTCGCCATTTGCTTCAAGAAACGCCCAGTCCTTCCGGCCGTCCCCATCCATGTCCCCACAGGCGAAGTTACTTGTCCTCCATGAACTCTGTTTCAAGCTGCTGGTTGTCCAGGCTATTTGCCCTGTAGGATTGAATGCAACAACAGTTCCATCAGCTCCTATTGCAACCACTTGAATATCGTCATTGGCATCAATCAGTGATGCCGTCATTTGAGCATAGTATTTCTCGAGCGGTTGCAAAGTCCTTACTATTTGTCCATTACTGTCGTAAACTCGTACTGTGCCGCCGGCTTCGGTTGCAAATACAAGAGTATTTTTAGGGTCACGCCCTGCAACAACTGCCTGGTTCCAAACATTGCCTATTGCAGTGACCTTCCACCTTTGCTTTCCATCACAGGAAACTGCATGAAGTCCGCCAGACCCATTCATACCAACTATCAGTTCGTCGGTGTTATCTCCATCCAAGTCTCCAAAATGTGCACCATCAACACCCATCCTTGCTTTGTATTCCCACAATTTCATTCCATTCGTATCAACTACAGTTACTTTACGTCCCCAATTTGAATAACCTAAAAGCCTGTAACCATTCTGTTTATACTTGCCTATTTCCGTTTGCAAGAATAACTCAGGTATTTTGATACTGCTCTGAATTTGACCTTCTAAACCAGTAATGTGAAGATTTCTATTACGATCCTCAACCAGGATTTTCTCTTTTCCATCATTACCCCAATTACCGGCACAAATTGAAACTGCACCTGGAATATTCAAAGTCCACTGGAGTTTCAGCGTGTACTTTATTTCACTATCCTTAAGTCCTGTCTGCGGCTGAATCGGTGCGGTTTTTTGTTCACCTTTATAGTTTTCCGCCACTGCGTTCGCTTTTAAGGTATCGTAATCATTATATCCAACCAGTACATTCTGGATTATTCCGTTGCAGTCAATAAAAAATGTTGTGGGAATAACAGAAATCTGGTCAAACGGAAAAGGCAGATTGTCAGCAGATACAATCGGGTAGTTTATACCAATTTTTTTGATAAAGGCTTTAAGGGTACTCTTATCCTCAGAACTTATTCCAACAATAACAAGAGTGTCACTTTTTACCTCATTGTGCAGCATTATGAAGTGTGGGATTTCCTCCTTACAAGGCGGACACCATGTTGCCCAGAAGTCCAAAACAACACGCTTGCCCTTTAGTTGAGATAATATAATCTCATTGCCATCCATGTCGGTTAGCTTAATATCAGGGGCAGCTATACCAATATAATCTTCCGCCTGTGGTTGTATTTCTTCCATTTCCGAAAAGACTTGATGAATCTTTATTCCATAAAACACACCAAAGCTGATGCCTGCCAGGCTTCCTATTGCTGAAAGCACAACACCCCAGACAGCCATGGCTTTAAAGAAAGGCAGCCTCTTACTAAGATGAACAATACCAAACACCAAGCCTACGATGCCGAATATAAATCCAATTACAAAGAGAGATAAAAGCAGCGATACCAGCCCTAAAACAAAACTTGCCACAGCAATACCTACGCCTGCATGCGAACCCAGCGGCAATTTTTTCGGCGAACCTCCGGCTTGGGAACTCAAGCCATGAATCGGGACCTCATCATGATTCGACTCTTGATTATTCATCATTTGGTTTTCTCCCTATGCTTTTTGCAAGCAGATGTACGTCGTCAGCAAAAATGAGACATATTTGCCTTTGAATCCGGAGACGGTTTAGGCTCCTGATATGGCAATTCTATTGGTCTCAAACTGTGCCGCTTCCACAGACGTCAAACACTGATCACCCTATGCCCAGCTTACTATGAGACAGTCAGGCTGGGCATAATCGAAGCCGGGAAACCAGTACTTTTAAAAATAATTCCGGCAAATGGTTAAGGTTTTTTTATAACCGAGTCATCAAGGGTGGTTCCGGTTAATTTAATCTGGTAAGGCCACTGCTCTACACCGCTGCCGCCGGCTCTGGCTCTTCGTCTCATCATCGAACTAGCCCGGTGCTCTGTCGGCGCACCCATCACGACCAGCCACAAATATTCGGTATTTTCCGGTACTTTAAATGTTGCCGTGCCTTCCTTATCTTTGCATACATCTCCGTAAACTCGGCTGCCATCTTTCAATGAAGCGAGAAATCCGTAACGCCAGCCGGCTTTTTTAACGGCATTAACGTCTTCAGCAGCAACAATACCTTTAAAATTCAGGACAACATTAGTTCCTGCAGCAGGCACTTTGAGCTTGATACCATTGTAGCCGTAGTTCTGAGGACATTTCGATTTCGCTATCCGGTACCAGCCGTCATTGACATCATTAAGATCAGTATGGTGCTGGTTGGCATATTGATGGGCCACCTTTTCTATTCTCGGCAGATCCCAGGTAATGAATCTGCGGCAGGCATCGAACATTTCGTCATTGAACTGTTCCTGGGTTAAGTTGTACATTTTTTTATAGAGTGTCACTGCGTCCCCTTGCTCTTTGGAACGAAGCATATCGCCGTAAAACTCTTTTCCATGCTTAAACGACCAGTATTCCAAAACCTGTGCCGAGTGATACATATTGTCCGGGTGCCCAAACGCCAGATGGGTTTGATTCATAAAAGCAACCAGGTGATAGTTTTCGAAAGTCATCCATTCCGGTAAAACCTGCCACAGCCCGTATTGGGCAGCCATTTCAGGATTGACACCGCCGCCCCGCGCGCCGTCGATACCACTAATAAACTGAAAACAATGAATCATCTCATGAGCCAGGACGCCGTAAGGCGTCTTGTTCACTCGCACTGCAGGTGTCCACAAAGCCGGGATTTTATCATCGATTCCGCCGCCATATGCCGTTCCATCATTGCCTCCGAATACAAAGACAAGCAGCTTGTATTTATCACTTACTGATTTGCCTTTCTGTACCAATTTCAGATCATTGACATAATAGTTATAAAACCGTTCGCACTCCTTAAGCATATTATTGACATCAAAACGCTTTTTCACATTCGGGTCAGTCATAGGATTATCGCCATATTCCTTGTCCCAGAAGATGGCAACGTTGTCACTCTGAACCATGTGTTTAAAATTATATACGCTGTTAACGTCGTTATAGTCATTGTTCTTTGGAACGCGGTCGATTTCTTTCGGCAGATACAGTTTCTTCTCAGTTGAGTTTATTTTCAGTGTTGATTCCTGTGCTGCAGCAGCCTGATTGACAAAGGGCAGAGAGATAATAGCCAGCATTGCTATGGTTGATAATTTTGTGAAACTGGAAGATGTCATCATTTAACTTCTCCTTTAACATTGTTTATTTGTGAAAAAATGTCCTGCAAACCATTCTATGTTAGTATATATCCCTGCCTATTGTCAAAACATAAAACTGGAGTTTCTAAGGCAGGCTCATCGCCGTGTATTAAAGCAGTTGGAACGGAATGATCTCGAAGGGCTACGGAAGTGCCAACTGCCGCGCCATACACTTCGGTCGGAGTATTGTAGCCCAATGCCTGCGAAGAAAATGATATTTCCTGCATTTTTGAAGGTTTATTTTGGAATAAACCAATTAATTATCGGGATAGCGATAATAATTTGTGTTGACAATTTAGTAATTTTGTCGATATAGCCTTATTGGGTGCTTAGTTGGTAAAGTGTGTTGGCCTTGGGGCGGCACTACTTGAGGTAGTGAAGTTGCTTAAGGTTGTTGCCGAAGTTGCCTTTGCTGAACCGTTAGAAGCGGTATTTGTAAGAGGGATGGTTCAGCACGCCGAGGATATTTCGTAGGCGGTGAGATTTAGTCCGCTGCGACCTGACGGGTCTGGTTGCGGATTGAGCGTGAGGGTTTTGTATTAAGGGGATAGTAATCATCACAGCAGGTTATACACTAAAGTCTATATCAGCATACAAAAAAGCGAATCCGCAGATTATCTCATTTGGCTTTGCGGAGTTTTCCGAGAAGGTCTAATGATATTTTGCTTTCTGTCCCAGTGAAGAGTCTTTTAATGTTGGGGCGGTGACGGATAATCACAATCAAAGGTATGGCGACTGCCATAATCAGCAGCGGCCAAAGACGAACCAAACCCCACTCTGAATTTATAATCATCTCTGCGATTAGAAATACTGGAAAAGCAACAGCGGCGATGATTGACGCCAGCGAGATATAGCGTGAAAACACAACCACGATTAGCCAGACGACAAGCGATGCACCTGCACAGATTGTATAGTAAGGCCAGAAGCCGAGCGCCGCGCCGAAACTTGTGGCTACGCCTTTACCGCCCCTGAATTTCAGCCAGACGGGAAATATGTGTCCTGAAACGGCGGCGACTGCGACCAAAAGTGCGGCAAAGAGATTCCACACGGATGGATTGGATGGCAACATCAGCGAAGCGGCCAGCGTCGGCAGAAAACCTTTGAGCATGTCGAGGACGAAGCACAGATAACCCCATTTTTTGCCGAGAGCTCGCGACAGATTCGTTGCGCCGATATTGCCGGAACCGATACTGCGTATATCGATACCCTTGGCACGGGCGAAGATATATGCGAATGGTATCGAGCCGACAAAATACGCCGGTATAATCAGTAAAAGGAAAACCATTGTCACCTCTTTTTCTTTTCGAGTATTGTTTCGTAAAGGCTTATAAGTGATTTCGCGACGCGGCTTATCGAGACGCTCTGCGGAATGTTATCGGCGACAATCGCATTGGCCGCCTTTTGAGAATTTTCTTTATCCGCAAAATAAACAATTGCTTTCGCCAGGGCTTCGATGTCGCCCGGTTCATCGATTATTCTGCCGTGAACGTTATTTGTGAACTGTTCTGCGGCGCCGTTGTATCTTGTGGTTATAACGGGTTTCCCCATAGACAGCATTTCGAGAATAAATCTGCTCGACGGGTCATAAAATGTCGGTAAGACGGCTGCATCGGCGGCAGCGGAAATTATTCGCAAGTCGCCGGGCGCCTCAATGAAAGCAATTTTTCTTTCGATACCTAATTGCCTTGCCCTGGCGAGATATTTTTGCCTGTTTCCTCTGCCGGCAACTATTAAAAATGAGGGATTAGCGTTTTGCTTCGTTGCCAGGTAAAACGCTTCGAGCAGGACGGCCAGTCCTTTCAGCCTGAAATTATTTGCAGCGAATAAAAATACGGAGGTCGAAGATCCGCCGTCCTTTTGGCGGGTCGAAGATCCGCCGTCCTTTTGGCGGGCTGTTTCGGAATCTTTTATTCCAAATTCGTTCAGGATTTTTGAACGCGTTTGTAAAACAGCCCGCCCGTGGCGGGCATCCGGCATAGCGTGAATCTTTACTCCGTTCAGAATGACAACAACCCGTTCCCCGCCGACTCCGTAATATTTTTTGAACTGCTCCGCCACGTAATTGGAAAGAGCGGCAATAACCGGGCCATCCTGCCGTCGGCAAAGTTTTCTCTCCGCCCGCAGCAGTACCGTCCGCCGGAAATTTGCATAAGCGGTTAGTCTCTTGAAACCATCGACAAATTTATTCTGAAAACTGGCGGCGTTTCGTATTATCGCCTCAGGGTAAGCGCCGCCTCGCGGCTGATAAACGTCTGCAAAATCAAACGGCAGAAAACTGTGTATAATATCATAGCGATTTTGAGGTATGATTTTTTGCAGGGCTTTGCCGAAGGCATAAAAACCGGCTCTGCGTGTCTCCCTGTTTGCAAAAAGGATTTTTATGTTTTCTGTTTCTTTGCCTGTAGCGGCTAACAGGTCAACGTTGATTCCCTCCTGCTTCAGAGCCTCGACAAGCTCGAAGGCGGAACGCTCCGCCCCTCCGAGGCTTGCGTCTGCACGTTCGTTAATTATCGCTACCTTAATTTTCATTATGGCTATGACCTTTTAATTTTTACCGGCTCACCTGTTGTGCTTTTTATCGTGCCGGGCAATCCGGCTTACCTTTTTTATTACTTTCATTATGAATCGTTTGTCTTTTCCGGTTAACGACCGGCGGCCTGTATAAGCGAAATAAAAGCGAAGCCTGTCGGTATTTGAGAAAGATTTTGCCGGCGCCGAGTAGAATAACTGGGCAATATCTTTTACTAAATAATACTGCTTCAGAAACAGCGGTCTGAAAACCCTCGATAAATCTATCAGAAAAAACCTGCCTGTGCCGTCGTAAAATATGTGCGAAAAATAGAGGTCGCGGTGCCGAAAGCCTGTTTCGTGGAATTTTTTGATAAAAGCAGCAGCATCTTCAATAAATTTTTTCTTTTCGGATTTATTTATTTGCAGTTCGTAAAAGCAGAGGGGTAATTTTCTTTCGATTGCATCGGCATCAGGAATGTTTTCAGCGATAAAGAAACTTCTTTTTTCAAAAAGCAGGCCTTTCTGCTCGCCGAAGGCGATGACTTTCGGCGTATTTATGCCGAGCCTGTCAATTTCGAGTGATGTTTCAAAATCGGTGCGGCCGCAGCTTTTAGCTGCTCGCTGTGCAAACCAGTTTTTAAGCTGGAGCAAAACTGGAGGTGTGTCATATCGCTTAAGATATAAAACTTGTTTAGGGGAATTTGTTTCAAATTTGATTCTGCTTCTGTATGCAGCGAGGTTTTTCTTGCTGATGGTTTCGCCCGCGGAAAAAGAGAATACATCGTCGATGGAATTAAGACCCAGTTTTGTAAACGCATCCCTGTAGTCCTGGTCAACGATAAATGAATCTTCAATTTTTATGAATTTCTGATTTCTCATATTTTTCTTAAAGCAGCCTTTTTGCCGCGTCGCATACCATATCTACGGTAATCGCTTCCATACATTTATGCTGCTTTGCCCTGCATATTTTGTTTGCGCAGGGTGCGCAGTCAGCCTGTCCGACAATCTTTATTTCCTTTTGCCAGCCCGTATCTGTCCAGGCGGGGTCATTCGGGCCGAAGAGCGTGATGACGTTTCGCCGCAGGGCAATGGCGATATGCCGGGGCCCGGTGTCGTTGGTGATAACCAGTTCCGCAATGGAGAAGAGAGCCTTCAATTCGCCGATTGTTAACGGATTTTCTGACAGGCCAATCAATTTATTTTTACTCTGCCGGCAGACATCTTTTGCGATTTGGCGTTCCGCTGTTGCGGGCGAGACCGAAACAAAAACTATTGCGTTGAATTCCGAAATAAGCCTGTCCGCCGTCTGTGCGAATCTTTGTGCGGGCCAGCACTTGCTCGGCCCGAATGCGCCGCCGGGGACCAGTATAACGACAGAGCCGGCCGGTTTCTTTAATTGCGGGAATTTGGAGTATATTTGATTCCTATCTTCCGGGCTAACCTTTAGTTCGGGGAATTTTTCTTCCGGCGGGCAGCCGGCTGCCGACGCGATTGCAAGATAATAGTCAATCATAGAGCCGGGCTTGAATCTGCCATCCGGCATTTTTTGCGGCGAGAGTCTTTCCGTGAGCAGAAAGCTGCGGCAGTCTCTGGCGTATCCTGTTCGTTTGGGAATCGATGCCAAAAAACAGGCGATGGCGGATGAGAATGAATTTTTAAAAAGAATTGCCTGCGAGAATTTGTTTTTCCTGACGGCCATAATAGTTTCAAGGGGATTGCCGGTGTTTTTGATGAGCCAGTCGTCATTGAAATCGCAGGGCGACAAAATCCGGCGGACCGTTTCGCTGCCGAGAAAAGTTATTTTCGAATTCTTAAATTGTTTCCTTAAGGCTCGCAGGGCGGGGGTGCAGAGAATCGCATCGCCCATCGGGGAGGGAAGCCAGACTAATATTTTATCAGCGGCCTGTTCCATTTTGTCTTCACTGTTCAATTTCCTGTTTTGGCAGAGGGCGAGTCCAGCCGGACAATTTATTTCCGGTTCTGCATCAAGTATAAGGTAAGCGCCATTAACTGCAGGACGGTTGCGAAACCGAGAGTAATCAAAATCAGGTCGGACCTTCTTGTTGTTTGCATCGTAAGCAAGATACCCACCAGCAGGCAGAAGAAGACCACGACCTGCAGGAGTCCCGCAAGCAGTCTTGCGATGGAGAATTCGCTTCTTGTTTCCAGTCTTCGTATGTTTTGCAGCTCCCGCAGGATGCTCGCCAGCAGCTGCTGCGGACTTTGCTCCTCTTGCTCTTCTTCGATATTACGCCGGGCCTGAACTGTTTCTTCCGTCTTATAAGTTTCTGTCTTATGAGTTTCTATTTTAGGAGTTTCTGTTTTAGGGGTTTCTGCCGCAGATGGTTCGACGGAAACGATTCTGCTTCTTCTCGAAGTCCTGGCCGGCATCGGGATGTCGCTTTCGGCGGTTTGCGATTGCATCACAGCAGGCGCCAGTGCAGGCGCCGGTGCGGATACCTGTGCGGGCGGAGACGCAGGCGCAGGCATCGGCGGCGGGGGGGTGGTGCGCAATCTTGGCCTTTCGAGCCGTGCGGTGTTTTCGATTTTCCGCTGTATTTCAATCTGTCTGTAGTGTCTTTTGACGATATTTACGGCCTCTTTCATATTGACCGCACGGAAATCTGCTTCAGGCTGCTCCTCTTTGAATGTCAAAAGCGGTGCGGTGCGGCTCTTTGTTTCGATAAGGATTGTTTTGCATCCTGCGCGTTTGCCGGCATCGATATCGCGGGAATCATTGCCGATAGTCCAGGACTGGCTTAAATCGATGTTGTGCTCCTGGGATGCGGTGATAATCATTCCTGGGTTTGGTTTCCGGCTTTCGCTTTCCCGGCGATACTGCGGCACGATGCCTTCGGGATGAAACGGGCAATAGTAAAATCCGTCGAGGATAACGCCTTTCTCCGACAGAAGGATGTTGATTCGCTCGTGTATCTCGCCGAGAGTTTTTTCCGTCAGGATTCCCCTCGCTATGCCCGACTGATTGGTGACGACTATGAGCTTGAAGCCCATCTCCCTGAATTCGAGGAGAGATTTTGCGACGCCGCTTATCAGTTTTACCTGGTCGGGGTTATTGATATAGCCTGAGTCTTCGATTATGGTATCGTCACGGTCGAGAAAAATCGCCTTGTTCTTGTTTTCTACATTTTCCATATCCACAATATCCTATTTATAAAAGTCATCCTCAACGAGACCGCATATTATATGATAAGCCAGCTGGTGAATCTCCTGGTTCCGGGCGGCACAGTCTCCGCCTGCGCAAAAGCAGATGTTCGCAGTTTTTTCGAGCAGACTGTTTTTCTCTCCCGTGAACGCCACAACCACGGCCCCTTTTTTCTTTCCTTTTTTTGCTGCTGCCAGGATGTTAGGGGATTTTCCGCTTGTCGAAATACACCACAATATATCGCCTTTATTTACGAACGCATCGACCTGCCTGTGAAAAATATCCTCGAAACTGTAATCGTTTGCGACGGATGTTAAAAGCGAAGTGTCGGTGGTGAGAGCGACTGCGGGCAAAGGCTTGCGGTGGCATTCGAACCTGCCGACCAGCTCCGCTGCGATGTGCTGTGCGTCGGCAGCAGACCCGCCGTTCCCGCAGATATATACCGTCCCGCCCCTCTTGAACGCCTTTGTTATTGCATTCGCGATAGTGACAATTATATCGACAGAATTTTTTTCGAATTCCGCAACCAGTTTCTTGTGCGATGCGACTATATTCTCAATTTTTTTATTCTTTTTCATCCCTGCTTTTTTAGCGATTTAACCTTTTCAATTATTCCCGTCGTGCTTTTGCCCTCGACAAGCGGCGCAAAGAGAATTTGCCCGCCGTGCTGCTTGACAAAATCTGCGCCGATTATCCCTTTTTTCTCCCAGTCTTTTCCTTTTATCAGTATATCGGGCTTTACCTGCTTAATAAGATTAAGCGGGTCCGGCTCATCGAATATTATTATATAATCTACCGCCTCCATCGCAGCCAGCACAGCGGCCCTGTCGAGCTGATTATTTACCGGCCGGTCGGGGCCTTTTATAGCTTTGACGCTCGCATCAGAATTGAGCCCGACCACAAGGATGTCCCCTGCATCTTTGCAGAATTTCAGATATTCAATATGACCTCTGTGCAGGACGTCGAAGCAGCCGTTGGTAAAAACAATTTTTTCGTTCTGGCTCCGGTGCCAGTTCAGTTCTGTAAGGAAAGTTTCGACCGTGCGGATTTTGCCGCTTTTGCCGCGGTTCTGGCTGACGATTTCATTGATGATTTCCTCACGGCTTACGGTGGCGGTGCCGAATTTTTCAACCTCGATGCCGCCTGCGATGTTGGCAAGCTGCACGGCGGATTTGTAATCGACGCCTGCCGCAAGAGCCGCCGCCAGTGTCGCAAGCACCATATCGCCTGCCCCCGTGACATCGTAGACGTTTCGCGGACGGGTCGGCACAAGCTCGCTGATGGAATCCGTTTTGAGATATGCCCCTTCCTTGTCGAGGGTGATGACGACCGCGTCGAGCCGCAGTCTTTTTTTGAGTTCACCGGCTGCATCAGGATAGTTCTCAGCCGTCTTAATTTCAAAGCCGACCGCTATCGACGCCTCTGTCCGGTTTGGGGTTATCAGCGTGGCGGATGTGTATTTGGAATAATCAGCCCTCGGCGACGGGTCTATCAGGACTTTTTTGCCGGCCTGCTTTGCCAGCCGAATCATTTCACCGCACACCGATGCCGAAAGCAATCCCTTGTTGTAATCCTGGAGACAAACAATATCTGCTTGGGGCAGTTTCTCCCGGTAGGTTTGCAGGATTTTTTTATTCTGCTCATCAGGCAAAGGGTCTGTGATTTCTTCATCTATTCTGAACAGCTGCTGCTGATGGCGATGCTGAGCAAGTCCGATTAGCCTCTGTTTTGTGATGGTGGGGCGGTCGTTTACCATTATGATGCCCGATACGTCAACTCCCGCCTTGATAAGTTTATCCTTCAATATCCCGCCGTTTGGGTCGCTGCCGATGACGCCGACGCATAAGGCCTTCGCCTGCAGTTCCGCCAAATCCATAGCTACTGCCCCCGCGCCGCCGCAGCGATACTGCGTATCCCTCACCTTCAGGACCGGCACAGGCGCCTCCGGGCTTATCCGATCGGCATCGCCAAAGGTATATACGTCGAGCATAAAATCGCCCGCAAGCAGCACTTTCGGCGAACCCAAACTCGTAACGATTTTTAATAATTTGTCGTACAATTCCGTCCTTTTTATTTTTAACCTGTTATTGCTTGAAGATTTTACCAGCAGTTGCCTCCGTAATCAACCTTCTTAATTCATCTTCGCCGCCGGTAATTTTAATCGCAATCTCCAGATAAGCAAAAGGCATATCATTCTTATCGCCGGAGACTGCCTGAAAATCCTTAATCTTTGTCCAGTCCTTGCCTGTGGTAATGATGACGTCGGCCTTTAGCTGTTTTGCCTTTTCCCGCAGGCTGGCAACATCATCCTCCGCATAATGATAATGGTCATCGTAAATTTCACTTCCCGTGATAGCCGCACCACACGCCTTGAGCGTCCGCAAAAATGAATCAGGGCTGCCTATCCCGCAAAATGCAAAGACCTTTTTTCCTTTAAGATTTTCCGGTTCGGCAGACTTCCCATCTGAAAAAACGATTTTGGTCGGCTGATGTATCGCCTTTGCGATTACAAGCTGCGGATTTACATTCAGCATCCTTTGCTCAATCACCTCAAGTGCAGAATTGCTTATCAAATCGCTATGTGTAATTACAATGGCATCGGCTCTTTTGAGCGAGCGAACCTGCTCCCGCAGCAGTCCCGCTGGTATAAGTCTCTCGAAGCCGAATGGCTCAACTGCGTCAATCGTCACGATATCGAGATTGCGGGAAAGCCTCCTGTGCTGGAAGCCGTCATCGAGGATTAAAACCTTTGCGTTGAATTTTTCAATCGCTTCTTTTGCGCCTGCTATGCGGTCGGGATTTATAATTACCGCTGCATCAGGGCAGCTTTTCGCAATCACCGCCGGCTCGTCGCTCGTGGCTTGTGGTTGTTGACCCCCAACATGAAGTTGGGGGCTTTTGGTTGCTGACTTATATCCCCTTGTAATGATAGCGCAACTTATATTTTGCTGATGCAGGTAATTGCACAGCCAGATTACTAATGGCGTCTTGCCTGTGCCGCCAGCGGTGATATTGCCGACGCTGATTACTACCGCATTTACCTTATGCGTCTTGAATACGCCTGTATCGTAGAAGAAATTGCGGAGCCTAATTACCGCTGCGTAGAAAAATGATGCAATGTATAGCAGCAGCCGTAAAAGCCCTGCGGCAAATCCCTTGCCTTGTCCGGATATAATTTTTCTGTAGTTTTCCTGGTTCATAAATTCGATATTCCGAATTGCTATATATTATTTATTTATGTGTGATTCGTAAATAGCAAATGATAAAAAGTATGTATATTTCGCTATATCGGAGTAATGCTCCCCATTAAGCAAACAAAAAATTAGGGAATTTTTGCTAGGTGCAATTCCTCAAATTCACAACGTGTTTTTTAGTATTACCCAACATAAAGAAATACTTGTCGAGAATTCTTAAGATTTTGTTTTGTCTCTTTAGATTTGTAGGTTGCTGAGTTCTGTAATCGAACTTGAGCAGGTCGTTGACTTGATTATTTTTGAAGGAATTCAGGATATCGCTGTAGAAATGAATAATTCTGCAGTAATCATTGAGCCTATTTTCTATGTTATCGCCTGTGGGCATTGTCTTGGGAATTCGCATACCTTTTTGTGTTTTTCGATTATTCTGGAAAATTGATATGCCTTTTCGTGACCATTTGTCAACAATTGGGAAATGCTCCGGCATATACCAGTGAAACAACTTGGTTGCAAAGGAGTAATTCTTATTCTCTGTTGCATCTAATACAATTGGGAATATTTGTTCAGAAGCTTTTTGGATGGCTTCAGGATTACCTGTAATAGTAATGTTATTTAACTTATTGAAACAATATAAAATAGTATTCCAATTCTTCTTTAGCTCTTTGATTATCTGTTTTATAGCACAGTAATCTTTTTTTTGTCGATATAACTGTGTTTGCCAAAGACTATCTATAAGAATGACCGAAGCGGCCGTTAATCCGGCGTTTTTAATATCTGGTGTTCTAAAATGTTGCGCCGTCAGATAATCTCCAGCCAAATATATTAGGCTCTTGTTGAATTTTTCGATTTTGCTTTTAATGTCGTCGAGATTTAACTCGTAAGGTTTGTCTCTCATTTGTCCCATTTGATTCTCCCTTCATATGAGCTATTTGCTATTTCAACGATACCGCTGTTCGCTGATTGAATAAATGATAAGAATATATATAATGATTTTCAATTTAAAAAATGATTTAATGATATTTTATGAAGGTAAAAGTTGCGGAAAAATGTGGTTTTTGTCACGGCGTTGAAAACGCCATAAGCCTTGCGGAAAAGGTCCTCGCCAAAGGAATGCCCGTCTATAGCCTCGGCCCGATTATCCATAATAAGGATATTGTGCGAAAATTGGCGAGAAAAGGCCTTAAAACCGTCAGCCGTATCGACCAGATTGGCGAGGGAACTGTCCTTGTTCGCTCGCACGGCCTCGCCCCAAGGCAGATTGCGGAGATTAAGAAAAAAGGCCTGTCTATCGTTGATGCCACCTGCGTTCTCGTAAAAAGGCTGCAAAAAATCGCAAAACAGCTCGAAAAAGCGGGCTACGAGGTCGTGATTATTGGTGATAAAAACCACCCCGAGGTGCAGTCAGTGGTGGGCTGTTTGAAGAACTCATCGGTGGTTGCCAGCGGGGAAGATTTGCGCAAGTTGCCTAAAAATAAGAAGTTAGGAATTGTATGCCAGACAACACAGTCGGCTGAACACTTCGGCCAGGTCGTGGGCAGCATTGTCCGGGAAGGCTTCAGCGAAATCAGGGTTATCAATACGTTATGCAGGGAGGCACAAAAAAGGCAGGCGTCCGCTGTGCAGCTTTGCAAAAATGTGGATGTGATGTTTGTTCTTGGCGGCCTGGACAGCGCAAATACCAGGAAACTGGCGGAATTGTGCAAAAAATATAATTGGCAAACTTACCATTTGCAAAATTGGAAGGAATTTGATAAAAAGAAGGTTTCGGGCAAAAAGGTGGTTGGCGTGACAGCCGGCGCATCGACGCCGAAATGGGTGATTGACGAGTTTGTAAGCACCCTCGAAGCGGTGAACAGAAAAAAAATTAGAAAATAAATTTGTTGTCTTTAAGCGTTTTGTTGGAAATTTTTTCGGTAAGGGCCTGTCGGCGTAATTGTGGGGCGTCGCCAGGCGAAAACAAACTCCACAGAGGATTGGGTTTATGGCAGATAAAAATATTGTTAACAAGTTAGGTCTTTCACAGGAAGAGCTCGACAGGCAGGTCGCCGAGATGTTCACACAGACCGACAGTGAGTATCTCGAAAAAGTTCTTCAGACAAAAATCGATTCGCGGCTGCCGGGAACAATTTTGAAGGGTACGATTGTTTCACTTGTCGGAAACGATGTAATTGTTGAAATCGGTCTCAAAAGCGAAGGCGTCGTCAACGTAAATGAATTCGACAATCCCGAAGAGATTCAAACTGGTGCAGAGATTGAAGTCCTGCTGGAGGATACCGATACCGAAGGCGGGCTTATTCCGCTCAGCAAGCGCAAGGCCGACCGCATCAGGGGATGGGAAAGAATCATCAATACCAAAAAAGAAGGCGATGTCGTTGTCGGCACCGTCATCAGGCGCATCAAGGGCGGTCTGCTTGTCGATATAGGCGTGCCGGTTTTCCTGCCTGCCTCGCAGGTCGATATCAGAAAGCCGGGCGATATAAGCAGGTTCATCGGAAAGAAAATTGAAAGCAAAGTCCTCAAAATTGATATTGAGGGCAGAAATATAGTTATTTCAAGAAGGAAACTTATAGAGGAGCAAAGGGAAGAAAGCAAACGGAAGGTCCTTGCGGAAATCGAAGTCGGGCAGAGGCGCAAAGGCATTGTTAAAAACATCGCTGATTTCGGCGTCTTCGTTGACCTCGGCGGCGTTGATGGTTTGCTCCACATCTCGGATTTGAGCTGGGGCAGGATTTCACATCCGTCGGAAGTCCTTCAGCTCGACCAGGAAATCGAATGCGTGGTAATCGGCGTTGACAAGGAAAAGGAAAAGATTTCGCTCGGCCTCAAGCAGAAAAGCGAAAGCCCGTGGAATACTGTCGAGCAGCGTTATCCTGTCGGCACCCGCATAAAAGGCAAAGTTGTCAACGTGATGAATTACGGCGTATTTGTCAGGCTCGAAGACGGCATCGAGGGGCTTGTTCATATCAGCGAGATGAGCTGGACAAAAAGGCTCAATCACCCAAGCGAGATGCTCAATCTCGGCGATGAAATAGAAGTGATGGTTCTCAGCGTCAACAAGGAAAAACAGGAAATATCTCTCGGCCTCAAGCAGACCGAAACTAATCCCTGGACAGTTGCCACGCAAAAATATCCGCAGGGAACAATTGTCAACTCTACCGTTAAGAGCATTACGAATTTCGGCGTCTTCGCGGAGATCGAAGAAGGCATCAATGGAATGATTCATATTTCGGATTTGAGCTGGACACGCAAATACAATCACCCGAGCGAGGCGTTCTCGAAGGGCGACCAGATAAAATGTGTCGTTCTTGAAGTCGATGCGGAGAAGCAGAGAATATCGCTTGGCGTCAAACAGATAAGCGAAGACCCGTGGGTTCGCGCAATTCCGGAAAAATATATACCGGGCCAGATAGTTAAGGGAAAGGTGACGAAGATTACCAACTTTGGCGCCTTTGTTGAGCTTGAGCCGGAACTCGAAGGTCTGCTTCATATCTCAGAGCTTGCCGACCATAAAATCGACAAGCCGCAGGATATCGTAAAGGAAAACGAAGAAATTGAAGTTAAAATATTAAAAGTCGAGCCCGAAAGTCGTAAAATTGGTCTTAGCCTGCGACGGGCGCAGTGGGCCGCTGAAAAACTTTCAGATTCGGCGACGGGCGGCCCTGAGACCGTCCTTTCCAATGACCACCCGGGTGCAGCTGATGCGCCGGATAAATCCGGAGAAGTTAAAACGGACGACCATGTTTCCGAGAAAGCGGCGGAATAGCCGGGCCGGGAATAAAAAAGTCCGCTAAAAATGAATACGCAAAAGTCGTCCCCGCACCTGTCTACCACAGGAAGACGCGGGGGCGGCTTTTTACCTTTTAAAGCCCCGCAAAATCAGGATTGCAGCTGTTTCCTCAAAACGTTTTGATTACTAAAGGTCTGTTTTTATTAAGCCGATAGCATCTTGTAGTAATCGCAGTCTGACTGCGAACAATAATGGGGTGTAAATCGTCCCATAAAAAACTTATTACAGTTGAATCCGCCGCCGGCGGGCAGCAAGGAGATGACACTATCGCTTTCGATATCAGCTTAAAAGAATATTTGCACGACATCGACAGGGCACATTTGCTAACCGCAGAGCAGGAACACAAGCTGGCAAAGCGTGTTGTTGACGACAACGACCCTGCGGCCCGCGACCTGCTTGTGAGGAGCAACCTGAGGCTTGTCGTCAATATCGCCAAGAAATATTCCGAGCGCGGGATGCCTTTCGGCGACCTGATTGAGGAAGGTAATCTTGGGCTGATTCGAGCGGTCGATTATTTCGACCCGGAACGCGGAACAAGGTTCAGCACCTACGCCGCCTGGTGGATAAAGCAGAGCATCAAACGTTCGCTCCTGATGAATATCCAGCCGCTTCACGTTCCGACGTATATGGTTGCGCTGATAAATCAGTGGCGATACACCTACAACGAGGTTGAGAACAGGTTCGGCAGAGAACCCGAGCTCGAGGAAATGGCGGAGATTATGCAAATGCCTGTTCACAAGGCAAAGATAATTCACCAGATAGTAAAATCGCTCGGCTCTTTTAAGGATTTTGCCTCGACAGGCGACGAGCCGGACGATGAGCAAAAAGAAGAACCCATCAGCGGACTCGATGACGGGTATGCAAACAATCCGGAAAATGATATGGTCGCGAGCGAAGAGAAGAAAAAGGCCATTCGGCTGCTCGACAGGATAGAGCCGCGTGAGGCCGCCATTTTGAGACTGCATTACGGCCTTGACGGCCATAAGCCTATGTCCTTAAAGCAAATCAGCGAGAAGCTTGACCTCACCCGCGAGAGAATCCGTCAGCTTCAGCGCGAATCACTCACAAAACTTTACGAATTTATGAATGAATAACTCCAAATTGCGCGAGTATTTTGGCCCGCCGATAGAGAAAATCCATCAAAATTTTTCTTGATTTTTCAGAATACCCCTGTTAAACTGCTATATAAAGAATCCGGTATCCGGAATTCAATAGTCTTGTGTCCTTAGTCTTATGACTTGAGTCTTTTTTGAGGAGATGGAGGTTATGAAGGAACTAACAGCCTCTGCGATAATAGCAGTAGTCTTATTGGCTGCGCCCGTTTTCGCGACGTATTCCGGCGGCTCAGGAGAGCCTAACGACCCCTGGCAAATCTCCTGCCCAAACGACTTATTGTATCTTGGAAGTCATCCGGCTGATTACAATTCCTCTTTTATCCTAACAGCAGATATTAACCTTGCTGGCTACACCTTCACCACTGCCGTCATTGCTCCGGATATAGATAATTCGACCTGGGAGTTTGAAGGAACATCATTTAAGGGGAAATTTGACGGCAACAACTTTGTGATACGAAATCTTACCATAGATACGAACGGTACATGCAAATACAATCTCGGGTTATTTGGACAAACTGATTCCGGCTGCGAAATAAAGAACCTCGGTATTGAACATGTTAATATCAAAGCAGGAAATTATTCTGGTAGTCTCGGCGGCCTGGTGGGATGTAATGGCAGCACTATCAGCAACTGCTATGCGACGGCCACTGTCACCGGCGGAGATAATTCATGGTCACTCGGTGGGCTGGTGGGAGAGAATTATGGCGGCACTGTCAGCAACTGCTATTCGACGGCCACTGTCACCGGCGGAGATAAATCAAGGTCACTCGGTGGGCTGGTGGGTAGGAATTCTTATGGCGGCACTGTCAACTGCTATTCGACGGCCACTGTCACCGGCGGAGATAAATCAAACGGACTCGGTGGGCTGGTGGGAAGTAATTATGTGGGCAAAACTATCAGCGGCTGCTATTCCACTGCGACGGTGATCGGCGGTGATGATTCGTCTTATCTCGGCGGACTGACTGGAGTTGGTGATTGTAGAAATTGCTTTGCAAAAGGTGCGGTCACAGGCGGGAATGATTCAAACTATATAGGTGGGTTGGTCGGGCGTGGTAATTGTACCTACTGCTTTGCGACAGGTGCGGTCAACGGTGGGAATAGTTCACAGTATCTCGGTGGACTGGTGGGATATGGTTCTAACAACCTCAGCAACTGCTATGCGACAGGTGCGGTCAACGGTGGGAATAGTTCACAGTGTCTCGGTGGACTGGTAGGATATGCAGGATATGGTTCTAACAACCTCAGCAACTGCTACGCCACAGGCTTCGTCAGCGGAACCGATAAGGTCGGCGGCCTAATCGGAAAAATTGGTTCTGGCAGCGTGACCAACTGTTACGCCACAGGTGCCGTCAATGGAACTGGAGATCGTATCGGCGGTTTCATAGGGGGTAATGGTAGCAGCGTGACTAACTGTTATGCCACCGGCTCCGTCAGCGGAAATTCTTATGTCGGCGGACTCATAGGGCATAATATTGGCCGCGTGACCAACTGTTTCGCTGCTGGTTCTGTCAGCGGATATGGTGAGGTCGGCGGCCTTGTGGGGGAGAATTTTAATGACAGCATGACCAACTGCTATGCCACCGGCTCCGTCAGTGGAACCGGGGATAGGGTCGGCGGACTCATAGGGGTGAATTATAGCAACGTGACCAACTGCTATGCTAAAGGTGCTGTCAGTGGAACTAATTATGTCGGTGGACTTGTAGGGTATAATTCCGTCAGCATAGCCTATTCCTACGCTACTGGTTTCGTTACCGGAACCCAGACTTATGTCGGCGGACTCGTGGGGTATAACTACTACTTAGGTAGTGTTTTGGGCAGTTTCTGGGATATAGAAACTTCCAGCCAGAGCACAAGTTATGGTGGTACAGGGAAGACCGCAGCCGAAATGCAAACGCAAAGCACATTTACCGATGCAGGCTGGGATTTTATTGATACCGACGGCGACCCAGCGGATTGGGTGATGCTAAGGCTTGGGAAAGGTTATCCACGGTTGGCATGGCAGCCAGTTATTGCAGGCGATATCGCCGGTTTGTATGGCGTCAATTTAGTTGATTATGCATCCTTTGCCAACGCATGGCTGTCAACGCCTGCCGATGCAAACTGGAATCCACTTTGTGACCTTTACCCTGATAATATAATTGACGCCCTCGATTTGCAGATACTTGTTGAGCATTGGCTGGTAGATTGATTGATAATTGATTATTGGTAATTGTAATTGGGGGGTTGATTTTTTTATTTGCGTTTTGGTGTCCTCGTGGTTTAAAATAAGTCTTGTCTAAATTATTGTTTTCAGGTATGGGTATATATGGCTGGAAAAAACAAAAAAATAGATAGGTTCGACAAGCTCACTATAAAGAATTACATCCGCGATATACCCGATTGGCCTAAAAAAGGAATTATGTTCAGGGATATCACGCCGCTGCTTTCGGATGCGAAGGCGTTTTCCAGAACAGTCAGCCGGATATGCAGAAGTTTTGCCGGCTGCAAAATCGATTATGTAGCAGCCGTCGAGGCGAGGGGCTTTATATTCGGCGCAGCGGTTGCGCTGAAACTCGGCACAGGTTTTATCCCCATTCGCAAAAAAGGCAAATTGCCGTTCAAGACAGAGCGGATTACTTACGGCCTTGAATACGGCAAGGATACCATCGAGGTTCACCGTGATGCGGTTAAAAAAGGTTCGAAAGTCCTGATGGTGGACGACCTGCTCGCGACCGGCGGAACAATGGCTGCTGCCTGTAAACTAATCGAGAGAATCGGCGGAAAAATTGTCGGTATCGCTTTTCTGGTCGAATTAGGAGACCTCGCAGGCAGGTCAAAGCTCGGCAAATACAATATCAAAACTATCATTTCCTTTTGAGAAAATACGCAGGCGGGATTTTTTCTCAGGAATCTTAAAGGCAGCTAAATCACGGATTACTATGGCTGCAATTTTTCTGCTATTACAACCCTGTCGTTGTTGTGGAAATCTTTTTCGATTTTGATTTCAGCAAAACAGCCCGTTTTTTCGAGCAAATCTTTTACCGCCTGCCCCTGGCTGTATCCGACTTCGAGCATCAGGGCGGCGCCGGGTTTTAAAAATTCATCGACTTTTTTCGCTATCCTGCGGTATATGTCCAGCCCGTCAATGCCGCCGCAAAGAGCCTCTTTTGGCTCGAAATCTTTCACGTTTTTATCGAGATTCTCTAATTCGCCTGCGCTTATGTAAGGGGGGTTGCAGATAATTAGGTCGAAACCGGACTTGTCTATTTGCGGAATCAGCGGGTCGAATAAATCGCCGCATAAAAGTTTTATCCTGTGCTGCAGACCGTATTTCTCGACGTTTCTTTCGGCTGTTTTCAGTGCCGCATCCGATATGTCGGTTGCGATTATGTCGGCATCGGGAAAGTTTCTCGCGATTGCGACCGCGATGCTGCCGCAGCCTGTGCAGATATCGCAGACTAATTGTTTTCCGCTTCGTTTCCTGAGAAAATCGATGCCCCGCTCGACGAGCAGCTCCGTTTCCGGCCGCGGAATAAGGCAATTGTTTGTTATTTCAAGTTCGATTGAATAAAACTCCGTTTTGCCGATTAAGTACGCAACCGGCTCATTTCCAGATGCCCGTTTTACAAGCTCGTGCAGCCTGTCCAGTTTGTCCTTCGGGACAGGTTTGTCAAATTGAGTGTATAATTCAATACGCGACATCGACAGAACGGAAGCAATAATCAATTCCGCCGACAGTCGCGGCGAGTCAATCTTTTTATCGATAAAATACTGCGTCGTCCACGTCAGAAGTTTCTGTATCGTCCAGTCCGGCATTTTTTAGTCTAACGGCTCGAATTCGTCTTTGCCCGCTCCGCAATCAGGACAAGTCCAGTCCTCGGGAAGCTTTTCAAAACTTGTTCCCGGCTCGATACCGTTTGACGGGTCCCCGATTGCGGGGTCGTAAATGTAGCCGCAGAGAAGGCATTTGTATTTTTTCATACTGGTTTCTTCCTTTGTTTTGGTTTGTTCTGTTTCCTTGTGATAAGTGGCGGCAGTCCTCGGTGTCCTGCCGCACTTGACGCAGCGATAATAGTCGTAATTAAGCGGAGGTTTGGATCCATCGAGCGTCTCGCAGGCGGTAACTTTTGCGATAAACAGCGTATGTGAAATTACGTCGATGGTTTGCAAAACCTCTGCTTCGATAAAGGCGATTGTGTTATCGAGGATTATCGGGCAGCCGCTTTGTCCTGTTTTGTATTTTACGCCCTCGAATTTATTAAAATCTCTGCCCGTCCTAAACCCGAATCTGCCGATAAACGGCATCGGTGCATCTTCTGCAAGTATTGATACCGTAAATACTTTGCTTGCCGAGATATATTCCCACGTCAGGTTTTGCCTGTTGACGCTGATTACAATCACCGGCGGTTCGGGAGTAATCTGAAAAACGGTGTTGACGATACAGCCGTTGATATTGCCGTCCTTTTTCGAGCTAACAATGCACATCCCGTAGCTTAATTGGAAGAGCGTATCGAAATCTATCATTATTTTTGCTTCCATGCCGGCGAGGTTGCCGATATTTTTTTGTATTGTTTTAAATGTTGATATAAGGCAAAAATATGCCCTCTTTCCTCAAAGGTTATGCTCATATCTATCCCTTCCATAAGCCGTGTAGGTTGCAGTGCTCGCGTGCGATAATCTTTTCAGCCTTTATGCAGAATACCGCCTCCGGCGCAGCTGCCGGCTTCAGGAACTGGCGATAGAGTTTGCCGTCCGCAATTATCTCAATCCATTCGATATAGTGCTTGTCTTCCATCGGGTGCGGGACTGAACCGACCTTGACTTTTACGCCGTCAGCCGTTCTTTCAATTACCGGCACATGTTTTTCTCTGCCCTGGTCGGCGGTCTTCTCTGTAAGTTTTTCCATCGGTTTGCCGCAGCATACCAACTCTCCCTTGTTGCCGTCCAGCACCTCGACGATATTGCCGCATATCAGGCATTTATAGATTTCGAGTCTTTCTGCCATAAATCTGCTCTCCTTTCGGAAAATTTTCTAACCTGTAATCTTCAGCTCTTTATGTTTTGCCAGAATTTTATCGGCCAGCTCCTCGATAGCGGTAAAATCCTTGTCCTTCGGGTATCCCTTTGCGATTACCGGCTCAAGAATTTCAACCTTCAGGTTCGGCAACAATCCTGTCAACTGCTCGACCATTTTCCCGCCCCAGCTGTATGAGCCGATGATTGATGCGAATCTCGTTTTTGGCCGAAGCGCATTTGCCAGTATCGCCGCATAAGCCGCCAGCGGGTGTGCTCCGGCGAGCACCGTTGGCGAGCCTAAAACGATTGTCGCCGCATCGACCATCGAGATAGCCAGTTTCCCGACGTCGCCTGTCACCAAATCGAACTGTTTTACGCTGATGCCTCTTTCTATAAGGCAATCGACGAAATGCTCTGTCATTTTCGCCGTGCTTTTGTGCATCGAAACATAAGCGATAACAACTTCGTTTTTGACGTTATCGCTTATCCAGTCCTTATATGCGTCGATTATGAATTTCGGCTTGTTATAGACCTGCCCGTGGCTCGGGGCGATAATCTCGATATTATAATTCGACAATTTTTCGATATTCTTTTTTATATTGCTCCGGAAGGGCATCATAATCTCGGCGTAATATCTTTTGGCCGCTTCATAAACCACCACTTCGTCATCGACAAACAGGTTTCCTGTCGCCAGGTGCGAGCCGAAAAAATCGCAGGAAAAAAATATCCTGTCCTCCTTAAGGTATGTTCCGAACGTTTCCGGCCAGTGCACCCACGGGATATAGACGAACTTCAGATTTTTATCGCCGAGCGACAGCTCTTCTCCGTCATCCACGGTGATGAATTTTTCCGTCTCGAGGCACAATAAATCCATCAGCATTTCTTTGCACTTCGGGTTTGTCACGACCTTTGCTTCCGGGAATATCGTGAGAATTTCAGGGATTGACCCGGAATGGTCCTGCTCCGCGTGGTGCGAGATTACGTAATCGATTTTTTCAACGCCTGCCTTTACGATGTTATCTATCAGCACTTCTGTTTTTGCCGGGTCAACCGTATCGAGAAGGGCGGTCTTTTCGCTGCCCTTTATCAGGTATGCGTTGTAGCTTGTCCCGTCCGGCAGGGGGATGATTTCGTCAAAGAGCCGCCTGTCAAAATCAAGCGCCCCGACTTCGTATATTCCGGGTTTTAATTCTCTCATTTTACAAGTCCCTTTACTGCATTTATTACCGCCTCGTAATCAGGTTCGCTCGATAGTTCCGGCACAACTTGTTTATACCGGACGACGCCTGTCGCATCTATCACAAAAACCGCACGAGCCAGAATCCGCAGGTCCTTAATCAGCACGCCGTAAGCGGTGCCGAACGATGCCTCGCGATGGTCTGAAAGCGTCTGAACATTTTTTATTCCCGCTGCCCCGCACCAGCGTTTTTGTGCGAAAGGCAGGTCCATACTTATCGTAAGCACTTTTACTTTGTCGCCAAGCCCTGCAGCCTTTTCGTTGAATTTGCGGGTCTCGATGTCGCAAACAGGCGTATCGAGCGACGGCACCGAACTCAAAACGACAATCTTACCTTTAAATGAAGAAAGCTTTACAGGTTTGAGGTCATTATCGACTGCCTCAAAATCCGGCCCGGCTTTTCCGACCTTGACTTCATCGCCGAACAGTGTTATCGGCTTTCCCTTTAGTGTCACCAGCCCTTTGAATTCCTGCATTGTCAAAACCCTTCAATGAAATTTTTTACTTAATAATTTATTTTTTCCAATTCGTAATAATTCTTCGGATGTCCGCAGGCAGGGCAGGACTCCGGCGCTTCCTCGCCTTCATAGACGTAGCCGCAATTCCTGCAGACCCATTTAACCTTGTGTTCGCGTTTGAAGACCTTGCCTTTCGCAATATTTTTTGCCAGCTCGCGGTATCTTTCTTCGTGCCGTCTTTCCGCAATCGCTATATTTCTGAATACCTTTGCTATTTCAGCGAAGCCCTCCTTGTCGGCTGTATCCGCAAATTCAGGATACATCTTTGTGTTTTCGTAATGCTCACCTTCAGCAGCGGCCTGAAGATTATCGAAGGTATTACCGATAACTCCTGCCGGGAATGACGCCCGTATCTCTGCCTCTCCGCCCTCGAAAAACTTAAATTCCCTCTTGGCGTGTTCTTTCTCCTGGTTGGCGGTCTCGTCAAAAATCGCCGCTATCTGCTCGTAGCCTTCCTTTTTGGCCTGGCTGGCAAAATATGTGTATCTGTTCCTCGCCTGCGATTCGCCCGCGAATGCCGTCATCAGATTTTTTTCCGTTTGGCTTCCCTTGAGCTTCATTGACAATCTCCATTGTGTTTATTCATAAATTCTTTTGTTCAAATGCATTAGGCAACCGTATTTTCGATTGGCCTGCACAAAAAGTCAATAAGTCTTTTCTTAATTTATACTTCTAAAATCCTTATATCGAACGCCTCGCTATGCGTAAATACTCCATCCCCAATATAAGGTTGTTATTCGAAAACGACCTCCGCTTCCTCCGGCAATTTTAAACCGCAAAGCCCGCAGAGTCCGCCGAGAAAAAACAATCTTTTATTTCGGTGAAATCTGTGGTTACAAAATACAAATATCTGCTGTGAAACGGCAAGCTAAATATTTTTAAAATCTCTGCGTCCTTGGCGAGCTTTGCGGTGAGATTTGTCTTTGGTCTTGAGTCTGGTGTCTATTGTCTGCCGACGATGGCGATGCCGAGTTTGTCGGCAAGGGCTAAAGTTTCGGGTTTGTCGATGATTATTACCTTGCCGGCCTCGACGACAAGGCACCGGCAGCCGTTTTCGGATAAGGCTTTTATCGTATCTGTGCCGACGCACGGCACATCAAATCGCATATCCTGATTTCGCTTCGCCACCTTCACGAGCGTCCAGTTGCCTCTTTTGCAAAGCGTACCCGCCCGCTTAATCATCTCTGCTGTCCCCTCAATCGCCTCAATCGCAATCACGTCTCTTTCCTTTACCGCAACCGCCTGGCCAATATCCAATTCCGCTACCTTTTTCGCAATCTGCCAGCCGAACTCACAATCATCCTCAACGCCTTTGTCCGGCCTGTTGTTTGTCATCGGCCCCGAACTTGCCAGATGCTCTTTGCAGTATTTTGTGGAATCTTCGAGTATTATTCCTCCTTTTTCCAATTCATTTGCAAGGGCTGTAAGAAGTGTCTGGTTTTGTTTATTGTTTTTTCGCAGCGTCCAGTACCAGATTTTCAGTGCGTACCAATCCGGCAGGTACCGCAGTATCCGCCAGGGCGTAAATATTTGCGACTTGGCAACGCGCCCGACCATCACGGCATTTGTCACGCCGTTGCTTTTTAATTTCCGAATCCAGCTTCCCGGCCTTGCAATCGCCACCGTATAAAACTTATCGACGCAATCGGCCAGTGCCGGCTCGGCGTTGTCGGCGAGACTAACGCAGATGACTTGCAGGCCGGCTTTGTGTGCGCCGTTGGCGATGATAAAAGGCAATCTTCCCTGACCCGCAATCAAACCAACCACGTTTTGTTCATTTGCCATATTTATAGGCCCGCGGCTTATTCTTTATTTGGTTTTATCTTTCGCTTCTTCGAGCGATTTCTGCAGGCTTTCAACTTCTTTTTCGAGCCTGCGAATTGTCTTTCGCATATCGGGCAGGTATTTGTGCATACTGTAGGCCCTTCTTGCGATGTTGGCGTCAATCGCGGGCGCGCCGAGAACTATCTTGCCGTCGCTTATATTGTTTATAACGCCCGATTGCGCACCAATCATAACCCCGTTGCCTATGTTTATATGTCCGATTATTCCCACCTGGCCTCCGACAATACAGTGATGGCCGAGCGTCGTCGAGCCGGAAATTCCCACCTGTGCCACGAGAAGACAATGCTGCCCGACCCTTGTGCCATGACCGATTGCTATAAGGTCGCCAAGTTTGCTCCCTTTTTCAATTACTGTGTCGCCGAGTGTTCCTCTCTCTATCCCGCAGCACGCACCAATCTCAACGTCGTCCTCCAAAATCGCGATTCCAATCTGCGGTATCTTATGATGCTCTCCTTTGTGACTTGCAAAGCCGAACCCGTCTTCGCCGACGGCAGCATTCGAGTGTATGATAACCCTGTTTCCGATTTTGCATCCGTTGTATATGCTCACGTTCGGGTAGATGATGCAGTCATTTCCGATTTCGACACCTTCTCCGACATAAACCCCGGGATAAATAGTGCACCGGTCTCCTACTTTTGCATCGTCGGCTACGGTCGCGAAATTATGAATATCGCAGTCAACGCCGATTTTTGCGGTGTCTGCGATAAAGGCCAATTTGCTGACCCCTATCTTCTTATGCCTGCGATGCCCGTGAAGCAGAACCATAATCTGCATAAAAGCATAGTAGGGGTCGTCTGCCACCAACAGAGGCACTTTAGCCTCGGCTGTCACGTCTTTGCCTGCGATTACCGCGCTTGCCTTGGTTGTTTCGAGCTGCTTTTCGTACCTTACATTTGCAAGAAAACTGATTTCGCCTTCGCTTGCCTTGCTTAATGTCGCTGCCGACCTTATTTTTATATTCGGGTCGCCGCGAACCGAACCGCCTACGAATTGTGCGAGTTCGCCGAGAGTCCTGGTTTCCATAAATTACCCTTATAGAACTTTGAGATATTCACTCCGTTATCCTGATGAATCGGAACCGGCAAAATCGGGATAACAGGGTTCCACTCAATAGCGAAAGATTATACCAGAACATTCCATCCGGTCAATCTTTACAGGAAAATCCGCCGCAGGCGGACTGCGGATAGAAAATACATCAGCCCCCCGCAAAATCCTGCCCGGGGCTGGTTGGGAAACCGAAAATGGAAATTTCTAATCCTGCGGGTAAATGATTATTCTGTCGTGGATTACCGTCACCAAATCCGGCTTACCATCGCCCGTCACGTCCGAGACCTCCATCTCCCTTGGCTCAACGCCGGCACGACCGGCCTGCTCACGGTAGCCTTTCTCCTCGAATATCTTGAATTTCGTCGCTGACACAGGATTTTGTTTGGCATCGGATGTAAGGATTTCGATATTGTTGTTTTTGTAATCGACCAATATTATATCCACAACGCCATCCGAATTGATGTCGCCTGCGGTTAAATTGCCGTATAAGCCGTCCTTTATCTTTGTCTCATAAGTGAATACCTGTTCGAGATTCGCAAAGCCATTCGAATCTGCTGACGGCGTAATAATTGCGAACTTCTTTCCATCAAATAAAACTATCCCTTTTCCGGCATTGCCTGTAAGGGATTCGTTGAGTATCTTTAAATGGTCGCAATCTTCCCATTTGCCGACGTTTATTTCTTTATATAACCGGTATGTTTTGTCTTCGCCGTATCGCAGAATCTGAAGCTGTCCTTTTTGTCCGTCGAGTAGCAGCACATCAGGCCTTTCTGATTTGGTTTTCTGGTCGATATAAAAAGCGGCCGTTGCCGAAATGTGATTGTCCGTGCTTTTGGCGTTATACTGGTCTAAAACCGTCCAGTTTTTACCGCCGGAAAAAACCAGGCTTCTCGCAAAATTTCTCTGCGCAATGAGCAACTCATTGCCGTCTTTGCCGTTCACATTGCTTACCGCTGTAGATGTAAGCGTTGCCTCCTTAATCAGACTCGCCTGCGCCGTCGGCCAGTCAACAACCTCGAATTTTCTCTTTTGCGTCTGGCGAAGCAGAATCGGCGATTCGTATTTGACAAAAATCAGCACGTCTTCCAGGCCGTCCTGGTCGACATCGATAATCTTTATACCATCGGGATTGGAAGTAAGTTTTTTAATTTCGACGGCGGGTTCGAACTTGTCTATCTCACCTGCCCCCGCAGGTCCGCCGCCTGTCTTGCCAACATCATAAATCACCTGTAAAAACATCGCGTTGTCGTTGTTCTTCGATATATAAATGCAGTCCATCTTCCCGTCTTTGTCCACGTCCGCCAGCTCCATCGCCACAGGCGCTCCCGCCATATCCAATGGTTTCGGGAAAGACAGCCTGTTATCCTCGAATTTGGATATGCCTATTATTTTTTCCTTAACGCTTAAAACCGCAAGCTCGCTTTTGCCGTCGCCGTTAATGTCGGCTGCCGACAAACTCGTAATATCCGCCAGTGATGGAAACGATACCGGCTCAGTAAGGCCGTATTGTGCCTGCTGCTTGTAAAGGATAATCTCTGCCGCCGCCGGGTTGCTTATCGCCGCATCGGTTAGCCCGTCGCCGTTGAAATCACCCGTTACAATGTCGCGCTGATTGTCCGAATCGCCGCTTATAAGCGGGTAAAAATATACAGGCCACTCAGCCGCCGGTTTGGCCTGCTTATTGATTTTGTAGCAGATAAGCCGACCGCTTTTGGCATCGATTACAAGGATTTCCTCTCCAGGTTTTTTATCTATATTGAACGTCTTTAATGTCCATGGTCTCTCTATGGAAAATTGTCTTAATGGCCCGAGCTGGCCGGTCTTTAATCCGAATCGGATTTGCAGCGGCTTTTCGCTGTCCGTTGTCACCATAATAAGGTCATTTATCCCGTCTCCGTCCACATCCGCCACGTCGATTCCAATAATCTGTCCCAAAGCCGGAAACTTTACCGGCTCTGCCAGTGTCCCGTCCTTCTTCTGCTCTATCAGGTACACTTTATCAGCTGCGGCGACAACCAAATCCATCTTCCCGTCGTTAGTCAAATCCGCGCATATAAGGCTGCGCAAGCCCGGCAGGGCGTCTTCAATTTTAATCTTCTTTTTTGGCTGCCAGCTTAATTTTGCCTTCCCGTCGTTAACGTCCGGCCTCTTTTGCAGCACTACATACAGTCCTTTCGGGTCGCCCAGATACGCCAAATCGGGCAGTCCGTCCGAATTGAGGTCTCCGCAGACAAGGCTGTAAATGTTTTCCGAAACCGCCAGTGACTCTTTTTTGAACCTGCTCGGCTGATTATCAATCAGGGTGTTGATGTCCGCATCCTGTAAGTCTGCCGCCGTCAAAGCATCGTTCGAATCGATTCCCGGCTTCTGTATCAAAATCTCTATTCTGGATTTTCTGTTATTGGCTATTATAATATCATTTCGACCGTCGCCATTTAAATCGCATATCCGCAGATTCCGGATTTCCCAGTCTAATTTTATTGTCTCTATATCCCCAAATCCGAAATACGAGGAAATGCTGCTGTTAGTGGCGGGATTCGAAAGGGCAGGGGAGCCGGTGTTATCTTCTCCCCTTACAACGCAAAAAATCGCTGCGATAATTATCAAAGCCGCTATTTTGCTGACTAACTTCATCGACAAACCTCCATCATTTTATAATGAGACCACCAAACTATTCAAAACTTTATGAAAAACTTCAGTATACAGCTTTGCCTCTTAAAAATCAACCTTTTCGCCTTTTTCACCCGTCATATCTTTCACAGTCGAGCTATTTCAGCATTTTTTTTATCGCAGAAGCCAGTTCCGCATCAATCTTTACCCCCAGCGCTCGTGCCGTTTCGAGGTGCTTTAAGGCTGCCCCGTAATCCCCGAGGCTGTAATAGCTGAATGCGAGACTGTAATGTGCGTCCCCGTATTTCGGGTCGATTTCAACAGACTTAAGATAAGCCTCCACCGCCTTTCTTTGTTCCCCTTTGTTTGAGTATGCCGCACCGATATTATAATATACGGTCGATTCGTTTGGTCTTAACTGAATCGCATTCTGGTACAGGTCGATTGCCTTGTCGTATTGCTTTTTGCCGAAATAAATATTCCCGAGGTTTATCATCGCCTCCGCCATATCCGGCTTGATTGAAAGCGCATTCCTGTATGATTCAATTTCATTTTCCGGCTGCCCCAGCTCCTTAAAACAGAGAGCCAGATTAAAATATGCCTCGGCAAAATTGGGCTTGAAGTTCAGCGCATTCTTCAGTTCTTCAATCGCTCTTTCGGATTGCCCTGTTTCCCTGTAGACCTGCCCCATCTGCAGATAGAGACCGGCGTTTTTAGGTTCTATCTTAATTGCTGTTCGCAGTTTTTGCTCTGCTCTGCCGTACTGCTTCTGCTCGCAGTAAATTATCGCCGCATTCTTGTATGCATCAACGAGATTCGGGTCGAACGTTGCCGCACGCTCGTATTCTGCGGCGGCGTCGTTCAGCCATCCCTTTTTAGAATAGGCATTGCCCATATTATTCCGCACCTTCGCGTCATCAGGGCTTATCTGCATGGCAACGCGGTATTGCCGGATGGCCTCATCGACTTTTCCAGCCTGAAGATAAATATTGCCTAAATTGGTTCTCGATTCCGGCAAAGCGGGGTTGATTTCGACCGCCTTTTCGAGCGACGCCTGTGCCTGCTTTTTATTGTTCACCGCATAATAGCTGTTGCCGAGATTATTAAAAAAGCAGCCGAGCGTTTGCATCGCATTCAGATTTTTCATATAAATGCTGTCTGTGTTTTCAGAGGGAACCTTGAATCTTTTTATGTAGCTTTCATCCGTTGCGTGTCCTCCCTTGCTGGTTGTCTCTATGTTGAATCGGGTCTGGCCATCGTCGTATCTTACGAAAAAATGCCCCGGCACAACGACTCCATGCAAAGGCAATCCTAATCTCTCGCCAATCGCCAGGTAAAGAACCGAAAGGCTCAGGCAATATCCCTTTTTGTTTTTCAGCACGGTGTGAAGAAACAAATCGTTGGGGTCGTCAGCCTCCTTCACCGATGAGAATCCCTGCTCCTCGAATAAATATTGATTGATAACCTCTATCGCTCTCGCGTCCGCCTTTATCTTTTTCTCCCGCATCCTGTCGCGTATTTCGTGTGCCATTTCATCGAGCTGTTTCTGGCATTGCCTGCCCGCCACTGCATCGCTCCACTGCTCGGAAACGATTAAAACTGCTATTCCAATGTCAATCTGGTCCGGCTCTAATCGCAGAACCTGCTCAATCGACTTCGCATACAAGCCGCTCTTATTCTCATTGGCCAAAGACGAATTGTCGCCGGCGCAAACGACCGCCGACAGCAGCACGATACAAACCGTAATTAAAAATCTTTTTTCCATAGCCCCTTGCGGCCTTCGACTTTCTTTATGCCTCTGCCCCTTTGTGCCTCTGTGCCTTTATGATTTATCATATTCTTCCAATCTGCTCAAAAGTTGTTTGCCGGTGATGCCGTCAATCTGTATCCGTTTGACAGGATTGGTTTGTCCCGAGATGATTCGCACGTCATTTTTCCTGACTGTCGTTATCTCTGCCAGAAGATGAACCAGGCATTGGTTTGCCTTTCCCTTTTCCGCCGGTGCGGCAATTTTTACCTTTAGCATTCCGCCAAGTTCGCCTGCTATGCACGTCCTGCTGCTGCCCGCAACCACTTTCACGGTAAAAATCACCCCGTCCTCAATGTTCTCTATTTTCAAAATCTTATCTGTCGCCATTTACTGTATTCTGTGTTTCGGAGATCCGCTCCGCCTAGGTCCGCCGGAGGCGGAGCGGACTGCTTTTTTCACATTTCCTTCAGGTTTCTGCCGACCGCCATTTGCACGTATTTTTCAACCTGCTCCGCCAATTCGCCCAGCGATTCAATCTGAAAATCCTCGTAGTAGCTCGGTATCAGTTCGCCGTTAATCGCCCGCTTGGCAATCCGCACCCTTATTACCGGCGACTGGCTGGCTTGTTTACTGAAATCGTTTTCCTTATGCTCCGTCAATTCCACCCGCCAGTCCTCGCTCACAAAAACGAGGCACTTGCCTGTATAGACTGCCATCGGAAAATAATCGCACAATAATTTCAAGGTATCCATTTTTATTCCGTATTCTGTCGTCTGTTCTCTGTCTTATATCTTTATTTTAGAGAACCGACCAGTTCACTGATTTTTATTAATTTTTTGCGAACGCAGTATTTTCCAATTCCGTCGGCGATTTTTTCCGCGCAATCCGGCTCTAAAAAATTGCCTGTTCCGACCGCAACTGCCGTCGCGCCGGCTATCATAAATTCAATCGCGTCACTCGCTGTTCGTATCCCGCCCATGCCCAGTATCGGTATGTTCGCCTTTTGGGCGGCCTCGCGATAAACCTTGTTCACCAGATAAACTGCTATCGGCTTTATCGCGGGTCCCGACAAGCCTCCTGTCCTGTTCGCAAGGGCAGGGCGGGCAGTCTCGATATCTATAACCATAGCTGTAAATGTGTTTATCAGGCTCAGTGCGTCTGCTCCGCCGTCAATCGCCGCCCGTGCGATTGCGCTTATATCCGTCACCGCCGGCGCCAATTTTACCATTAGTATTTTTTCGCCGGCTGCCTTTTTTGCAGTCTCAGTTATCTCCTCGACTGTTGCAGGCTCCGTTCCGAAACTGATGCCGCCCATCTTCACGTTCGGGCAGCTGATATTCAATTCGAATCCCGCTATTGCCTTTTCTTCCGACAGCCTCTCGATTATCGCTGCGTATTCCTCTATTGTCTCGCCTGCCGCGCTTACGAAAACCGCTGTGCCGGAGGCGGACATTTTTCTGAGGATTGGTAATTTCTCTTTTGTGAATCTTTCCAGCCCGATATTTGCCAAGCCGATTGCATTTAGCATTCCGGCATCCGTCTCGACAATCCGCGGGTCAGGATTGCCCTTTCTCGGCTTTAGCGTAATACTTTTTGTAATAAATCCGCCGAGCCTGTTCAAATCCATAAAATCAGCCAGCTCATCGGCGTATCCGCACGTCCCCGACGCCAAAAACACCGGATTCGCCAATTTCAATCCCGCAAACTCAACCGATATGTCAACTTTGTTATTCATAGTCTATTATTTTTTCTCTGTGTTCTCTGTGCCCTCTGTGGCCTAAAAAATCTTTTTAACTCTGCGGCTAAAACACCACTTCTTTCGCATCGAATACCGGCCCGTCGGTGCAGCACATCTTATATACTGTTTCGCTTGAGCCTTCTAATCTGCATTCTACCGCACAGCCCTGACAGACGCCAATGCCGCAGGCCATTCGCCGCTCCATACTAATCTGGCACTCGATATTGCTGCTGTTGGCAATCTCAGCCACTCTTGCCAGCATCGCTTCCGGCCCGCAGGCGTATATTATCATTTCAGATTCTTTTTGTCCGCTTTTCTCTATCCACCTCTCCAAATGCTCGCTTACAAATCCCTTTAATCCGGCTGACCCGTCATCAGTCGTTATAATTGTCTCGATTTTCTGTTTTGTGAACCGTTTCGGGTTAAAAGGAAAATGCTCTTTTGTTCTTGCCCCTGCGAAAGTAAGTACGTTTATTTTAGGATTATTTTTAACCAGATAATCTGCCAGGTGCTGCAATGGCGGGCTGCCCATACCACCCGACACAAGCAGGGCGGTTTTCTTGTCCTTAGGGATACTGAATCCGTTTCCTAATGGCCCGATTATATTTACCGTATCGCCTGCCTTCAACGTCGTCATTCGCAGGCTTGCAGGCCCGACAACGCAATACAAAATCTCAACAATGGTCTTGTTGCCTTTGGTTGTAATATCGCAAAAACTGAACGGCCTTCGCAGGATTATATCGCGTTTGCAGGCGTCTTTCAGTCCTTCCGGTATCTTCTCTGCCGCAGGGAGGCTGGTTTTGCTCAAATCAATTTCCGCGAACTGTCCGGGCACAGCCTTTGCGAAAGCCTTTGCCGCCTGCCCTTCGAATTCGAGCGTAATCTTGTAAAAGCATTGCCCTTTGCCCGTGGCGGACTTGTTCCCGCAGACCCGTCCCCAAAATTGTCCTTTGTTTGCCTTCTTCATTATTCTGTATTCTGTGTCCTGTATTCTGTGTTCTTATTTTATTTCGGCCATTCAAAAACCTTTACGCCATCGACAACCTTGCAGATATGCACAGCGAATTTTTCTGCGTATTCAGGATAGCTTCTCCGGTAGCCGGTTTCAACTGCTTTCTTGAGTGCGCTCACGCTTGCCGTCTTAACTAATGCTCCCGACGCGCCCTTGTCGCCGCCGCCGAGCATCCTCTCGCCGAGGCAGCCCGGCACCGACCGTGCTATATCGCACATCGTTTCGAGTTCAGGCCCGCTAATCTTATAATCGTCCCGCAGCCCGATACCGTCCTCGCGAAAAACTGTGCCGACCTTTTCGATATTGCCCGCCTTCCACGCATCCAGCATCTCATAAAATCTTTTTTGTGCGCTATAAATATATTTCAGCCGGTCGCACAAATCAGGGTACCGGCCTGCAAATTCCGTCATAATTCTTTTATAAAGCTTTTCATCTTTAATATCCGCAAGGCAGTTTATTTTGAAACCGGCTTTTTGCAAAATGGCAACCAATTCTTCGCACTCCGCACGCCTGATTTTATACGTTGATTTTTCCAGCCCCGGCCTTACCGTTCCCGTATCGAGGCCTACGATTCTGAAATCAGCCGCCTTCTGGTGGTGAGCGGAGTCGAACCATTTTCCCAGCGGCACGTATGTTATCGACCGGTCCTTCGGTTTATAATGCGTTCCCATCCCTTCTTTTGCAAAGTAAATCATAATCTGGTCGAGTTTGCCGCAGGGTGAGCCTATATAATCATTTTCCACTGCCTGCGCCATATCGACAATCTTCATACCGTCTTTTATCTCGATATTGTTGACGTCCAGCATCGACAAAATAAGATTTAGCGACAGCGATGCGCTCCTGCTCATCCCGCCGCCGGGAATATTGCCGTATATTACCGCATTAAAGCCCTGACTTGCACGCAAACCTTCCCTGTGCAGAATGTAGTCGACTCCATAGGGGAATCTCGCCCATGTATCGGCAATCTCCGGCGATTTCGGCTTCGGGATATTTCCCAGTTCGAATTCGATTACGCCGTCATCCGGGAAATTGCCGCTGAATAATTTAACCCTGTTGTTTCCGCTCGGATTATACGCTGTCCATATAAATCTGTCGGTGCCGACGCCGAAAAGTTCCGTCCCGTTGTAGTCGCCGTGTTCCACGCCTAAGCAAAACCGCGACGACGTCCTGCGGATTTTGGCTCCGGCAATATCAATGCCGTTTTCTTTCGCCAGGCGTTTGAGTATCGTTAATGCCTGTTTATCTTCTTTTGTAAGTTTCATTCGCATCAGGTTTCGCCTTATTTTTCGCCGCTCGCAGAGAGCGCCACGCCATTATCAGCATAAAACCTCCGAAGGCGAGCATAACCAGCCCCCACCAAAAGTTTATGTTGATGTCTAAAGAGCGTTCGTAAATTTTCTTGTCGGACACCAGCCCAAAGACGGTCAAAATACCACCGAATATGGTGAACATCATTCCAATGGGTATTCTTACATCGAGTCTCATTTCGCTGCTCATATTTGTTCCCGCTACCAGAAAATAATGTTAAGGATTATTGCCGCCGCCAGCACCACAATCGCCAGCACTTTCGGCCGTTTATACCACTGAGGCTCTTCCTCTTTTATACGCGGCGTAAGCGAATACACCAGTCCCCGCAATTCGTCATCCGTCTTTTTTCTTGTCGTCAAAAGCGAGATAACGATTGTCACAACAAAGCACGTTGTCCACGCATAGATAGCCGCCCAGAAATTTTGTGCCATATCAACCGGATAGGTATGCAGCACATGTCCGCCGCAAAGCCACCCGCCTTTGACACCGACCGCGGCGCCGACAGGCAGCGTAAGCCCGTGATGAAGCGCTGCCGCAAGTGTCCCTGAAAGCAGCCCGAAGAACGCCCCGTGGCCCGTTGACCGCCGCCAGAACATTCCCAGAAGAAACGTCGCGAACAGCGGCGCATTTACAAACCCGAACACAAGCTGAAGCATATCCATAATATTATTGAACGAACGTGCAACATAAGCACAGGCGATGCTGAGCAGAATCCCCACGACCGTAATGATATGACCCATTCGCAGATAATGCCGGTCGGATTGGCCAGGTTTGATGTAGCTTTGATAGAGGTCATAAGTCCAGACGGTGTTAAACGCCGTCACATTACCAGCCATTCCCGACATAAACGATGCCATAAGCGCCGTGATGCCAACCCCGAGCAGGCCCGTCGGCAGAAATTTCGCAAGCATCATCGGCACCGTCATATTATAGTCTATAGTTCCGTCGGCGCCTTTGGGAAGAAAATTGCCTGTCTGCTGGTGCAGGGCTATCGCTATCATACCCGGCAGAATCACAAGCGCAGGAAACAGCATTTTCGGAAAAGCGGCAATCAGCGGTGTTCGTCTCGCTGCGGACATTGAGTTCGCTGCCATTGCCCGCTGCACAACCAGAAAATCCGTGCACCAGTAACCGAATGAAAGAACGAATCCTAATCCCATTACCATGCCGAACCATTCAACGCCCATCGGGTTGGCACTCGGCGAATTCATATGCGACCAGGATTGTGTCCAGGCGCCTGAGTCGAGGGCTCTGCCGGCAGGGTTGGTCGGGCTGACCGCCACCGCATTAAGTTTGGCTGCCAGCGAATCCCATCCGCCCACGCTTTTGAGGCCTAAAAATACTAAAGGCAGAAAACCCAGTACTATCAGGAAGAACTGAAGCACCTCGTTGTAAATTGCGGAAGTAAGCCCGCCCAGGAAAATATAGACAAGCACTATTGATGCTGAAACCAATATGCAGAGATGGTAATTGAAACCCAGAATCTGTTCCAGCAGTTTCGCAAGAACGTGCATGGATATGCCGGAAGAGAAAACGGTCATTATGGCAAATGAGACAGCGTTGAACGCACGGGTTTTTTCATCGAACCGCAGCTTGAGATATTCCGGAACCGACCGCGCCTTCGAGCCGTAATAAAACGGCATCATGAAAATTCCCACGAACACCATCGCTGGTATCGCGCCTATCCAGTAAAAATGGCTTGTCATAATCCCGTATTTTGCGCCGGATGCCCCCATCCCTATCACTTCCTGGGCGCCGAGATTGGCTGATATGAATGCTAACCCGGTAATCCACGCAGGTATCGAACGGCCTGACAAAAAAAAATCGCTGCTTGTCCGCGTTGAACGCCTCAGCGCATACCCTATGCCAAGTACGAAAACAAAATAAATGCCCAGCAGGATATAGTCGATAACGCCTAACTGAATTCCCTGCATATTCTATGCCTCTCAATTTGGCAGACAAAAAATTCCCAAATGAATACGCGAATCGTCCGAAATTTGGATAATTATAACCTCTTGCAGGCTTACCGCAATGGTAAAAAATCGCAATTGGGATAGTCTGCCTCTTTGAATGGTTGACAATTTCCTGTCGTTATAGATAATCTGGCATAGTGCGGATTACAAAGTCTTGGCAGGATGCGGATATGACAAAACGTCAGATTATCAAATTGATTCTCGAGGGCAAAGAGCCGCCTTATGTCCCCTGGTCGTTTCGTTTCACACAGAAAGCCGAAGCCGCTCTTGTCGCTCACTACTTTACAAACGATATCCGCTCCGTCATCGGTAATCACATCATCGAGCTCGGCAGCGACTTCGGAATTTTTACGCAGCTCGATGAAAATCATTTCCAGGACGCCTTCGGCGTCATCTGGGACCGTTCCGTCGGCAAAGACATCGGAAGCGTAAGCAACTGTGTTCTCCAAACCTCCAGCCTCAAAGGCTTCGAATTCCCTGACCCGTTAGACAAACGTTATTTCGAAGATATTCTTCCCAAAATACAAAAATACGGCGATTGTTTCAGGCTTTTTTGTATCGGCTTTTCTCTCTTTGAGAGGGCCTGGACACTCCGCGGCGGTATGGAAAACCTCCTTACAGATTTTTACGATGCCCCGGAGTTTGTCCACGAGCTTTTCGAAGCTATTGCCGACTTCAACATCGCACAGATTAAGCAGGCCCTCAAATATGATATTGACGCCGTCTTTTTCAGCGATGACTGGGGCCAGCAAAAAGGCCTGCTTATGGGCTATGAAGCCTGGAAGGAATTTATTTACCCGGCGGTTATGCGAATGTATAAAGCTGTTCGCGACGACGGCAAATACGTCTTTATTCACTCCTGCGGCGACGTCGATGAATTATTCGATGACCTCATCGGTATCGGCGTTCACTGCTTTAATCCTTTTGAGCCGGGGGTTATGGATGTCGATGTGATTATGAATAATTACCGCAGCCGGCTTGCATTTTGGGGAGGCCTGTCTATGAACACAACCGCTTCCCTCGGCTCTTATCATAAGCTCATCGACCAGGCCAGGCATTTAATCGAGATGGGCAGGCAGGGGGGCTATATCTTATCTCCCTCTCATTTTATTGAAGCCGACACCCCAATTGAGAATACCCTTGCACTTATCGAAGTCTGCAAATCGCAGAAAAACTACAAAAAAAGATTATATTTTTGATAAATTTCCGATTCACGTTTTGAGCCGGATATTTTCGCAGCATACTCGCTAACTTGTTTGAACGAGGCTCCCGGTTATTTTTTTATATTCTTTCTCAATCCAAAGTTTGTGTCTTGCTTCTTCCTGGGCAAGCCGCACAAAAATATCCAGCGTCTCGTAAGTCATAGCCTCTACCGCAAGTTCAATATAAAGTCTGTAAGAGACTTGCTCTCTTTTAATAGCGATTGTCAGCGCCTCTTCGATTGTCATATCCCCTTTTACTTCTGCTTCCTTGATTATTTTCGTAATCACCGGATTATGGATACTTTCGTCCTTCAATTGAGCCTTTCCACTTTTTACTTCTTCGAGGAGTCTTTTATGCTTAAGTTCAGCCTCTGCGAAACCCTCGAATGCTTTTTTTACCTCTTCGGATAGCGGCCTTTTTGCCAAGTCGGCATAAAATTTAGCAGCCTCTTCTTCTTTTTCAATCGCATAATCAAGAACTTCATCTACTGAGTCAAATTTGCTGTTCATAATTTTAACCCTCAAAAAACAGGTGAAAAATCTGCCTTATACCTCTAATATCGGCTGATTATGTGAACCGGTTGAGAGGGTTTTGGGTTTATTGTCCTGAAAATTTGTGTTAATCTGCAACTAATCCGCCGCAAGCGAACCGAACAGCGTAAGCGGGCTTGACCTTGCAATTTTCACCTTCACAAATTCACCTGCCAGGTTTTCAACTCCTTCGAAAACTACAATCCAGTCCGTATCCGTCCTGCCGACAAGCTGCAGGTTCCCCCCGTCTAAGTGCGGCTTTTTGCTGTGTCCTTCGACCAAAACTGTCACTATTTTTTCCAAAAATTCCTTCGATAGTTCGTTGCTTATCTTTTCCTGCACCGCCAATAGCTCTATATTCCTCTGCCTCTTTACTTCTGCCGGCACATCATCCTTTAGTTTCCTCTCGCCTGCCGTTCCCGGTCTCGGCGAATACTTGAACACAAAACAATTCCTGTATCGGGCCTTTTTCGCAAGTTCAACCGTCTGCCGGAAGTCCTCATCCGTCTCGCCGGGAAATCCCACGATAAAATCTCCCGCGACCGCAATACCCGGCACGATTGCCCTCGCCTTTTCCAAAAGCTCCAGATATTGTTCAGCGGTGTATTTGCGGTTCATCGCCGCCAATATTTTATCCGAGCCGGATTGTGCCGGTATATGCAGATAACGGCAGACCTTCGGCAAATCCCGCATCGCCTCACAAATCTGCTCGAAATACTTTTCCGCAGGGTAATTCGTCACAAATTTTATCCACTCGATTCCCGAAACAGCATTTGCCATTTCCAGAATATCCGCAAGAGAGTATGTTTTTCCGCCTTCTTTGTATTCGTAAGAATTGACGGTTTGTCCTAAAAGCGTAATCTGCTTTACTCCGTCGTCCGCCAGCCTTTTAATCTGTTCGATTATTACCTTCGGCTCTCTCGAAACTTCTGGCCCGCGAACATACGGCACAATGCAATAACTGCAAAAATTATTACATCCTCGCATCACCCGCACATACGCCTGGCCGGGCGGCTGCTCCTCATCGCTATCATACTGCGATTCAAAATCATCGAGGCATTTTTCATCAGCAGGCGATTTTCGAATATTTTCCGATACCGCAAGCGTTTTAAGTTTTGTTTCGACCGCATTTTTGACAAGTTCGACAATTTGTGTAATCTGTCCCGGCCCGCAGACAATATCCACCGCCGGATGTTTTAATAATTCGCCCCCCATCCTTTGTGCCATGCACCCGATTACGCCGACAACCAATTCGGGTTTCGATTCTTTGATGTGCTTTAGATTTCCCAAATGCGACAGAACCCGTTGCTCTGCATGTTCCCGCACCGAGCAGGTATTTATCAAAACCGCGTCTGCCTCTTTTTCGTTATCGACAATCTCAAACCCCGCCTCCTTAAGCGCAGCAGTCACCAACGCCGAATCCAGCTTGTTCATCTGGCAACCGTAGGTTTGCACGAAAATTCTCATTTCCTATTTCCTTTGTTTTTTGTGCAAACCTGAACACGGTTGCTCCCGCGTATAGTTTCGCTCTGGCGAAACTGCGGGAGCACCCAACCAAAATCCCGAATATATCCCGTCGTTTCCCCTCTGCTTTCTTGCGAAAGCAAGCAGGAGGGGGCAGGGGACAAATCTGTGGGGACAGCCGTTAAAGATAAGCTTTATTGCTTTCATATATTCCTATCAACTTTTCCTTTTCTTGGCGAGTCAACTTCTTAATATTTCTCTCCGCATGTAAAACATTTTTATAATATCTATATTCTTTAGTATATACCAATTTTACAGGAAGTTTTCCTCTTAAATACTTGGCACCATGACCTTTATTGTGCAGCTTAATCCTATTCTCTATATTATTTGTGCTGCCTGTATAATATGTCCCGTCCCTGCATCGGACTATATAAACGTAAAACTTGCTCTCCCGTTTAAATCTCATGTTTCTTCATCATCTTCCTGCATCAACCAAGTCAAGGGTATATGTTTCCGACTCTTTAGTTTGATATAATTTTGTGTGCTGTAGTTCCGGTCGCTCAATTAACTTCCTAATAGCTGACTTTAAACCCTCTTCTGTGTATAAACCAAAAATAACTTCTCTTATTGACTCCGGATTCAGCCGCAAAAACCAAGTTTTCTTGCCGTTGAAATCTTTAAGACATGCTAAACCCTGTTGCTCTAAGCTCATTAAATAAGCATCATCAAGAATTACACGAAATTCTTGCTCGTATGTCCACTCATCTGATTTAGTAAGAAAGGTATTACGAAATGTCTCAAAAGATTCTTTGCTGTAAAAATCATCCAAAACATTTATCTTTGGCCGTTGCTTATCATAATTAACGCTATGCATCTTAAATATCTTATCAAAATCAATCCCAATTACTCCTCCTTTATGTTTATCAGCATAATGAGCCCACATTACAGTGCATCTTGCTTCTCGCGAGACAGATAACAAAAAAAGCCTTTGTCTCGAATCATATAGATGTTTCTGTAAACCATCTTTAAGACTTTTCTGAATTTCGCCTTTTCCAAATTGTTCATTTAGTTTTTGTTCCCAGTCGGCTGGCGGGTTAATATTGTTGTGGTTAAATGTCCGTAACCATTGGTCTTTCATCGCAGATTTATCCTCTGGACAATAGAGAAATGGCGAACACTCAAACGGGTCATTGACGTTTGAAACATTCGGCAATTTTAATTCCAACGCCCTCAGGATTTTTACAATACCTAATTGATCGCAATATTTGTATAAAATATTCATTATCACACCTTTTTTTCTTACGCCATTTCGGGAATATAAATAGTATCTTGTTTTACATTCATTTTATTTTTGTATCTTTATTGCCTGTACGGGGCAGATTCTTTCGCAGCCGCCAAGTTTATCGCATTTTGATTCATCGGTCACTTTGCATTTCTTCGTGGTCTTGTCAAGGTATAGAATCTTCTTTGGGCATAAATTCACACATTTAGCACAGCCTATACACAAGTTTTCGTCAATGATAACTATCTTGTTCATATTGCTAATCCTTTTAATTGCACTTTTTCTTGCGCCACTTCGGGAATATAAATGGCGTCTCTTTTCTGTATTCACGGTAGGCGTCGCCGAAACGTTTTTCGAGTTCCGGCTCTTCAATAATCTTAACTTCTGCCAGCAAAAATGCGATTACGGCCGCTGCTGCCAAAAAAGCGCCGGCCTTGTTAAAAAGAAAAGCCCAGCCGAGAAGATAAAGAGCGAATCCCAGTATCATCGGATTGCGGACATAGCGGTAAGGGCCATTTTGCAGAAAATATTTTGTCGGCACAACCGGCACCGGCGTCCCTTTGCCGCGAACAAGCTGCCACATTACAGAACTAATCAGCCACGGGATTCCGATTGCAAAACAAATTATTGACGCTGACACGGACAACCAATGAGGCAATATCAAAGTTTTATCGAAACATATACCGCACAGATAAACAAGTGCCGGCCAACCTGCCGCAAAAAACGTTGCACCCGCCATCGTTGCTAAAGTTCGCACCGCCGGACTATGCTCTTTAGCAGACCGTCTTACAAAAAATTCAACCAATTGATTTCTGACGTTCATTTCTTTTCCTCCCATTTCAAAAAGAATTCGTCTTTGCATCAGATAAGCAGGAGACTTATTGCCATTACCAGCATCCCTGTGACTACGCCGGTTATAACCAGGTGGCTTTGGCCGTAGTGATGTGCCGCAGGAAGCAGTTCATCGAGAGAAATATAAATCATTACGCCGGCTGACAGGCCCAGCAGAAATGACAGGTAAGTTAATTTCGGCTTCTTTATAAAATATGCGATAGCGCTGCCTATTCCGGTGGATAGGCCGGCAAAAAACGTAAGCGCCAAAGCCAGACCTGCATTTTGCGGTGCGTTCATATTATATTAATGTCCTATTCGTAACCGTATTTTTTGATGAACCATTTTTTTACAATCTGAACCATATATAAATACGCCGCCACGATGACGGCCAGCGCTGCAAAATACAGAGGCGGGGGAGACACAAATCCGAAATATTTACCGAGGCTGGTAAGCGGAATCACCAGCCCTATTGTCACGATGTAAATCGATGTGAACATCAAAAACTGGCTCGGCTTGCTTTCGATAAATGGAATCTTGCCCGTGCGGATTACATGTATGACCAGCGTCTGTGTGCAAAGCGATTCGAGAAACCAGCCGGTATTAAACAATGGCTGCATCGCGGCATTATTGGCTTTAAAAATAAACCATAAAACTCCGAACGTTATAAAATCGAATATCGAGCTGATTGGCCCGATGAAAATCATAAACTTTTTTATGTAATTAACGTTCCATGGCCTGGATTTCAGGAGATATTCGTTATCGACCTCATCCGATGGAATGGCTACCTGCGATAAATCATAAAGAAAATTATTCAGCAATATCTGTATCGGCAGCATCGGCAGAAACGGCAGGAACAGGCTCGCTCCCGTCATACTGAACATATTGCCGAAATTCGAGCTTGACCCCATCTTTATATATTTGACAATGTTGCCGAAAGTCCTTCTGCCCTCTATTACGCCGTCCCGAAGCACTAGCAGGCTCTTTTCCAGCAGTATTATATCCGCCGATTCCTTGGCAATATCCACCGCATTATTTACCGAAATCCCCACGTCCGATGCCTTCAAAGCAGGGGCGTCGTTTATCCCGTCGCCCAAGTACCCGACGATATGTTTGTTCTCGTGCAGTGCGTGAATCACCCTTTCTTTCTGGAAGGGCGACATACGGGCGAAAACGGAAGTCGTTTTTACCATTTCCCGAAGCTGTTTATTGTCTGCCTTCTCGACGGCCTCTCCGGTAATCAGCTCCTTCACATCGAGCCCGACTTCGCCGCAAATCTTTCTTGTCACCAGCTCGTTATCGCCGGTGAGCACCTTGACCTCTATGCCGAGATTTTTTAATGCCTCAATGGTCTTCTTTGTTGATAATTTCGGCGGGTCAAGAAACGCCACGTATCCCATTAGCGTAAGATTGTACTCGTCATCTTTAGAATACACTTCCCTTGTATTATCCACGTCCTTATATGCAAGGGCAATTACCCGGAAGCCTTCCGTGCTGAGGTCGTGATATTCTTCTTCCAGGTCCGTTAGTATCAGCTCTCCCAAATCCAGTATTTCGCCGTCCAACTCGCACTTGGTGCATCTCTTGAAAATCTCTTCGGGAGCGCCTTTGGAAATAATTTTGTGTTTGCCGTCCATCTCGACGACAACTGACATTATCTTTCTCGAAAAATCGAAGGGCATTTCGTCGACTTTCCTGTACTGTTTAACGAGCAATTTCTCGTGTTTAAGAATGGCCTTGTCCAGGATGTTTTTCAGGCCTGTCTGGTAAAAGCTGTTGACATAAGCAAGCCTCAGGACATCGTCGCTTTCCCTCCTTATCACGTCGCAATGCCTTTCGAGTATAATCCTGTCGAGGGTGAGCGTTCCTGTTTTGTCGGTGCAAAGCACGTCCATAGCGCCGAAATTCTGAATCGAACTCAGCCGTTTTACTATTACCTGCTTTTTCGACATCGCTATCGCGCCTTTGGAGAGGTTTATCGCAACAAGCATCGGGAGCATCTCCGGCGTAAGCCCGACTGCGACGGCCAGTGAAAAGAGAAGTGAATTGATAATCTTATTTTCTTGTGTTGCACCTTTTGTAAAGACATTTATAGTAAAGATAACAACTACTAACACAAGCATAAAACGAATCATCAGCCAGGTAAATTGTCTTATCCCTTTGTCGAAACTGCTTTCCGGCACAATTGTTGCGAGCCTGCGTGAAAGCTCACCGAACTGCGTTGCGATGCCGGTCCTCACCACCACCCCAATCGCCGTTCCGCTCACAACGCTCGAACCCATAAATGCGATATTGGCCAGTTCCGTTGTGGATTTACCTTTGGATTGTATCGGGTCGCAGGTTTTTTCGACAGGCGTCGATTCCCCCGTCAACGATGACTGATTGATAAGCAAATCCTTGCAGGAAATTATCCGCAAATCCGCGGGTATCATATCGCCGGCAAACAAATCAACTATGTCGCCGGGGACAATTTCCCTCATCTTTATCTCCTGCGCCCTCCCGTTGCGATAAACAGTCGCTGTCGCGCGAACCATTTCGCTGAGCTTCTCCGCCTCTCTGCCGGCGCGGTGCTCCTGTATAAAAGACAGCAGCACGCTCATAATCGCCATCAGTATTACCAGGATTGCGCTTACTATCTGACCGAAAAATAATGAGAACGAGGCGATTATCAGCAGCACTATCACGAGCGGATTTATAAATTTTGAAAAGAACTCGAACGCTACGGTCCTTCTCTTTTTCCGGGCCGGCTCGTTATAGCCATACTCTTCCAGCCGTCTTTCTGCTTCATCATGCGTTAATCCTTTTGCGGAAGTATTGAATTTCGCAAAAAGAGCCTCTGCTGAAAAGGCCGCATAATCAACGTCTGTTCCGCTTGATGCGGATTGTTTCTGCCCGCCGTTAGTGCCGGGTTTATTGTTTTTTATATCTTTATTATTTTCCATTATTCTATTCACTGTACTTGTCCGCCATTCGTGTGGTGGATTCTGCCTGCCCTGCGTAGCTTTAGCGAAGCAGGGTGCACTGTATTCTATATTTATACACTTTGAGCAAATATATCGGAAATGAATCATAAAAGCAAACAGCAGAAATACAAAATTATCTTTTTGTATTAGCTCGCTTGCGGCGGGTTGTCGATAGTCCTGTTTAGTTTTCGCTGCAAATCTTTTAGCCGGTTCGTTTCATCGAATCCCATCAATATAATCGGAAACGCCGTCTTGTTATGCATCAGCGGCTCATTCAAATCGACCCACCGGCTGCAATAGTCGCCGTCGGGCGTCCCCGGCACCGGTGAAAAATCCGCCAGCATCCCCCGAACGCCTAAGCTGTTCGCAAACCGCATCGAATCTTCAAGCTCCTGTATGTCGCCGAATGGATGGCCGAGAATCTGATATACTGTAATGTTTTCTCCGCTCACGCCTGCCCGCTGCAGGAATCCTGCTGCATCCTTCAGTTCCGATGAATATACCTTCCCGCCGGTCTTTTCCTGCCACTGCGCCGATGCGCTTTCGAAGCCGATAAAAAATGTCTTGAATCCTGCTGCGACCATTAATTCCGCCACTTCTTTGGTAATAAAACGTGCGTTGAGGGCGTTCGGCGTATGAAAATTCACATCTGTGCCTTTGTTCCTCTGTTTTATTACCTCCTTCAGGAATGGTATCAAAACGTGTTCTGCATCGAACAGCAGGGCGTCATCGTAAAATGCGATATTCTCAGCGCCCAATTTCACCAGCAGTTCAAATTCATTTAAAACACGTTCCAAAGGCCGCGGCCTGAATCCGCCATAAACCTTCGGTACTGAGCAGTATGTGCAGTTGAATGGGCAGCCGTCGCTTAACTTTAAAACGCCGGCCTTCAATTTCGGATATGCTTCCCAAAGCGCCGGCTGATTTGTATCTGGTTCGATTCCGACATATTTCCATAACGGCTCAAGTTCCCTGCCAATAACGAGAAAATCGGCATTCAGTTTTTCGGCGTGGCTTTGGCACAGCGTCACATAATTACCACCCAGCACAATTTTCGCTGCCGGCCAGGCCTTGCGAACATCTTCGATTACCTCCTGCACACCCGGATACCAATACGTCATCGTCGTTGCTACGAAAACAAAATCACAAGCTTCGTTGCTTTCGAGAAACTGGCGGAATAATTCTCTCGGCAGGCCGAACCGCCGAAAAAATCTCGGTATCTTTTGCAGGCAGGGGGGATTCGTTATCTTCTCATTGAAGAATCGGCCTCGACCCCACCGGTCTGATATTTCAAATTTGGGATTTGGGGTATCAGAAACACCGCTGCGCCCGGAATAAAATGAGTGAAGGCGGTCAAGATAATCGAACAGCAAAAATTCAGCCTTTCCCCGCAGCTGTCCTGCTGCGCTAAGCATCCCGTAGGGCTTGAGCCAGAAGTCATACGCCGCAAAATCATATATTGCAGGATTTACAAGTAATATTCTCGGCTTCATTTTTTGTTTCACACATTACGTTGGAATTTACCTGCCGAAGGCAGGCAATACGAATATGTCGAGTGGGACTACTTATTTATATGTAAAATTCTGGCGCCGTCGAAGCCGTTGAATTTCGTCGATGAGGCGGTGCTGTATGCGCCTATATTTTCCGTGTAAAGATAATCGCCAATCTTCAAATTTCCCGGCAGATGCTCCGCCAGCGAAATCTTGTCGAAACTGTCGCACGTCGGCCCAACGACCGCACAAATCTCCTTCGGCCCTCGCGAAAACGAATGAAAATTCGGAATCCAGTGGTCATACACTACCCCGGAAAATGTATGATACACGCCGTCATTTATATGATAAAAGATTTTGCCGTCCCGCCGGGCCTTGCCGATTATCTCCGAAACAAGCGTCGCCGCCGTGCCGACCATAAACCGCCCCGGCTCCGCTATAATCTCTATACCCTTATCGAAGAGCCTGTCGCACTCGGAATTTATTATGCCCGCCAGTTTCCTGAATTCCGGAACCTGCGAATCATAAGCAGCAGGAAAACCGCCGCCTATATCGACAATCTTAAGATTATATCCCTTCTCTCGGTTGTCCGACAGAATCTGCTCGGTTATCTGTAGTGCCGCTGTGTAATTATCGAAATTGACGCACTGGCTTCCGACGTGAAAACTCAGCCCCTCAACCGCCAGTCCCAAATCGAAGGCTTGTTTTATCAAATCAGCCGCCTCGCCGGGTTCAGCTCCGAATTTGGAAGCCATCTCCACCTGCGAACCTATATCCGGCACCTTCAATCGCAAAACTAATCCCGCCGTCGGGCAATTCTCTTTTATCTTTTTTATCTCTTCAGTATTATCGAACGTCACTAACGGCCGGTACTTTTTTATCTTTTTCAGCGTATCGCTGTCTTTGATTGTGTTTGAAAAGATAATTTTATCCCAGATGAAAAAGACCTTTTCTTTCGGCTTAAAGTGTTTTAGGTATTCATAGACCTGCATAAATTCGTTATAGGATGCGACGTCGAAGCTTGCCCCTTCGTTGAATAGCGTTTCGATTATCGCCTGATTCGAGTTGGCCTTTACGGCATAATAGGCCTGCACCCTCGGTAAGTTTTTCTTAAAGGTGCGATAGTTCGCTCTTATTTTATCGTGGTCGATTATTAATAGCGGCGTCCCATATTTCTTCGCCAGTCTTATTAGTTCCGCTTTCATTATAATCCTTTATATTAGTGACAATCTAAAGTTTGAATTATGCTTTTCTCTGTGTTTCTCGGTGTTCTCTGTGGTGAATAATTCTTTTGTACCACCGAGGACACAGAGTTCGCAGAGATTTTCATTTTATCTTTCATCCATTACAATTTTCGCCAATTTTATCCTGCCGTTATTATTATATCAATGATCTTGTCGTACAATATTACGTTGTAAGGATTAACCATGGTATACCGTCGTGTGCAATCACTTAATTATGCCTCGGCTCTGTAATTCGTGATGTACGGCATCAGCCAACAGGTTCATCACTAATTCGCCACCTAGTATCACACGGTTGTTCTCACTGTCAACCTTGACTCCGTGCGGAATTGTATCCCAGTCAAGGCAAACGGGAAACTCGTCAGGATCGCTTGCCTCTAGCCAAGAGCCCTCGTGCACCAAAGGACAGCGAAGAAACTTATAGATGATATACTCGAACGAAAAGAGCCGATTGAGTTTCGGAACATGAATATTATGGATCTGTGGGCGATCGGCACGTCGCATCTTAGATCGCAGAAATTTCTCGAATCGGTCGGCATTGTTGGTGTTGGTTGGGTCTACTTGTCGGGCCAAGGCATCAACAGCACAGACAAGTAATAGAATCGCACCGTATTTTTTACCCGAGCGGTGTAGAAATAAAGCATCCTCAAGAAGCCACGAGATATCGTTTCTGGGTTGTGAGATAGTCATTGATCCACCGGCATAATATAATAATCTACTACACTTTTTGCCTACAACATTTTACTTTACTGGCAATAAAACATCAATATTTACACGGGAATTGTTCAAACAAATATTACCGCTCACTTATGTTCGCGGCTCTGATTACCCCTCATTGATATTCGGGGCTCTGGGTTACCGCTCCCTTATCCGCCGCAGGCGGACGGCTCTGTTGCACCTAACGCCATAATATTGCCCTGGCCGTTTTTAACGTATTCAATTGATGAACGAAGGCTTTCTTTCGTCCAGATATATTTTGTGCTTCCGTGTCGTGTCCAGTATTTCTCGACAGATATCTTGCCGTCTTTTTTAATAGCTCTGGTAGCATATATTTTGAAATCGCGCATCATTTTTTCCGGCTTTTCTCGCCCGCTTACGACGATATGAACGTGATTACTTCTTACGTGTGCCGAATGAGCAAACCAGCCGCGAAATTCGCAAACTTCTAATATCGCCTGCAACACTATTTTGCGACAGAAAGCGGTTAGCTTTATTGGCGGATGTTTTAAAGAGCTTTGTTCTTTCGTATTCAATCCGGGGTTGTGAGGTATAAATTCCTCTCCAAACTGGTTGTGTTCTTTGTCTACACTGTCGCGTTTATCGCCGTGCAGCCATGTTCCATAAGTTGTAAAAGTTATAAGATACGCAAGCGGATATTTCATAATTATCACACATCGCATTTAAACAGAGCCGCGAACGTTAGTGAGCGGTAGTATCAGAGCCGCGACCGTAAGGAAGCGGTAATATCATAATTTTTTGATTAAACTTTTCAGTTTTTCGACTTCCTTATTATTTTCGAGATACGATTTTATAAGCTTCTGGTGCAGTTCATCGCCTCTGTCGTATAACCTTTTCAGTTTCTTTGGTTTGGCGGCTTGAATCGCATAAGCAGCCATTATCGGCAGGGCAACTGTCACATCAAGATAGGCTGTCACGGTCTCTTCGAGTTTGGTGGGGTCAATCTTGCCCCAGCTTGCCGCTTCAGATGGCGGCGCACCCGACAGGCCTCCCGTATCAGGCCGGGCGTCCGTTATGTTGATGTCATAATCCTGGCCGACTTCCGGTATCATCAGGACTTCCTGGATTTGCGGCTCGGTCTGGAGCATAAAGTTTTTCGGGCTGCCTCCGCCGATCAGTATTACGCCGGTCTTTCCCTTCTCATAATTTTTGGCATTAAGGACAATTGCCGTCGAATCGTTGACGTCGATACTCGGATTGATTTTGAGTTTGAATTTATCGAGCATGCCCGATGCCTCCGCCAGAAGCTCGATACCCGCCACGTTCATACCGATTGTCGAATCGCCCGGCGATGAAGTGAAAACCGGTATTCCGTTTCTATAGGCGGCGGCGAGGATGCTCACCTGGCCGAGATTATTTTTCTTTTCGCATTCGTCGAGAATCTTGCCGAGGTGATGATAAAATTCGCGAGTTCCCATTTCCTTCTGGAATTCCGGTCGGACGAGGATTTCCCGCAGCTGCCTGTCGGTTTCCATTAAGACGTCTTCGTAATCGAACAGGATGTCGTAAATTCTCGTCACGCCTTTCGCCCGCAGGTCGGTGTCGTCAACATTATGGCTGCCGCGGAACATCGGCAGGTTGAACGCATAATGAATATCGTGATACATATTGGCGCCCGTCGCCGTAATCCAGTCAACGAACCCGTGATTCATCAGGGGTATTATCGCCGACGTCCCTAATCCTGCCGGCGTAAGCGCACCCGCCAGGCTCAATCCGACTGTCACATCTTCCTGCGAATATCTATCTCGCAATAAATGGCACGCCGCCCGCAGCCTGCCGCCGTTATATGCATCCATATTGTCAATCAGTTTTATTATGTTCGTATCTTTGGCAATCGCTGCCGGCAGAATCCGTTTGCCTGAAAGATATTTTTGCTTGTTCGGGCAACTATCCTTTTTCATCTCGTGGTGAGCCTTTTGAGCCACCTTGTGGTGAGCTTGTCGAACCATCTTTTTCCTTTCTATTAAAATCCTGCGTCTTACAATCAATTTGAATCTGGAATTTTAACAAAAAATCCGGAAATAAAAAGTAAAATCGCAAAATTCTCCCGTTAGGCTGTTCCTGCCACTATACTTGTCCGCCATTCGTGTGGAGGACTTGGCCTGTTATGCAGAGCTTGAAGGGGGGCGAACGATAAATTGTCAATCGGAAATGGTAATTTCTCCGTCCTCTTGTTTACCGGCTACTGTTTTTCTATTTCCTTTTTTACTTTGAGCCAGAAATCTTCTGTGGAGCTTTTTTGCCAGCCGTTCGGTCCGCCGTTCCAGATTTTGGCATAAATCTCGTTATCCGGCTGTTTGCCTGTCTTTTTGGAATAGACTTCGCCGTAATACTTCAGGTAGATTTGTGCCATTTGAATGCTTTTCTGCCTGTCGAATCGGTCATCGAGTGTGAAGTTTGTGCCGGCGAATCTGTTTATGTCTTCGACAACCACCGGCGTGATTTGCAGGCAGCCGGCGGCGCTGCCGTTTGTCGCATTATTGTTGCCGTGCGATTCCACAATAATTAACGCAAGCAATAATACTTTCGCCACCATTTTCGCAGCCTCCAGATAAATATGGCTTCCCTGCCTGTTTTACGTCCGGCGGATGAATCTGTTCGATAAAAAAGGGCTGCCCCCGCTCTTGCTTTCGCAAGAAAGCGCGGGGGTCAGCCCTTCGTTTAGCGATTAAAGTCGCCAGTTAGAAAGCTACGGCAGGCAGCTCTTTAGCCACTGGTTGCAGAAGATTTGCAGGTCTGCGACATCGACATAGCCATCGCAGTTCAGGTCTGCCTTGTTATAGCCGCCGGGCAGGCCTGACCACATCCATTCGACCGCAAATTGCGCAAAGTCCTTGAAGTTCACTAAGCCGCTCGAATCATAATCGGCGCAGCTGTAGCACTTCGAGGGGTCGGTAAAGAGCATAAACGACAAGTCTGCGCTCGCGCCTGTCTGGTCAAGAATTTCGTTCCAGTATGGCGGTGCGCCCTGCTGCGGGACGCCGCCGACAGCATCATCGTTGTAGAAGTGCTTATGGTTAGTCCAGCCCCACGGGTACATCGGTGGGTTATTCTGATAGACTGCTACTATGCTTAACCAGAAAATCTGGTTCACCTGTTTCTGCTTGAACCAGTTTTGTTCCGGCAGCCNNGCGGTACACCGCCTCACGAGGCGGCCCCGACTGGCCTTCAGGCTGCTTATCGTAGCCGACCATTACCTCATCGTAATTATAAGCCTTATATTCCCAGACGATTTGGCCCGGATGGCTGTATAGATATTGATTACAGGGGTCACCAGCCGGCACATCTGTCCAGATATTCATAAGGAAGTAATCAGGCTTTACCGGAGGCGGCATCATCGGCTGCACACAAGGCTGATAGTTGTATCCCAAATACGAGCCCCACCAGACAATCGAAGTCACCGGCATCCTCTTTTCGCAGAGCCAGTCGTCGGCGGCCTGACGGAATATATTCAGGATGCCGCCGGTCTCCACTCCCATTGAGTATTCATCATTATAGTGAGGCCAGTTGCGGATTCCGGTATAAGGCTGTTCCCACTTTATGTAATTGGGGTCGGTATCCAGCTCAAATGCCGTATCTACGCTCTCAAGAGTAATCGGGTCTTGCATTGGCCAGAACTGGCATAGAAGGTCAGGAATAATCTCGCCGCTGCCGGGATCGATGTGATAGCCGACCACTCTGCATTCGTATTTGACAGCATCATCCATCCAATGCTGCGGCCTTGTCTTCCAGCCCCACGGATAAGGAGAGGTCGTGTTCGCTGGATAAATTGCGGTGATACCCAGCCAGTAGGTATGGTCTATGGTGTTGGTGTCATATTTAGCCTGCTTGAAATATTCATTAGGTTTAAGCTGAATATAATGCTGGAAGCAGGATTCCGAGCCGTAAAAGGAATGGTAATCAATGCCGTTGTAGTCTGTGCAAACTCGGTCGCTCGGTACCGTAACCTGCCACAGCAGCGCGCCGGGGTGACTGAAGTTCGAATCAATCACATTTGCATAAAACTTTACATTCCATTTCGTCGGCATAACCGGCGGCAACGATTCTGATGTCCAATTGATAAACGAGCCCCACCAATGAATGCTGGTGACGGGCATAGAGCCGATGCAGCGGAAATCATCAGCAACCCTGTGAGCCGGTATAAATTCATTTATATCGTGAGTCCACGATTGTTCGTTCCAGCCGCAATATTCAGGGACAGGAACTTGAGGATACATTTCGAGAGGCGGCTGTGACCATTTGAGATGCTCAGCAGCCTTTTTTTCAAGGATGGAAACAGAGTAGTCTTCAACCTCGCCATCTGTGGCAAGTCCAGTATAGGACAGGTTCTGCGTAGTACTAAGTCTGAAGCGAGCAAATGTTGTGCCCGTTTTTGCGGTAGCCGGCACCCAGAACGTAAGAGAGTTCACAACACCGGGGGCAACACCCACTCCGGCAAAGATTTGGTCGCCGGCGTCTGCCCAGGAGCCGTTGCCGTCGAAGTCAACCCAGGCATTTAAGAATAAACCAAGGCCTGCAGCACAGTTGGTCAGGTCAACATTAACGGTTGCCCAGCTTCCCGGCATCAGGGCAGTAGTGAATGTGACGCCGTCTTCGTCTGCGAGGCCGTTAATATCGTCACCTGTGGCGGTGGCGTTCGGCTGACCATCCGGTTCGGAATCGATAAGGGCGCCCATTAGGATACCCGGCACTACGATATGTCTTGCGCCATTTGCGGCGCGTGTTGTCGGGTATGGCAGGGGGGCATCGCCAAAATCGAGATAGTTGGGTTCGGTGGTTTGGGTGGTAACTACAAAGGCCATATCAATGCTGTCTCCATAATATTGATGGCCGGCAGGGTATCTTAGTTCAACCCAGGGGCTTGTTGGTGTGCTCCGCCAGACAGCGTCATCGTTGTAATGTTCAGGAAATAGCCGGGTTTTCCAGCCGAGCCAATATGAGCTGTTTGTAGGTACCTGTGCCTCGACAACCAGCCAGTAGACGACCGGAGTGGTTGAGCCTTGCTGAACATAGGCCTCGGTGGGACTAATGTTGAAATTTAACTGCCAGATATTCAAATCGGCATTAGGAAGAAGTGTACCCGACCTTAAGTCCCAGAACCATTCTCCCATTCCAACCGGTGCAGAATAGTAGAGGCGTTTGGTAAAACTTCCCGACGGGAAGTTTTTTGACCAGAGTAGTGCAGCCGGCTGTGAAAATCCGCTCGGGCCCACCGGGTTGTCGCTGTAGATGCTTAATGTAACACCATTAATTGGAACATTGACGTCGCCTTTCATTGAAACCCATATATGGATATCAGTAATCGGTCCGGTCTGGGTGCAGAGAAAATCGTCAGCAACGGCGCGCTGGCCGCCTTTACTGTCCATACAGATGTCTATGCCGTTGGGGGTGAGGTCAGGCAATTGGAACCACTTTGAAGGTTCGCCGGGGTTCCAGTCGGCCAGAACAGATGTGCCGCAAAGAAGCAAAAAAATCAGGGAAATCAAAAAAAGTTTTAGATAATTTTTTTCCATAGTTACTTCCTCCACAATAAAAGATAATTTTATTAAGTTTTTGGAATTGACCTGAAAGACTGTAATTTCATATTGTTTCCTCCAAAAAAGAATATATAAAACCCCATTCTAACTTTTTGGTATACTATCTCCACATAGTATCTTGTGAGACTTACCATCCAAAAACATGAAGTTTTAAAGTGCTTCTCCGGCTTCCAGTTGAAGCCTGAATCTAAACAGATTTTATGAGGTTGTCAAGAGAATTCTGGAACTTTTTCGGGATGGGAAAGATAGCCCTCTAAAGGCGGGCTAACCCCGATTTATTGAGGTCAAACTGCGTATCACCATCCGTTTGAGGTGGGCCATAGCTATGAATCCGTCAAATCCATTGTTCCGCCTGGGCGGACGAGGCCGGAGGCCGAAGCAATCTCAGGTTTCAGCAGCTCCATAATTGGTGGTTATAATTTGCGGACCTGACGGAAAAAACACAAACACTTGCATAGTTATTGTCTTGCTGGTAAAGTTCAACAACAAACAAGATTATAATACAAGACGCGAAATAGATTTAATCAGAAATAGGACGGAATCTGTTTCAGGATGTTCAAAATGATTAAGTCAATAAAACGGCTTTTGCTTCCGTTGTTTTTAATGTTGTTTTGTCTGGCGGGTTGCGAAACAAAACCGCCGGCGCCCAAATTCAATGCCTGCTTATCATCTCCTTATGATTTCTATTCCATTAAATCTGCTTTGAAACCTGATACCTATATTGTCGTTCAGTGCCGCAGAATACAGCAATATGACATGCAGACAAAAGGAGACTGTAATGCTTATTGGTATTTAACCGACTGGAAGGTCATTAATGTCGAAAAAGGTAAATGGAGCGACCCGAACCTTACTTTTGTAATAGCGGACAATTGCCCCTCGCCGCAATCCGGGATTATGCTTAAGAAGATGATTTGGCCTTACACAAAAGGCTGCATTTTTTGTTTCGGCCTTGATACCTCTCAAAAAAATCCCCTGATTGTCTGTCAGGAGAGCAGGAGCAGAATCGCGCCTGATTTTCCCATCCAGGGGCCGAAGGCGATGAATAACGATACCTGTGAGAAAGTGTTTAAAAAGGTAAATAATTTTACAAGAAAAGAAAAAACCGGTCTTGTGAATTTGCAGATAACCGAGGAATTCGACACGTTTTTTATCGTTTCCGGAATCTGCCCCGATGGTTCCGAAAAATTTGTCCTGGTTGATAAAGATTCATATCTTGTAAATTGGATTCCGGAATTTTTCTAATTAGAGGCTCTAAGGCATTTTTGCTATGGTTGTATGAGCGGCGTCGAAAAAACGCACCGAACCTGTATCTAACTGCACGATAAGGCCTTTCTCAGGGTCGATGCCGATGCAGTTGCCGGTAAATTTTCGCCTGTTATAAATTACGGCAACCCTGTGATGAAGCTGGATGCTCAACTCCTGCCATTTATCTATTACTTTTGCCGCTGTTTTTTCGCCTGTCTTAAGCCAGTGTTCTACCGACGCAAGCACTCTTTTCGCCAGCAGGATTCTGTCGGCAAATGAACCGGTTTCAATATCGATACTGGTGGCGGCCTTTTGCAGTTCCGCGGAAAAATCTTTTTTCTTCTGATGGCAGTTTATCCCGATACCCACGATGTAAGCGATGTGGCTTTTATGGCTTTTTGCTTCGAGCAGAATTCCTGCGACTTTTTTTCCGTTAAGGATTATATCGTTGGGCCATTTGATTTTTGCGTCTTCGCCGATTGTTTCGGCGACCGCCACCGCATAGACAAGCGAGAGCAGTTCAGGCCTTATCCCGCAGCTTGTTAAGACTACCGAGCAAATCAGGCTGTCTGATTTTCCTGTAAGCCATTTATTGGAGGCTCGACCGCGGCCTGATGTTTGTTCTTCGGCAAAAACCACAAGACCGTTATTGGCCTTGTTTTTTGCATACTCGGCGGCGATTGCCTGGGTGCTCGATGTCGATTTATAAACAATTATTTTGGAGCCGATATATTTTGTGTTCAGCCCCGCTGTTATCCTGTCCGGGTCAAGTATATCGCTTTTGTGCATAAGTCTTGAGTCTGGGGTCTTGGGTCTAAATCATTCCCTGTCTAATCCTATATCGACTGCCCTTGCCGAATGCGTTATTGCGCCGACCGCAATCCTGTCAATGCCGCAGTTGGCAATTGCTGAGACGTTGCTTAATGTTATATTGCCCGATGCTTCGAGAAGCGGCCGGTTCTTCCCTCGCCGCACCGCATTTCTCATATCAACCGCGTGCTTGAGCTGCCACTGCCCCATATTATCGAGAAGCACAATATCTATGCCCGGTATTTTCAAAACATAGTTGAGCTGGTCATCGACGTGGTCAACCTCGACGGCGACAAATTTCACATCTTTTACCTTTTTGGCTTTTGCAATTATTCTGGATAATTTCTGATAGAAATTCCTTCCTAATTCTGCCAGGTGGTTATCTTTGATAAGTATCCCGTCGTAGAGACCGAGGCGGTGATTGTGTCCGCCGCCGCAGCGGACGGCGTATTTTTCGAGAAGCCGCCAGCCGGGAGTCGTCTTTCTTGTGTCATAAATCTTCGACTTTGTTCCCTCGACTGCCCGAACGTATTTCTGCGTTGTCGTTGCTATGCCGCTTAGCCGCTGCAGAAAATTCAGCACAACTCTTTCTGCGCTGAGCATCGGGACCAGCGGCCCTTCGATAATGCCGACCCTTTTGCCGACGCAGGCGTGCTCGCCGTCATCTACCAGCACCTTCAGTTTCAGTTTTTCGCTGTAAAGTTTGAGAATCTCCCTGATTATTTCCATTCCGCACACGACGATTTCCTCGCGTGAGACTATGTATGCCTTCGCTTTGGTTTTGTTTTCTAACAAAAGCTCGCTTGTCACGTCACCATCGCCGAGGTCTTCGTCTATCGCCAATTTTATCAGCGGCATTACCTTTTCCATATCGAGCAGCTTCATTTACCTTCCTTTTGCCACAAAGAGGCACAAAAAAGACAAAAGTTAGAATAGCCACAAAGAGGCACAAAAACCACAAAATACTTCTCAAATATAGTCATTTAGCACATATTTCTTGATTTGCAGCTTTGGTGCACCGAAGTTGATTAGCAGCCCATGTTCCATTCGCGATGCCCGCAGATAGCCGAGCAATTGGGCGATATGCTCGTTAGCTATCGCCTGACATGCCTTCAACTCTACAATCAGCTTACCATTAACAAACAAGTCGGCATAAAAATCACCTAATGGCGTCCCGTCTTCATCATACACGCTTAATGGGTGCTGCTGTTCGACTTTGACTCCCTTTTTTCGCAGCCGATGGAACAAAGCATTCTCGTAAATCTTTTCGAGATGTCCGTTGCGATGATAACGATGTATCTCAAAGCTCGTTTCCCGAATAGTATCACACAATTGCTTTACATCATCGTCTTGCATATTCAGTCTTTATTGTGAACCAGATAAAATCTTTCTTAAAGCAGCCGTTCAACTGCCTATTTTTTGATACGCCATTTCAATATATTTCTTCGCTGTTTCAAGGTCATCAACGGTTCGCACAATTATTTCAAGGTTTCCCGTCCCCCAATGTCCTTTGTCGGTTACATCTCGCATAATCGAAGGTAAATGGTCAAGGGCTCTCGGGTCGAGCTTTAGGTACAAAACAATTTTTTGCGCCTGTATTTCCATGCACGCGATGTTTTGAGATATTTTATAAGCGATGTAAAGTTTTTTGGGAGTTTCTTCTATCGCTGGGTCTAATCCCGTAACATATTCCTGGATTGCGACAGCAAGCTTCCTGATTTTCTCGGTTTTTCCTTTAAGGTGTTCATCAAAAGTGTATGTGGCAGTTTTTCTTGTTATGGCAGCTTTCTTGCCGGCTGCAACCATTACCGGATTTTTACCCTCGCTCCCGACAATCTGGCTTGACTGATATGTTTTGTGGAAAACTTCTTCTAAATACAACGTTGAATTCTTAAAGAGCCGATATGTCCATAGCTCAATATTGGCACCCATCATTTGGACGGCGTGCAAGTCATATTTCCTGTAGTTTGGGGCGATACAAATTACTCTTATATCTGACCAATCTATTTCAACATCATTGCCTATCGCTTTTCTCGCAGCAATCTCAAAATCGCCGCGATGGTCGTTCATCCACGACAGGTAAAATAAGCTTTGATTTATAAGGTCAGATGATTCTACTTTTTTGTACTCTATCAAAACCGGATTATTGTCTTCGGACAATGCCAACGTATCGATCCTTCCGGCGTGCATGGCACCGGTAGGAAATTCTGATGCGACGAAACGAGAGTTGAACACCACTTGAAGGTTACTTTCAATCAGTGACTGAAGTTTCTTCTCGGTATCGAAGTTCGTTTGCTCTACCGTCTTGAAATTCTGCTTGCCGATCTCAAACAATGGCATAAACGACCTCTTTGGTTAATTACATTTCCTTTTGTGCCTTTTCGTGGCTAATTTTAATTATTTCCTTTTCGCGGCTAATTCTATTTCCTGCGTCTTTTCGCCGCTGAATCATCGCGTTTCTTTTTGGATTCCAGCAGCACAAATTCTGGCAGTTCTTTTAATTCCATAAGCTGGTCTCGAAGGGCTGCGGCTTTCTCGAAGTCGAGGGCTTCTGCCGCTTCCAGCATTTCCTTTTCGATTTGGACGGCCAATTCGACTTTTTCGTATTCATTCTCATCGAATCTTACCGCCTCACGAGCGGTTTGTCTCGCCTTAACTATTTCCGTAAGGCCTTTTCGTATTTCTTTTTGTATCGTTTTCGGCGTTATATTATGGTCTTTATTGTATTGCTGTTGAATTTTACGCCGCCGGTTGGTTTCGTCAATAGCCTTCTGCATCGATTTGGTGACGGTATCAGCATAGAAAAAGACCGAACTGTTGACGTTCCTGGCGCAGCGGCCGATGGTTTGTATCAGCGATGTCTCGCTCCGCAAAAATCCTTCCTTGTCCGCGTCGAGTATTGCCACAGCCGACACCTCAGGCAAATCCAGCCCTTCACGCAGAAGATTAATTCCCACAAGCACGTCGAATTTGCCCTGCCGCAGCTCCTGCAGGATTTTTACCCGCTCGAGCGTTTTGACTTCGCTGTGCAGATACGTGCATTTGAAACCCTTTCGCGAGATGTAGTCGGCGAGGTCTTCTGCCATTTTTTTTGTCATTGTCGTCACGAGCACTCGTTCGCCTACTTTGACGCGTTTTTCGATTTCGCCCAGGAGATGCTCGACCTGATTGCTCGCGGCAAATACGGAAATTTCCGGGTCAATCAGGCCCGTCGGTCTTATTATCTGCTCGACAACCTCATTTTCGCATTTTTCCATTTCGTAAGGGCCGGGCGTGGCGGACACGAAAACCACTCTTGACCATAGTTCTTCGAATTCCTCGAAACGCAGCGGCCTGTTATCCAGTGCGCTCGGCAAACGGAATCCGTGTTCTACCAAAACGCCTTTGCGGCTTCTGTCGCCCGCCCACATCGCGTGAAGCTGCGGAATCGTCGCGTGCGATTCGTCTATGAACAGCAAAAAATCCTTCGGAAAATAATCAATCAGCGTATAAGGTCTTGCGCCCGGCGGCAGACCCGATAAATGCCTCGAATAATTTTCTATCCCGCTGCAATAGCCGACCTCCTGCAGCATCTCGATATCATATTTCGTCCGGGCAGCGAGTCGCTGAGCCTCGAGCAGTTTTCCCTGCCCGAGAAATTCTGCCAGCCGCTTTTCGAGTTCCGCTTTTATGCTATCTACGGCAGAATCGATTTTGTCAGCCGGCATAATGTAATGCTGCGAAGGGTAAATAAAAATCTGCTCTTCTTCCGCCAGCGTTTTTGCGGAGACGGGATTTATATAGCTTATTTTCTCTATCTGGTCTCCGAAAAACTCGAAGCGAACCGCGAAGGTTTCATAAGATGGATACAGCTCGACGACGTCGCCCCTTACCCGGAATTTACCCCGCTGAAAATCGAAATCGTTTCTCGAATACTGCAGGTCAGCGAATCTGTCCAGCAAATCATTTCTTTCGATATGGTCGCCTGTCCTTACCGCTACGACTGACGACTTGTAATCTTCAGGAGAGCCGAGCCCGAAAATGCACGAGACGGATGCCACAATTATACAGTCATTCCTTGTGGATAGACTCGTTGTTGTCGAAAGACGCAGCCGGTCAAGGTCGGCGTTTTTCGAGGCGTCCTTTTCGATGTAAATATCCCGCTGTGGAATATAGGCTTCCGGCTGATAGTAGTCGTAATAGCTTACGAAATATTCGACCGCGTTGTCAGGAAAAAGCTCCTTAAATTCCTCATACAACTGGGCTGCCAGGGTCTTGTTGTGCGAGATTACCAGGGCAGGGCGGTTGAACCGGGCGATTATGTTAGCCATTGTAAAGGTCTTGCCGGAGCCGGTGACGCCCATAAGCGTTTGAAATTTTTTACCGCTCGACACACCTTCTGCCAGCCGTTCAATTGCTGCCGGCTGGTCGCCTGCAGGCTTATACTTGCTGTTTAACTTAAAATCTGTCATTTTTAACGCCCAACTTTGGTTTTTTCAGGAACAAAACATTATTAAACAACATTTTACAACTAAAACAAGAGAGCTATACTTTCTTATTGTGTGTCCGGTGCATTGAAAATTTTGTTGTTTTTCCTATAAAATATAAAAGGAACTTTTAAAAATTTTGCGAACAATGGCCGATTAACATTAGTAGTGCCATTAAATTCGATAATCCCGAAAATCACTTTATAGGCTGTAGCTTATGGAAGAGAAGCAAAAGGGAATCGCTGTTTCATTTATCCGCCTTCTGTGCGTCGGGCTGGCGGTGCTTATCTGCTGCGCTTTAAGTTATGGCTGGCCCTCGGTTTCTGTTGCAAGGGACATTATTAATCAGCAGGAATCCGATGAGCAGCTTGAGATTAACAAAAATGCCCTTTTGGAAGGCCAGGATGAGTCGATACGGGTCGGAGCGGCGTTTTTGATAATATCGGACTCTTCTCCGAATGCCCGACAGATTTTGCTCGACATATTGAAATCGGATAAAAATAAACCCGCCCGCATACTGGTTTGCAAAGCCTTAAGCCGGTACAGGACGGAAAAGAAAGAGATACCCGCCAAGCAGGATTTTATCGAGCCGCTGTTTTCAATTATTACATCCTCCGAAGATGCGGTGGAGGCTAAACAGGCGTCGGAGGCGCTGTTAATCTTCAAATATGAGGAGATTGCCGGCCAAATCGAAAAGCTTGCGAAGGATTCATCGACGCCGGTCAAAACCCGCCTTAATGCGATTTATGCGCTGCAGCTTCAGCCGGATATGCGGGCGACCGTGCAGCTTATGCGTTTGGTTGACGACCCCGATAAGCAGATTTCCGCGGAGGCTGAAAAGGCGCTCCGCGCCATCGGCGTTCCTTACGGCCAGGATAGTGCAACCCGAACTGATATTATTAAGGAACTGGAAGGCAAGGGTAAGGATAAGTTTCTGCAGGATTGGCTCATCAGGCAGGAATTTAATCGCAAAACTCTCGAAGACAGCGTTAAACTCTGGCGGGGCAGGTTCTTCACGGCTTTGGATAAACTTTACGCCCAGATTACCGATGACGTCGAAAGGGGAAAATTCCTTTCCGGATTCCTGCCCGATTCGGAACCGCAGGTTCGGCTCTGGACGCTCGACAAGGTTTATAAATGGTGGGTCGGAACAGGCCCCAAATCAGGCATATTAACAGATATTAAGCCGGCGCTTTCAATCCTGATTTCTGATTCGGACAGGGACGTTAGATTGAAAACGGCTCAACTGCTTTCTTTGATGGGCGAGGGCGACTGGATTGCACCGCTTACCGAGCAGTACAAAAAAGAGCAGGATGCCGAAATAAAGACCGCGCTTTTTGATGCGCTTGGCTGGGCGGTATATTATGGCAGTTTGCCTAACGCCGCTGTTAAGGTTTCGCCGGAACTCAAAAGGCAGGTCCTCAAATGGGCGGAGGAATATATCGCCGACAACGACATAAAAAAGTCGCAGAAGGGCGTGGACGTCATAAGGAAACTGCTCGAACAGGAAGGCTTGTCGCCGGCCGAGGCGGAGCATTATTTGTCCGTTCTCGAAGACAGGTATAACCAGAAACCGATTGATGAAGTCCTCTCTTCGCAGCTGCTCGATGCAATGGCGAAACTTTGTGCCGGCAGCGTCTATAAGGATAAGGCTGCCGTTGTTTTCAGGCCGCTCTTCGAGCAGGCGATTAAAAACCAGGCCGATGGTATCAGGCAGGCGGCTGTCGAGGGACTTATAAATATAGACAAATCATCCGCCTTGAAAATGCTTCGTACCGATTTTATTAATGATAAAAATCCTGTAATCAGGCAGGACGTTATCGAGCTTGCCGACAATATCGGCATAAAAGACGACCTCAGCTGGCTTGAAGAAAAAATCGGCTCGAATTCCGAAAGCAAACCAGCCTGGCAGGCGATGCTCAAAATTTTCAAGCGGGGCGATTCTGCCGTCATTTACGAATGGATTGACAGGCTCGAGGCAAAAAGCGCCGACGGAAAACTTACCAATGAGCAGATGATTTTGTTTCTTGAAACCGCCGAGGCGAAAATCACCGCTGAAAAAAATCCGAGCAAATCGGGAATCAGGAATATCCAGACTCGCCTTGCGAAATTTTACAGGGCAAACGGCGATTATGAAAAAGCGGCCAAATATATCGGCCTCCTGCTTACCGGCGATACGACCGCGTCTCAGAAGGAGTCGCGACTGGCTGAACTGCTCGAGGTCTATTTGAGATGGCCTAATTTGTCGCTCGCTGCCCAGTTGCTTAGCAATCGATTATTGCAGGAGGACCTCGACGAGAATAATCCTTTGGTAATCTCAATTGATAATTACCTTACCGGCCTTCCTGCCGGCGCCGACCCCAATACTGTGCTTGGGCCTTTACGCAAAATACAGGCCCCGGGCAAACCAAAATGGAATACCCAGCTCCAGAAATGGTCGCAGCAATTCCCCGCAGCTTCCGATCCAAACCAGCCCAAATAATCGAGACTCAATATCGAATATCGGGGCGCTGGAGATATTTCGGGACAAGGGAAAGCGGGTCGGCGAATTGACCCATAAGGGCAAGATTATAGCCGAGCTTATGAACCTGCGACGCCGAAGGCTGCCAGAATTTTTCATCAACGAATTCAATCCCCTTCGCCTCGAAGGTTTTCCTGTAAAAGACTAAGCCTTCACCCAGAAGCCAGACCGGCTCAGCCGCATCTGCGAATTTTTCAATAAACTGCGCCGGCGTCAACAAACAATCATCAACAGTTTTCGTCCAGCCAGCCATTGGCGTGGCAAAGCCGGAATCGCTGTCACTTGAGACTTGTGTTCGCTCATAGACGGCGGTGAAAAACTCGCCCCTTTTTGCGTCGAGTATCGCTGCAACTTTTTTGATGTCAGCCTTTGTCTGCTTTTGGAAATCGATAATATTGGCGGCGATGCAGTCGAGGGTATCGACGGCGACAATCTTAATATTATTGTTGGCAAGGTGCATAATCTTGGCGAAGGCGGCGGCGATTCGCAGGCCCGTAAATGAGCCTGGGCCTGTCGTTATATATATATGTTCGACATCAGAAGGCTCAAGACCTGCGGCCTGAAGCAGACCCGTTATCGCAGGGAAGATTTCAGAGCTGTGCCTTACGGGCGTTGAGAAGGTTTTATCAGCGATAAGCTCTTCAGCGGCTGCCAATGCCGCCGAACCCGTCCTGCCGGAGGTTTCGAGGGTAAGGATAATCGGTTTTTTCCTGGCAATTTTGCTCATTACAAATTAACTTATGTCCGATAAATAATACAGCAGCTATTGTCGTATCAAAGACTTTGAACATATTATAATTGTTTGAGTGATAATTCAATTTTTCTTTTTTTGGCAGTGGAATTTGAAAGGAGTCGAATTTTGAGACCGGCGAACTGCAGCAAGCAAATTAGCGGTCGGTCCCGGCACGACCGGGAGGCCCGTCGATCCGCAATTTCCTTAAAGCCCGGATTATCGATGGTTGTTCAGGCTGCTATCTTCCTGCTGCCTGTTATGTGCGTAATCGAACCGCCTGTGGCAGTCGCAGACGACTTTGTGTTGACCAACCCTGATATTGGCTCGGTCGGCAAGGGGGAGGGCGCCAGGGCTGTTGCGGCTGAACTGCTTGCTGTAGGGGTGGAGGAATATAATAGATCAATGTTCGACGTTGCCTATGATACTCTTCTTAAGGCGCAGAATTACAAAAATTACCTTACCGATGTCGAGCAGAGCAAACTGAGCAAATATCTCAAGGCCTCAAAGGATTCTTCCGCGGGCAGGAAAGAAGCGGTTGGACATATAAAATCGGCTGACAGGCTCATAAGGGATGGCCAGCTTATCCGGGCAAAGGCACACCTTGAAGCTGCTCAGAGAAGCGGACTTCTGGCTTCTGAAGAAAAGGGAGTAGTTAAAAAGGGCTTGAAGAAAATCGAAGGCTGGCTTACAGAACAGGAAAAACAGGTAAGGCAAATTTACAGCCGCAGCGTCCTGCTTTACGAGACAGGCCAGCTCGAAAATGCCAGGACAGGTTTTATCAAGGTTGCGCAAAGCGGCCTGCTTGCGCTGCCCGACGGCAAGACCGCCGAAGACTACATCCATCAGATAGATACCTCGATTGGCAAATCAGATGCATCGCTTACGCCGACCGATTTCACGTTATTTGAAAGCGAAGGAAAGGCCCGAAAGGGTGATTGGGCAGATGACGGCGGTATCCTGAACACGAAGGATAAAACTAATATTTATCGAAGCAGCCTTCCGCCGGAAACTAAAGCAAACCCCGCTTGGTTTGCAGCCGCCGGTAAAAAGAAAAATGTTGCTCAGGGGTATATGCAGGCGATTATAAAAGATACCCTGTCGAGGGCGAAAGATTACCTCAAAAGCAACAATTTTTATCAGGCTCAAAAGTCGATTGACAACGCCAAAAAAGCCTTAAATGAGAATCGTTCCTTTTTGGATGAAAGCACTTTCAACGAATACGATACCACTCTCAAAAAACTCGATGATGAGGTCTCTTCCGCCAGGAAGAAATGGCTTGGCCCTTTGGGCGGCAATGATTTGCTGCAACAATAATAACAGACTCAAGGCTCCGAACCAGGAAATTAAAACCGTAAATTGAAGCTGGGCTTTTAAGGCTTACACAATTTTTAATTCTTAGCTTCAGCTTGGAATTGTTGGTTTTAACTTTTAGGTTTCTGCTTGGCAATTAGATTTTCCTGCCAATCCTGCTAATCCTATCAAGCAATGTTTGTGCTTCACACCATAACTATATCTGTACAGTTTTTCTCGGCACAGTGCTAATATAGGTAATATAGAATAATTGGCTTGCTTTATTTATTAAATATGTTATTTATAATTTAGTAAGGGTGTAGTTTTTTTTGGGATTTTTACCTAAAATACCATCCATAAAGAAGTAGCAGCTGTTTTTGTCGAAATTATGGTTTAACAAATGTCTTGTTAAGTATTATGGGTCTATAGGCCTGAAACCGATTTTTTACTTGCATAGACAAGGGAATCTTTGTAGACTACACTATCATAAGACGACCTATCTTGCTATTGCAGGTAAGTTTGTGTTAATTTAAGTAAGTTTTTCCCTTTTTGGGGTAGGAGGTTGATTTTGGAAAAAATTGTAATATTCCAAAAACATATCGGCAGAAGCTCTATTTACTTTGTCCTCTCATTAACAATTGTCTTTGCTCTCTGCTCTACGGGCTGGACTCAGGATGCAGCATCGAATGTAGATGTCGAGAAGCAGAAGACTGCTGCAGCTGTGGTTAATCACCTTCTACAGGCGGGTCTCGGGGAATATCAACAGGGCCTTTATGAACAGGCGGAAAAGACACTGTCTCAGGCCATTGACTACAGAAAGTATCTTGACAGCAAGACGCAGGATGAGCTTGACAAGCTTTTGAACAAGGCACGAACAGCCAAGGAAGAGAGGAACAGAATTCTGGAGGCTATTCGTCAGGCTGACCAGCTGGTAAAAGATAACAAACTGTTCGAGGCCAGGGCAAAGCTCGATGCCGTTCGTTACAGTGAATATATCAATGCGGAAGAACGAGACCTTATCAACGAAGGCGTTAAGAAACTGGATGTACAAATAGGCTCTCAGCGCAAAGATGTTGCCGAAATTTACAATCAAAGCGTTGACTTGTACAATGCCGGCGAACTCGAAAAGGCCAGAGAAGGCTTTGTCAAAGTTGTTGGCAGTACTTTGCCAACGCCGCCAGATGGACACAGGGCGGAAGATTATATTGCAAAAATAGATGCACAGCTTGCCCAAAAGGCGCCCGTCGCGGAAAAGAAAGCCGATGTGGTCGCAAAAGGCACGGCAGATATTCTTGATGTTGTGCCGACTCCCGCTGAAGCAAAAGTTCCTGTTGAAGTAAAGACTACTGTCGAATTGAACGCACCGGCTGAGACTGCTGCTGCAACCACCCAAGGCACAGACAGCTATATTGAAAAGGTTATTCAAAAAACAAATGTAGTGAGAGGTCATACCAAAGCGGTCGTTAGAGACGCCAATGAAAAGGCCACCGCTTTTATTAACAGCAGCCAATTCGATAATGCACGTTCTGAAATTGAAAACGCGCAGCGGCTCATCAATGAAAATCAATTCCAGCTCGGAAAAGACATTTATAAGGAATATAACGATAATTTATCAGCCTTAAGGCAAAAAGTGGCTGCAAAAGAGCAGGAGAAAGTCAGGCTTGATGCCCAGCAGCGTGAGGTTGCTGCCGCTGAAGCACAGGGCGAATTCAGAAAAAATATCGAAAAGGAAAAAACACAGAGAGTTGCCGAACTTTTAGACCGCGCCAGGGATTATCAGAAACAGCAAAGGTATGAGGAATCGCTGGGGCAGTTAGACAGTCTCCTTTTGATTGAACCAACCAATAATGAGGCATTGCTCCTTAAGCAAACGCTTGATGATATAGTAAGTTTCAGAAAGCAGCTTGAGGTTCAGAAAGAGAAAAGCAGGGAAAGAGTCGGGCTGCTGCGGGAAACCGACAGGTCGACTGTTCCTTATGAGGCTGAGATGACGCATCCGAAGAATTGGCAGGAAATTATTGAAAAACCTACCCGTCAGCCCAAAGGAATAATTGGCGAAGATAAAGCCGACAAAGAAACTTATGACAGGTTAGACAAGACAGTGGATTTGCCAAAATTAAGTCCTCTGATGACATTATCGGCGGCAATAGATGAAATCAGAGATGCTGCACCAGGCCTGAAGATAGTTGTTAACTGGCGAGATCTGAAAGAGAATGCCGACGTTGACGAGCAGACGCCTATTAAAACTGACGCTATGTTGGGTGTTCCTCTTAAGGCTGCTCTAATGCGGCTTTTGGAAGGTGTCTCCGGCGGCAACGCCAAGATAGGTTATATTGTTGAAGGCGGTATTATTACTATTGCTACAGAAGAGACACTCTCTGTTATTACCAGCCGCACCGGTATGAAGACTTTTATGTATGACATTACCGACCTGGCCGGAAAACCCGCAAACTTTATGGCGATTAGCAACACAGGAATGAGCGGTATGGGCGGCAGCAGTATGGGTGGCGGCGGCATGGGTGGCGGTATGGGCGGGTATGACACGACTTGGGAAAACGAAAGTATGAAACTTTACAGAATGTACCAGCTCGGGCAGCTTATTAGACGAACAATTTCGCCGGGAACATGGAACCTGATTTCAACAGATCAGCTTGGCACTGGCGGTATGGGCGGCGGTATGGGCCAGACCGCAGGTGGTAATGTTGGCACTGCTGCAGGAACTACAGGTAATGAACCTGCTGAGACGACTAATGACCCAACAAAGGGAACTATAGAATTTTATCAGGGTAAATATATGGTAGTAAGGCATACCATTGATGTCCAGAAACAGATTGAAAAACTGCTTAACGATATGCGGGTTGCGCTCGGTGAGCAGGTTTCTATAGAAGCAAGATTTTTGATTGTCGGCGAAAATTTCCTCGAAGACCTTGGTGTGGATGTTGATATTAAGTATAATCGCACCCCGGGATTGGTACAAAACGAGATTGATTTTGACCAGACCTCTTCCGATGCTGTGCAGCCACAGACAGCAGGCACAAAGGTGCCCGGCAATCTCGGCGGGACAATAGCAAGTGTTATTAAGGGAGGTTCTGGTAACATTATGCAGGATAACCTGCAGGTTGATTTCATAATCAGAGCCACGCAGGCACACAGAGATTCTTTGATATTGACGGCTCCGAAGATTACGGTCCTCAGTGGTGAGACGGCTGCGTTGTCGGTTACCACCTATAACCAGATTGCTATGCCGCCTATTACAGGGGGGCAGACAAATTATATTGGTGGAACCAGCGGGTCTTCAACTAATACAAACCTGCCTCAGTATCAGACTCTGGTGACAGGTCCGCAAATGACTATTACGCCTATAATCTCGCAGGATAAAAAGCATGTCCTGCTCAATATTAGTACTACGGTAAATGACTTTTTGGGTATGCAGCAGCTTACTGTGCAGACCACAACAGTGAATGCAAGTGGTACGATTACTCCGGTCACTTATACAAGTTCTCTGCCTCAGACCGAAACGACTACCGTACAGACTCGTGTAAGTGTGCCTGATGGCGGAACGTTGCTGTTCGGCGGGTTGAAGATTACTGCTGAGGAAGAAGTAGAGGTTGGTGTGCCTATCCTAAGCAAGATACCAATTCTTGGCAGGGCATTTGATAATCGAAGTAAGATTAAAGACAATAAAATTCTGCTGATACTTGTTAAACCGACTATTATTCTGCAAAAAGAGAAAGATGCGGAAGCGGTATCAGCGCTGGAGCTTCCAAGTGGTATTTAAGCTCGCAACTTAATATGACGATGGTGATGAAGACACCCCTTTTTATATACTAAAAGGGGTGTCTTTTTGTTGAATTGAATAATTGGAGTTTAGGGCAAGTCTTTTAAATGGGTCATTCTGTCAAATCCAGCGTTACTTTAGCTTTTAAGGGAAATAGGTAAAATAAATCAAAGTCCTAATAACTAAATGTCCAATATATAATTTATTTGTATAAAAGATGTTATTGTTTATATAATAAATTGAGTGAACAGTTGGTAAGAGGGCGTTTTATCGGATTATGGGTTTTTTGAAGTCATCCTACCACCTCGTTTAGTCGATAGAGGTTAATAAAAAATAAGGTTTTTAGGGAGAAAAATGATGAAACGAATAATCCTCCTTTCTGTTTCTTTGCTGCTTATTATCGGAATAAATGTATTTGCAGAAGATGCTGACTATAAATCTGACCAGATTTTTGTACGGTTTGGTCAGATTAATGGTCAGGTGCTGAATACAACTCAAAAGTCAACTGTCCTTTCAACTACTCTTTCCGGCAGCAGGATTATGAAAAATTACAGCATCGTGCCTGGGCTTAGTTTAATTCAACTACCTGACGGTGTAGATGTGCCGTCTGCTCTTAGCAAGATTAATAAGTCTAAATTGATTACGTATGCCGAGCCGGTTTATTATTGTCATCTGGCGGCTACTATTCCAAACGATACATATTTTCCGCTTCAATGGGGATTAAATAATACAGGTCAGTTCGGCGGAACTAAGAACGCAGACATAAATGCCCCTGAGGCCTGGGATACTTATAAAGGGAGTAGTACTTTTGTTGTTGCTGTTCTTGATACAGGTATTGACTTTAACCATCCGGATTTGAAGGCGAATATATGGCATAATACGAAGGGGACTCCCGATTATAACGGCATTGATACAGCTGATAATGATTATGACCCCTGTGATACGTTAGGACACGGCACACATGTTGCCGGCATAATTGGAGCGGTCGCAAACAACAACATGGGCGTTGCCGGTGTCAACTGGAATGTAAAACTTATGACAGTCAAGGTCTTTCCTGACCGTTCAGAAACTACAAGTATTCAGAATATAATTGCCGGCATTCAATATGTGGTGGATAAAAAGAATAGCGGCGTTAATGTTAGAGTTATTAATGCATCCTTGGCCAGACCTCCGGGCAGTCCTGAGTTGCAGGCCGAGAAGGATGCAATAGCGGCGGCGGCCAGGGACGCTGGAATATTGTTTGTGGCGGCGGCGGGAAATGATTTAGGTAATAATAACGATTCAACACCTGTTTATCCTGCAAGTTATGACCTCGATAATATCATTTCAGTAATGGCTACAGACCAATTTGATAATCGTGCGTATTTCTCTAATTATGGGGCAGAAAATGTGGATTTAGCTGCTCCCGGAGAAGATATTTTAAGCACGACGCCGACGCGTGATATAAATATTCCGGCAATACCCTGGCATCTTGACCCGAACTATGCGTTTATGAGCGGAACATCAATGGCCACGCCTTATGTAGCCGGCGCCTGTGCGTTCGTCTGGTCTTTTGACTCAGCTAATCTCGATTATAAAACTGTTCGCGATGCGGTATTGTACTCATCTACCCCGAAGAATAGTCTCAAAGGGCTGTCTGTTACGGGCGGACGGCTTAATTTGAAGGCGGCGCTGGATGCGGTAAATGCGAAGGTTATAAATACCAGGTATCCAACGACAATTTACCACAGCATTCAGAAGGCGATAGATGGCACAACTGACAAGCCTACTATGGTTGGCGATATTATTATAGCGCAAAATGGCTACAAATTTTTTGAGGCTATTGACTTCAAGGGCAAAAAGATTACTTTGCGAAGCGGAGACATAACACATATTTCAGATGCGAATTTGCATCCTGAAAATACGTATATTATGGCCCAGGGTAAAAACACACATGCGGTTACATTCCAGACCGGTGAGGTTGCAACAACTGCCATAAAGGGCTTTACGATAACGAAAGGTTTCGCCACCGGCTCCACGATGTTTGATAGGTTCGGCGGTGGTATTTATTGCTCGAATACTTCGCCGCTGATTAGCGACTGCAACATTGTCGATAACGGCGCCTACTATGATGGCGGTGCAATTTACTGCGATGATGATGCCAATCCGACGATTGCAAACTGCACCATCAAAAACAATGCCGCCTCATCCAGGGACGGCGGAGGTATTTATTGTTATGATTCAAGCCCAACTATAAGAAATTGTCTGATTGTTGGTAATCTTGCGGCAAGGGACGGCGGCGGTATTTATTTTAACGGAAGCTCACCTACGATAGGAGAGCCGACGGTTGTCAACTGCACAATCGTAGGTAATTCCGCAAATTCCTTTGATGGGCTCGGCGGCGGTATTTATTGTTATTATTACAGCAAACCTGTTGTGAAGGATTGTATCTTTGTCAATAACCCCAATTATGCCATTTTTGATGAAGATGCAGATTCCTATCCAATTCTTACATTTTCTATGTTTTACAACAATCCCGACGGGGATTATTACGATGCCTATCCTCCTCAACCGAAGGTTTATACCGGAGGCAATGTGATAAATAATATTCTGGATGGCCGCCCCCATAATAACAATATGTCAGGCGACCCGCTCTTTGCCCGTGGCAGGCTCGGCGGGTACTATCTCAGCCAGACTGAAGCAGGCCAGCTTTCCTATTCGACACAGGTCGTTAATGCCGGCAGCACAACAGCAATACTTGCAGGAATGAACATTTATTCGACAAGGACAGATAACGTTAAGGATTCCGGGCAGGTAGATATAGGTTTTCATTACAACGACCGGCAGGCAGTTGTTAATTATAAACTTAGAACATTTGTAGACCCTAACGGTAAAGTTACGATAGACCCGAATACTACGAAGGTTCATACCTACAAACAGTTCACTGTTGTTCGACTGTTGGCGGCGGCGGTTGACCCGAATAAGTATCAGTTCAAGACCTGGCAGGGAACCGATGACGATTCGAGAAGAGACGTTGACACGACAGGCGGGGTGCGGCATTACATCAATACTGTTACAATGGATGCGAATAATAAGCAGGTGACAGCCTACTTTGAACCAAGCATGGTCTCGCTGGTGACTCTTGTGACTACTGCCAACGGCAGTATTAACCGGTCGCCGGCGCCTGACGACCCGAGAAGGGATTTGTATACTCGCGGAACGGTCGTCACCCTTACCGCCGTGCCGGATAATCCTTCTTATCGTGTGAAGTGGACCGGCACAGACGATGATTTGTCTTCTTCACTCGTCAACAAGGTGACGATGTATACCGACAGGGAGGTCTTCGCAGAGTTTTATGCCCCGAGGATGTTTATTGTCGGCGGCGGCGGTGAGCCGGGCGCTTATACAAATCTCGGTGAGGCTATTGAGGATTCACGAAATGGTGATGTGATTCAAATCCACGAGGGCGAATGGTATAATATGAACTTCCCATTTATTGTTGATGGCAAGGCCATAACAATCAGAAGCACCAACCCCGATGACCCCTGCGTCGTGGCAAAAACTATCCTGCATAATTGGATAGAATTTGAAAATGTCGGTCGGGACACGGTTCTTTCCGGCGTGACAATAAGGGATATTAATTATATTTGTGTTGGTATTTCTGGTGATGGTATTGGAGACATAACCAACGTTGACTTTTCAGATTGCGATGGTTTTAATGGCGGCTCCAGTTATGGCGGCGGGATTATAATTGGATTGTTCAATCAAGTAAATGAATTGTCCCCGGGCTATTATTCTGAAGTGTCGCCTACGATTATCAATTGCGTTATAAAACATATCAATTTGCCGGGCTGTGACGGCGGCAATGGTGTATGCAGTGATACTTGTTCCGGTCCTGGTGACGGGGGCTGGGGAGGCAAGGCTTATGGAGGTGGTGTCTATATTGGGCCGGACTGCAAACCCCTCTTCAAAAATGTCACTATCAGGGATTGCAACGTTATAGGCGGTGACGGCGGCAACGCGGCTACTTGTAATGGGGTCTCTGGTTATGCCGGTTCCTGGGGAGACCCGACCGGTGCTACCAACAACTGGTGGTTCGGGCCTTATGATGAAGTTTGGAAATACAGCGGGCACGGCGGCGGGGCGTATTGCGATGTCAACAGTGCACCGGTATTTATCGACTGTAATTTTATCGGCAACACTGCACAGGGAGGCAGTTCAGGTCTCGCCTTTGGCCCCTCCCACAATCGAATTGATAGTTACGGCGCTGCTGTGTATTGCGCGGCAAAGAGTTCGTCCAAATTCACAAACTGCAGGTTCGTTGATAATGTTGTTGACTTAAATGGCGTTTATCCGCTGTGGAGGTGGTCGCCGAAAGTCACCATAGGCACTGAAAATCTGCCGGTGATAATATGGGATAAATATTTTGGCTATGGCGGCGCTGTCGCAGGTGTTGGTCACACCCGCAGCTATGAAGGCTTTACAATTGAAGCTGAAGGCGGACAGCCTGTGTTTGAGGGTTGCACTTTCATTAATAACCGGGCGCCAAATGGTACCGGAGGCGCTATGCACTGGATGCAGGCTTTTGAGATTATCAATAAATCCACATTTACGAACAACAATGCCCTGCACGGCGGGGCGTTGTATCTTGTCAACGGCAAAAACCAGATTCTGGAGAGCGCTTTTACCGGAAATCAGGCCACAGATACTCTTGGCGAAGGCGGCGCTATATTTGCGTTTGATGCAAATACGATTGTAGCTGACTCCGATATTACAGACAATATCGCTGTTGCTTCAGGCGGCGGCATCTATATAGCAGGTCCGAATACGCTTCTTAAAAATGACCTGATTAGTGGAAACTTTGCAGGCAGGGATGGCGGCGGCGTATCCGCCAATGTCTATGCAGATGTCAACATCGTTAACAGCACTATCGCAGACAACAGGGTCGGCGGTTCAGGCTTCGGCGGCGGGGTGTACTGCTACTATAACAGTTTCGTTAATATTATTGACAGCATCCTCTATGGCAACCAGGGCAACGTCGGCGCTTCCGGCCTGCAGCTTGCTATTTCTACAGGCGATCAGTACGACCCTGTGCCATCGACGATAAAAGTCCAATACAGCGATGTCCAGGGCGCAACAGACCCGAATTCATTCGGCAAGAAAATAAAGGCCATCGACTTTGTCTTCTGCATTGATTCAACCGGCAGTATGGCCGATGATATCGATGCCGTTAAAGCTGCGGCGAATCTGATAACTGCGGATATAGCGGCTAAAATACCCGATTACAGGATTGCCGTAGTTGACTTCAGAGATTTTAATCAGCCGAACCCGGATGCGAATCTCCCCCGATACGGATGGCCTGAAGATTATCCATATAGAACTGATACAACCTTCACAAAGGATGCAGGTACAGTGGCTGCCGCTCTTAGTTTGATAACCGCCGCCGGTGGTTCTGATGGACCATCATCGAGCTATACGGGCCTGATGCATTGCATTGACAACAACTCACTTATGGCCAGGCTTGGCGGTAATTTGTATGGAGCCAGTGCTGCATCGAAAGGGCCGGGCGGCTGGCGAAGCGGTAATGTGTTGAGAGTTATTATTCTTATGGGTGATGCCCCGCCTCATGACCCTGAGCCTTTCACGAATTATAGACTTGCAGATATTGTCGCGGCGGCAGTAGACGGAAATAAACCGAAGATAATCGTACCTGTGCTGATTGGCGGTGCTTCTATTACAGCTGCTTATTTCCAGGCTCTTGCCGACCAGACCGGAGGTGTCCTGGTTAATGCTGATGGTCCTGCAGATGTGGTTGCAGGGATTCGGAATGCGATTACCCTGATCTCGAAAATTCCAGACCCATTGTTTATCGGCAATGGCGGTACGCTTAACTGGAATCCCACCACGCGCAAATGGCTCACCGGCACTCACAACATTGATAAAAACCCCCTATTTGCAGAGGGCTACTTCCTTAGCCAGAAAGCGGCAGGGCAATCTATAGACAGCAACTGTGTTGATACAGGCAATATTACTGCCCAGAAAGCCGGTTTGTACAGGCACACAACAAGGACAGACCTTGTGGTAGAAAATCTTAATTCTATAGTTGACCTCGGTTACCACTATGTAAGGAATTCAGAGTTTCTTGATGATTTGAATTACGACGGTATCGTTGATGAGAATGATGTGTATAGGTTTACGGATATGGAGCAATATCCGGAAACCGGATGCGGATTTCCGGATTGGTGCCAGGGTAAGGATTTGAACAGGGACGGCATCGTAAATGGTCTTGATTATGCGATAGTTACAAAAGATGCACAGGAAGGTCTCAAGGTTGAAAAGACGCCGCCGATGCCTAATCCTATGACATGGGAGATTGTACCGACGTCGGCGCCGGGGTTAACTTCTATAACGATGACTGCTACAAAGGCAAAAGATGCTTATGGCGGCCCCATTAAGTATTGCTTCCAGAGGACGAATGCATCAGGGGCTCCGGATGTAAATAGCGGCTGGGTACCGAATCGTGTGCATACTAATTCAGGCCTTACTACCGGCACTACTTACGGCTACGAGGTTAAGGCTCGCGATGCGAGGGGCAATGAGACCGACTTTTCTGTGATTGGCTATGCAAAGGTCGGCACAATATCGCCTCCGACTGCGCCGATTGGCCTTACAGCAACAACAATTTCCGCAAGCCAGATTGACCTTACCTGGACGGATACCTCTTCATCTGAGACAGGCTTTAAGATTCAAAGGAAGACCGGCACCGGTTTATTCGCCACGATTGCAACGGTTGGGGCTAACGTGACTTCTTACAGCAGCATAGGACTTACGTCAGGTACGACTTATAATTATCAGGTTATTGCCACTAATTCGGGCGGAGATTCGTCTCCTTCCAACCAGGCCGCTGCTACAACGCTGGGCGGCGGCGTCTCAACTGAGCCTAATCAGCCTGTTATGATTAGCGGCGCAAGCGACCCGAACAGCACGCAGACCAAGGAGGGCGACCCCAATACCGGCGTTGAATACTGGTATCATACGGTTGTGGCGTCCGTTCCGAACATTGGCGGCGGGCGAACGGTCTGGTTCAGATTCGTATGCAATGGCTACTCCGGCTTCAGCAGCCCGTGGATAAGCAGTGCAAACACCTTCCCGCTGAGGCTGACCCATCCGATTTCCTCGGCATACCCCACTGTTCTGATAACGGTTAGCGGAACGACGGTCACTTACAAGATAGCTGTCAAGCAGGGTGGTTCCTTCGGATGGACTTTGGACTGGCAGGTATGTGCCAGCTTTAATGCAAACGGTTCTAATTCTGCCTGCTCTGGTGTTCTGACAATACCGACTCATTAGTTCGCCTAAGGCGGATTGAATTTTTGAAAAATAAAAGCTCCCGCGTCCCGATGAAATCGAGATGCGGGGGCTTTTTTATCTTGTCGCAGAATACCTGCGATTTTGATTGATGGTCTTGCAGCAAAGTACAAATGTGCTAACCGAAAATCGCATAGGCCAAAAGGCTTGATTTTTAGCTTTATATATGTTACAATGCAATAATGGCCTGATAAACATACTCATATTAACCTTCTCAAGGGGTAATCCGATGAAAAGAATGGTTTTCCTGATGGTTGGCATTTTAGTCAGCCTGACAGCGACAAGTTTCTGCGACCAATTTGCCGACAATTTTAACACAGCCCACAATTATCTTACCGCGGGTGTGTCCGGCACAGGCTGGGATGGTTTCATCGGCCAGGGGGCTGGCGAAACCGTCAACAAACTGAACGCAAATATCGATAGCGCGGGCAAGTTGTATATAGAATCCCAGGGCGCCTCCTGGGAATCTCCATTCAGCCCGCTCGGGCCTTTTCTTTATCGATACGTCGATGGCGATTTTGTCGCAACCGTAAAAGTTGACAGCGTATCGAACGTTAGCTGGAACTGCACAGGCCTTACTGCCAGGGTCGGCAATTTAGATTTGGCAGGGCCGGGAGAGGATTTCGAATGCCTCGCTTATTTTCCCGCAATTAGCGCAATTGATATTCGCAGCATCGATGATGGCGTAAAATCGGAAGCAACAACATCAGGTCTGCAACCTTATCTTCGATTACGCAGGGTAGGCAACACTTTCTACCACGAGGTAAGCAGCAATGGTTCGACCTGGACGCTGCTTTCCGGTTCGCCGAAGACAAGAAATGATATGGCGGGGCTGGTCCTGCAGGTCGGCTTGCAGCAGGCTACATATACTGCTNNCTCGCCGCCGAGCCCGTATTCGCGAAGCCCGGACCCTGCCGATGGCGCAGATAGTGTACCTCTCGATAAGGTTCTTGTTTGGGGACCCGGTGCCGGCGTCGATTCGCACGATGTTTATCTGGGGACAAATTTTAACGATGTGAATAATGCAAACAATGGTATGCCCGTAGGCGGGATTTACAAAGGCAATCAGCCCGCTGCAAATTGCAGCTATAATCCCGGCGCTTTGCAGGAAGGGTGCAGATATTATTGGCGAATTGATGAGAGGGTTGGCGCAACGATTTATAAAGGGGCCGTCTGGACTTTCAAGGCATTCACAAATACCTTCGAAGATTTTGAAGGCTACGCCTCCGGCAGCGAGCTTGCCGCTGTCTGGGTGCCGGCCGGAACCGCAGTGGTGACACTTGCGACAGATGTTAACCGTACCGGCCAGAAGTCGATGAAACTTGCCTATAATAATGCTGCCGGCCCGTATTATGCCTCTGTCTGCCGGACGCTGAATCCTGCACAGGACTGGACGACAAATAATCTGCGCTCGATTTCAATTTACTTCAGGGGCAATCTCGATAATTCCTCCGATAAGTTGTATCTGATTTTTGAGGATTCTGCCTGGCAGGCAAGCCAGACGGTAATTGAGTATGACGGCAATCTTAATAATCTTAAAAAGGAAGCCTGGAGCCGCTGGGATATCGACATCCAGCAGCTGCTTGAACAAAATCCTGCCTTCAGACTTGCGAGCGTAAATAAAATTATCATCGCCCTGGGTAGTCCAACAAATCCATCGCCGGGCGGCGCAGGCAGTATTTATATTGATGACATTGCTTTGTATACCGCCAGATGCATAGATAAAGATGCTCCCGTCGCTGATTTCAATGGCGACTGCATTGTCGATGCAAATGACCTTAAATTCCTCGCGGAGAGGTGGCTTACAAGTGATTTTGCGGCTGATGCATACCAGGATAAATTTGTCGATTTTAAGGACTACGCCGTCCTGGCGAATAAATGGCTGGCGGAATATGAAATCTGGCCGCAGTTAATAGACCCTGATAAATTCCTTACGCCTGTGCCTTTCTATGATGTAAGCATCGTTGGCGGGTTGTGGGGCAAGCGTATTGTCACCGACAGGGATGTGACGATTCCGCACTGCTGGAACAAAAATGAAACCACTGCCGGCAGACTCGATAACTTCTATAATGCCATCAGCCACACAGGCTCACACGCCGGTTATGTCTTTAACGATTCCGATATCTATAAAACACTCGAAGCAACCGCTTACTCGTTAAGATTATTCCCTGACCCGAATCTCGAAGCCTACGCCGACAACATAATCGATATCATCGGGCAGGTGCAGTCACAGTGGAATGGTATCGAAGATGGCTACCTTGATACACTTTATTCGGTTCCGAATCCCCAGCCTGGAAGTATATGGTCGGATGAAGCGGATAATCACGAGACTTATTGTGCCGGGCATTTATTTGAAAGCGCAATTGCCTATTACCAGACGACTGGAAAGCCGGAGATTCTGGATATTGCCAAGCGATTTGCCAATGAAATTAATGCGACGTTCGGGCCCGGCAAAACACATATGGAACCGCCTGGCCATCAGATAGTGGAATCGGCACTTGTCTGGCTCTATCACCAGACCGGCGACGCGAACTATTTTAATCTGGCCAAGTTCTTCGTTGACCAGCGCGGTAATGCCGCAGGGCACACTCTCTACGGCACATACAGCCAGGACGATAAGCCTTTTGTTGACCAGACTGAAGGCGTTGGCCACGCAGTCCGTGCCTGTTATTTCTACACCGGCGCTGCTGATATCGCACGCGAAAATCTCGACCAGGCTTATATGAATTCTTTGATGCGTGTATGGGATAATATCGTAAGCAGCAAGACCTATATAACCGGAGGTCTTGGCTCCAATCCCTCCATCGAAGGTTTTGGAGCTAATTACGAGTTGCCGAATACTTCTTATTGTGAAACCTGCGCATCGATTGCCTTTGCTATATGGAACCACAGGATGTTCCTCCTGACAGGCGACGGCAAATACCTCGATATGATGGAAAGGTCGATGCTGAATAATGTCCTTTCGGGCGTATCGATTCCAGGCGACCTGTTTTTCTACCCAAATGCCCTCGCTACAAACGGAGCAGCCAGGGAGACCTGGCCCGGTTGTGCCTGCTGCCCGCCGAACGAGGCAAGGTTTATTATGAGTATAGGCGGCAGGGCGTATGCGTATAAAGGCAGCGATGTCTATATCAATACTTATATGAACGGCTCAGCACAGGTGCCGACACCCGGCAACAATATTAATCTTGTTGTCGATACCAATTATCCCTGGAATGGCGACATCCATATTACCGTTAACCCGCAGCATTCCGGAACCTTTGCCTTGTATCTGCGGATTCCCGAATGGGCGCAGGGAAAACCTATGCCGGGCGACCTTTATGAATACGTCGATTCAACGCCTGCACAGGTTCAACTGAAGGTCAACGGTGTTTCAACCGCGGTTAAAATTGAAAAAGGTTTCACCCGCATAAATCGGAACTGGCAGAGCAGCGATACAATCGAATTAATTTTGCCAATGCTGGTTCGCCGCTCTGTCACTCATCCCCTGGTCACAGCCGATATAGGGCTGGTTGCTCTCGAACGCGGGCCGATTGTTTATTGTGCCGAGTTTCCTGATGTTAATAGCGGCAATGTGAAGCATCTTGTGATTACCGATAGCGCCGCTCTCTCGCCGCAATATCGTACCAATCTTTTGAACAGCTCAACCGCTGTCACCGATGGCACAGTGCTTACCGGAACGGTAAAAGGCGCATATAAATTGCCCGATAACTCCGTTGAACTTCGCGATGAGCCTTTCACGGCGATTCCGTATTTTGCCTGGGCGCACAGAGGCTCCGGGCCAATGGCGGTCTGGCTGGCGAGAGACCCGAACAAGGCTACGCCGATGTCTCCTCCTGTTCCACCCGTTTATGAGATGTTCGGCTGGTGGAAGTTTAATGAAAGCTCGGGAACGACCGCTGCAGATTCGAGCGGCAAGGGCAAAACCGGCACACTTCTGCCGACCGCTAACCCGCCGACTTGGACTACCGGCAAATTTGGTAGTGCCGTGCAATTAGACGGCACAAATGACTATGTGGATATACCTGATGGTTTCGATAATTTCCAGGCTGGCTTAACTATTAACGTCTGGGCATATCCGACGGCCGCGAACAATTATTGCAGATTTGTCGATTTCGGAAATGGGGCAGAGAATGACAATATAATATTAGGCAGGGTCGGCACGAGTAATGACCTGTTTGCCGAGGTCTGGAACGGCGGCTCGAATGGCGGCAGGATTACGGCAACAGGCGCAATCGCACTTAGCGCCTGGCAGATGTTCACTTTCACTGTTGATTCAGCAGGTAATGCCAAAATCTACAAGAACGCCTCGCTAATCCAGACAGGCACGACGGCTGTTCCGCAGAATATAACGAGAATCAACAACTACATCGGCAGGAGCAACTGGTCTGACGCCTATTATAAGGGCAAGATTGATAATGTGCGAATATATAGCTACCCGCTTAATTCAGCTGCTATCACTGCCCTTTATACTGGAGAATAGCTTGTAATCAAGGTTGGCAGGTGTAAATATCGCGAGTAACGATGAGTGCGAGGCTTACCAGTTTTGCGCTAATGCAGCAAAATCTATAAAATCGACACTGCCGCTGTGGTTGCTGTCCATTCCTTCGCACCAGTCGGATGGTGAGCAATCCTGCAGCCAGTAATTTACAAATGTCGCCAGCAGATTCATTCTTGCCAGATTCATCGCCGCACTTGCGTCAACTAAGCCATAGCCAAAAGTGTTGTCTCTGCCCGGCTGGCCAAGGTCCTCAGCAGAATTGAATAGAATGTCACGAACCTTTGCAGGAGTTGCGTTGTTGCCTTCGATGGCAAAAACAAGAGCCGCTACGCCTGCAACATGCGGGCACGACATTGATGTGCCGCTGTAGTACGCATACAGTGTTGCATTGACCGACACTGTGCCGGTAATAATGCCCGACTCTGCGAGCACCTGAAGCTGGTCGCCGTCTGATTGTGAAATCGCTGCAACAACAAGAGGGCTTCCATCGCTGAGGGTGCCTTTGAAATTGCCGTCAACATTGTTCGAGATGATTACGCCGATAGCGCCTTTGGAGAGTGCGTGCGCTACTTTTTGTGCAAATGTGATAGTGCCTCTGCGGATGTGGGCGATATTTCCAGCCACCGAGTTTGGACAGGTATTCTGTAAGTCATTGCCAGTAGCAAGACCGCAATTGCAGATTGTCCCGCTCACAGTCCCTGTAGCTGTCCCGATTAATACATTTGCATCATGGCTGGCGCTGCTCCACACCACATTGGCAGTAGCGCCGGTAGTGTTATTAGCGTCAATCGGAGCAACCGTCGAGTAGACATTTACTCCCGGCGCCGCAATCGCTATAGTTGAACCATAATTTGAGAAGCTCGCCTTGTTTTTGTTCTGGTCAACCGCCATAACAGAAATCACTGAACTGAAAGCCGCCGGATAGGAAGGTGTGCTTGTGTTATCATTGCCTGCCGATGCGACCAGCAGAGTGCCGGCTGCGAACGCGTTGTTGCAGGCAGTTTTCAATGCCGCTGAGTTACTATCGCTGCCCAAACTCATGCTTATTACTTTGGCGTTGTTATTGACTGCCCATTCAATACCGGAAATCAGCCAGCTTACTTGACCATTACCTGAGTTGTCCATTACTTTTGCGATGAGTAAATTGGCCTCCGGCGCAACCCCGACAACGCCAATATCGTTATCCGCTGCCGCGATGGTGCCGGAAGTATGGGTGCCGTGGCCCTCAAAATCCTCTGCCGTTTCATTCGGTACGAAACTTACCGAACTGACGACATTACCTCTATCAGGATGATACATACTTATGCCGGTATCCATAACAGCGACTCTCACGCCTGCGCCTTTGGTTCTCGGCCAGACAGCAGGGGCGTTCACCATAGTGATACCGTAAGGAATAGTTTGAGAAGAAGACTGAGCCTCGATGTTCGATGATGAACCGGCAGTCGTATCGACTCTGCCGAGTGCGTGAATTTTGTAGTCCGGCTCAATGTATGCAATGTCGGGATTGTCACGAAGTTGTTTAATCTGGTTGGCATCGAGCCGGGCAGCCACAGCGGGAATAATATTGAAGCTGCGCGATGCAGTGAACGTTTGGCTTCTTACCATATTTTGTTTTTGTGAATGGCTCTTGTAGACAATTATATAATCTTCCGGCTGCGCTTTGGCGGATTGGACGGTAAGCGATAATACCGTGAAAAATACAACCGAAAGCAGGGTGCTTATGCGTGTTTTTGCCTGTTCTGGATATTTTGCCATAAAACAATCTTACCTAAGGTCTACTATATCCAACACCTGGCTGTACCACCAGACATCTTAATTATGTTATATATACGGACGGTTCAGGAGTGGTGTTTTGTTGCAAATACTTATTTTTTTACAAAGAAAATGTCTGCTGCACGGTTGATAGTTTTAAAAACTATTGTCTTGGGCTGCTCGACCAGCTCCACCAAAATGGTGGACTTGACGAGAGTTGAACCTGTGCGCCCTATTTGTAAAGGGCTGGCGCAGAACCGTCTCAAGCCCACTTTATATGATAGAACGCCCGTAATCAGCGATAACTGGTAACGGGTATTTTTATCATTTTTTCGTTTCATAAGTTTATAAAATTACCTGAGCATCTGAAATAAACCACTATTTGCATCTTTTTATGGGACTAAAGGATTTTGATGTTGAAATTAGGACACGACCTGCCGATGATAAAGATTGACATTAAGGGGCAATTTCAGTATAATCTAAATACATAAGTTGCTGTGGGATATGGCCTAAGCGGATTAAATATGAGTCCTTATGAAAGGTAAGAAAATGGACGTGAAGCGGATTTTTTTAAACTTGAATTTGGTTTTATTCCTGTTCATATTAGCTGGTTGTTTTTCATCTAATCCGAGAGATATTAAGGCGTTCGCCAAGCCGTCACAGGTTCTTGTGACTTCGGATAAATACATACTTCAGCCGCCGGATGAAATCGAAATACATTGTCTGAAAGTAGCTGAGCTTAACCTGCAGAAACAAAGAATTCGCCCGGATGGAAAGGTGAACTTTGAAGCTATTGGAGAAATAGAAGTTGCCGGAAAAACGCCCGGAGAAGTTGGTGAAATACTGAAACAGAAAGCCCAGAAGCTTTACGCCCTTACCGGCGACAGCCCGATAGATGTGCGAATTGCTGTCTATGCGAGCCAGCACTACTATGTAATGGGCGAGGTGGAAAGCCCGGGGCCAAGAGTTTATACAGGCCGGGATACTGTTTTATTTGCTTTAACTGCTGCAAATCCAACGGTGTTAGCCTGGAAGGAACGCATCCAGATAATACGGCCATCCGGAGATAAAAATGTCAAACCCAAAATTTTCGAGGTGAATTTTGACAAGATGATTGCCCACGGCGACGCCAGTAAGGACGTATTATTACAGGAAGGCGATGTTATATATGTGCCGCCAACCATTCTGGCTGCTTTAGGAGAGAAAATCGAAGAGTTAGTCAGGCCTATCGGCCGGGTCTTTTCAACTGCATATTATATGCAGCGGTCCGGTGGAAGCGGTGGGGGCGGGTTCTAAATATTTGTGATTACAGTTCAATATCGGCGCCAGGGATGGCTGAGAATGCAACAGGCCATTTATGGGCAAACACAGGCTGATAACGGCAATTCATTTAGCCGGTTTATTATGGCTGGCTCTATGTCTTTTGTATATTATGGCCCTTGCGCTGCGGTTCGCAGGAGTCCAGTGGTGGGTGATATTTTCCCTGTCAGGTTATTCGGCCTTGCTTGTATGTCTTCTGGTAAGTTTATACCTGTTTGCGGCATATAGAGGAGTTGCCAGAACACAAAGAATCGAGTTGGAACACCCTTTAACCACCAGCGATTACTATATGTTTTTTTACGTTGCTGCTCCGCTGTTAGGGGGCCTGACGGGCTGCTTTGGCGGAATAGGCGAAACTAAAACGTCTGAGTTTCTTTTGGAAATCGCCGTTGCAAGCCTGGGGACAGCATTTCTGGTCTGGGTGATTGTTGACCCGATTGTGGGAGTTGTTGAAGTTTTTACGCCTGCCGGTCTGAAACACCGGGCCGAACGCCTTGCCCAGGCAAAAGCCGAGCGGGAAAGAAAAGAGCAGTACCGTCAGCTTTTACTGGCTGATGTGATTCAAAGAGAAGAGCTTACTCTTCACAGCAGGCAGGAACAGCTTGCTCCATTGGCAGAAAGACTTGCGGAGCTTCTCAATACAGAAGCAAAGGATTTTGAACGTGCTGAAGAGGAAGCAGCACAGATGGGCCTGAAGGCTTGGCAGATAGGCGGTTTGAGCTGTATGAAGCAGCTTCGGGATATGACAATTGCCGTTTATACTAAAAAGTGTACAGGTCTGCCGATTAACGATTACCTTGCAGCTTGGTGGGATGGGATTGGAAATTGGCGAAACCCATCCTTTGGTTAAAAATGGATTATTAATACCAGAGCCGAATTTGAAATTTTTGATATGAGGAATGGGCATGAAACAGACGAAGGCTCTATTCATTATCGTGCTTATTTTGTCCATCGCTTCTGTTTCCGGTGCAATCAACATTATATATGTGGATGTCAATGGACCTAATGACCCCGGCAGCGGTTCATACGCCGATCCATTCAGGAGAATCCAGAACGCAATTGATGATGCGAACACCGGCGATACTGTAGAGATAAGGCCCGGCGTTTATACCGGAGCGGGTAATTTCGACCTGGACCCGAACGGCAAATCAATTACTATTCGCAGCAACGATCCTAACAATCCGGAAATAATTGCTCAAACAATAATTGACCCCAACCAGGCGGGCAGAGGTTTCTATTTCTGGAATGAGGAGGACGCGAACTGCATCATTTGGGGCCTGACCATCAGAAACGCCTCTACCGTGACCGGCTACAATGGGGCTGGCATTTACTGCGATAACAGCAGACCAACGATACGTAATTGCGTCATCAAGGACGGATATGCCAAAGGCTCAGGAGGCGGAATTTGCTGCGACTCCAACAACACGACCATAATTAACTGCACTATAACTGGCAACACAGCAGATTATTATGGCGGTGGTATAAGTTGCATATTTTGTGCTCCTTTGATAACCGGCTGCACAGTAAGCGGCAACACAGCCAGCCGTGAAGGCGGCGGTATCGATAGCGGTCTAAGCGACCCCAACATTCTTAACTGTGTAATCATTGACAATAATGCCCCTTTAGGAGGCGGCATAAACTGCTATTACCCTGGCGTTACCCGTGTGGTCAACTGCATACTTGTCGCAAACTCGTCCGAATATTCAGGGGGGGGCGTGCATTGCTGGACAAAGGGCAGCGTAATCATCCAAAACAGCATTCTTTGGGCTAATTCATCGAGCGACGGTACACAACTCGGGCTGGAGCAGGAAGGAACGGCTTCCGTTGCCTATTGCGATGTGCTGGGCGGACAAACAGATGTTTACGACCCCTGCGGACTTTTGGTCTGGGACAGCGGCAACATAAATGCCGACCCCTGTTTTGTGTCGTTTGAACCTAATGACAATCCCGGCTTGTGGGATTTTCACCTGCAAAGTAAATATGGCAGATGGGATTCAAATGTGCAAACATGGGTGATGGATTCTAATATGAGTGTATGTATCGATGCAGGAGACCCGAATTCCGACTGGACAGGTGAACCCTGGCCGAACGGCAGGCGAGTCAATATGGGTTCTTTCGGCGGCACAAACCAGGCAAGCAAAAACGGCAATCCGGCCGACTTTGATATTAACGGAAAAGTTGATTTTAGGGACTTTGCTTTATTAGCAGATAAATGGATGTCTAATGGCAATTTTATTGAGGACTTGAATTTAGATGGCGTTGTGGAATTCGAAGACCTTAAAATTTTTGCCGAAAACTGGCTCTGGCAAAAATAATAACAAACCTCTATTTTTTCCTGCGTATAAAAAAGGCCGGAACGAATTATCATTCCGGCCCTTAAGTTGTACTAATCTCCGCAATATTTTCCGCAGATACTTCTTAGCTTAATCTCACAATTGTTTTCGCCTTCTCATCCAGCCGACAAGGGCTACGCCGATACCGCCGAGCAGAACCGCCCCCGGGGCAGGGATAACAGGGGTGTTAGGCGAAATACTGAGATTATACAAAAAGGCGGATGTATCGAAATTTTCATCATTGTACAAATTGAACACTAATTTAACATTACATCCAACCAGACCTAATACGTTAAGGCTACCCGTTCCTCCGTTTACTTCGTCGCTTGAAATTCTAAAGAAGTGCCCCAGCCCATCTACAGAAGGGCCACGGTAGTTACCTCCATCGTCTATCAGTGCCGCAGTAAATATGCCGGACTCAGCACCAGATTCACTGAACACGACTTCAAAAGAAAGAATTTTTGAACCGGGTTCAATAGTAAAAAAATCTTGGCTTATTAGTTCGCTATTCGGAATTGGGTTTGTTTTTTCCTTATCATCCGGGAAAAACACCGCCGCCATGACAGGAGAGTCATCAGGATAATAAGGACCTGTAGATACTAATTCATTATGCGTCCAGCCGTCTAATCCATCGTCACCCTGTGAAAAATCGGGATTTTTTATATTGGCTGTTGCCGGATATGTCGGCAGGAATAAGAGTATTCCGGCAAAAATGGACAACAAAAAAAAGTTTTTCATCGTTTTCCTTCCTTGTGAATTACTTGTCAGAGCGTCTAACAGAATGATTTTAAGCCGCGGATTTTGCCTGTTTTTCTATAAATATTCTTTTAATCTGTGTAATCAGTCCGCCATAAGAACGGCGGATAAATTCCATCCGCGGGTTCATTTTGTTAGAATCCCTTAGTCTTTATCCGTAATGCGAACGGTTTTGTATAAAGCCATTTTGGTTTTAAGCCGGCTTATACAATCCCGCATTTCGAAAATTTAAAAACACAAATACATAGGGAATCCACTACAAGGCCTTCAAAGCTCTGCGATAGCGGGGTTTGTGCCCCGCTATCGTTCGCTTTGTACAATTTTTACAGAGTTCTTCTTCGTCTCAGCCAGCCAACAAGAGATACCCCGATACCGCCCAAAATAATGGCGCCTGGCGCCGGAACACTTGGCGACGGAGGCAGAGTGGAGTACTTAAACTCAATACTGCTACTGGTGTAATAACAATCCGGGTCCAGACCTATGCCGAGGATGCTGGGAGAAGTATTTACAAGGTAGCTCGTCAAGTCAATGCTAAAACTCTCTGGTGAATTCCCATTGTTGTCTTCGTATGTTTTGAGCCAAATGCCATACACGACAGGCCCCGCAGGGTCGAAGTTGTCACCGCCGCCCTCGTTGTCGTACCCGATGTAGCCGTAAGACGTTGACGACATACCGAGGCCGGAAACAGCGTTGCTAATGTCGGAGGCGCTCAAGAGGTGAATATACAGTTTGTCACCATTCTCTACCCGCCAGTCATTTATGTTATTGACATAGAGAGCCGCAGAGGTAATGACCTTTCCATTGGGAATTATCGTCCAGATGTAATAGTATTGATGTACAAGGTCCGACGACAATGTCGAGGGAGCGGAAATCGTATAGTCATACGTGCCATTAGCCATTGCACAGGCCGAAAACACAGTCAGAAACAAAAATATGCGAAAGAAACTTAATTTCTTCATAAACGAACCGACCTTTCTTGAGCATTTTGAGGGGGAGGCATTTTTGCGTTCCACCCTTAATTGCTTCTGTTAAGCTCGCTTACAGTGTCCTTCTTCCGCGAAGCCAACCAACCAATGCTACACCAATACCGCCCAGCAGTATTGCACCCGGAACAGGAACCATCGTCGCAGAAGCATGGAAGTCATCTGGCCCACCGGCATTATTTTTAATCAATAAACCAGCCATATCGTTGGTACCTGGAGTTAGTCCTGCAAGACTCAGGGTTAGGTAGGATGATCCACCAAGAGGGGCAATTACTGTCCAACCAGATTGTGCCAATGTGCTGCCATCATAAGCATAGAGCGCGAAGGACCAGTTCTGCTGGTTGTCGTTATAGACTGTCAAACCAATATCAGTAGGAGCACCTGTCAACAAATCGACCGTGGTTCCTAAACCTAATTGTCCTGTAGTACCCATATTTCCAAGGTTTAATGTCCAACCAACCTGTCCTGATAAAGGATTTGCCTCTCCATCAGGCCAAGTCGGCAAGGGACCGTTGTACGTCGCTAAAGTGCCGCCATAACTTGCGGTCGTAGCACCCGGCGTTGTAGTATCTATGGCGAAATTTTGCAGATTAGTTAAAGTAAACTGATAAGTCGGCACAGCGAAAACCGGTGTCGCCATTAGTGCTAAAATACATATTAAAATCAACTTCTTCATTTTAGTATTCCTCCAAGAGAATTCCTTGAAAAAAACAAATCCAATAAATTTTAAAGAACGTTTTTAGAATATGGAAAGTTTAAGATATTTTCTTTGGTTATCTGGGAGGGCCGCGGGCGAGCTTGCCGAATATAAAAGCCGGCATGAAATATGTAATATGCTCGGTTTTCTTAACCGGACAGCTGAACAATGAGTTTAAAGGCTGTGAAGCTGCGATTGCATCGAGCAGCCTCTGCGCCTTATCGTATTTGAAATTTGAAACTTGTCCGCCATTTGTGTGGCGTATTTGCGTTTTGAAATTTGAAGCTGGTATGCCGGCCAGATGGCGAAGTAATCCTGCATATCGAGTGTCTTCATAATTGCCGGACAACCCGGAGAAATTCCTGTGATAAAGGATTGAATATAATTGTGCCGGCTGGCTTATGCTATTGCCTTTTGCCAGGCGGAGGACGAGTTTTGGTATGGCATTGATGCCCGCCTGACCTGCCCAAAATAAACCAGCCAACGCTACGAGCAAAACCCTGCGTTCATTAACGAACACGACGCAGAAAAACCCGCACAGAACCATAAAGATAGCTGCAGGGACGGCTGGCAGAGTCATAAAACCGGCAGATGTGTTGTCGGGTGATTGAATAAAAACCGCGGGCGGGTTGAGAAATTCCCTCGCGGCAGATGCCAGACTATTATCGAGGCATTCACTCTGCCGTTCAATTGTGGTGACAAGTTCTGCACTCGAACCGCTTTGCAATTGCATCACAGAATCAACACCGAGCTGTTCTGTATTGTCAAATGCACAGACAGAACTTGCGCCCACCAAAAACAAGATGGTTATAGCCTTCCACACACCTAAACCCGTCCTAACAAACGTTCTACAGTTAAACTCCTAATCAGTTAAGTTTTTCTCTTTAAAACTTTTTCTTAACTGATTAGGCATTATTACATTTATTGTTTATTAGGAGAATAAGGGGAATGCTTAATTTGCAGTGCGTAAAACTTCAAAATTCAGTTCTGTCTGTCAAAAGCCTTAAAGCTGGCGGCGATTGACGGCAGAAACTATAGCACTTCCACCTTTATTAGTCACAAGAATCCTTCTGTGCGATGAGACCCTCTGCTCCGGCGAGCTAATCCACTTCCATAGCAGGGCCTTCTCCTAATAAACTTATACTGCTATATGATACTGTGTTGGGGGGGAATGGTCAAGAAATAATTTGTAGAAATGTCGAAAAAGGGGGAAATTTTTTAATAAAAATTTGTTATTGGCGGGATTGACCTGTTATCTGCTACTTTCGGTATAATCCGAATGGCATAATTGACACTTTTTGTCGAGGGATGGACGACTTGTGGATTTGAAAAAGTCGTTGTAAGAACTCACAATACAGATTAGCTCTTGAAACAACGAGGGATGGGCACAAGCACTAATTAATTCTATCCGTTTTTACAATGGTAGTTGCCGGTTTCCAATATTTTCCTGTCGGGCTGCTTCGGCAGGGGGGGTATAGGCGGTGCCGGTTTGATGCTGAAGTTGCTGGACCTTTTCTATATATTTAAGCAGCATTGATATCCTGTTTCGTGTTCGCGTTTTACCAAAGATATTTCGCAGGTGTGTTTTCACGGTTCCCGGCTGAACCCTTAATTTATCAGCTATAACTCCATTTGTAAAACCGCTGCAAACCAGCTTTGCCACCTGCAATTCGCGGGGACTCATCTCGTAATACCTTTGCAGGTAGCTCCATTCTTTCTCGTCAAGTATGGTTACGCATGGTTCTTCACGAAAGGTTTCTTCTTTTTTGCCATTAGCATCGTATTGTTTATCCGCTGACATTTTTATTCTCCTCTCGACATTTCTTCCAGCAAGTTTCGGCCCTCTGTAAGCTCCGCTGGTGAGAGCCCGCCTATTTTTTCATTCAGTTTTATTGCCTGTTTCAGTATATCTACCGCTTTTGCTTTTTCCTGGAGCTTGTAGAAAGCCTTGGCAAGGTGGAAGTAAGATGCCGTACGCGAAGTGGCGTTGGGTAAATATAATTCTATGCACCTGTTGAAATCACTGATGGCCTCCTGCACATTTCCCATTTGGCTGTAAATCAGGCCCCGTGTATCGAGCAGGTCGGTATAATTCGGGGCTATTTTAAGGCCTTTTTGAGCAAGTTCGAGGGCATGCTCATACTGGCCTTGGCCACACAATATCCACGCCAGATTGTTCATAGTGATAACATTATCAGGCATCAGTTCAAGGAGCCGTTGGTAAATACTTGTCGCTTGAGAAGATTGACCTCTCGAAGAAAACAACATGCCGAGGACACCAAGAGCCTCGGTGCTGGCGGGATCATCTTTAAGTATTAAGTTAAGGATATCTTCAGCTGCAATACCGGCTTGTTCATTGCCGCTTGCAACTAATTCCCCCGCGATAGTCACGACAGCCCGTTTATTCTCCGGATGCCGCTGATACCATATTGCGACCTTTTGACGTATCTGGTCCCAAAGTTTGTCGTCCTTAAGCAGCCGGATATGCGTAAGCAGAACTCGAGGGTCATTCGCATCGGTCATATAAAGGGTGTTCAGGATTTCTTCTGCGTTATTTTTTTCGCCGCTTTTGTATAACGCTTTGGCCAGCAGCATATTTGTGTCACGTTCATAAGGTGTACCGCCATATACGGGCAGTTGTTTCCGGAGAAAAGCGACGGCATTTTGAGGTTGGCCGATTGTCAGGAACGTTTCACCAAGCATTAACGCAGCATCAATGTTGTTTGGTTCTTGCTCAAGCAGTCCCCTGAGGGTCACGATTGCGGAGGTTGGTGAAAGGATTGCCTCTCCTCTGGCCTTGAGCATAAGCAATGCCTTATCGTTGTGATTGTATGCGAGACCTTTTAAGGCAATGCCGATAGCGTCGCTTGGTTCCTGCTCGTATCTCAGCAATATCTCACCCAATAATATCCAGGCTTCGCGTTCACTCGGTTTCTCCTCGGTTATCGACCGGAGAATCGCTTCAGCCTGCTTAATAGCCGGGTAATTTATTTCAGCGAGCAGGGAACGAACTTTTAAAAGCCGAAGCTGGTAATCATTCGGGTTGGCCTGCATAACCTCGCCGAGAAGTTTTATTCCGTCTTTTCTCAAATTCGGATTGGGGGATTCCATGTATAACGATATGGCACGCTTTCGAATTTGAAGATTGTTTGGCTCCAGGGTAATTGCGTGCCTGACATCCGACACAGCGTTTTCGAGCCGGCCGACGGAACGTTCGAAATCTGTTTTCGCAACCCATGTCTGGATATTTTTGGGTTCTATGATGGTTGCCTGTTCGAAATCTTTAGCTGCCATTTCCGTTTGACTTAACATAGCATAAATTTTACCGCGAAGCAGGTAAGCCTGGGCGTCGTTGGATTTTTTCACAAGCTGGTCGCACATGGCTATCGCATCAGACCCCTTGTTCTGACGAACGTAGAGTTCAGCCTGGACTTCTATGGCTGCCGGCAAATCAGGCTCAAAACTCCTCAATCTTGTAAGCAGCTCTTCTGCGTCGGCGTATTGATGCTGCTGAATCTTAAAGGAGGCCAGCGATAAACAAACCTGTGAATTGTTTGGGTCATCAGCGAGCATATCTTCGAGAATCTCTCCGGCAGGCTTTAATTCTCCGCGTAAAAGATGACTCTGCAGTTCCAGCCTTCTTAATTCGGGGTTAAATAGTTTTTCATTTGCTGCCTGTGCCAGAATCTCGTCTGCCTGAGTGTATTCGTTTGCCTTTTGAAGGGCAGTAGCAGTCTTAACTATCAGGCGGATATCCTGCGGCCAGTTGCTAAGAGCTTCTTTGAAGATTGAAGCCGCAAGGCGAAAATCCTGCGCTTTATTGTAAGTTTCGGCCAGCAGTATTCGGCTGTAGTTATCGTCCGGATTGGTAAGCAGGTTCTCTTTGAGAATTGAAACAATCTGCGGGTATTTTTGGCCGAAATCGCCGGATTGATACCACAGGATTGCCTGCTCGTATCGCCACTGCCAGCCGTTTTCGCCCTCGATAGATTTTATTGAATCGATTAACTGCTGTGACTGCTGGGGGTTGTCCTTGTTCTTTTTGCACAGCAATAGTTGCCGCTTGACCGAAATATCCTGCGGGAACTGTTTTTCGAGCCCGGCGAGGCAGTCGTATGTAAGTTCTTGTTTTCCCCAGAGGCTGTAAATTTGAGATAGTAATATGCCTGTTTCTTTACGGGCTGACGGACTGTCGAGATGTGCCGACACCTCTTTTATCTGCTGTTCGCAATCTGCAAACTTCTTTTGTCCGACTAACAAAGATATGTAATATCCCAGCAGTTCGGTTGCCTGCGGAGATTTTTTTATTGCCTCGCTTAATACAGATAAAGATTTTTCGGGGTTTCCCTTGATGGAATAAAAAGAAGCGTCAGCCAGAATGACTTTTGAATCCGAGGGATACATCTGTTTTAGTTCGGATAAGACACTTTCTGCAGTTGTCAGGTCTTCTTTCATCAGGGCGCATTGAAATCTTACAAGCTTGACGTTCAGGGCGCCATTGCTGGCCTGGTCTAACGCCGCCAGCTCTCTTTCGATATTCTGCCAGGCTTTTGCATCCTGACCGGCGGGACTAATTGTAAGCAGCCGGCTTCTTGCCCGCAGATTCAGTAATGCGGCTCCTAAATGGCCAGGTGAAAGCAACAAAGTCTTCTTTGACTGCTCTTCAGCTTCTGTCCACTGACCGACCTGAGCCAGCTGGGTTGCCAGTGCAAAATGTGCTTCAGGTAAATTGGGCGTTTCGGAAACCAGGGTTTTTAATTGCCGCAAAGCAGATTGATTATCTCCTAAATGGGAAAACGCCGAAGCCAGCATCAGTCTTGTTTGTGAAGACTTGTTCCCCAGCTTTATCGAGCGTTGCCAGCATTTTACCGCTTCGTAATCCTGTTCTTTGCGGTAGGCCATAAGCCCATCGAGAAATGCTGCCGCATCGGGCAGGATTTCCTTTTGCTGCATTTGTTTAATGCATTCTTCTGCTTTCGTGAAATCGCCGGACCGGATAAATAGTTCGGCAGCCAGAGGAATAAAATCCCACTTTTGTTCGGCAAGTTCCTTTAATCCGGCATCAGCTGTCTGCCGCATTTTTTCGGTTGAGCCCGACTTAAGCGCCAATTGCGCCCAGCTCTGCCACAGCAGCTGGTTTTGTGGTTCCGATTTTTTTATTTCAGAAAGATGCATTTCTGCCTGTTCGAAATTCCCGGCATTGATGAATTCTATTGCCAGCCGTAATCGCACGTTCACATCGGACAAATCCATCTGCTGGGCCTGTTGAAGGTCGGCCAAAGCCTTTGCCTGATTGTTGGTGCTTCTATAGAAGCCGGCGCGAGCTATATATGCAATCGCAGAAGACGGGTTGTTTTTGATTGCCTGGTTAAACCAGTAATCTGCGGCCTCATTAACCTCTTTAGGCCTTTGGAGGACAATTTGTCCTAACATCTCATAAGCTGACACCTGCGTCGGGTCTTCGGCGATTATGCTTTTCAATTCTTTAACAGCCTGCTCGAATTTACTTTGTGCAGCATAAGCCAAGGCCAGATTTTTGCGGATTTTAGGGTCTTTTTGTGATTCGCAGTATCTTTTGGCAATCAGCTCGGCTTCACCGGCCTGACCTATACTAAGATACAACCCGGTTATCTCTGAAGCAGCGTTTGAATTGGCTTCGTCTAATCTCAAAACGGACCTGTAGGCGGCTATTGCCTGTTGTATGTTGCCGGATTTTATCGGCCCGTTTTTCATTTGAGAATCGGCATACTTAAGCAGTGCATTCACATCGTTTGGATAAACCGAAAGATAACGTCCGAACTGTCGTGACGCCTCTTCATAATTATGCGACTTGTATGCCTTTTCGCCAAGCGAAAGACCGCTTTCTGCCCGCATGGTTCGACGCCATTGCCTGATTCCATAAAGGGTAATTGCTATAACTAAAATACTGAGCAATATCGCAGAGGCAAGCTTCCAGTTAAAATATCTTCTTGGCATATCCTTATCTCCTTTTTATTTTGCCTTTACAGATGACTAACGAAAAGTTTAATAATTTTTCTGGCTGTCCTGAAGCATATCCACAAATCCAGCCTTAAAGACAATCCTCTTATATATTTGACATCGTAATGTATCCATTCCTGGAAATCTTTGAGCGGTTCCCGTGTGCCGAATACCTGCCAAAGCCCTGTAATCCCGGGCCGAACCGACAACCTTGCATAATGCCAGAACGGGCATAATTCATTTTCCGCTTCCGGCGAAGGACGCGGACCGATAACACTCATCTGACCAAGCAGGACATTTATAAACTGCGGCACTTCGTCGATGTATGTGGTTCTTAGGAATCTGCCAACGCTGTTGACGCGGGGGTCATCGTCCATTTTGAACTGCGGGCCGTCAACCTTGTTCAGTGCCCTCAGCTTATCCTGCATATCGTCTGCCCCGACAACCATAGTTCTGAACTTGATGCAGTTGAATTCCCTGCCGTGAAGTCCCTGCCGTTTGTCTTTGAAAAACAACGGACCTTTCGAAGACAGTTTTATGACAACTGCGATAACGGGGAAAAAAGGTGCGAAGAGCAGCAGGGCGATGCCGGCGGCAATTATGTCTGCGATTCGTTTGAAGAATCTTGCATAAGAAAATCTTGGCCAGATACGAAACGTTTCATTGCCGGGCTTGCTGCTGATTATATTGTTATTATGCCGTTTTATCTGCTGTATGTGCTGTGGTAGGCTTTTTCTGCAATCGCAGGTCTTTGCAGAATCAGGAATACTTAAATGGTTAGATTCATACTTTGTAAGAACCCTGTTTTGTATATACTGCCCGGCCGGGATTGAAACATTCGAACCGATTATGGATGAAGTTATTACGGTCTCGCCTTCAATCCTTACGCCGTCACCGATAATAGTTGGCCCTACAATAATTGCACGGGGGTCAATTTGGACGTTTTTACCCAGCAAGACTTTCCCAAAAAGCAGCGGATTATCCGGGCCGGCAGCATAATTAAACGGACGAGTCTCCGACACAATCTTTTTGCCTGCCCCGTTATGATGAACTGATGCTGATGAACCGGGAGTGACGCTGCAGAAATCGAGCAGTCCGTTTTCTGTATCCAGGTACAGCACTTCCCCGCCCATTTTAATCGAGGCTGTTTTTAACGAAGCCGACTTGCAGCCGGCCAGGAAATCAGGAAAATGTCCCGTCAGAATAATATTGTTTGAAATTTGCTCAAGGGCGGCGGTTCTGATGAAAATGCAGTGCGGCCAGTCCTCAGGTGTTGGCTCAGGCTCAAAAGAATCATAGTATAATCTGCGGAAACCGATGAGGCCCTGTGACGTTATTCGTGCTTTCTCATTATATGCCTGCAAATCACTGCTTACATTAACTGTTATAAAATTAGCCTGAAGAGCAGAGAACATTTTTTCAAGTAATTGCGGCGCTATTTTGGTTGCAAATCTCCCGTTGAAGATGCAAAGCCACTTTTCCCGTCTGGCTTTTGGAAGGGTTTGCAGACAGACCGGCTCGTTATCCATATATGGAATTATCCGGTCTTCTTCAGCGAAGTTTTCACAGTTACAGTCCCCGGGGTATGCAACTATAGAGTTTCGGTGATTGCCGCCGGGCCAGGGCCAGGTTGTCAGCCCTTTAAGAATAGCGCCGGCAGCAGGGGAGCTGGAAAGCGCCTGGCGGAGCAAACTGTTATCCTTACTGTGCGTAGTCTGATTATCTTTGTGTATAATTATTAATCGCATAAACCGACCGTTCTGTTTGTGGATATTGTTCGTACTAATTTGAATCCGGCTGGTTCAGACCGCAGCGAAAGCCGGGTCACCTTAACCGGCGATCATAGTAAATTTATTGTGTCTCATCCTTATGATATGGCAATAAAAGCCCGGGTCTGCTTTGTCCTTTGTTGTTTTTCGGTTCACCGTATTTTGAATGATAGCCATAACCATAGCGGTAATAAGCTGCGTCAGACTGGACATTGCTAAGCACGGTGCCGAGCAGTTTGATATTTACCTGGTGAATTTTTTGTTTTGCCTCTTCAAGGTCATTGGATGTTGTTCGGCCTGCAAAACTGGTCAAAATTACCGCATCGGCCATTTTGGCCCATAACATTGCGTCAGGGAAGGCAAGCATTGGAGGGGTATCGATTATCACCTGGTCATATATCTCGGCGAATTTTTGCATATAGAGAGCAACTTCCGGCAAAGCCAGCAGCCGCAGAGGATTTGTTCCGTTGACAGAATTTGCTGCCAGTACGTCCAGACCATTTGATGAGACTTTATAAACGACCTGGCTAATTGGCATTCCGGCAAGAATATCCTGCAGGCCTTTAGGGTCGTCGGACAGGTTCAGAAGATGAGAAATATCAGGTTTTCGCAGGTCTCCATCTATCAAAAGGACTTTTTTACCCGACTTTGCAATGCTTGATGCCAGATTAATCGAGAAAGTAGTTTTTCCTTCACTCCTGCACGGGCTTGTTATAACCAGTTCTTTTGGTATTTTGCCGTTGTCGAGCAGTCCCAGGTTTACCCAGATGGTTTGATAATCCTGCTCAATCTGTTGCGGCAGAAGTTCGCGCTCGATTCCCTGTTGGCTGGATGTAGTCCCGATTACTCTTACGCCGATGTGTTTAACCACTTGTTCCGGCGTACGCAATCTCTTGTCTGCCTTGTCTATCAGAAAGGCCAGCAGTATTCCACCGAATAATGAGCCGAATAATAATGCAAAGGTAATTTTGACCCGCTTATCCTTAATAGAAGAAACATCTGCATAAAAAGCAACGGAAATTCTTGCCGGCTGCTTCAGCTCCATTTCCATTTCTTCAATCCGTTTGAGAATCCCCCTTAGATTATCCTGGTCCGTAGCAATTTGAAAATCGACGTCCTGGATGTCTAATTGTTTCAAACCCAGGTTTACGGTTTGGCTGCTTTCCATATCCTGTTTTGCCCTTACCTCCCCAATTCTTTCTTTGAGGCGCTTTTCAAATTCTTTTTTTGCCTCCAGCTCGGCCCTGTCCATTAAGAAGAATCCCTTGGATATATCCTGTTTGCCGGCTTTTTCCTGTTTCTTTGCGAATGTCTTGTCAAACTGCTCACCCACCTGACGTCGCTGCTGCTCGAGGCGTGACTTGAGTGTGTCATAAATATCCTGTTTTTGTTTCAGATCAGGGTTCTCGGGCGCCAGTGAAAGTCTGGCCATAAGCAGATTCAGTTCCATCTGGTCCACATTTCTGGTTAAGCTTTGAACCGTCAGGTCGGCATTTATATAATTGGCGCGACTTGCCAGCTGTTCGTCAGGTGCATTCACGTCTTTATTATTAGCATCCTCCCTGGCATTTTCTTTTGCAATCATCTCCTCCGACAACTTTATCTTGGTTTCAAGTCTGATACTGTCCGTCTCTACCTTGGTCAGCTCGTTGGCCAAAACAGAAATCTGGTCTTGTAATGTTGTGTCCTTTCTGCCGCCTGAGGCGGTTGTCACATACTCCTGCACTGACCTGAGCTGTTGGCGCTCCCCTTTAATCTTTTCCTCCAGTTCCTTCTGGTATTTTTTCAGCTGTTCCAGATTATTAGCGCCATCTTGCATCTCATTAGAACTTTGTACCGCTTTATAATTATCGATAAAGGAATCAACTATTTTTTTCGCTTCCGCTGGTTTGTTACTTGTCACGGTGATTGTTATTAGCTCTGTTCGGCGAACAGGCTCGACCGTAATTACTCCATCCGTTTTTGCCTGCTTCAATACCGCTACAGGATCTTGTTGTATCGGAACATTGTCCACTTTACTCTTTATCTTTTCTACCAACCGGGTGCTTGGTTCCTTGAAGAAGGACAGGTTTTTGTTCGCCAGGTCGTCTGCCACCCTCTGTTCGACCCTGTCGCTGGTAATAAGTGCTGCCTGGGTATTCACGAAACTTTCATAGTTGGAAATCTCCCCTTTGTCTGATTCGCCTGTTACGATATTACGCAGAATTGGGGCAACGCGTATGGCACCGGTTACATCATACAATGGTTTGATGGTTAGCCAAACAAGCGGTATGCCTATGAAGAATATAACCAGAAATGTTGCCGCTGCAATGTACCAGCGTCGCAGTATGCCTTTAATCATGTCGGCCATACCAACGCTTTCAGGCTCGGCTGGTGCTTCAAAAGTAACCGGTTCTCGTTCAACCAACTCGCCGTCGAATTTTTGTAGGTGATTCATTTTAAATTCCTCTCATAATTTGGCTCTGTTTATCACTTTCTTTCCACCACCACTAAATCTTTCTTTTCAGGAGTTACCATCAACATTGACAGAAGCTTTAATTCCGCCACAATTGCTCCTAATGCCAGCGGCATCATTGCATATCCTCCGAAATCATGGAACATTTTCTCCCATCGTTCTCCGCTTAATATCGTAAATGCAACAGCTGTAATTGCCAGACGTATTGTGTTGCAGAGCAAAGCTATAGGCAGACATGAAATCAGGACAACCAGCTTCTCCCACCATTTGCGGTTGACCAACAGAACCACCCAAGCGCCGATTACAACAAAAGCGGTTATCATTCTCAGGCCGTTACAGGCCTCGGCAACAGCAACGCTTGACTTACCTATGTTGATGATGTTGCCTTCCTGAACAACCTCATAACCAACCAGTTCGAGGCAGAACACTGCTGAAGAGGTGGCCCATCGTTGAAGCGGCAGGGCAAGGGCAGCCTGAACACGGTTCGGCCACGGAAGCATCAGACATAAAAACAGCAATACCGTTGAAACCTTTTTGAAAAATTTCCACCCGCACATAAGCAATACCAAAGCGGCGATACTCAGAATAATTGACAATCTTTCCATTGAGCCATACATAAAGTAAAGTCCGAAGTACCTGACTGCCTGTGCAAAAAGAAAAGCAGGTACTCCCCACATAGACGGTCTTATGGGAGTCTGCGCAATTTCCTGTCGCCTCGACCATAAAATATACAGGGCCAGAAATGGAACGAGCAGTCCTGATGAATATTCATCGCTCCTTATCCATACGCTCCAGAGGTCTTCAATGCCTGACCGGTAAGACCAGAAAAAGGCAAATAAAAGAATGATGACGGCAATTATGGATAAAACATCGGCTGTGTGTTTCTGTGCTGAATTTGGCAATAGCCTTACTAACCGTTCCTGCTGATTTTGCAGGATAGTTTTAATCTTAATCGCACTTTTTCTGGCGAGGTCATATCCTGTCGGGAACAAAGTTCGCAGTAATCCTGCCGGACGGGAAGGAACAGCCTCTTCTTCAACGGTGGTATTATTTCGCAAAAACGCCTGGTTGTCGAGTACACAACTTCGAACCATGCAGTTCTCTTCAATTTTAACATTGTCCCAAATAATGCTGTTCACTACCGCGTTATTAGCGCCAATATGACAATTGCGTCCGATGATAGCTGGGCCGGTGATAACGGCTCCCTCGGATATTGATGCCCCATCCAGAATGGCTATATGGCCGAACATCCGTGCGGAAGGGGCTATATTTATATTGGCGCCTCTCCAGATTACCTGGTTATGATTATTTTGGGTAAGTTTTAAGCTTCCGCCTAAATCTGTTGTCTGCTGCATGTAATTACTGACGGCAGATAAGTAGCCCTGCCAATCCTGAAAATTCCCGGCGTCATTATTAAGAACAGCCGCATTTACCGTTTTGCCGGCGCCGACCAATGCCGGAATAAGTCCTTGTTTAATATCGAAGTAGCCATCAGCGGGTATATAATCGAGAACATCACGGTCGCAAACATAGATATCTGCAGGTCTGCCGAATCGCAGCTTTTCATTTTGGCCGGGATTGAAAAATGCCGTCAAATGAGACTTGCCATCATTGTGAACCCGCAGCAGCAAATCGATTTCCGGCGGTGAAACCACAGCGGCAGAAAATATGATAAACAGCTGCCCGTCATCATTTTCGGCAGCCTTGCGAATGCATCCTGCCGTACCCATAGGAAGCGGCTCATCAAGAAATTTTAGATTCAAATTGTTTTTATGGTTGGAATTATTTATCTCAACAGGCAGCGAAGCATCACTGTTGGAACAGATGACCGCTTTTGTTATTCCCTGTTGCGACAAATGTTCGAGCAGATGCTGTAAGACGGATTCTTCCCCGACCGGCCACAAGGCGGTCGATAAAGATGACTCTAAAGAACGTTTGTCGAATCCGCGACAACCCGCGAGAACAATAGCTATTACTGACTTGTCATTAATCATTAATCATTCACTTTTCAATCTTGTAAATTATTAATAAAAGAACAGATTCTGTCTGCCACGGCGGCAGGATTAGACAGTCTTGGCTTTGGGGTAAAGCATTTAAGTTTTTGAATCCCCCGATGCAATCCATCTTTGTCTGTCGCAACCAGGATACAGCCGAGCTCTTCGAATTTTTCTGTTACTGCCGCCTGGTGGTCGTTCACAACCTCACCGAACTTTTTACATCTCGGCATAACCAGCAGGGGCTTTTTATATTCCAATGCCATCATTATGACTCCCATGCCGGCGTGACTTATTATTCCTGTCGCATTCCTTACATAACTGTCAAATTGATTTTTTTGCAGGAACTCCACATATTCAAAATTTCGCGGCTTATACTCGCTGCTGCCTATCTGTGCGTAAACCTGGTCGTCAACCAAGCCTTTTTCGATTGCCTCGTCAACAGCTTTTACGAGTCTGTCGAAGGGAAATTGAGTTCCGACGGTAAGGAAAATCATATAATCTGCCCCGCATATTCGACGTTCTTATATTTTTCAGCAAGCTCCGGCCACTGAACAAGAAACAGGTCGGCTATATATCTAACCATTCTTCCTGACAAGGACAGCCGCTTAACATTTGTAATACTATCAATCCAGATGACCTTTGCGCCCAGCATCTTCCCAAGAAAACATACTATACAACCAGCCGCAGCCCCTGTGCTTATTACTACTTTTGGTCTCTCATGTAGAATCACATTTATACACTTAAAAAGAACTGTGATCACCTGAATCGGATGCTCCCGATTGCACTCTCCAACGACATAAACATTCCCAAGCTTGCGAAGCTGTTCAGCAACGAGAGGTGTTGTGGCGACACAAAAGACCTCATGGCCATTACAGCTATCCTTTATTTTGAGCAGTTGGCTCATGTGTCCTCCTGCTGATGCTGCCAAACAAATTTTCATTTTTTTGCCATCACCATATTCCCAAGCGTCTCTGGATGGGTCGGAATAGAATCTGCAGCCAATAAATCGGCTTATAGCGGAAGAATCTTTTTGCGATGTCCAACCACAACCTGCGTCGGGACTTTGCTTCTAATGATTTCAATTCTGATACGTATTCTCTTTGGTACTCCTCTGTATTGGTAGGCGGCTGATTCAAGAGCCGACATCGTCGTGTTATTTCTTTTTGTAGTTGGCTTTTTTGTTCGCCTTGGGCAAGTATAGGTCGATAGTCTCGGTCTCTTATTACAGGGATAGCTTCCCATCCGAGCATTTTTTTGCCGGATATTGTTATACTAAGTATTACAGACCAGCCGGTAATCTCGGAGTTGCCGTCAAAGATGAAATTGCCGAGGCTGTAAGCTATCAAATTACTGTCGGTGCTATCGATGCCCTGTACTACATGAGGATGATGGCCTATGACCAGTGATGCACCGGCATTAGCGAATTCTTCCGCAACTTCTTTTTGCCAAATGCTCGGACGGTCTATTAGTTCATCACCCCAGTGAATCGAAACTACCACCAGGTTATTCTTGTCTGCTTCGGTTTTTATAGCCTTGAAGACTTCATTTATATTACTACTGAAGGCATATTTACCGTTGTGGAAGCACGCTCCGATTATAGCAATGGGTTGGTTGCTGAATTGTAGGTGGAGAGGTTCGATTCCAGGTTGGAAACTGCTGTTTTTGCCTGCGCCAACTGTTCTTATCCCAGCGGTTTCCAATTGCCGGACTGTGTCAACAGCGGCCTCCATACCCTGCTCAAGTATGTGATTGTTGGCGACATGTGCGACTGTTATTCCCCATTTGGCCAGATACTTGGCTGTTTTCGGTCGGCCTCGCATATGAAGGGTGCGTAAGCTGGTTTCTTTGCGGCCGATATCAGATAAAACACACTCCACGTTGCAAAGTACTATATCGTGTGAAGAAAAGATATTAACGATTTCAGGAGATAGAAAATCGCTGCCGTATTTATCCAAACTGGAGGCAGTGCCACAACCCAGCAGGTTAAACGAGTCCCCACACATCGTATCGCCGACACAAGCTATCTTTAACTGGCTCATCGTTTAATTTTCCCAAGTGATTGACTGGCAGGATGGAACCGGCCACTTTGTTTGGCTGTTATTGTGTTTTCAATCAATTCCGATATTTTTTCTACATGCTTATCCCAGCTTTGGTTTTTTGCAGTTTCGATTCGTTTGCGGGACCGTTCTGGGGTATCATTTTGTAATTCCCAGCGAATTGCCTCGGCAAACTCATCCTTACTGGATGCGATGCTAATAATGTCAGAGTACTGCATTGTTTCTTTAATAGGTACCGATACGATTGGCTTGCCGGAGGCCATATATTCAAACATCTTTAGTGGATTACAGCATCTTATCCAATCGCTCATTTTCCACTGTAATAAGCATACATCAAAAGACGCACACAATTTAGGTATTTTCTCGTATGGAATTCTGCCTAAAAAATATACGTTATCCAGTCGTTTCAATCCCGAGTAATCACCACCGGTAATCTGTCCGGCAAAAACAAAAGACACATTTCGCAGCTGCTTTGCGCAATACTCCAGCAGCTCAATATCATTATAAGCGGTTAGAGTGCCGAAATAACCTGCTATTGGCCGAGGAATAGCAGCCAGTTCCTGCATCATCTCATCCTTTTTCGTAGCTTCCTGAAATAAATCAAAATCCACGCCATGTGGTATATAAAAGACATTCTCCCTATCATCGCATTTCAATGCATAGAGTTCTCTGGAGACACAGATAACCACATCACTCGTTTCTGTAACACGCTTTTCTCGCTGGTTTTGCAATTGTCGATGTGCAGTATACAAGTCAGCAGAAAATAAATCGGAAACATGGTACACAATCAATTCTGATTTAAAATGTACCGCTATATCAACTGCTCTGACATTTTCTATCCACAGAATCGGATTAGAAATACCGAGAAGCCAGCAGATTGTCTTGACCTGAAACCCGATTAAAAAATTATTAATGTTATCTGTAACCCGTTTACCTTGTACAGGGAGAAAGATTGGGCTCAAAATATAGAGATTTTTCGCAGGTCTTCTAAAAAACATAGTAACGCTCTTGAGTTTCCTGGCAATTCGCGAACCAAGACCTCTTGTCCTCCCCCCAGCACTACCTAACAAATCAGAACTGAAAGGATTAATATATAAAACTTTGTTATTCTCCGCCAACCTCTTCATAATGTGGGTTGTGCAGCTTGGGTTCATTCCCCACCAGTCGCTTGGTGCAAAACAAATTATATTGCATTTGCTAATCACGACCGAACACTTTATACCTTTCCCATCAGTGAAACGACAGGTCTGATTTTCCCACTGGATGTCCGCTGCACAGCTTTGACTTGTTTGAATTCAACACTCAGTTCGCTCGGAAGATGTTGGGCAATAAGCCCCTCAAAATCTTTCAAATCCTTCGTCGAAAATTTCTCGCTTGGTACATACTCAACGGTTATATGATCTAATTTGTCTTGGATTATTTGGCTTTCGGCTATGTGGGCAGTACCATAAAGTACGTGGGTCAATATTGCTGGCCCAAACTTCCTCCCAGATGGTGTCTTTATTGTATCTGCTTCACGTCCAATTACAGATTTAATCACTTGAAAAGCCCTGCCACAGGTACAATTATTATTTGACATGACAACAACATCTCCTATATCGTACCTAATAAGCGGCATGGCCAAATTCCAGAACCCTGTTGAGATTATTTTGCATTTATCGCCAATAGTATCATCGATGGGTACCAACTCGGTCAGACCATATTCAGGTATGATGTGATAACAACCGTGTTCGCAAGTATGGATATAGCATACACGTTCAGCACCGCCATAAAAATCAAATACTTTGCAACCAAACGCTTTTTCTATTGTCTGCCTCATGGACTCAGTTAATACCTCAGATGAAGTTAACGCGGACTTTAGCTTAACCTCGATACCTGAATCCAAACAGGTTCGCGCAAGAAAATAAACTGCCGACGGATACCCGACAATAGCTTTAACTTTGTATTGCTTCATTAAGAGAGCATAGTCTTGTGCTGTTTTTTGTGATAGATGATATGTTGAAAGTATTAGTTCTTTCATAAAAGGGTCATACGCAAATAATTGCCCGTCCTGTTTATCAGGCGGCACTATCAGCCTGCCCGTAAGAAAAGCACATTTATCTGACAAACCGATTCCAGCCCAATCCCACTGCCGCCTGACAAAGGCGTGCTCGTTACCTATCGAAAAGATGTTCCTGTGGAGCATTAATGGTGTGCCTGTTGTCCCCCCTGTGAAAGCCTTGGCGAGCAGCCAGCGAGGATACATGGTCGAGACGATTGAGTCTCCTGCGAGTAAGACATCGTTTTTCGTGAGAATAGGAAACTGTTTTATATCTTCCAGTCGTTTTATGCCTTCAGATTTTATATGATGCTGGTCCATCAGCTTTCGGTAATATGGCACAGTATTATAGCTGTGTGTAATGAGGCGTTTGAGCAGTTTTAGCTGCAGCTTATCCAATTCCTGCTGACTCCACCATTGCGTTTTTGCCAGTTGTCTCCGCCGGAACCAGAATGGACCGGCGAAGCGCTTGGAAAGTAGTGCGATTACACCTTTTGCTATGACTTTACAATTCATAATTTGCTGCCTGCCGATTGAACCTGCCGCTGTCCCCGGCTATAAACAAAATTGGGTGCGAATCCATATTTTCCACAAAGGCCGAGGTTTCAGCTTCAGCCAGAGAGTAACCCTGCGAAACCATATTTTGTGATACACAATATTAAGAAGCCCTGCCAAAATGCGGAAGATAAAGACTCGAATCATCACGGGTAATCTCCTGGGAATAATATAAAGACCTCTAATCGGGAAAAGTTTCCCGCCGAGCCGGAGTTTATATTCGTCCTTGCCTTGCATCATATCAATGTAATTGACGTTTTCTTTGGTCGCGTTCTTGACCTGCTCTTCGTAAAGAATGGTCCCAATGTTTATGCTATGGTCGAGATAAGGTAACTGCTCGATATCAGCACGTGCGTTAAGAATCGCATAATATAGATTTCCGAATTTGTAGTCGTACTCATAGCCCAGAGGGCAATCTCCCAGTCTTATCTGCAACAACCTCAGTCTGTTCTTTTGCAACTGAACTTTAGCTGTTTCGAAATGAAAATTGTGAGCGTCCGGCCAATCCGCAAAATGACCTAATTTGCCCAATTTCTGCCAATGGGATTGATGCATTTGAACAAAACCGACAAAAATCTCCTCAAAGTTGTCCAACGTTGCAAGATTCGAAATAAACGGCAGTTTCTTATCACATGCAACTTGTAATAAGTCTTTATAACTTCGTTTAATAGTGCGTCTTTGGTTCTTGCTGAGACTATCAATCTGTTTTTCCAAACTTTCCGATAACTTGACGTACGTTTGATTACCATTAAGTTTGCTCAGTACATAGTTGGAACTCCCGAAAGACCGAATTAAAGCATCTTTTAGATTATCGTAATGACCATAAAGGCCGGCGATGGGACCTATGTGCAAAATATCCCATTTTTCCCCGGCAAGTGATTCAAAGAATCTTTGCAAAACTGGTTTTATATAGTCGCTAAGCACAGGTATAGTTATTTGGTCTCCTGTAAAATCTGAAGACACGATTTTAGCTGCTCTTACGAACACAGGACCCAGCCAAATTCTCTCAAAGAACAAAGGTATTATGCCGACTAATTTATCTTTATCGTCGAAGAACAGGGAAACCTGTAGCCTGCGCCCTCCGCCGTAGTATTTCCACCAGATTCGGCACCAATCATATGTCAAAAAAATATCACCACCTGCTAATTCAACAAAATCATCCCATTTCTGTTGAATAGGCTCCAACTGCTCGAAATTATCACAGAGGCGGACTTTTACAGCTTTTTCAGGATTTACGTCCATTTTATTGGTATGCAGGTTAATCACTTTTCAAGGGCTACTTTTTGAAGAGATTGTATATTTTCTCGGAGATATGCCAAACTGCTTTGGCACGTGAGTTCGCACAGGCTTCGAAAGCCCCGATATAGACAGCCTCATCCGCTCCCATTCTTGACTCGAATTTATAAACACTAGGGTTATTTTTGGGGTCAATTCCTCCGAGGTCATATCTTTTCATACCAGCACGTTTAGCGGCTATCAACGCCTTCCACCAAACCAGATAGGACGACCCTAACTGCAAACCTTCTTCACTGCTTGCCTGGAAAATCCCGACTGCAGTATCGCCCATGTAGCTGGTGACATCGGCTGTTAGAGGCCGGCCGTTATAATAAGCCAGCACTACATTCATCTTTTGTCCCAGCGGCAACAACCGCTGAGTTCTGATAAATAGCTGCATGTCAAGGCCTTTGAATCTTTTTCGTTTTTGAGCACTCATATATAGTCCGTCCAAGACCCTAAAATATTCCTCGTCTGACCCTTCTTTAATCTCAATATTATTGCGTTCAGCTCTTTTGAGAAAGCTGTGCCATTTACGATGAAATTTGCTTCGCATTTGATCCTCACTTATATTCAACGGGAACATCATAGTATGATAGGGCTTGACTGAGTGAGTTGGTTGAAATCCGCTTGATACCAGCATCTCTAATAATTCCTGGCCAGTTTCATCGGCACAAACATTTGGTGCAATTCTCAGCACATTTACTTTAGGTCCAACGTATAAGCTGCGAAGGGCTTGCAGCACCTCGATGGAACATTTCAATGTTCCATCGGCAGCGCGAACCAATGGCCCCCATTGTATATAACCTATTTTGAGACCCAGAGGTTTGATATCTTTCATCCGCACATGTCCCATAGTCACTGGCAGTCCTTTCTCATCCTTGATAATGACCCTGCTTAATTTTTGACCATCCAATTCCGCTCGTGTCTGCTGATATGGCCAGGTCTGGTATATGCTATAGTCGGCGAAACTGCCGGCATATCGTTCCCAGTCTTGATTAGTTATGTTATCAATCAGTGACATATAAGCCATTCAGGTCGCTCCTTGTTCTTAGTATCTCAACAGTTTCCTTTTGATGGTCATTACAGAGCCTACTATTTGATATGCTCCGCCGACTTTAAGCTTGAACTTAAATAGGCTGTCTTTAAGAGAGACGGCGACACGACCGATTTGCATAGTGTCTGCCGAGGTATTTACTATGAAAGGCTCAATAGTGAAACCGAGCCGATAGCCAGCTCGTCTAGCGGCGTTACAAACTCTTGAGTTGTAAGCTCCATGTGGATAGCTGATGCCGCAAACTTCGTAACCGAGGATTTTTTCTAATGCCAATTTCGAGTTAGATAATTCAGCTTTTAGGGTATTATCGTTTAATTCAGTCAAAATGGGGTGCGAGATTGTATGCGAGAGAATCTCAAAACCATACTTATTAGCCTCTATTAGCTGTTTTTCGTTCATCACAATATCATTTTTATCCGGAGAATTTTCGGGAATATTCCATCTGGGTGGCTGGCCTAGATTGCCGGTCGGTATGAAGATTGAGGCTGGCAGACTATGTTTTTTTAGCACCGGCAGGGCGTTTTCAAAAACGCTTACAAAAGCGTCATCGAATGTTATCGCGGCAATCGGATTGACCCCATCCATAGAAGCTGTAAGTATTTCGGATGCCTTGACAACTTTGCAATTACTTGCCAGGTAGGCCATTTGTTTTTCGAAACTGCCGATGTCCTGTTTTTTTACCGAATGGTAGTACATTACGATTCGACAGGGCTTTTTCCGGGCCACAGACGAAGTGGCAGCGTAAGTTATTGCCAGGACTGTCTTTACTATTTCCTTCATATAAGCGAGAGCTTCATTCGTAGTATTCTACTTTTTATGGTTCCAGGCCGAAGGCACAATATTTGAACACGACCCACTGTTTTTGTTTTTCCTTCAACTCGTAAGTGACATTTTGTCGCGCGATAGTTTTTCTAAACAGTCTCAGCACAATTTCAAGATATCGGCAAGCAGTGTAGAAAACCAGCAGCAAGCGTGCGAGGAAGTAGTGAATTGTGCTATAGTGTTTCTTGAAGAAAAGCAAGATGCTTTTTTTCATTTGAACTTCCAACTGCAATTCTTTTGTTTTGCTGCTATGTCCGCCTCCACCGAGGTGAAGTATCACTGCGCCCGGCCAAAACAACATTTTCCAGCCGGCTTTTGAAAATCGATAGCACCAGTCAGTTTCTTCGCAATACAGGAAATAATCCTCGTCCATCACCCCAACTTCATCTATAGCCTCATGTCTGACAAGCATAAACATTCCCGAAACGACATCGACCTGGCGTTCACTATCACGTTGCCACCATCGTATATCCTCACGATCAAAAAATCTGTTCTTTTTGAAACATCTCGCCAATCCAGACGAACGCAGAAAAAGGTTGAGCAAGCTGGGAAATTGAAAACAGGTCATCTGAACCTTATCAGGGTTTTCTCTGACTTGACAACCGATAACCGCTGCTTCCGGATGCTTATCAGCATACCGGACGGTCTTTTCAATAGCTGCATCACAAATTAATGTGTCACTATTCAGAACTAACACATATCGGCCATGAGCAATTCTTATCCCATCGTTAATAGCTGCCGCATAACCACGGTTGGTTGGCTCGACAATGAGAATAACTTCAGGAAATTCAGACCGCACCATTTCACAAGAACCGTCTGATGAAGCATTATCAATCACAATAATTTCGTAATTTACACTACCGGCCTGCTCATAAATCGACGCAATACAATTCCGAAGCAGTTCTTTTGTGTTCCAGTTAACTATAATTGCAGATACGTCCAACTAATTCCCCCTTTTGTCTCGGCTAAACAATTCTGAGCAGGTCAATACTTGCATGCCGGTCTGCTGAGCCATTGCCAAAGCCAACCTGACTGACTCAAGGATTAATGGGTCTAACGTGTCATCAGAACGATCAAAATCATGAGCTAACGAGACTGCTCCGCCGGCTTTCTCCGCCAGATGTGCAATTCTGCAGGTGTCAATTGTTTCTAGCCAGGTGTCACCTAAATCCGAAGACCAGTAGATAATCGGAACCCTGCGAATCCATAGATACAAAAGTAAAACAAGGTTTAACCTTCCCCTGGGTGGCCGGAATGGATATGTACTATGATTGTTACCTAAAGCAACATTAATTGCCTGCCAGCCTCGTTTTATGTCCTTTAATGCACGAACAGGCGAAGTTGTCCAATAGTCAAGGTGGTCGTAACCATGCGAACATATTTCGTGACCCCGTGTTGCTATTTGTTGGACAATTTCTTCCCGGCCTGCAATATTTCTGCCAAGTAGGAAAAAAGTGGCTTTGGCGTTATATTCAGCAAGCAGTTTGAGAATAGCCGGCGTTAATCTATTGCCTGGGCCGTCGTCAAAAGTGAGAACAAGTGTCCTCACTTTTGCAGCTTTCCGTCCAAGCAGTATTCGCAAATATCTTCCATAAATTAAGGGGACACCTGCATACATAAGAACGAAGATGAAGAAAATAAGTCCAACTAGTGTGATTATAATGATGATTTTGGTTTACCTCCCGGATTGATTATTTGCTTGGCGGTGCTTTGTTGTAATAAACTGCGCCAGCATCGTTTTATCCAATTGAGCATGCCTACTCTGTTGACGATATACTTTAAGCCAGAGTCCAGAGCCAGCATTATGGTTTGTAGTGTATTGATAAGTATTGGATAAGGCCTCGGCGCAAAAATGTAGACAGAGGCTTCCATCCAATGCTCGTTACAATATTGTTGTTTGTACGGTGCATCGCCAAAGCCAAAATCAAAGTAATCTGTAGCCCCTTCCTGGCATAGGATTTCCAACACTTTCAGCAAAGTGACGGTGCCAACGTTCAAATCCTTCCATTTCGAATCATAACCGGTTGCTTCGCCAAAATAGGTCCTGCCATATTTTAAGGCATATTCGAAAGCTGTGGGCTCTTCGTTTATGTAGAGAATATGCACTCGAAACCACCCCTTTGTGGCGGCCGTATTTAATAAGATATGATTCTGCAGGGTATCCGCAAAGCCAGCCCCTAAAGCATGCTGGTAGGTATTTTTTGAGATGTATGTAACGTCCCTTATGGCTTGGGGCACATCCTCAAGTTTGCTATAGGTGTGTATTCTAACTTTTCCAGGGTATTTCTTTCCCAGTTTGTTGAGATGGCTCTTTAGATTGCTCCGAGTATTTTTAGAGAGTGACGCAAAAAATTCCTCCATATTCTTGGGTATGAGCATTCGCCAGTGAGGTTCAATCACCGGGAATTGGTCGCGGCACGGAAGAGTTGGCATCTTGCGAACCTGCCGATAAAAAGCCGAGTCCACACGGAGATGATTAAAGAAGATCAAATCTGCTTGGCCCTGTTGTAGTAGACTCATTAATTCCCGAACCAATAGCGCACTGGTACCCTCATCTGGTTGACCGAGGACGCCGCCGTATACTACCGTCATACTGCGGAGTTTCGGCTTCATGATTGTTTTATATCCCACCCGCAAGGGGATGGCGTGTCTCTCCAGCCGGCCTATGACCATGGCCCGAGGCTGGCTATTATGATAAAAAATCATAATGTAGGGTTTCACTTCGTGGTCTGCTGAATGTATCACTGAAAGGTACCGGTCTATGTTGGCGTTAAGTTTGGGGAAACTTTCATTTTGCTGCATCTGCTCCCATAACGGTCGAATCGCATTGATTTGGTTAAGAGTTCTTGCAATGGATATTTTCCAGCCGTCATCGTATTTTGTGTCTGCTGTTGGCGGGTCGGTTATGATATATCCTTGGTCAGGCATTTAATTTATTCCTGTGCGTGAGAGTCAGATATGGTAAGGTTGTATTTCTGCAGTCTGCTTTTCAAGGCATAAAAGATTCCGCCTATCCTTTATCAGTGATAGGTTGTTTTCTGCAGCAATCATCATGGGGGCTGTGCCGGCGCAGGCGAGCATTATAAAAAAGACGCTGGTAGGCTGTCCGAATAATGCCACGGAAAATGAGGCAACCAACAGGCCGAACAATGCTCCGGACATACACCAAATAAGCCATCTATCCGAGTTTTGAGTGCATATTTTGAAAGCGTCAGCAAGATTCCTACAGGCTGTGACAACAACTGCCAGGAAGGGTATTAGTCCTATCAATCCAAAACATGAGAGGACGAACAAATAGTGATTTGTGATATCAGTCAGCTCACCTTCTCCATACATTTTAGCGCCCCAGCCTGGGTCGGCATCTCCGAATCCTGTGAGCCAGTGACCTGACATGCCGCCTTTAAATAGAGCTACTTCCACCAGAAGACTGCGATGGCGAGCAGTTCCGGCATCGAAAGTAAACTGGCCGAGGATGTCATAAAAGTGCCGGTTGCTTATGATCTCCACAATGCTGCACATCAAGATGATTATTGTTAAAGCTATCCTCCAATACCGGCGGTAGTGATAAAAAGCAATAAAAATGGCAGCCAACAGGGCAGCCAAAAAAGGGCCGCTTGACATCGAAGAAAAAACGCCGATACCCATAAGGGTTATCCCGAGCGAATACAATATCTTATTGCCTTTTTTCTCTTTAAGCAGGCCGGCACACATAGGTCCAAACATTGCAAAAAATAGACCGAACATAATTGACATAGAAAAGGTTACATCCGCACGATACAAACCGTGTCTTGCTATCGGAGTATAGGTGGACCCTCCCCATGCAGAGTATTCTTCCAGAAATCCAACCGGATTTTTCCCTGTCAAACACTGGTAAAAGCCGATTATCGCCAGAGGCGCCGCTATAATCAGAACAGCTTTAAGCAGCGTTAAATACTGCTGTTTACTTCTTATTATTAACCGGACGGCGAAGTATGGCAAAACCATATCAAAGATTGCCCCGCCACGGTTCTCCATGAATGCTTCCAGAGATTGAGTTGTTGTGGCTCCTGCCAGAATCTCAGCTAAGAAGTATATAATCACAAGCTTGTCAAGCAGTATGAGTTTAAACCGATTGGGCCTATCCGTTTGAATAAACAGCTTGCCGAGTACCGCCAGGATTACTATTCGGCGGACTGTGAAATCAATAGTTCCTATTGAAATTGCCAGATACGATGGGTACCAGACCAGTGCCGCAATGTACACTACGAGCCCATACAGGGGCGGTAAAAAGAGTACCAAAGCAGTTGCTATCGCTGCAACTATGGAAGTTAAAGATTGCACTATGTTTCCTCTCTTGAGATGGTTTTTATTACGGCGGGCGAAGCGAAGTCTTCGTTAACTGTGATTGTACCAGACAAGTATTTCTTCTGGGGTCTGTAGAGTTTTTCAGAGATGGTGTGCCAAAGCATAGCCAGTACGGGGCGAAATCTGTTCCAAAATTTTAATTGGTGCCAATTTTCTATCAAGCTAAATCCATTAAAAGAAGGAGTCGGAAGTCGCATCAGGTGCATTGCGAGGAGTTGGCCAAAAAGGGTTCGTCTTCCATTGAGAAGTGCTGGCTGGCTGCGAGGCAAGGTGCTAATGTGCGCTGGGGCGAGTGTTACGTAGCCTAACCGCATTGCCCGATGCAGAATTTCTCTGCCCTTTTCGGTCCGGACCAGCACAAGAGAGTACCCCGGCTGGGATTGCTCGACTTTTCTATGCCACGGGTCTCCACAGGCGATATCAGCGAATTCACCTGTTGTATCCGGGCAAATGAGGCATCTGAATTGGCCGAAGTTGCTCAGTATTTTACCCCAACATTCGCTGTAGCTTAACTGGTGTACATCTGCATCGCTACCCTTAACTTTCACTGTGACCTTACCGGGCCAGCCGTAACCACGATATCTGATTTCTGAAACTCCTTGCGGTTTGACACCAAGTGTAGCAAGCAAGTCGTAAGTCCCTTTGGTGGTCGGCGTGCCCGCACAAAAGATACTAACCGCTAAGCCAATTTTGTCGTTGAGTGTCTGGTTAATTGATTGTGACTTGCGTAGTGCAGCGACATCGCAAGGCTTACCGATAAATACACAAGGTGAATCAGCTTGTTCAATCCACTTTAGTTTCTCACAGGGTGCCGCAGGGGAATAGCGAGAGCCAGTTCTTGCCAAAAGCTCCTCTTTGTTCTTACTGAAAAACGGAACATTCTGCAGCGGAGACTCCAAATTGGCACCAACGTGCAGTACCCCTGCCATTTGTTCGTGTTGTAAGCAGAAAAGTGCTATTGCCGTGACCGCACCTCCGGAAGAACCTTTGAAGCGAATCTCCGGATCAGTTGCATAACCCTCCCATACTTCCATAACCGGTCCCCAGGCTTGACGCAATTCTGGTATTGTCTGGTCGTTAAACTGCCCATGAGATATTTCGATTCCTGGACAGACTCTTATGCACCTGCCACATTCCACACATTCGGTCCTGTCGACTATAGGCCGGATGCCCTGATCCAAGATATCGACCAGTTGAATGGCATTGGTGGGGCATACGGGAGCGCAAGCTCCACAACCTGTGCATAATCGCCAAGAAACAACTTGTGTAACAACTTTAAAATGTGTATTTATCAGGAAATATCCTCGAATATATTTAAGATATTTTGTTGCACAGAGGGAATAAGAGCCTTAAGGTGTTTTGCAATTACTTCTCGTCGTTCAAAAGCTTTATTTATTGCAGTTGTTATTTCTGCAACTTCGGCATGTCGCATATCTACTACAATATCCTCGAGACCTATGGAGCCAAATACACCAACAAATTTTTTGCTATAGGATAGGCCAACAGCTGGAATGCCTTGAGAAAGCGCTGCAATACAGGCGTGCATTCGCGAACCGATGAAGAAATCGCATAGTCCTATTATATATTTGCTTTCATTTTGATTGTATTGGTCGCGTATTAAGAACATTCGGTCTTTGTATTTTTGACTTGCTGACTCATAGACTGCCAGGCAGGCCTGGGGGTCACTTTCAACCTCAAGTTCGGGCGGAGGAAACACGTGCGGCACCAGGAGCACAACTGTGTTGCCATGATTCATAAGCAGGTCTATAACGGCATTAATCATCTGGCGGTAATCTGTCTTAAGGCCGAACATATTATTCTTTGTATAACCACCATTATAAAGCAGACCGCTGACGTTAAGGCCGACAAGGGTGACATTTTTAGTCTTGATAGTTTTCAATGGGCTTATATCGATGTGTTTCGGCTCGCGGGAGTCCAAAATAAAAGCAACATCGGGAGCGAACCTAACCTTCCCGTTCTGGCGATTATTTAGCAGTGCGTTAACATATTCTATTCCAGCCCGGTCCCTCGAATAGATAAGACTAGCGCGCTTCAGAATGCATCTGGCCATCATTTTTGTTATTCGTTTTTTGAAAGGCCCGTACGTCTGTGGCAGAAGAACCAGCTTTTTCCCTAGGAAAATAACCGGCCATTTTTCCAGGTATCCCAAAAAGAACCTTCGAAAACCGTAGATGTCGCTGAAACTGTCACCTCCGGTGATATCCGCCACAAGATTTGCCTCATACAAAATCTTGAAATAGGGGTTACGATTAACCAAGGCATCTTTTAGCATTGACTTCGGCAACAACTTCGCAACTGAAGCGTAAAATGCAAACCAGAGGAAGTGGTAAGGCAAAAAGATATTTTTTGAAAACCTTATAGGAACCGTTCTTACACAAATCCCTTTCCCTAAAATAGACAGGTTGTACTCCATAGGTACATAACCGCTGCCAAGAAGTATAATTTCGGCGTCAGGCCATCGATTGAGAATGAGTTTTATGCTTGACTCAGCCAAGGCACTGACTCCCAAATTGCCGGTGTCAAAAGAAGCGCCAAGCAAACAAATTTTTACATTTCTTTTTTTATCTTTCGTTGCCATGACGAGTAAGGAAGTTTATCACTCTCTTTTTGATTCTGTGCAATTTGCCTCGCCAACCAATATAGTGTTTCACGTCCCACGGGTCGTCAAGGATATTGTCTACTACGATTTTGTGCCAAGCCTTGGCGTCTTCGATGCTGCGAAATTTTTGGTCTCCCGCACCAATACTACTTTGTGCCCACTGTTCCCAGTCGCTCCCAAACGCGAAGTGTTCTGACCAGGGATAATCCATGTGCTCGACATATACCAGTGGAAAATAGTATCCGTTAACATAGCCCTTCTGGGCCATACGTCTCCAGTAATCAGGGGTTCCATCGGACTCAAGTAATCCACATTCTCTCACAGCCTTGAGCTTTACAAGCCCACCAGCTCCTCCGGTCCACGGGTGTCGAAGAATCTGGTGGTGTCCATATCTTTGTATTTTGTGGCGAGCTCGCGATTCGTCAAAGAACTCTTTTCCAAGATGCCAGCACCCAAGGAGTCCAAACTCAGGTACATCTGCATGCGCCTGGGCAAGAGGGCGGGTCCAGCCCGGAGTAACCAAAAGGTCATTAGGCACAATTCCAACCAAGTCAGCCGACGACTTGCTGAGCAAGTAGTTAACTGCGCCCCGCAAGCCCAGGTTCTCCTTGTTGAATACCTTTTTCACTATACGTGGGTCATTCACGGATGATAAAAAATCTTTAGTGCCATCAGTCGAGGCATTATCCCATATTATCAGAGAGAACTCTTCAGTAGAATCTCCCAATAATGCAGGCAATGCTAATTTTGTGTAAGCCAGACGATTATAAGTTATAAATATCAGGTCTATTTTCATCTCTTTCCTTGTTTGTTAGATTATGATTCAATCAGAAAAGCGTTATATTTTATAATATTCTCAATATCAGCGGTACTTTTGAATAGAGGTTCAATTAGGCTCGTAAAATTGCCTTCCATTAACTAATGTTTTTGTATGCTCTGCATCTCGATACCCGATTATCCGGGGCTTGTCATTGACAACGACAGCATTTTCTGGCACCTCGCCACTAATGACTGTTCCCATTCCTATGACCGCACCATCGCCAATTTTCGTTCCCGGCGTGATGGTAACATTCATTCCTATCCACACATAACGACCGATATGAACGGGTTTCAGAACAACATCGTCATCATAAGGTAAGCAACGCGGATTCTTAAAGTTATGGTCGTACGAGTAAATCGTTACGCCCCGGCTTAATACCGAGTAATCGCCAATAGTCACACCGCCTTTACAGTTTATATAAGCGTCTTTGCCGATATGAATATGCTCACCAAGAGTTAAATTCTCTCCATAAATAAGCATTATTTTTCCCTCAAGATGTAACCCCTTCCCGCCATTCACACACTTGAGCAGTCTCTGGCGATGCCAGTTGAGCAGAATCCGGTCTAAATACCGTCTCACTGCACGGTAAAATAGCGAAATGATATTCATTGTCCTTTAGTCAAAAATGATTGAAACTTCATTGTATAAATCCATACGGCTGGTACTTGGGATGATACCCATAAGCAAGCATCGCAGTAAGAGACAAATCATAATTTATTGCTTCTTCGACTTTTTTGATAATCACCCAGTATTTGTCTTTCGAATAAGCTTAAGGTCGGATTTTCTTCCCGAACATCAGCGGTACATACGACCGGAACTCACGCAGTGTTTGGGATCCACCCGGTATTAAGACCCACACCAAAAGATACGCTGACAGGCCAAGGACGAAACAGGTCCCGATCACCATAATGTCTGACTGATTTTGCAAAAACAAGTAACATGGGAAAATGGCCGCTCCCATGCAAACACTGGCTATAATTGGCCGTAAAACTGCTTGCATAAATGCTGCTATCGACATAGGTGACCGTCGAAAACAATACCACAAACACGGAAAAACGAGAAGGTAATTCACTATAGCATACGATGTTGCAATACCCACTGCTCCCCACGGAAGTCCGACAATGAAAGACACAACGGTAATTATACTGTTAAAAACCCCCCATTTCAGATACCTTTTAGATTGTCCAAGCGAAACAAGTACAAGTCCCGCTGGACTTACGACAGGTTGAATAAAGGCAGCTATAGCCAGTATCTTGAAAATGCTGGCGGCTCCTGACCATTGGCTACCCAACAAAAGATGAATGGTCTGGTCTCCGCAGACAAATAGAAATACTATCAATGGCATCGTCAAGAAAGCTATCAAAGAAACCAGCTTCGTGAAATATTTCTGATAAATGACAAAATCGTTTTGGATATGGCATAGTGCCGGTGTCGCTACCGATTGTAACGGGACCCTGATTTGATCTATCGGTAACATCATTATGCTATAGGCCCTGCTGTATAAACCAAGAATGCCAGCACCGCAAAATCGCCCTAAGAGGATTTTGTCAAAATTGCGAGCAAAGTAATTAGCTATATTGAAACCTGTTATGTGCCCGCCAAAGGCCAGCATAGAAGAAACTCCTGCCCCACGAACAGGCAAACAAGGCCGCCAGCCGCAAAAACCCCAAACCAGAACCGCATTGCATATTGCCGTGCCCACAGATAATCCCACCAACGCCCAATGTCGCATGCCGTACCACGCCAGAACGACGGCTGTGATGATACCAATAACCATAGACCCTGTTTCAATCACAGCAAGAGCCGAAAAACGCATTTGCCTGCGAAGCAGGGCGTCGTGTTGCACTGTCAAACCTGAAAATATAAAAGTGCTGGCCAAGACAAGGGTAATGTTTGTCAACCGTGGCTCGCCATAGAACCATGAGATTATCGGAGCCGCCAAAACCAAAAATAATGCAAGCACAATCCCGACTGCTACATTGATCCAGAAAAGTGTACTAATCTGATGGTGATTAATCTCCGCTCTTTGGATGGTAGCCGCAGATAACCCCATATTCTTGAACAATGCAGCAAATGCGGTAATTGCGGTAACCATAGCAATCAGACCGTAATCATGCGGAGTCAATAAACGCGACAATACCACTGTCGAACCTGTTTGTAGCAGGAACTGGGCTACTTGAGCAGTCATGGTGACTGCCCCGCCTCGTACGGAACGCCCTTTCAGGTCAGACTTGAGGTGTTCCGTATCAAAGAATTTTTGGAACCCTGCCGTAATTAAAGCAGGTGATTCCCTCGCCCTTTCATAAATGTTATCCGTTGTAAGATGTCCCATTTAATTCTGTTTTCGCACACTCCGTCCCTGTCGGTTACTTTGAAAAATTTCAACGTAACTTCTTATCTTAACGGTGCTTATATCACCAGTTCCACTATTATGCCGCTCTTTGCCGGCATACCTTAATTCACTTCGAGTCCCTGCTCAAAGGCTAGGAGTACCCAGCCACTTTAACTATACCGTTCTGGTCAGGGAAAAAATCGAGTATCGGGTCGGCCATAGCCATAGCAGCTTGCCGAACCGAATTTTCGACAACTGAACTTATCTGCACCTGCACCACATAACGCGCCGGGTCGCCGGCGATATTAAGCCTTCGGCCAAAAGGCCCGGAAAAATCGTTCTCGTTCGCGGTAATTTTTCCGGTTTCTTGCCATTTCCATTTAATAATTGGAACCAGACGTTTGAACTATGCTACTTATTCGTTGTTCGATAAATAAGCACACGCTGACCATTAAGTCGATGATAGTCGGAAAATACTTTTAACCATGGGAATTCGTTAAAGATGTGACTTAATGTGGCATTCATGTAGATAATTACTAATGGCTTTTTCAAGACGTTATATGTTCTCTCGATATTTTCTAAAACATTTTTTAGAGTCTTTGCGCCAAAAGGATTGAACATGTAGAAGATTGTTCCCTCGCCGAGATATGCGGTCGCAACGTCCATGTTTAATATTTCAATTGGGGCATGCGGTCTACGGAGTGATTGAGCATTGGATTTAGCAATCTCTGAAAGAAACTTGGAGATTTCAATCCCTACCACTCTGCGTACATGACACCGGGCGAAGTGACATAAAGCTCTGCCTTTGCCGCAACCCAATTCAAAGACAACATCATCAGGTTTTGGTTTAACCAGTCGTATGATTCTCAAGATAGAAAGATGTGTGGTGCCCTCAAACCTAAATGCATCTTGGTTTCTACCGCGGTCCTCAGGCTCGAAAGATAAACCCCTCGAGTGTATGTGTAGCCCCCAATCGCCGATTATAGAATCCGCAGTACGAGCAATAGAGAATAGTGTCTGTTTCACTATCTTTTTCATTTTTCAAGCTCCTCTCATTAAGCTTTAGTATAGCTGGTGTGACTTTGCGTCCCATTTGAGCGAAGAACCTACAACACCCAATGCATCCACACTATGGGCGTTTCTGGCCTTCAGGGTAGTACTTAACAACTGGCCGATTCTGAATGTAATACTGGTTTTTAAGACGTAAGGCGAATTCAATTTGGCATATCCTCAGGCACACCCCGTCCCCGTCGGTTACATTGAAGGATTTCAATGTAACTTCTTTTCTCAACTGTAGTTATATCACAATTGCAATGTTATGCCACTCTCTTGCGGCATATCTGAATTCACTTCAAATTCCCGCTCAGAGGCTGGGAGTACCCAGCCTCTTTAACTATACCATTCTTGTCAGGGAAAAAATCTATTATCTGATCAGCTATGGCCTTTGCTATTTCTCGGATCGAATTCTCAACAACCGAGCTTATCTGCACCTGCACTACATAACGTGCGGGATTGCCGGAAATGTTTGGACTTCTTCCAAGCAGCCCGGAAAAATCGTCCTCTCGAGTTGTAATCTGTCCATTCAATATATAAAAATTCAAGACAACCGTCTCGCGATACTGCGGTTCAGGCGTGTGGAAGCGGTGAATTAAACATGATATTTTTCTCCCAGAGGCGGTTTCAAAAGACGATTTATCGGTACTATCCTGAACCCAGCCGGAAGCTGGATAGCAGACTGCGGGCTGATGGCCAAGTATTCCGCCAGGTCTGGTCGAGCAGTAGACAACATAGACGTCTGCCCACGCATTGGTTTGTGAATTGATGTATCTTCTGCTGAAGAAATCATCTGCAAAGTTTTGTTCCATATATTCTTTAGTAGTGCTGCGAATGGGCAATTCTATACCTGTCCAGTTTCCGATTTCTTTGGGAAAATTGCTTAATGGTATTGCGAGCTTAATTGGTGAATGAAGAGCTTTTTGTAGCCGGCTGGTGACTCCGCGATATAATATACCGGACGATATTACCAATAATACTGCCAGCAACCATATCCGCGATGTGCCGATAGCCAAACGCCCGCCACAACTGCCGGTAATTGGTTTGCCGCTTCCTTTTACTTCCGTCATCCAAACTTTCTCCATTATCGCATACTTGCCCGAGTTGGCAAATTGACTAACAATACGTCATACCTAACGAAAAGTTGCATTACATAATCTATACAGTTCCTTAAAGAGACCCAGCCTAAAAGCATAAGCCGATAGTAGTAATTGAGGTTCAAAAAATAAAAAGGCTTTTTGGACCTTTTTAGTCAAACCTCAACAGAGCCTACAAGCAAAATACATTCACATACGAACAGGTGAAATTAGTCAAATCCCTAATCCACGCCTCGTAAATGCCTATATTCCCAAAAACACAGGCATTTACTTCTATGTGAATTGCCTGGTGCAAGAATCCTTCCATCCAAGAAAGTAGTATCTAAACACCCGCCTCCATTGCTTGGTTATTTAATCACTAATATACTTTTTTGGTAGGCGGATGTCAACTCTTTTCTACATCAAAAATCCAGTCTTAGAATCAATTGCCCCCTCAGTTTTGCAGGTTAAGTCCTATAAAAGCGGCAAAAGTCTCATGAAATTTGCCTTGCAATATAGCCCCCACAGGTTGTAGTTCAATAAAAGTGAAACATCAACATGTTGAGTATGGAGCGATGTTTAACAATCTTTAATGAAACCATTAATCACATTAATCACCCATAAAAATTAACCGAAAATTAGGATATATGGTAGAATCCCGACGCTTGTTTATCGGGATATATGCGGCCCGCATAGTTAATTGTGCAGTGTAGCAATAGATTACTTATCGGACCGTCAGCGGTTTGATGTCGTATATATAATATATCAGGGTTTTTTTGCCGAACAACATTATGTCACAGATTTGGTTTTATTGAATTTTATTGTTAATACTTAAAATGCGCCAATGCGTTTCAGTAGGAAGGTTTTTTTGGGTGAACCATTATGTTAAAATTACTCTTAACTTTCTCGATAGCAAGAAAATTGCAACGTCAGCCTCGACGGACATTCTTTCGGCAATCTCACGATAGTGGGCAACGCCGAATCATTTTTATGTTATGCTTGTTGACTTCCGCAATTTTCTATATTACTGCTGCTAATACAGCAAATGCGACAACCTATTATGTCGACCCAAATGGAAGCGATAGTGCTGCAGGTGACTCTGCTCATCCGTGGAAAACAGTAGCCAGAGCACTGCCTAATTATACTGGTTCAGGCACCAAAGTCATAGGCGGCGACACGGTCAAATTTAGGACTGGCAATTATGGGGCTTTTAGCCTGACTAATTACTCCAATACAAACTGGATAATTTATACAAAGGATACTGGTGCAACTCCAGTTTTTACAGGTATAAACATAACAAATGCCACTAAGCGTGATATTTATCTCAAATTTGATGGAATCAACATAACACAACCGAACCCCAATCTTGACCCAAACCTTCCACCGTGGCCAAAGACGATAGCTGTTGATGTCGAATATGGCAACTATTTTGATATATGTAACTGCACCATCAAGGGGTGGAACAGGTATCTGACTGGCCAGGCATTTGAGAGTTATGATTCTGATTATGCTACAGTTGAAAATTGTGAGATTTATGATACTGGTTCCGGGGTAAGGTTTATTGCGGGTAACCACACTACCTTAAAAAGCTGCAATATGCACGACTTTGCTGCCAGTGCCGTCGATACGCACGGTGATATAACCGTTACCAATTTTTTGATAGAACGTAATCATATTCATAGTCAAAAGGATTTTTATGATGGAAATGACCCGCAAAGTATTTATTTTCCCCCTGACAGATTAGACCTTGATTTAACAACTTATCCTTACAATGGCGGTGTTCCTCCTGGCGCACTGGCGAACCTTATCCCAGGAGAACAAGTGTGGTGTTCAGGGCGGGCAGCAGGAAATGGAAGTGATTTTGTTGCAAAGGGGATTTTAATGCGAACCCCGTATTGGAGCACTTCATTATCTCCTCATCATTGGGTTCTATATTTCCGAAAGATTACTGGTACTCAAACTTGGGCTTATGTTTATGACACCAATTCGCCTTATGGGTTAATTGGTTTTGCCGAATGTATTGGGCAGACAAGTGGAGCACATTTTACTCCCTATGATTGGGGTGAGGGCATGCACGGGGGTTCTGCTTTGGCGATACGGTCACGAAATGTAACAATAAAAAAGAACATTATCCACAACTGGGGTGGTCAAGGCATATATTTCTATCCTGACGCATCAGGGTATTCGGGGATGACAATCGAGAACAATCTCGTCTATGATGTATATAATAGTAATGCTTTTACAAGTCTTAATGGAACTTGCTTAATCAGGAACAATACACTTATTGGGTTTATTTCGACTACTGCACAAGGTGCAGATGGTGTGGTAGATAGATACCGTAATGCCGGAGGGCCAACACTCCTTGCGGGTTATGATGGAACTGGCGTGGAAATGTATAATAATGTATTTGTGGGGGGGCCTCCACTTCCTCTTGACCCAAATAAATATGTAGAGAATTACAACATCTACTCATACGGAATAGGCAGGGGCGGGGCCGAAACTTTGCAGGGTGCAAATTCAAAGATTACAGTCTGGAAAGGAACTGCCCTACAGGGCTATCCTCTTCGTGGCTGGCCTAATTATTTTGAAAATATAAATTATACTTACGCAGGAGGTAGAACTGGTATAAATATGTTTGTAAGCGGTTTTCCCCCTCCTTATGATTATGATTACGCCAGAGATGGAATCCAAGCATTTTTTGTAAGTCCTGGTTTCAAGACTAATATATCGACAACAGGGATTGCAAATGGTTATAATACGGATACAGGAAAAACTTGGGATTATCATCTTGCCGCAGGTTCGCCAGGAATCAATTTTGGCAACCAGGCTAATCAGCCAACAGACAGCCTTGGCACAATTGGTTCCGATGGTTTTATTGTGGATGACGGACCTGCCCGTGATTCAAGTCACCATAGTGCCGGCTGCTATGAGTATGTATCGGGTATTCAGACCTATACTTTGAACATAACGGCTTCTTACGGCACGGTTGCCAAGTCGCCGAACAAGACCAGTTACACTTCAGGCGAAACAGCTACCCTCCAGGCAACGCCAAATACAGGTTATCATTTCGTCAGTTGGTCAGGCGATGCTTCGGGAACAAGCGATTCAACAACAATCACAATGACTTCGAACAAGTCCGTAACCGCCAACTTTGCTATAAATACCTATACGCTGAGCATAACAGCAAGCAATGGCCTGGTTGCCAAATCGCCCAATAAAAGTTCTTACGATTACGGTGAAATTGTCACCCTTACAGCCACGGCGAATTACGGCTATAGCTTCTCAAGCTGGTCAGGCGATGCCTCCGGAACGAGCAGCACCACGACCGTCACTATGAACAGCAATAAATCTGTCACCGCAAATTTTTCAACACTTACCTACAGCCTGACTATAAATTCAAGCAATGGTTCGGTAACTAAGACTCCCGAGAAAACGGTTTATAATTACGGTGAGCAGGTGGTGTTGCAGGCGGTTGCAGATACCGGCTATCATTTCACCGGCTGGTCTGGCGGCGCTTCAGGCACTGCCAACCCGGTGACAATAACAATGACCGCAAATAAGACGGTTACCGCAAGCTTTGCAATCAACACCTATACATTGGCTACTTCAGCGGTTTTTGGTTCAGTTACCAAATCACCCAGTAAAGCCCTGTATGACTATGGCGAGACGGTCACTCTCCAGGCTGTTCCCAACACTAATTATGCCTTCACCGGCTGGTCTGGTGATGCATCCGGCAGCACCAATCCTGTAAGTCTTACGATGAACGCAAGTAAATCCGTCAGTGCGAATTTCGTGTATACAATTCCTGATAATAATGCCCCGAGCATCGATAAATCCAGATGCTATCCCCGGCCTGACGCAATACAGGTGCCTCTGCGAACCCTTATCATTCTTTACCTCACTGACGTCGGCACAGGCGTTGATGGTAATACTGTATCCATCGATGTTAATGGCGAAAATGTTTATACAGGAAACGTTAGTAGTTTCAGCAGCACTCAGGGCCGATGTCACAGGATAGGAAATATCTCCCGCTTTATATTTATATACCAGCCTTATCTGGATTTTGATTATGACCAGACCGTCACTATTGCGGTTGACGCAAACGACCTGTCCGGCAATAAAATGAATGACTCGTATTCGTTCACGACTGAAATGCTTTCGTTCGGAAAAAATGAGAAAGTTGATTCAGGTTCGAGCAGTATTGCGGATGGGCATACTGCAACCGCTGCGGACAGCGGCGGAAACATCTGGGCTGTCTGGCAGAAAGGGGCAACGGGGAGCAGGGATATTTACATCGGCAAACTAACGGCAGATGCAGCGGCTTTTGGAACAAGCGCTCAGTTGACTAATGATTCCTATGACCAGTGCAATCCTGCAATAGCAGTGGATTCGAGCGATAAGATTTATGCCGTATGGCAGGATAACAGGCGGGGATACTGGGATGTTTTTTGTTCAACTTCGACCGATGGTGCAACATGGTCGAGCGCAGTGAGAATCACCGACTCTAATTCTAATCATATCAATCCTGAAATAGCTATCGACCATTCATCACCGAATAAAGTTTATGTTGTCTGGCAGGACGACCAAAATGTAAATCAGGATATTTTCGTGGCATCTTCAACCAATTCCTTTTCTACAAAAACCATTACCCAGGTTACCTCGAATACCTCAGACCAGACAAAGCCGGCTGTTGTTGTCGATGCCGCCAATACGGCTTACATATTCTGGACGGATTTGAGAAACGGCACCAAAGATATTTACGGTGCGGCTTCTAACAGCGGTCCCTGGACAAATGTTGCGGTCGTCACCGGCGCCGATGACCAGTCTGAACCGGCTGTTGCTGCCGAATCGACAGGAGCGGCTCTGCACTTGTTGTGGGTCGACGTTAATTCATCTGGAAACGAGGACATATACTATTCTGCATGCAGCGGCGGTCTGCACGCACTTACAGGAAAGGATATTATTGATGATACTACCCACGCCGACCAGAACCAGCCGGCGATAACTGTAAGAGGAAGTGCCGCAGGCAATTTAGATATCTATGCCTGCTGGCGAGACAAACGTAATACTGATACTGACCTTTATCTTGTCCAGATTGGTCAGGGCAGCGGAACAAATGTTTTTGTTGGAGATGACAGCAGCACTTCAGCCCAGTCAGGCCCCGCCATTGGCGTTGACGCCGATGGATACCCTTACATAGTGTGGGTCGATGGCAGGGATACAGCCGCAGCTATCTACTATGCAGGCGCAACTCATATAAAAACCGACCCGCTTCTTGAACAGGATGTGTTAATAGCGTCCAATACCACGGTTGGCACAGACCCGTCTGCCATAAGCAGCATCAATGACATTTCGGTTTTCTTCCCGGCAGATTCGTATTTGTGCGATGTGAACCTTACCTGTTCGGAGGTCGAGAACCCGCCTAAATTTGAAATGAGTATTTTAAGCAGTCCTTACGAATTCGGGCCAAGCGGGATTGATTTTGAACAGCCGGTTACCATTGTTATACCCTATATTGCCGGTTCCGGCAGCGCAAGCGTCTATTGGTATAATACGCTTACTGCCCAGGCCAGCCAGACGGGCATAACGAACATCCAGGACACTACAATATTTGGCTCTCTTCACGCCATTAGCTTTAAGACTACCCACTTCACCTGGTATTTTGTCGGGTCAAGCAGTAGTACAAGCAGCAGCGGCGGTGGCGGCGGGGGAGGCGGCTGTTCACTTGCTCCGCCGGGAAAAAGCGGCGGGGTTATCGAATTTTTCCTGCCGTTCCTGGCGATGGGACTTGTAATGGCTATAATAAAGTGGCAGGACAGGCGAAATCTGAAAAGGTCGGACTCTAAAACGGACAGGATTTGAATATGCCTGCTATATCCGCAAATTCCTGTGCTGCATCTTATAAGCCGCCTTCGGCGAGCCTCGGCGGGGCCTGCTTAATCCGGAAAAAATTATTATCCTTTAATACTCTGCTTTTTATCGAGACAATTCTTGTAATCGCTGCTGCAGTATGGATTATTAAACTGTTGTTTAATTCTGGTGCAGCCGACGTTGCCAGGCTGATTATACCGGCTGTCCTTATGACGGCTGCGATAGTGCCAACTCTAATCAGGGGACGCAAACTAAGGCGTATCGGCCTGAATGTAAAAAATGCGAGGCTGTCTATGCGGCTGTTTTTTTGGGCTTCGCTTTTGATTCTTCCATCGGTGCTTCTTGTTATATGGCTGTTCAGATTGTGCGGCATAAATTCGCCTTTGCAGCAGGGCGGCGGATTGCAAAACAGATGGTGCTACTGGATTGTTTTTCAGTTCCTTTACATAGCGATGGCGGAGGAATTGTTCTTTAGAGGGTATCTGCAAACCAACATTCTTGCGATTACTAAAAAGCTGATGCGCCGCGGCTTATTCCAAAGGTTTGTTGTCGTGTTTGCGTCTGCGATATGTTTTGCAGCTGCTCACATGATAATTCGTTTCCAAATTGCCGGAATCCTTACATTCTTTCCGGGCCTCGTTCTCGGATGGCTTTTTTTGCGAACAAGGTCGCTTTTGGCGCCTGTCTTGTTCCACGGCCTTGCCAACACCTGTTTTGTTTTGATTTGTATGTTTCTGACGTAAAATCAACAGTATCGCAGACCTTGAACTATCATTCGTTTTGCAGTTTTTGTGTCCTATAAAAACTGTCCGTCAACCCCCCAGTTTCCAATATTTGGTATTCTGCGGCTTGCCGAAAGGCCGCTTAAGTGGCCTATAAAACGTGTCGATAAACTTCGATATAGTGAAGAAGGTGCATTTAAATGGATAAAAAAAATAAATTACTCGTTCGTAAGATTATGTCGCTAAGCAAGTTAGCGTTAGTTATTACGCTGGCGGCTGTAGCCCTGAGGATGGTCTTAATTCTGCGGCAGGCAGACTCCGGTTTTGGGCCTCGTTCAGCCGTTGCCGCTCCGGATTTTTCTGAATTGAAACCGGTATCCAAAAGCCCGGCAACGCCTGCCGATTATGCAGCTATTTTTGAGAAGAGCATCTTCAAAGGTGCCGCGATTAAATTTGAGCCTGAGACTACTTCAGTCCTGCCGGAAGCCTCGGAGCTATTGGGCATGCAGCTTTCCGGCACGATTGCCGGCAGTCCCGGCATCGCGCGGGCAATCATAAAAGACCTTAAAACTAATATGCCCGGACTCTACAAAATTGGCGACAAGGTAAGAGGGGCGACTATCGAGAAAATCGAAAATAATTACGTCGTTTTGCTCCTCGACAGCCAGATGAAGGTGCTTAACCTTTACACCAAAGAGGGTACTCAATCGAAAACTGATAGCAGAGGGCTTGTGGCGATGAAACAGGATGTAAGTGCGATCGCAGCCGGCGCAGGCAGCGAAACTGAAACAAAAACATACTCCCAATTCAGCGGAATAGAGAGGGTGCTGAAAACAGCAATCATCGAACCAAATCGGGTCGGCGGCAAAGTCGAAGGGCTTTCAATCGAAAACCTCGGCAACTCTGAAATAGCAGCCGCACTTGGTTTTAAAAATGGAGACGTCATCAATGCGGTCAACAACCAGAAATTGACAAGCACACAGAAGGCTTTTCAGGTTCTCAAAAAGGCCAGAAGCCAGACGGCTATAACAGTTAATCTTTCACGGGATGGAAAACCCGAAACGTTATCGTTTCCGCTAAGGTAAAAAAATGAAGACTATGTGGATATTAAAACATAAAAATTTCGGAGCCTCGAGGCTGCCCCTGTTAAGGCATACTGAACCTTTGCTGCTTGTTTGTGCAATGTGCCTTATATCATTATCTTTTTCCGGCTGTACACGGGAAGCGAAAGAAACGTCGCTGATGCCGCACCAGGGCAATCAGGAATTCGTTAGAAGCGGCAGTCCTGTTGGAGCAGTCGGCGGCAAAGCCAGTTCGGATTCTGCGGCCATTACCAGCCAGGAGCAAACCGAAAAGACAATTGCTCCGAAGGGCAATATGGAATCGGCTCAAAACACGCAGGCTGATTCACCGGCGGAAATTGAAACGCCTGCTCAGCCGGTTCAGGATACTTTGCCTGTTGCCGCTGTTGTGCCGGATGAGAAGCAGGAATCCGCCGACACGGTGTTTAAGTCGCCGAAGTTGACCGATGCCAATATGGCAAATGAGCTTATATCGGTAAATTTCGACCAGATGGATATACGCACGGTTCTGAAGACCATCGGAGATATTACCGGCATCAACTTTGTTATCGATGACGGCGTTCAGGGCACTGTCACTGTGATGTCTCCTACCAAAATACGCGTGGCAGATTTATATGAGTTTCTCCAGTCAATTCTTGAGGTCAAAGGGTATGCCGCGGTGCCTGCGGGCAATCTTGTGAAGATAGTTTCGCGTGCTGAGGCAACAAAACGCAATCTTACAGTTCGCATCGGCAGCAACCCGTCGGATATACCCGAAAATGATACAATCGTCACCCAGATGCTTCCTCTTACGCACGCGGATGCTGCGGAAGTAAGCCAGATTATCAAGCCGCTTCTGAGCGCCGGTGCGCAAATGTCAACGTACCCCAGGACAAACACAATTGTTATTACTGATACCTCGTCGAATATATTCCACGCCGCCAGGGTCATACAGCAGCTTGACCGTATGGGTGCGGAAGAAAAGGTTTCGGTTATCTACCTTTCTCATGCCTCTGCGGATGTTGTAAGCGAACAAATCACCCAGATAATGGAGAAGGGTAAATCTCCACAGGCGGGCGGCGGCAAGGCAGCCTCCGATTCGCAGCTCAAAATTTCTACCGACTCAAGGACAAATTCGCTTCTGGTTGTCGCCAACATAAAAGATACCGAGAGAATAAAATCGCTTGCCAAACAACTGGATGTCGAAAGACCTCGCGGCAGCAATAACGTTCACGTCAAGTACCTCAAGAACGCGCAGGCGAAAGAGGCCGCGCTATCGCTGACGGCGGCGCTTGCTAACCTGAAAATCTCTGGCGCTATCGGCAACGCATCCACCCAGCAGGTCTACGTTTCCGCGGATGAAAGCACCAACGCCCTTATTATAACCGCCTCTGCACAGGATTATGAGGTAATCAACGAAATCATCGAGAAGCTCGACGTCGTCCGGCAATCGGTTCTCGTCGAGATGCTTATTGTTGAGATTAGCCAGGACAGCCTTAACGAAATCGGTGTGGACTGGGCTACGTTCGACCAGGCTGTCCAGGGCGGCGTACGGTATTTTGGAGCGACAAATTTAGGTGTGCGCGAGGGCTATGCTGCCGGCGACCTTGAAGGTTTGGTTGTCGGTGCGTGGAAGAAAAATGGTTCGAATGTGACAATAGGCGCGATTATGAACGCCCTTGAAAAAACATCCGGCGTGAATATCCTTTCCACCCCGCACCTCCTTACGTTAAACCATCACAAGGCGCAGTTCATAGTCGGCGAGAATATGCCGTTCGTTACGCAGTCGAGAATTACCGACACGGAACCGCAGACGCCGACCGTAATCAAAACCTTCGAATACAAGGATGTCGGAATTACCCTCGATATAACCCCGCACATTAGCCAGGGAGGATTAGTCAGGCTCGAAATTGACAGCCAATTCACCAAGCTCATCGAGTCGGTCTCTGCGGCCGCGGCAGCGGCATCGCTCGATACGCCGACAACCGCCAAACGGCAGGTACAGACAGTCGTATCTATGAATGACGGCTCCACCGTTGTGATAGGCGGCCTTATTCGTGATGATAAAGTCACGCTGCACACTAAGATTCCCATCGTCGGGGATATTCCTCTGATTGGTTCGCTCTTCAGTTTCAAGAAAGACCAAATTCAGAAAACCAATTTGCTTATGTTTATAACGCCGCACATTGTCGATTCTCAGCAGGACCTCGATAGGCTCACTGTCGAAAAGAAACAGCAGATGAATGCAGCCGTTAAAGGTATCGGCGGCGAGAAAAATAATGCCGGCGGCAAATAACTTTCAGGAGAGTTAATCGTGGAAACAGCAGGGAGAGAAAATTCGGCTTTGAAGCAAAGTAATTATCTTCAGACCATATCGCCTGAGCAGCTTGTGCCGGGCCTGGTAAGGAAGCTGCCTCTGGAGTTTCTCAAGAAGCACGTCGCAATTCCCATCAGGCTCGAAAACGGCTCAGTCGCAATCGCATTATCTGACCCGCTGAATTTCGAGGCCTACGATTCTATATCGGGCGTCCTCGGCATGACCTGCGAAAGAGTAATCTGCCCAGCTTCTGAAATCGAGCATGCCATAAGCCGGTGTTTCTACCAGGATTCAGAACCCGGCGACGACGCTGAAGATATAACGGGCGGCGATTCTCCTGCCGGCGAGGATAAATTTGACGCAGCTTCTTTCGCTCCCCGGGCCGAGGACCTTTTGAGCATCGCCAACAAGGCGCCGACCGTCAAACTTGTTAACAGGATTCTTTTTCAGGCGCTGCAAAGCCGCTCCAGCGACATACATATCGAGCCTTACGAAGACGATGTAAAAGTCCGCTTCAGGGTTGATGGTGTGCTGCATAATGTATTTGCCCTGCCCAAAGGCCAGATGAGCGGCCTGGTATCGCGACTGAAAATAATGGCGAACCTCAATATCGCCGAGCAGCGTTTACCGCAGGACGGCCAAAGCCGCGTCAAAATCGGAAAAAAAGTAATTGATATTCGAATGTCTGTAATACCGACACAGGGCGGTGAGCGGATGATGTTGAGGCTTTTAGACAAAAGCAACAGAAAACTCGGCCTCGACGAAATTGGTTTCTCATCGGACCTGCTGGAGAGTTTCAAAAAACTTATCAGCCTGCCGCACGGGATAATCCTCTTAACCGGTCCTACCGGCAGCGGCAAGACCACGACGCTCTATGCGACTATTAATCAGCTCAACAGCGAGGTGCGAAATATCCTCACAGTCGAAGACCCGATAGAATATCAGCTGCCCGGCGTCGGGCAAATGCAGGTTAAGCCGAAAATTAAGCTCACCTTCGCGAGCTGCCTGCGTCATATTCTTCGCCAGGACCCGGACGTAATTATGATAGGCGAAATCCGCGACATTGAAACGGCGGAAATTGCAATCCAGGCCTCGCTTACCGGCCATTTGGTGTTAAGCACATTGCACACCAATGATTCGTCCTCGGCGGTCACCAGGCTTATCGATATGGGTGTCGAACCTTATTTGATTTCTTCCTCGGTGATTGCCATTATGGCGCAGCGTCTGGTGCGGACTATATGCCCCGATTGCAGGAGACCTTACCAGAATAAGCAGCAAATGGAACTGCTCGGTAGCGGGAATTTTCCGCCGGGCTTCTCCGGACAGCTCTATAAAGGTCAGGGCTGCAAATACTGTCTCCAGACGGGATACTTCGGAAGAACCGCCATTTTTGAACTTTTAACAATTGATGACGAAATCAGGGAACTGATATTGAAAAGAAGCAGCTCTCATATCATAAAACAGCTTGCGGTCAAAAAAGGATTGAAAACGCTTCGCGATGACGGTCTGCAGAGAGTGCTGGCGGGCGAAACCACACTCGAAGAGATAATCAGGGTCACGCAGGATAATGCGCAGTTTTGTGCGGAGGTAAGTTAAAGTGCCATCAGTCAGACACAATTTTGCCCGCCGTTTATCAGACGATAAGCAGGCACAAAAACAGGGAACAGCCGGCAGAGGCAATTTGCCGAAGGCGGATAAATCCAGTGTTCGTGAGGCGGATTTGTCGCAAAGAGTAAGCAGGCAGGATGTGTGCAGGCTTACCCGTCAACTGGCTGTTTTATTGCGGGCGGGTATGCCGCTTTTGTTTTCATTAGAGGCGCTCGCCGAGCAGCTAAGGGATAGCACTGATGGACGATTTAACTGGTCAGGCCGAAAAGATGCGTATCTTGCCGATATTATAGAAGATATTGCCATCGCTGTTGATTCGGGCAGCAGCCTCGCTTCCGCACTTTCCAGGCATCCCGAAATTTTTCCCGATTATTACACGGGTATGATAGCTGCCGGCGAGGAAAGCGGAAATCTCGAACAGGTGCTTTTGCACCTTGCGGATATGCTGGAGAAGAGGTTAAACGTTTCGGCGAAGGTTAAAAGCGCACTCGCGTATCCGGCTGTGATGGCCGTTGTTGCAGTCGGGGTTGTGGTATTCCTGCTTTCGTTTGTGGTGCCGGATATAACACGCATTTTTATCGAGACCAACCAGCCGCTTCCATGGCCGACCCGTCTTCTTATCTCGATGAGCGCATTTGTGAAAACTTACGCTCCGTTTATGGCTGTCCTGCTTGTGGCGGGAATATTTGCCGCTGCGGCGGCATATAAAACGACTAAGGGAAGACTGCTGGCGGACCGCTGGAAACTTAAGGCGCCGCTTTTCGGCTCTCTATTGCTGAAACTCGAAATTGCACGGATGTGCAGGATGCTCGGGATTATGCTTGTAAGCGGAATACCGATACTTGCGGCATTGCAGATAGTAAAAAAAGTAGTGCGAAACAGCCTGATTGCAGGTTCAATCGACCAGGTGAGGGATTTGGTTGCAAAGGGTGAGTCAGTGGCGAACGCCGTAAGAAAAACGCATCTGTTCCCGCCTATTATCTGCCATATCCTGGCGACCGGCCAGGTAAGCGGGGATATTGAAACCAGTCTTTTAAGTATAGCTGATATGTATGATAACGAAATTGAGATTGCCGCAAAAACCCTTACCGCTCTGCTTGAGCCCGCGATACTTTTGGTTATGGGGGCTGTTGTGGCGTTTATCGTGCTTGCCGTTCTGCTTCCGATATTTGAAATAAGCCAGGTTTTAAGATGAGGTGAAAATAGAATGAAAAAGTCCAAATATTTTACGCTTAAAGGTTTCACGCTTGTAGAGCTTATGATAGTGGTCGTGATACTGGGCCTTTTGGCAACCGTTGTTGTGCCGAGGATGCTGGGCAGACCCGAACAGGCCAGGCGAACAAAGGCGAAAATAGACATCCGCAGCATAGAGGCAAGCCTGTCGCTTTTCAAGGCTGATACCGGGCGTTTCCCGACCACAGCCGAAGGTCTCGATGCCCTCGTGAAAAATCCGGGTATAAAAGGCTATAGCGAAGACGGTTATCTGGATAAGACGCCTTTAGACCCCTGGGGCAACAGGTATATCTACATCTGTCCCGGCGTTCACAGCAAAGATTACGACCTGAAATCTTACGGCAAAGACGGAGAAGATGGCGGCACAGGCGACAACAGCGATATCGAAAGCTGGAACCTTACTGAGTAAGATTATGACAAAACAAAAATTGAACATTACGGGCGGCAGGGGGTTCACCCCGTTAGAGAAATCTGCTGATTTAAATCGGCGGATTATTTTTAATGGAATTAGAAAACGGTGTTCTCTACCGGGATTCACCTTAATGGAAGTTGTGATTGCCCTCGCAATCACCTCCATATCCCTGCTGGCATTGCTCAGGCTGCATTTGGTTAGTGCTCGTTTAGTCGATACTGCGGAGCTGAAATCACAGGCGGTTCTCCTGGCGGATGGAAAAATTGCGGAGGCGCTGGCCGATGGCTTCCCGAACGTTGGCACAACCAGCGGCGCCGTTCAGCATGGCGGCACGAGCTTTCAATGGCAAAGAGAAGTTGCGAATTTATACCCCGCTGAATTGAGTAATTTTAATCCCGATTTTCAGGGCAATGGACTTAGAAAAATATCAGTCAGCATTGATTGGAAGACCGGCATAGCAGAAAAGCATTTGAATATGTTCACTTACGTTGCGGACAGTCCGCCGAAGGTGGATTAAATGAACCGGAAAACGAAAAACAAAGGATTCACCCCGTTAGAGAAGGCCGCAGATTTAAATCGGCGGATTGTTTTTAATGGATATAGAAAACGGTGTTCTCTAACGGGGTTCACGCTTATCGAGATTCTGGTTGCTATAACAATGATAGCGATGGTCTTTGCTCTTGTGTTTGGCACAAGCGCCGCCATTACCGGCGCGGTGCGGGCCTACAACGCGAGGCGGGATTTGGTTTCGCCGGTCAAATCGGTTATCAGGAATATGGCCCGGCAGATAAGATGTGCGTATGCACCTCACGTCGAAACGAAAGCCGTTAATCTGCAATCTTCCACAATAAATAATCAATCGTTAATAACAAAAGGCTTTGCGTATTTCAGTTGCTTACCTTCGGTACACCTTCGGTCCGCCTTCGGCGGACTGCACCTGATAACCACAAGCGGGTTTTCCATCGGGAGCTGCGAGCAGGATGGAATGTACGACGTCGCATACAGATTCGACAGCGACACCGGCACACTTTTTTATAGCCAGAGGCCCTTTGCTCCTGTTGGTGAAGACCTTAATGAGAATTGGTCCGCCGAAGGCAGAGTCGCAGAAGGCATCGACCGGATTACCCTGAAGTTCTTCGACGGCAAGACCTGGCTGCAAAGCTGGGATTGGTATGAACAAAAACAAAAGCTGCCTGCTGCTGTTAGCATTGAAATAACTTTGAAAGGCGAGCAAAACTATCAATACCGGTATGAAACAGTCGCCTTTGTGATGGCTGCTGAAAATCGCAGCGAGCAGACAGAATTGAAACAGTTGGCATCTGTGGGGAAGCAATGAAGACAAGGAATATAAAACAACGAGGCGGTTTTGTAATAGTCGTTGTCCTGAGCATTGTGACAATGCTGGCGGTTATTCTGCTTTGCTTTAACCGCCAGTCGGAAAAAGACCTGCTCGCCGCAGAGGGTCTCGAAGAGACATACCAGGCTTATAACTGTGCCAGGAGCGGGCTGAATATTGCAATCGCGGCGATTAATCCGCCTTCGGCGGACCCCGGCATCATCGCCGACAAGTCTTATGTCCGCCCCGGCGGATTTTCATCCGGTAAAATTTTCAATATCGATTTGTGTCGGTGTTCGGTGAAGATTACCGATGAAAGCAGCAGGATAAATCTGAACAGGTTAATCGACGAGCAGGGCAAACCCTGCAGGGCTGCGATTGAACAGTTCTATCGCTTGATTGACGTCCTGAACCGGCAGGGCGGGCCGCACATCGATTACGGCATTGTGCCTGCGATTATTGACTGGATTGACGCCGATGATAATATTGCCGCCTTGCCGCCTGTAAGCGGGGTCGCACCGCTTTTGCAAAATGGTAATATAGGTGCGGAATCCGCTTATTATATGAAGCTAAATCCCCCGTACAAATGCAGGAATGCGCCGCTGGAAACCGTTGATGAGCTTCTACTCGTAAGGGGCATTACTTCCGAAACATACTCGCGCATACGAAATTATGTGACAGTATGCGGGGACGGAAAAATTAACATCAATTTCGCAGCGAAAGAGGTTATAGAAAGCCTGTCCGAAAAAATGGATGTCTGCCTTGCACAGGCAATCATAGATAATCGCGGCGAAAAATTTTTCGATACCGTCGCGCAGCTTCGCCAGTTTCCCTGGATGACGGATGCGATTTATAACGAAATCAAGGACAAACTTACCACGAAGCCGGCAGAGCAATACTACACTATTACTTCCAGGGCAGAATATGCCTCCTCGCCAGGCGATTCCGAGACAGCGGCAAACGGCTATTGTGTTGTCGCCATGATTAAATTAGACGAACAGACAAAAAAAGTAAATGTCCTCTGGTGTAGAGAATTTAACTGCGAGAGGGCAGGAGCATCTGAGGGAAAAAATGGTTAAACGATGCGTTGGTATTGATATTGGCTCAACGTATATATCCGCGATTCAAATGGTGCGCTCGGCGGAACTTATTGTCGTCGAGAAGACCTTCAAAACGCAGATGCGGCGAAGGACAGATTCGCCCGTATTGCATCTTAAGCAGCTTTTCAGCAAATACGGTTTCGACCCGCATGCGAAGATAGCTATCTCAATGCCCGATGACAAGGTTTTCTTCCACAAGTTGGAAAGCGGTCGAAGGGAGCAGGATAATCGAGAGCAACAGACTTTGGCGGGTTCCGATGAGATGAACTATTCCGCTGCGCAAACAGCGGACAAGTCGGCATTGGAGCAGGATTTTCCGGTTCCGGCAGACCAGCTCGTTCTGCAATTTACCCCGGACCGAAAAAACGCGGTAAGCAGGCACGCAGTGCTTGCGGCGACAACCAAAACCTCCATTCACGAAATGCTCGATATGGCTGCCGAGGCATCCGTATATCCGGATATGGTTGAGGCTGCCGTTTTTGCGGCGTACTCATCGGTTAATTTTAACTACCCTGAAATCGCGAACGAAACTTGTATTATTGCGCGTATTGATGAAACCGGCCTGGCGATGGCAGTGATTCAAAATGGCAGCATTGTGCTGGTGCGGAATCTGCCGCTTATGTCGAAAGAATCCGATTTGAAAATGAACACCGACCGGCTGGCGGATATTTTGCGGCAGGAGGCAGAGGCAACCTGGCAGCTGCTGTACGGCGCAGGCATAGAGAAGAAAACCAGGATTTTTCTGGTTCCGTCCGGCGGCGTTAATGCCGGTTTAGGGCAGGCGCTGGAGCAAAAACTGAATTGCGGGGTGGTTATTGCCGACCCCTGCATAATCGTGAAATCTTCGGACGATTGCGAAATCGATTCAGGCTTATGCACCGCCGAGGGGCTTGCACTTGGTTTATTGGAACCGCAGCAGGCCGGCTCGTTCAATTTCCTGCGGTCGTCGGTTTTTGATGACGACCCCGTGCCGGCAATCAAAAAGGATTTGGTGATTTGTGCCGCGCTCGTCGCAGGCATTATTGTGTTTCTGATTCTCGGAATGTATGCCCGCCTGTTTTATCTCGAAAAAGAATATTCCTCCGTCAGGGCGGATATGAAAGAAGTTTTCAAAAAAACTCTGCCTGATGAGAAGACTGTTGTTGACCCTCTTATCCAGCTCGAACAGAAGCTTGTATCCCTGCGGGACGATTACAAAAAATTCGACCCGTCATTGGCCGGCGCCGCCAAACCGCTCGAGATACTTCGCAGCATCAGCTTGACTGCTCCTTCACAGTCGAATATCACGGTCAACAATATCCTGCTTACAGACAAATCTGTCCGCCTGTCGGGAAGCTCGGCGTCTTTCAAGTCCGTTTATGACTGGCAGAGTCGGCTTAAAGCGAATCCTAAATTTTCCGCGGTGGATATCCTGAATATCGATGGGGCATCGTCGGCTGTCTCGCGACAGGAAGATGCCGGCATAAAGTTCATAATTTTAATATCTTTGGATGATTCGGAGCGAATATGATACGGCTTACACACAGAGAACGCTGGCTGATTACTGCAATCACTACGATTGTTGCGGTCTGGGCATTTTACATCTTCGGATTAAGGCCTGCAATCGAGCGCATAAAAACCCTCAATCGCGTAATACCCGAAAACCAGGCGAAGCTCGCTGAGCTTAAGGCAAAGAGCAGGCAATATCTCGCCTTGGCGGCAGCGATGGAAAATGTGAAAAATAACAAGGTCGGCGGTCCTGATAATTTCGAGCTTGTCCCATTTCTCGAATCCACCTGCAAAGACTGCGGGCTTGCAAAAAAAGTTGTCACGATGAAACAGCAGGTTATTGCCGCGGACTCGAAGTATTCCGAGATAACAGCCGATATACAGTTCGAGAACATAACGCTCCAGCAGCTTGTCGAGTTCCTGCTCAAAACCGGGTCGTTAAACAAACCGTTGTGGGTAAAAAGCCTCTATGTTTCACAGGCCAAAACTGATTTAAGCCTGATTGGCGTCACTCTGCAGATTTCCTCTTTCAAACCGAACCCGACCCTCCACCCTTAACTCTTCTCTTTGTGCTTTTTGTGGCTAATATTTATTTTTCTTTTTTGAGCCTTTTTGTCCGCCTTCGGCGGACAAATCCTGTTAATCCCGTTATCCTGTCAATTTTTCTTTGTGCCTCTGTGCCTTTGTGGCTAATTTTTGCCGCTACATTTCCGGCACGACTTCGGGATATACCTGGCCGGCAGAGCTTACCTTGAAAACGTAAATCAGTCCTTCCTTTAACTGCTGATAAACCGCATTGCCGTAAATTGCCTCGATGCCGTAATCTTTCAGCTTCTCCTTGTCATTGGCAAGCTGCCAGATATTGGACCAGAAAAGTTTCCTGTCCTTCATACGCAGCTTCTGTAGCATATCAGCGTATCTTGCGGGTTCCTGACCCGCCTGTTCGATTGCAAAACCGTTTTCAGGCGATGTTTTTTCGCCATATATTCTTCGCCAGAGATAAATGGACTTTTGCTTTCCGTCCATTACCATTTTATCTGTAAATTTTACAATCAGCGCATCGAAGTTCACAACGTCCCCTTCGATTGTATAATTTTTTTCGAGAATCCTTTTCAATTTGTCATCGCGGGCTGTCTCGACGAACTTTATTGTGGTATAAACCTTGCCATTTTTATTTTCTTTCGAGATTACCTTTGCATATCCAATCTGGTCTTCCTGTGTGAGATTGGTAATGGCTTCCTTCAGGAGTTTATTTTCAGCCAGCAGTTCGCGTATTGTTTTAGGCATCAATAGATTACTTAACGCACTTATCAGTATAACTGCCAGCAGCACGAGAATTATTAAATAGACGAAAAATTTGAAGGTTTTACTCACTTTTGCCATAAGTTAATCTGCCTTAATAAGCCTTTACAGAAATACTTGTATCATCGGCATTAACCTGGCCGACCCAAAACTGACCCACTCTGCTCAAGAACGGTCTTTTCCAGGCAAGCCGGCATTCGGAGCAGAATCGTAATATGGCCGTAGAAAAGGAGTTCCAGCAACGCGCCCGGCAGGGATCGAACCTGCAACCTTCGGATTCGAAGTCCGGCACTCTATCCAATTGAGCTACGGGCGCTTGTAATCGTAAAAACACACAAACAATTTTCCAAAAATATTTTTATCTTCTTGCGATGTATCCTAACATAAAATTTTAAAATTTCAAATCGCAAATTTGTCTCATTTTTGTCTGGCGACGTACGCTTTAGCAACAGTTTCAACTTGATGTGCCAAATTTATTGACATATCTGATATACAAATTATAATTAACATAGTCAGAATTGTTGGAGATTCTTACCCGTACAGCGTAAATGAGAGGAATCTTTATGGAGATGTCGGAACAAACACAATGGACTTTTCGCCCATCAGGCAAACTTTTCACGCCGGCAGTAACTTGTATCATTGCGCTGTCAATCGCGGGAACTTTATCATCAGTTTTCATGCCAAATTTTACGAAAAGTTTTTTAGCCGTTAGTGCAGCAGGAGTAACCAATGGCAGGATTTGGCAGTTGGTTACATATCCTTTTGTTGCAGATTCGCCGATGAATATACTTATCAGCGGCTTAATGATTCTTTTTGTCGGCAGTGTAATCGAAAGGGAATGGAAGACTGTTTCTTTTGTGATTCTATGGCTGGTTGTGTCAACGGGGTGCGGCTTGATTTGGGTTATTGTGAATCTTTTGACAGGCAATGACTTTGTCGGCTCCGGTGCTGTAGGATGCAGCTACGGACTTATAACGATTCTGGGATTTATCTTCCGGGGCAGAAAATTCTTTGTGTTTTTCAGCGCTGTCAAATCAGAATATATAGTTTTGATTTTTATAGCCATAGGAATCCTGATGAGCATAACCTCTCCAATGAATCTGGTGTGGATTTCCGGTGCTTTGCTTGCATATCTCTACTGGAAGCTGCGGCAGCGAATGATTTACAAAGGTTACGGCATCGGAAAAACGGCAGGCCAAAAACGTTCCGGCGGATTTGTAGATATTGACTAAATTATATAATTATGAATGCAGAAGCACATAAAGAGGCATCGGCGAGGGCAAGGCAGGCAAGGGAAGAATTAAACTGCTGCAGGCTTTGCCCCCGTGAGTGCGGCGTTAACCGAACAGCCGGCGAAAAAGGTTATTGTGGACTGGACGCCACTGTTCGCGTTTTTCGGGAAATGATATATTGTGGCGAGGAACAGGAGCTAATACCTTCACACCAGGTCCATTTCACCGGATGCAACCTGAGATGCGAATTTTGTCTTGTGGGAGAATGGAATGAAGAACCCCGGGCAGCAGAAAAAATAAATTATGACGATATGGCAAAAAGAATCGCCCGACGCCGGAAAGAAGGGGCGAAAACACTTAACTTACTTGGAGGCGAACCTGCAGTAAACCTGCACGGGGTTCTCGAGCTGCTTTCGCGAGTAGATTCAAAGACAAGAGTTGTGTGGAACTCTAACATGTATTATAATAACGTAGTGGACAGGCTGATGACAGGGTTGGCAGATGTATATCTCGCGGATTTGAAATGTGGAGACTCCAGATGCGCGGAGGCTTTGCTTGGAGCACGAGATTATGTTGAAGTAGTAAAGGAGAATATACTGAAAGCATGGCAACATTCGGAAGTAATAGTCCGTCACGTAGTTATCCCGGGTCATAACGAATGTTGTCTTAAACCCGTGCTCGAATGGCTGGCAGAGAAAATACCAAAAGTAAAATTGAGTTTGAGGACAAATTATATACCGCCGGCAGAGGCGATTCGGACACCTAAGAGATATCTTAATGAAGAAGAAGTAAAAAATGCTTTAAATTTAGCAAGGAGCATTGGGTTAAGACTTATAAAATGAAAAAGAGGCCATACAAGCGAAAACCGGGCGACTCCGAAATTCGGATATTGAAGAACGGTCAAGTGGTGATGATTACACCGGATGAAACGCTTATGGAAGTAGCTCGTACGGTAGAACCTAATAATAGTGCACTGTCCCTTAATATGGAAACAAAAGAAAATGGCAGAATTAAAACCAGTAAAACCAGGTCAAACCACAACCAGCGAAAACGGTAAAAAACAAATGAGCGAATTAGAAGTGCTTATCAGGGCTCGATATCCGCTTATATATGTAATAAGCTGGGAGGAACAGCGGGTAATGGCGGAGGTCACAAAGATTGCGTCAAGGTTAGGCAAAAATGTATTTGAGTGGTCGATTAACACAGGACTTGTACCTGGTGGAACAAACATACAATCGCAGAAGCAAGACAGTGCAACACAAGATCCGCTTGTGGCACTTGGCAATGTCATAGAGCACATTGACCCTGCTCTTTACGTATTCAAAGACTTCCATCCCTTTTTGAAGACCCAGAACATGTCTGTAATTCGACGACTGAGAGAAGTCGCAACATCGCTTAAAAATACTTATAAGACGATAATTATCGTCAGCCCGATGTTCGAGATGCCTTTTGAACTGGAAAAGGATATAACCCTGATTGACTTTGATTTGCCGATTGTAAATGATTTTGCTGTACTCCTGGACAGAATTATCCAGGAAGTTAAGGACAATCCAAAACTTAATGTGAAAATGGACGTCAAAAATCGTGAGCAGATAATTAACGCTCTGCTCGGACTTACGCTGGCAGAAGCAGAGAATGTTCTTGCCAAAACCCTGGTTCAGAACCGTGGTCTTGATGGAACGAGTCTTGAGGTAATCAATGCTGAAAAAAAACAGATAATCCGCAAGAGCGGTCTGTTGGAATTTTACGATGCGGAGGAGAAAATGGATTCGGTGGGCGGCTTGGATGCTCTGAAAAGCTGGCTGACTAAACGAACCGTTGCTTTTACCGAGCAGGCACGAGCATACGGGCTTCCGGCACCAAAGGGTGTATTGCTTCTCGGTGTCCAGGGGTGCGGCAAAAGCCTGATGGCCAAAACGATAAGCAATGTCTGGCAGCTTCCGCTTTTACGATTTGATGTTGGGCGAGTTTTCGGCAGTCTCGTAGGTTCATCGGAAATGAATATTCGCAGGGCAATCAAAGTAGCGGAATCCGTTTCGCCGGTAGTGTTTTGGATAGATGAAATTGACAAGGCGTTTCGCGGTTCGCGGGGAAGCGGCGCATCGACCGACGCAGGCACGTCGGCTCGGGTTTTCAGTTCGTTTTTAACATGGCTGTCTGAAAAAAAATCACCTGTTTTCGTGGTTGCAACGGCCAATGATGTTTCGATGCTCCCGCCTGAACTGCTTAGAAAGGGACGTTTTGACGAGATATTTTTTGTCGACCTTCCTTTAATTAGTGAACGCAAAGAGATATTTAAGGTTCATCTATCCAAACGAAAGCTGGATTGGACAAAGTTCGACATAAACAGACTGGCAATAGCATCGTCGGAATACAGCGGGGCTGAAATCGAAGAGGCCATAATAAGTGCGATGTTCGACGCCTTTTATGACAAGAAGGAATTAACGACAGAAGGAGTGCTCGCGAGCCTGCAGCAGACAGTTCCATTATCGAAAACGATGAGCGAAGATGTTGATAACCTTCGTAAATGGGCAAAGGGGCGTGCCAGACCGGCAACGAGTGCAGAAGCAGCTGCTGAAGGTGGTGAAGAAAGACGCAAACTTGAGATATAAATAAGAATTGTTCAAATTATAGAAAGGGCAAAGAAATGAGCGCGGTATTGGTTCTGACGCCTATAATCATAGCCAGTTGGCCGGCCATAACGGTAGCGGTTGCCGGTGCAGCGTCGGCTATGGGATTAGCGGTGAGCGAAGCTGTCAAGAATTTTGATAAAGGTAAACAAAACAACAAAGTAGAAAGACAGGTGGAAGTGACGCTTTCTGAAAGCGAGGTAATAACAAAAAATATGACAACGGACCAGGAAATTGTACTTAGAAAAGGAGATATAGAATTACGTGTAAGACGTGACGAGCGAGGACGATGCAGTGTCTGTGCCAAAGGAACAGGCCGCAGCCAGGCCGAGTTGAAACAGGTTGCTACTGAGTTTGTACAAAAGTTAACACAATGTTTTGTTTATGATAAGCTAATGCGAGAGCTTAAAAACAAAGAATTTCAGGTAGTCAACGAAGAAGTAATGGAAGATGAAAGTATTCGGATACATGTCCGCAGATGGGTGGATTAATTATGGCGCAACATGAAGTTGAAATTGTCATATCTAAAACCGGTGAGGTCAAAGTTCATATTAAAGGCCTAAAGGGAAAAGGCTGCATGGCATACTCGAAGTGGTTAGCAGAAATCATCGGTAAGGTAAAAAATGAACAGCTCACAAGCGAGTATTATGAACCCGATACAAAAGCCCGGATTGACCTTAACCAGGATTTAAAAATGGAAGAATAATTCGGATGAGATGCGAAAGATGCAAATTCGAAAACATTCCGGGTCAGAAAACGTGCGTAAAATGCGGCTCAATACTCGGTATTCGGACAGGAACTATAGATGTTCATCCGCCCCGAATGTCTAACTGGAAAAGACCATTCCGCGAAGTGACCAGATTGATGCGTCAAATATACATTGCCCCGCGACAATATGACAATCGACCTAATTTTCAATCACGGATAAAAGAGACTTTGAGCGACAACTCCGCGGGATTGATTATTTCCATCGTACCTGGATTAGCACACCTTATTCAGGGTCGGTTCAAGGAGGTCCGCTGGTATTTTTGGGGATGGTTAGCATCGCTTTTATTGGCTTTATTCCTATACGGCAGTTTAGCAGGATTTATTTTGCTCGGACTGTCGATTGCTATTCACGGGGCCATCGGGCTACGGTATGGAATAATGGAAAAATTGGCAAACGTCAGAGAGAAAATAGTAACGGTCATACTTGTTTTAATCGCTCTGTCTGTAATATATAGATTTATCCCGCATATAATTGTTCCCGCCCTTACCGGAGGACATTCAAGCGTAACAATCCCGCATGATAACATCACAGCAGGCGATTATCTCTTAGCCTGGCGAAATATTGATAAGGGGATTCAGTTACGTCGAGGTTCACTCGTAATGGTGCATACGGCTTATTATAACCGTGGTGATAATGGTATAGTAGCCCGTAGCGGAGAGTTGGCACTGGGAGAGATTGTTGGTCTTGCCGGCGAAGAGGTTAAAATTGCCGGCGATGCATATATAATTAACAGTAAGGAGCTTGAAAAAGAAAAATATCCTGTCCCGGAATGGCTTCGTAATGTAAACTTCTCTATTATGGTTCCCGAAAAAAGTTATTTTGTAAGTATGCGATACAATCTTACAACTCACAATGTAGCACTTAATAATTCAGACATCGGGAACATATGCATAATAATGGCCGACGATATCGAAGCCAAAGCTTTTATGCGCTGGTTGCCTTTATCAAAACGAGGCTTTATAAGGAATGTCGAATGAATCGTTTTTCACAACTGGAATTTGGAGAAGAAAGCCCAAAACCTAATCGCTCCCCCGGAGAAGCGGTTCGCGATGCGGATTATTTTCTAAAGGAAGCCCTGAGGTTCTGGCTGGCCGGCGACTTCGAGATGGCGCTGCGAAATTATTCGAGGGTTCTCGAGCAAAACAGCACGGTTTTCGATGCATGGGTCGGACAGGTGCTGATGTTGATTGAATTAGGGGAGTATAAGGAAGCTATGGTCTGGGCAGACAAGGCATTGGAATTATTTCCGGAACATCCTGAGCTTTTGGCGGTTAAAGCGGTAGCGTGCCTTCGTGACGCAAAAGCAGAAAAGGCAATTGCATACTCGGACAACTCCATCAGTAAGGAGAATGTAACTCCGCGGGTCTGGCTGGCGAGGGCTGAAGTGGTGTTGGGCCGCAAAAGTTCTGTGGCGGACAACTGCATCAGCAAGGCAATAGGCAGTGCAGGTAATATTACTCCAATCATTAAGCTGGAAGCTGCCCGATTACTTAGAAAAAAAGGTGATTATTCTGCGGCGATAAGATATCTTAATGATGTGGTAAAAGTCTTTCCACAATCAGCAATGGTTTGGTGCGAGATTGGCTGCTGCCAGGCAAAACTTGGTCTGTCGGGAGCCAAAGCGTCCCTGGAGCAGAGCCTCAGGCTGCGTCCTGACTTAGAGGCGGCAAAAACAGCATTGAAAAGTGTTGATAAAAAAGGCTTTTTTAGAAAATTGTTTAATTGGTGAGGAAGGTATGGTTGTATCAGCGGAAATGCAAAAAATATTGGGGCTTGCCCGTCGGGAAAATGCATCGGATATTCACATAGTAGCGGGGTTGCCCCCTCTTTTTCGCATAAACGGTGAAATAATGCTATCGGATGTTCCGCCATTATCACGTGAAGATACTGCCCGTTTAAGTATGGAGCTGCTAAACGATGAGCAAAAGGAGACTTTCAGGCGTGAGTGGGAGCTTTGTTGTTCTCTGTATGAAGAGAACTTGGGCCGATTCCGTATCTCGATATATTATCACGCAGCAAATCCGGAAATGGCAATTCGGCCTGTAATGGACCATATTAAGACCAGAGAGGAACTATATCTGCCAGAGCAGGTTGAAGACCTAACAAGATTGTCAGGCGGCTTGGTTCTTTTGACGGGGCCGACAGGAAGCGGCAAGACCACAACCATGAATTTTATGATAGATATAATTAATACTGAACGTCGTTGTAAAATAATTGCTATTGAGGACCCTGTTGAGTATGTGCACAGGCAAAAAAAGGCGGTCATTGTTCAGCAGGAATTACACACAGATGTAAAATCATTTTCTCGTGCTCTGGTACATGTACTTCGTCAAAATCCCGATGTAATATGCATTGGCGAGATGCGCGACCTTGAAACAACAGAAACTGCTCTTATTGCAGCTGAAACAGGGCATTTAGTTATTGCCACTTGCCACACCCCAAATGCGTTTCAGACAGTTGAACGTATTGTGTCCATATTTCCAGAAAATAAACAGCCACAGATATTTACACAATTAGCCAATTGTCTGCAGGGAATTGTTGCACAAAGGCTTGTTCCTTCTGCAGATAAAAAGAACAGAAGGCTTGTAACGGAAGTACTCATTATGGAACCTGCCGCACGAAAACACATTCGTGACCGTGAACTGCACCTTTTGGTTAATGTTATACAGATGGGACGAAGAAAAGGTATGCACACGATGGATGATTCCCTTGTAGAACTGTACGAGGCAGGAGAAATAACTTATGACACGGCCATTAACAATTCATACGATCCAGCCAGTCTGCGTGACAGAATACATAAACAGATATATCCTCAAAATGAATAAGTTTGTTAATATTTTACTGAAGTCAGACAATCTCGATTAGTTATATCCTTGCTTAATCATTATTTGCCGATTAAAATAGAAGTATAGTGCTTTTGCAAGAGTACAATTGTCGTAGAGCTTCTATGCGGGAATGGAAAGGAAAATCCAAAATTCATACAAGAGGGAGGACTCTTGGTAATTAAGTTCAGTTGCAAAAATTGTGGTCAGAAGATAAGCGTCCCCGACGTACATGCCGGCAAAAAAGGTAAATGTCCAAAATGCAAAACCATAGTTATTGTTCCACAGGTAAAAAGTGCCGCAGACGATTACGAAAACCTTGCGTCTGGTGAACAGCTTGAACATTCATCATCAGCTTCAGATTTGCAGCTTAAAAAAGAACCACCAAGTCAAACAGGAGGCACTTATAGAGTATTTACTAACGACTTGGATACAATGCCTAACCAGGAACAGATAGCAAAAATACCAGAAGACGAGAAACCACCGGAACGCAAGCTGCCGTGGATTCTGGACATATTCCTGTACCCCACAAGCACATCAGGTTTGATAAATCTGGGGATATTCTGGATATTGCCAATCCTGCTTGAATTCACCAGAATAATTCTACCTATAATACCAGGGTTAGCCGGTTTAGTTGTAGCCGGTTATATGTACTATTACTTTATGGAATGTATTCGCGATAGCGCTGCCGGCGGAATAAGAGCACCTGAAAATATTGGCAGCATGCCCGATATGGGTGATGTTGTTACACAAATAATGGAAATAATTGCTTCCGTAGTTATCTTTTGGGGACCACTTGGTGCTTATTTGCTTTATAAAATCTTTTGGCAAGCAACAGGAGATGAATCTTCGTATAATCTGACGACTGATATGGTTTTTTGGCTATTACTGGGATATGGAATTTTCTTTTTTCCAATTGGGTTACTGGCTCTTGCTATGTTTGGCTCGAGTTCAGCCTTTAATCCGGTCTTGTGGATAGTGTCAATCTTCAGTGCTTTTTTTCAATACTGCAGCCTGGTTTTATTCTTTTGCGTACTTGTCTGGCTCTTCTCAAGAATGACATCTGTTTTCCAGCAGTCCCTGTTTTTTTCGTATTTGTTTGGGGCTGTTTTTGTTTATTTGGCAATGGTCGCATCCCATTTGCTCGGACGCTTTTATTATCTTAACTCCGAGAAGCTAAACTGGTAGAGGTGATACTTTCCAAAAACCTGATTGTTTTTTTTACATGGACAAAATGAAAAATCCAGTTTGCCCAATAGTTTCTATAATCGTCCAAACACAATCAGCTATTAAGACCTTGTTTATTTTACGCATGTATGATATTGATTAAAAGGTTAAGGAAATATAAGGGTATCAGGTTGCAGAGGTCAAAACCTATTTCGTCGGAGCCAAGAAGAAATGCCAAATGTAAAAAGGTGGGACCTGACTAATCGCACTAGTAAATGCTTGATTGCAGCGGCGTTCGCTATACTCGTCGGCATAATGATGCTTGCCTTAACGGTATTTTTGTGGGCTGATGTCATTGTTGTATTCATAAGCATTGTGAGCATCGTTGCAGTTGCACTTGCTGGAGNNCGGAGTTACCTTGCACAAAACGCACTCTATAATGGGGAAATCTGGCATTTTATTCAGCATAATTGTTCTTTTAGCTTGCAGTTCCTACGCAATAATATTCCTATTAAAATCCCAACAGGCAGAATTACAAGAAGCTCTGTTTCGAGCTGCCATAGCCGGAAATAAGGATAGAATCAAAGATTTGGTAGCTAAAGGGGCAAATATCAACAAAACCAGAGATTATGATGGAGATACCCTTTTGCATGCGGCAATAGACACTGGAGACAACCGAATGTTTGAAACGTTATTAGCAGGGGGTATCAATGTAAATGCAAAGAGTTGGAACGGCATCACCCCAATGCAGCTTTTATTATCCAGAAGCGTTAATCCCTGGCAAAAAAAGGATAATTTCCACTATGAGGCAGCCGCCAGAGCGCTAATTGCACATGGGGCAACTTTTGATTTTCAACTTAAAGATGGGAGGAATTTGACGTGCATTCAAAATGCGATATCAAATAACCAAACCGAGATACTTAAGCTAATGCTGGAAAATGGTGCTGATATTAAATTCAAGGATGAAAAAGGCGGTTATCTACATCACGCAATTAGTGAAAAAGCAAAAATAGATATAATTGACATCTTATTGTCAGCTGGGGCTGACCCAAACATTGCTGACAAGAACGGGGATACCGCCATTCACGCCGCTGCGTACTTTGGACGCAGAGACATCGTCGAAGCCTTACTGAACAAAGGTGCCAACATTAACGCACTAAACAACAAAGGTATGACGGCCTTGTCGGTGGCAAAGAATCGACGGGGGAATTTTCTTGGTAATAGACAGGAAGTAATTGAATTGCTGCAACAAAAAGAAGAAAATTCCCAACAAAAATAATTTGCCAGGCTATATCACGACAAAATATGGTTAGAATAAAGGTGCTTACAAATGAATAGTGAATATAAAACTACTTCTGCTGGTAAATGGTCCGTGGCCTTGGCTTTAGTTCCTACAGGTGTCGTACTGTTATTGTTGATGCCAATCCTGTTCGGGAATTACAGTGGAGAAGCTGGTTTGGGTGCCCTGTTAGCGATAGGGGCTGTTCTTTATGGCGGCACTCATATTGTTGCCGCAACAAGTTTTCTCGGATCTGTTCTTGGTATTGTTGCCATACGTAAGAGCCGTTGCAGGCAGGGCATACCAGGTCTGCTGCTGAACCTTGCCGCACTTATTTTATCCGCCTCCTATCTGATATCTCTTTACCATAGTGCTGCCATCGATCCAGACCGCCTGCCGCTCGCTGCCCATCAAGGGGATTATAAAACTGTTGAAAAACTTTTAGAGAAGGGATTTGATGTTAATTGGCGAGGTCCTGGAGAAACTACAGCTTTAAGTAACGCGGCAGGCGGGGGCTATGAAGATATAGTAGTCCTTCTGTTAGCACACGGAGCCGATGTAAGCATTGGCAATCCCCTCGGTGGAGCTGCAGGGAAGGGCAATGAGAAGATTGTGAAATTGTTACTTGACCATGGAGCCAACCCAAACGGCCTGGATGGGGCGATAGCTGGTCGCCATACACAAATTGCGGAAATATTAATAAATCACGGAGCGAACATAAACCAGAGGATTGATGGCAGCGGAAGAAGTCTGTTGCAAGCGGCAGTTGAGCAGGGTGCTGAGGAAATCGCTAAACTTCTCATAAATAAAGGGGCCGATGTCAATGCAAAAAATGACGGAGGTGAGACACCATTGCATATTCTGGTTGGGATGTGGCCGCAAGACTGGTGGCCTGAGAATTTCCGCACAAGAGCAGTTCCTATGCTGCTGGATGCCGGAGCTAATATTGAGGCAAAAACAAGAGAAGGAAAAACGCCTTTATGTGTTGCTGCTGAGGTCCCATTCCCCCAGAGAACTGAAGCGGTAAGATTGCTTCTCGAACACGGCGCCAATCCAGAAAACATCCAGGATGTGTTTGTTAAATTTACCGCAGCCCCCATTTCTATGGACAAATCCGAGCTGGAAAACTGGGTTCGTTCTAACGCTCCTGATGTAAATGTGAAAAATAATAATGGCCAGTCCCTCCTGCATGCTGCAGTTAGAGGTGATAATAAAAATCTTCTTGAGATTCTTCTGGCTATGGGTGCTAACGTCAATGTGCAGGATAACGCCGGCGATACTCCATTGCATTGGGCTCTACGAGACCCGAATATAGACGTGGTACAGTTACTCATAAATAATCGAGCCAATGTGAACATACAAAATAATAAGGGCCAAACACCTCTCCACATCCTGGTCTGGCCTCGCACTATTGCCGATGAAAGACTGCCGTTTCAATCAAAAATAAAAGCTTGTGAGATGCTGTTAGCTAATGGCGCAAACGTTGAAACTGCTGATAAAAATGGCTGGACACCACTGACACAGCAGGAAAGTTGTACCCCTCAAAGTAAAGAGGGGCGTGAATACAGAGAGGAAGTACTTCAGCTAATGCAAAAATATCAGAAGAACGGGAATCTCAAGTAGCATTAGGCGTCTGACTTTATCGGAAGTGGCACAGTTTGAGACTTACTGATTAAGAGAGAGTTTCAAGCAGTTTCTGGTGCAAAAACTACAACCAAACTACAACCAAAAGATACGATA
>PLLP01000006.1 GCA_003141315.1 Phycisphaerales bacterium
ATGTCATCGCCGGGCATATACTCACGCACCTCGTCGAACTGCATCCCGCGGCCCTTGAAAACGCTCTCATACTGGCCCGCAAAGCTCGTGTTGACCATACGGGACGTGTATATCTGTATCTGCCTAATTTTTTTTATCAGTTCCTGCGGTATCATAAAAAATTCAAAAATTAAAATGTAAAATTCAAAATTACCGAATTTTTCCGTCTTTGGTTTTAAATTTTTAGTTTTAAATTTANNTTTAAACTTCTCTACGGCACTTCGATATTATCGAATATCATCTTGATAATGTCTTCGCTGGTCTTGTCTTCCGCTTCCGCCTCGTAACTAACAATCACTCTGTGCCGCAAAACATCCAGCCCGATGCTTTTTACGTCCTGCGGCGTGACGTACCCCCTCTGCTGCAGGAAGGCATGCGCCCTCGCAGCCACCGCAAGATAAATCGTCGCTCGCGGCGAGGCCCCGTAATTTATGAAATTGCCTATCTGCAATCCGTATTTTTCAGGCTCTCTGGTGGCACAAACCACATCGACAATGTAATCCTTGATTTTTTCATCGATATAAATCTCATCGACCACCGCCCGCACCTCCGCAATATCCGCAGGCTTTATCACCGGTCTTACATCAAATTTTTTGCTCGTCACCGCCATTCGCTCCAGAATCTGCCGTTCCTCATCTTTCTTCGGATAATCAATCTTCAGCTTCATCATAAACCTGTCCAATTGCGCTTCCGGCAGCGGGTATGTCCCCTCCTGCTCAATCGGGTTTTGNNTTGAGCTTGAGCATGAAGCGATCCACTTGCGCCTCGGGCAGGGGATAAGTGCCTTCCTGCTCAATCGGGTTTTGCGTCGCCAGAACCAGGAACGGTTCCGGCAGCTTGAAAGTCTCCTCGCCGATAGAGACCTGCCTTTCCTGCATCGACTCCAGCAGCGCGCTTTGCACCTTCGCCGGCGCACGGTTTATTTCGTCTGCCAAAATAAGGTTGGCAAAAATCGGGCCTTTCCTCGTAAAGAATTGGCCGTCCGACTGCCGGTATATCTGCGTGCCAATCAAATCTGCGGGCAGCATATCCGGCGTGAATTGTATTCGCCGAAATTCCGCCGCTATCGACCGCGACAGCGTTGTCACCGCCAGCGTCTTGGCGAGCCCCGGCACGCCTTCGAGGAGTATATGCCCGTTCGCCAGAAGCCCCACTATAAGCCGTTCGAGCATATACCGCTGCCCGATTATCACCTTATCCATTTCCGCAAAAAGCGCCCGGACGAATGAGCTTTTTTCCTCAACCAGTTTGCCAATCTGCTTGACATCTGTTGCCATATATTCATCTCCTTTACAAAAGTTCCCGCTGCCCCGGTTTATGGGGCTAAATTTAGAACATTTCCGCCTTAAAAAAACCTACCGTAGATTTACGTTGATGCCTATTAAGAAGTTCACATTATGATAAAAAATCAATGAAATTCAAGCGCAAACCCCGTTAGGGAAATGGTTTTTAATAAGGACCGGCTCCCTAATTCAGCGAAACGCATCAGCGGCTTTCTCTAACGGGGACAGGGAAAATTCTTTCGCCTTCCTGCCTTTTTCGAGGTATAATCCGTATCAAACGAAAGGAGAATTAATACAAACATTGAGCAGGTAAAACTAAAATAATCAGATAACAGAGGGCATTACTATGTGGAAGAATATTGGCTTGGTTATTCTGGGGCTTGTACTCGGTTGTGTTTTGGGTGTTTTTATAACCATGGCTTATTTTGGAAAAACAATGGCTACAGGTATGTTTATGCTTCAGGAAAAAGAAATCTCCCAAATAGGAGAGGCCTCTGAAGATGCGTATCATAATCAGCCGAGCGAGGTGGCCGTCTGGGCATTAGAGAATTATGTTAAGACATTAAACGAATTAAAGGAAGAGCGAAGCTCCTTAAACGTTAAGAATCCCTATTTCATACTTTCCCCCGGTACGGATTTGGTATTTGCGCATGCGAGACTTGGAAAACTATACAAGCAGTTGGGCAATGACGAAAAGTGCCGGTATCATTTCGAGCAGGCAATATCTCTTAGTAAGGATACCAATTTAAAGCATATCGATACAGAAGAAGATTGCTTAAGGATATTGGATGCGTTAGATAAAGTGAAGAAGCAATAGAGGCCGGTTATTTTTTCTCTGTGTGCCGAAGGTCCGCCGAAGGCGGATGCAATCTGCGGTTAAATATTATAAAATATCGGCGGGTCAAACCCCGTTAGAGAAAATCGCTTATGTGTCCTGAGAAATTAGGGGATTCGACCTTCTGATAAACTTTTTCTCTAACGGGGCAAAAAGGAAAACGACAAATGAGTGCAGGAAAAATCAAATGGCCTTATCCGGTCGAATGGGATAAAACGGAAACAGTCGAGGCTGACGTTCTTGTCCTCGGCGGAGGCGCAGCCGGGTGCTTTGCCGCTATAGGCGCAGCACAAAAAGGCGGCAAAGTCGTCCTCGTTGAGAAGGGTGCGACAATCGCGAGCGGCGCAGCGGGTTCCGGCTGCGACCACTGGGAATCAGCCGCCGCCAACCCCTGCTCGCGCATCAGCCCGGAAGAATTAACCGAAACGATGATTCGCACGTTCGGCGGATACAACAACGGCATTTCGCATTACATCGAGTGCCGCGAAGGATACGACCGCCTGCTCGATATCGAAAAAATGGGCGGCAAGGTTCGCGACACCGATGACGAATTCAAGGGCGCCGATTTCCGCGATGAAAAAACCAAACTGCTGTTCGCTTACGATTATTTCAACCGTTTCACGATTCGCGTGTGGGGGACGACCTTTAAGCCTGCCCTCGCTCGCCAGTGCCGCCGCAGCGGTGTTCGCATCTTCGACCGCGTAATGGCAACCGGTTTGCTTACTGAACGGGGCGAGCGCGGCGCAAAAGTCGCAGGCGCAACCGCAATCCACGCCCGCACCGGCAAATTTATTATCTTCAAAGCCAAGGCTGTTATCCTTTGCACATCCCGTCCGACGCGACTGTGGCTGTTCTCGCCTGAGCAGCCGGGCATATCGGAATTCCGTCCTTTTCCATGCTCCGGCGACGGGCACGCAATGGCCTGGCTGGCAGGTGCAGAATTCACGATGATGGAAAAATCCGTCAAGGGCGAATGGTCAGGCCTGCGCAGCTTCCCGCCCTACAGCACAGGCAACAATCATAATACGTGGTATGCTGCGAATATGGTGGATGCCCGCGGCCGGCAGTTGCCGTGGGTGGACCGTGACGGCAGGACAATCGAAAAATTTTCGGACCGGTTTCGGCCATCAGCCGGTCAAAGGCTTTATCTCAAAGGCGGCGGCGAACCTTATCTGAATGTGTATGACGTAATCGGGCCGGATACGCTGCCGGTAGATGAACTTCTCAAACGAGGATACGAATTGCCGTTTTATGCTGACCTTACGAGCCTGCCGGAAGCGGAGCGAAAAATTATCTGGGGAATGATGGTCGGGCAGGAAGGCAAGACGAAAATCCCGATTTTGAGGGCATACACCGATGCGGGATTCGACCCGGCTAAAGACCTGATTCAAAGTTACGGCGACGGCTGGAAATCAGGGGCGTTTCTGCCGCAGGAGCGTCAATTGTTCGGACTGCCCGGAGGCCTTGTCAACAACTGGAACCTGATGACGAACGTCGAGGGTCTTTTCGCCGCGGGCGATACGCTGTTCGCATCGAACTGTTTCGGCCATGCGGCAGCGACCGGCCATTACGCAGGCCGCCACGCAGCGGCGTTCGCAAAAAAAGCAGAGGCGGCAGGTCTCGATGAAAACCAGATTGCCGAAGAAAGGCAGCGCGTCTATGCGCCGATTGGGCGTAAAAGCAGCGTCGATTGGCGGCAGCTTAATACGGCGGTCACGAGAATAATGCAGAACTATTGCGGGGCGTTCAAAAGCGAGGAACTGCTCACCACGGGATTGAATATGCTGAAGGATTTGCGGCAGCGCGAGGCGATGCAACTTTCGGTGCACAATCCGCACGAATTGATGCGGGCGATTGAGGTGCTGAATATTATGACCAACGCCGAGCTGGTTATGGAGGCCGGCAGGGCGCGGAAGGCGAGCTCGCGGGAGTTGGATTTTGTGCGGCTGGATTTCCCGCAAACGGACCCGCCGGAATGGAAAAAGTTCGTGACAATCAAACAAGGGGCATCCGGCATCGAAACCGGTTCGCGCAGCCTCGACTATTACGGCTTGCTTACTAATAATTATGAAAAGCATAATAAAGGATTATAGATGAAACCGCGGATTTCACGGATTACGCTGATTAAAAAACGAATAATCTGTGAAAATCTGTGCTACTTGTCCTGAGCGAAGTCGAAGGAATCTGTGGCTGATATAAAAGGGAAAATAGAAATGAAAAAGAAGACTGCTGAAGTTTTGCCCGGCGATAAGGCATTTTTTCCTGTAATTATAGATGATAAGAAATGCAGCGGCTGCAACCGCTGTGTCGAGGTTTGCCCTGTCGATGTCTTTGCTGCGAATCCGAAGAAGGGTGCGCCGCCGTTGGTTTTGTTCCCGGGTGAATGCTGGCAGGAAGGAAGCTGCGTAGATGCCTGCCCGCGAAGGGGCGCGATTCGTTGGCAGCGTCTGCCGACTCAGCGAGTCCGCTGCCGCAGAAAAGAAACGGGAGAGGATTTTTTTGTTTGATTTTTAGCCACAGATTTACGCAGATTCTTTTTTAAACTAAATACCGAATACTAAATACTAACGACTAATTTAACCACAGATTAACACAGATTGACACAGATTTTTTTAAAACTAAATGTCGAAGATTCGCTCCGCCGTAGGCGGATGTGGCGGACTGAATACTAAAAACTAACGATTAATTTAGACACGGATTCCTTCGACTTCGCTCAGGACAAGTAACACGGATTGACACAGATTTTTTTTACCACAAAGAAAAAAGCCAGGATAATCCGCCGCCGCCTGTGTTTCACTTATGCCAGACTCTGTCCAGAACCACCTCCCAGAAACTCTTCGTAAATATCTGCCAGCCTTTTTCAAATATCTTCTTAATGCGAGTCCATATTCCCAAGCATTTTGCAGGAGTAGTATTCTGCTCTGTTTCGCTGCTGGTTGGTTCAGGCTGCTGCTTTTTCTGTATTGCTTCGACCTCGTCTAAAATGGCTTTTGCGAAAATTTCGCAGTCCGCAGAAAAATTTTTAGCAATATCTTCTGAAGGCGGAAACGGTGGTTTCTTATACTTTAACCAGAGTACAATCTCACCCCAAGCCGAAATATATGGATTTACGTCTTTGTGTGATAGGCGAAGCTCTGTATGTTTGCGCAAAGTTATATGTTCTGGTCGATTAAAAGCTCCGAGATCCAGAGCTTCTTTAACAAATCGGCCAGCCACGTCGAACAGGTCAGCCTGACAGTTTTTTACGTCTTTGAGTGTTAAAATACCTTTACTGATTTCCTGAAGTCTTCTTGCTGTATTGTCTGTTGACTCTTTCGATTTGTCCATTTTTCGTCTGTCCTTTTCGGGTCGGCCTGCCGTCCCGATTTTAACCATATAGTCCCATATTAGCGGACAATGGCTTAAAAGGCAACATTTTGCTTAATCCTGATTGACGAAAAGCCAAACAGATAACTCCGTTCTTTGAAATGGCCGATTATTTGTGTATGGCGGATAGTTATGGCAAAATTTTGGAGAAATAAGTTGCAGAAAAAGAAACGAACAGAGAAGAAGGTTGTTAAATGGGAAGCTATAACTGCTATTTCCACCCTCGTTCTGACTTTAGGCGTGTTCGTTGCCACATACCAATTGTATTTATCCAAAAAAGTCGCCACATTTGATTTTATAGAAAGACTGGATAAAGAATTTAATTCTGAGAGAATCGAAAAGGCAAGAGAAATAACAGTTGACTTGAACTTTACGAATCCCGATGCCAATGAGCTTGTTCAGTGTGAGCCGCTGTTAAATTATTTTAATAAGATAGCTTGTTTAGAAGACAAAGGAATGATACCGTTAGAAGCAATTGATGAGTATTGGGGTTATTGGATCGAACGATATTGGGTCTTATGTGAAAAGCCCGTTTATGCGTGGAGGACAGAAAATCCTGATGATGGGTATTATGAGAGCCTCGAAACACTCTTTAATAAACTGGCAAAATTATCCTATAAAAAAAAGGAATTGACCAGTAGAGAATTAGAAACATATAAAAACAAAATCACAAAAGGGTTAGAAGAATTCAAAATAGAAGAAAAGCAATGTTGTGGCCTCGGTGTAAATGTGCCGCAATTGAGCGGTCGAACGAATGTTGCTCTTGACGGCAAACATTGAGGCCAAATACAAACCAGATATGATACTGCCTACACCCATCACGCATCTAAACCAGCTTTAGTTCTTTGTTTCATTAACAACCATCTTGACCAAAACCCCAACCTCAACAAAATATATCCCCTTTTTAATCTGTGAAAATCTGCGTTAATCCGTGGTTAATTTTTTTGTTTCCTTGTTGTGAATTTTGTGGTTCGGGAACCCGCTAAACGTGGTTGACTTTTGGGGCGGGTGAGGGTAATGTATTGGCTGCTGAAATTAAGATTCGCAATTATTCGTTAAGATGGTGAAAAAGCAGATAACAGAGGACAAATGAAAGAAGAAAAGCCTATACCGCAGCGGATTGAGGGTGTGCATATCCTCGACGAGCTTAAAAATTCGTATATGAATTACGCGATGAGCGTAATTGTTTCGCGTGCGCTTCCTGATGTTCGCGACGGCCTGAAGCCCTCGCAGAGGCGAATCCTCGTGGCGATGAACGACCTTAGCCTCGGGCCTCGAAGCAAGCACCGTAAATGCGCAAAAATCGTCGGCGATACGGGCGGCAACTATCACCCGCACGGCGACCAGGCGACCTACGGCACACTCGTGCGGCTCGGCCAGGACTGGAGCATGCGATATACGCTGGTTGACCCGCAGGGTAATTTCGGCAGCATCGATGACGACCCGCCCGCGGCGATGAGATACACCGAGGCGCGAATGACGGCGGCGGCAACGGATATGCTCGAAGACCTCAAAAGCGATACGGTCGATTTCGTGCCGAACTACGATGAGACGCGCACCGAGCCGTTAGTACTGCCGGCAAAATTTCCGAACCTGCTCGTCAACGGCAGCACCGGCATAGCCGTCGGTATGGCGACGAATATTCCGCCGCACAATATCGGCGAGGTATGCGATGCCCTGCTTTTAGTTATAAACGACCCGGATTGCGGGTTTAAGGATATTATGAAGGTTCTGCCCGGGCCGGATTTTCCGACAGGGGCAAACATCTGCGGCAGAACAGGCATCGTCGAGGCCTACACCACCGGCAAGGGGCACCTGACCGTTCGGGCACAAGCGGACATCGAAAGCAGCAAGCGCGGCAAGGATATAATCGTGATTACGGAAATTCCGTATATGGTTATCAAAAGCGCAATCGTTGCGAAGATTGCCGAGTGCGTTCATAACGACCAGATAGCCGAGATTTCCGACGTGCGCGACGAATCAGACCGGCAGGGAATGCGGGTTGTGGTCGAGCTGAAAAAGGATGCGGACCCGCAGGTAGCACTGAATAAACTCTTCAGTTTCACGCCGCTCGAATCGACTTATGCGATTTCCAGTATTGCGCTGGTGAACAACAGGCCTGAAACGCTCAATATCAAGCAGATGCTGCAGCTGTTCGTTGAGCATCGTAAAGTTGTAATCCGCAGGCGCAGCAGCTTTTTGCTCGGCAAATGCCGCAGCAGGTCGCATATACTCGAAGGCCTGATTATGGCGGTGAGCGACATCGACGATATTATCGAGATAATCAAGAAATCGCCGGATGCGCCAACGGCAAGAATAAATTTGATGAAAAAGCCTCTCAAACTCGAAGAGACGGCGACGCTGAAAAGAATTCTGCCGGCAGAATTCATAAAAGAAAAAAGCAAAAACAAGCAGTTCCTTTCGGAGCCGCAGGCGGATGCGATTTTGACGATGCAGCTGCAACGGCTTACCGGCCTTGAAATAGAAAAACTCGCAAAGGAATACGCTGCGCTTGTCGAGGAAATTGAAGGATACGAGGCGATACTGGCCAACGAAAAGATACTGATGGATGTCATCCGCGAGGACATCTACGAGATAAAGCAGAAATTTACCGACAAGAGACGGACAAAAATTGTAGGCAGCGTTGAAAATATTGACGTCGAGGATTTGATAGCCGACGAGGACGTGATTGTGACGGTAAGCAGCGACGGCTATATCAAGCGGATGCCGATAGATACTTACCGCAAACAGGGCCGGGGCGGAATGGGCATTATCGGCTCGGATATTAAAGAGGGTGATTTTATCAAGCACCTCTTTGCAGCCTCGACGCACGATTACCTGCTGATTTTTACCAATCGCGGAAGGTGCTACTGGCTGAAGGTTTATGATGTGCCGAGCCTGACGAGGCAGAGCAGGGGCAGGAGCATCGCAAACCTGCTGAACCTCGGCGAGCAGCAGATAGCATCGATAATCAACGTGGCGAATTTCGAGGACGAGAGCTGCCAGCTTATTATGGCAACGAAAAACGGGCTGGTAAAAAAGACCAACCTGTCGGCCTATGGCAACCCGCGTACGACCGGCGTTATCGCAATCAATCTCGACCCGGACGATGCGGTTATCGGCGTGGTGCTGACCAGCGGCAAAGACCATATCGTGCTTGGAACGCGGGATGGAATGGCGATACGGTTCGACGAGAAGCAGGTGCGCTCGATGGGCAGGGCTGCACGAGGCGTGAACGGGATTCGGCTGCGCCCGAAAGATAACGTAATTGGAATGGTGGTTGTGGAGGAAAAGGCGGCGCTGCTTACGGTCTGCGAGGAAGGTTACGGCAAACGGACCGGGTTCGAAAATTACAGGACGCAGTCGCGAGGCGGCGTGGGCCTGATAAACATAAAGACGAGCGAGCGAAACGGTAAGGTCGTTGCCTTAAAGGCCGTCCAGCACGCCGATGAACTGATGCTTATTACGGCCATGGGGATTGTAATGCGAACCGGCCTTGATGAGATACGTTCAATCGGCAGAAATACGCAGGGAGTCCGGCTGATAAAACTCAAAGACGGCGACAAACTCGTGGCGGCGGAAAAAATCGTAAGCGAAGAAGACGATGTTCCCGGCAAAGACGCAGCGGACGGTGAAGCGAAAAAATCCAAAAAAGAAAAAACTGATGAGGACGGCAAATAACCCCGCCGCGTTAACGGTGAATAAATTGTCCACCTGCGGCGGGAATCGATTTTGCTAAAAATGGCAGAAGGCAAAGCAAAGACAAAAGAGGCAATCTTCCCGATTTACGTCGTCGAGGGCGAGGCGGGCGATATTGTCGATGCCGAAACTGAGAAAATCGTCAGCCTGTTTGTCGATGCGGCAGAGAGGGATTTGGGGCTGGTTAAAATGCGGGGCGACGAAGCGGCTATCGGCGATTGCTTAGATGAGTTGCGGACGCTGCCATTCCTGGGGACAAGGCGTGTGGTTGTAATAAAAGACGCCGACAAATTTATCTCCGAAAACCGGCAATTTCTGGAAGATTATTTCGATAACCCGTCGCCGAGCGGCGTTTTGATTCTAACCATAGGCAAACTCGACAACAGGACAAATCTTGCGAAGAAACTAACCCGATGCGGAAAATTAGTAAGCGTAAAGGCGCCCAGTCGCCAGGCTCTGCCGGCAAAACTGATTGAATACGCCGACAAGACGCACGGCAAAAAGCTCGGCAGGCAGGCGGCAGAGCTTATAGTCGAACTGGCGGGCGAGGACGCGGGAAGACTTTTTCGCGAGGTCGACAAATTAGCAGCATACACCGATTCGAAAAAAGAAATTTCCATTGAGGATATCGGGTTTCTAACCGGCCACAACAGGCTGTTCGATGCCTTCGAGATATTCGACGAGACGCTTTCCGGCAAAGCGGCGGCGGCAATAGAGAGGTTCAGGGATATGCTCGCCAAAGAAAAAAGTTCCGAATATACGGTTGTCGGGGCGTTCGTTTATCAGGTCCGAAGGATGTTCGACGCGAAGGCTATGCTCGACAGGGGCGATTCGCCAGGATATATCACTCAGAGATTGCGGATATACGGCAACAGCGAGGCATTTTTCGGCTGTCTGAAAAAGACGAGCCTCGAAAAAATCGGCTCTATGCTGGAGCAGCTTGGCGAGATTGATTATGCGGTCAAGACCGGAAAATCCTCAATCGATTCCGAGATGGAAAAGTTTATTTTAAGACTGGTAAATCGGTAGAGGTATTTTTTGTTGTAATAATCGTTTTTTTCTGGTATTTTCCAAGGCTAATTTTTAAGGGTTTCGGCAGAATACGGCTTTCGCTATTAAAGTCTGCTGGAAACAAAGAGCCTGAGTTCTTTGGCTAAAATGTTAAAGGAAGAGCAGGGGTAATTTTTTAGGAAGGGACGAAAATGGAGTATCTTGTTGCAATTCTTGTCTACCTTGGAATACTGACGGGAATCGGTATTTACAGGGCCAGACAGGTAAAGACTGGAGCGGATTTTTCGGTTGCGGGCAGGTCGCTGTCGCCGTGGGTTGTGGTTCTGACGATGCTTTCGGTCTGGATAGGCACCGGCTCGATAGTTGGGTCGGCTGAACAAACTTACCAGGTAGGCAAAGCCGCGCTGATACTGCCGTTAGGCACATTTCTTGGTCTGCTGATTCTTACCCAGGTTGCAACCAGGGTGAGAAATTTCGAGGTGTATAGTGTGCCGGAAATTATCGGCTCCCGCTACGGAAATATCGCACGAATGATGGCGGTAGTCTCGCTAGTAATTGCCTATATGGTAATTTTGAGCTACCAGTTCAACGCGGGCGGCGCGGTGCTCGAAGTAATTAACGGCGACAAGAAGCCGATAGTGTTAAGCGCAAATGACGTGGTGACCGGACGACAGATTAGAAAAGGGTTTGTGCATTATACGCCCGATACGAACTGGCTGGGAGAAGCGAAGCTTACTCTTGCCGCCAAGACGGGACAGGATTGGTCGGCTACGCCGGTCGAGCTTACGGTACAGGTGCTTGCAAATAAAGATATTACCGCTGTCAGGGATGAAGTGAAGAATAAGGGATTGAAAAATATACTTCCAATAAAAGTAAATAATTATGCCAAATACGGGATGGCGGATTTGAGCGATGATTTTAACAAAAGCAGCGAATTTAAGATTTTAGCCGTCCCGCAGTCAGGCAGTTTAACGCTGGTAGAGCCTGTGCTTACGGCACAAAAGGCAACAATGATGGCGGCAGCGTTTATTATTATGTACACCGTATTGGCAGGCCTTATGAGCCTTGCTTATTGCGATGTGATTAACGGCTCAATCAAAATCGTGGTAATGCTAATCGTATTTCCATATTTGCTCGTAAAGGCAGGCTGGTTTTCCGGTATGGCTGATAAATTTGTGGCGATGGGCGACAAGCCTCACCAGATGGAATTTTGGGGCGTGTATTCGCCTGTACAGCTTATCAATTATCTTCTGCCGACGTTCTTGCTTATTATGGGAGATGCGAATCAATATCAGAGACTTTTCGCATGCAAAAATGCCAAAGGCGCAAAGCAGGCTGCTTATGCCCTGGTGTTCCTGGTGATTTTAGTCGAGCTTTTAATTATCGCCAGCTCGTGGATAGCAGCGAGCATGACGCCCGACCCATCCAACGGGAAATATATCCTGATTTACGCCGCCAAGCATTATATGCCGCCGTTCCTCGGGCTTTTGTTTATGGTGACGGTGACAGCGGTAATCATCTCGACTGCGGAATCGTTTTTGTTTATCCCCGCAACCACCTTTATAAGTAATGTGTACAAGGTATATATCAACACGAATGCCAGCGAAAAAACGATTATATTTTTCAGCAGGCTCCTGGTGCTTTGCTTCGGGATACTGGGCTACTTGGTGACAATGATGTTTGCGGAGACGACAGGATTTTTCAAGAAGGCGATGTTTGCTTATACGATTTACGGCGCCGCCATAACGCCGTGCCTTGTGGCAGCGTTATTCTGGAAAAAAGCAACCAAACAGGGCGCAATAACATCGATTGCCTGCGGTGCGATTATTTCGCTTTGCTGGCAGGAAGCCTTCTTTGCCAGGTATTACCTTTCCGCCGGGACATTTTCAAACCTCGCTGCTAAAATCCCGGACTGGGCAAAGCAGTTAGACGCTGTTTTGCCGGCAATAACGGTATCCTTAATAGCGTTGATTGTCGTAAGTCTTTTGACGTATAAAGAAAAACAAATTGCGACTGAAAAAGCGGTTATTTGAAGGATTTTGAGGAATTAAGGGTATTTTATAGGACATTAGAAAGCCGCCGGAAAGTTGATTTCCGGCGGCTTTTTTTTGTTCACTTCCGCTGAGATTTTTTTCTTGCATTTAAGTCCTATAAATGGTAGAATAGCATTTTTATATCTATATTACTTTTCGGTTCCTGTTTAAGGATAAATTTACCGGGATATTGAAGAGAAAAATTTTTAGTAATAAAGCCTTATTATAAAGATTTGTTATCTTAAGTTTATCCATCCGCAAAACAAATCGGAGGCGGCAGTGAAAAAAAATAATGCAAATATGAACATATACTATCTACATCCACACAGGATGAATATCCTGTTTTGGATGTATGTGCGGCGTTTTCAGAATTCATCACGGTTGAGATTTCCTGCGGTATCAATCGATTCAGCGGCAAAACTGTGTATCGTGTTAAGCCTGGTGGCGATTTTTCTGGGATACTGGGCAAGAAGCGAGCAGATAGACAGGTTAGTAGAAAATCTTCGAGCCAACAGGTTTGGATACATATATTTGCTGACGGGTCAGATTTTTCTTGGGTTAACAATCGCGGTATTTTTGTGGCAGCTATGCCTGGTATTCCGGTATCGGCCTGCGCCGGCGTGCGCCGATGAGCAGCTTCCAGCCTGCACGGTAATTGTTCCCGCATACAACGAAGGCAGCGGAGTTTTCGATACGCTGCGGAGTGTTCTTGCGAGCGATTATCCCGCAGATAAGCTTCAGATAATTGCCATCGATGACGGCAGCGTCGATGATACGTGGCGGTGGATAGAAAAGGCCGCCCGCGAATCCGGGGGCAGAATCGAGACGATTCGTTTCATAAAGAACCGGGGCAAAAGAACGGTGCTTTATGAAGGATTTATCCGCAGTAAAAACGAGGTGGTAATTACAATCGACAGCGATTCGATTATCGAGCCTGTGACGCTCAGACGCCTTGTAAGCCCGTTTGCCCTCGACCAGAGAACCGGCGCCGTGGCGGGCAACGTCCGTGTGCTGAATACCAATGAAGGCATTATTCCGAATATGCTGGATGTGTCGTTCAATTACAGTTTCGATTTTATCAGGGCAGGCCAGAGCGTAATTAATACTGTTTTATGCACGCCGGGAGCATTAGCGGCTTACAGAAGAACGGCGTTGATGGCTGTCGTGGATAAATGGATGTCGCAGACTTTTTTGGGATTGCCCGCGGATATCGGCGAGGACAGGGCGCTGACAAACTGGATACTGAGAACCGGCCATCACGTCAAATTTCAGTCGGATGCGATTGTCTATACGAAAGTGCCCGTTCGTTATGACGGTTTGTGCAGGATGTTCCTGCGATGGGCAAGAAGCAACGTGCGGGAGACCCTGATGATGGGGCAGTTTATTTTTGCGAAGTTTCGCCAGACGTCTTCTTTGGGGGCGAGGATAAATTTTCTTGTAAGCCTGAATAATCTTGTTTTTCCGCGAATCCTGCTTTTGGTACTGCTTTTGATAATCCTCAGCGAACCAAGCGCTTTACTTTGCCAGGTGCTGGCAGGCACTTCGATAGCAGCGTGCGTATCGGCTATTTTTTATGCGGTCCGGCATCGCAGCAGCAACGCACTGTGGGCTTACGCCTACGGCATATTCTGGGTAGTGGCTCTTTCGTGGATAACGCCTTATGCGCTTGTGACTGCCCGCAACGGCAAGTGGCTCACAAGGGAAATAAGAGACCGCAAACCTGAGCAGCCGGCAGATGAAGTTTTCGGCAATCGCGCAGTAGCTTAAAACACATTTCATAATTCTACCCCCCTGCTCACACACACGGCTGTCAGCTCCGTCACAACTAAATATATCTTTGACGGCAATGGAAATTTACGGCTAAAGTTTTAGGGCTTGACCTGTAAAAGAAAATAGCAAGAATAAGGCAAGGTGAAAAGATGGATGGCGAGAAACAGAAAATTATCGCTAAAAGAGCCCGTAGATTTAGAATACACCGTTTGGTTAACTTTGTCTTGTTAGCAGTAGGAGTGCCCGCCATTGCTATAGCAATTACGGGCTATAGTAGTGTTTGGGAGGTTATATTTTCCTTTGGATTCTGTGCTTTACTTGCTTGGACACTTTATTGGACTAATTGGGTCAACTCTGTCATTTTTGCAGTAGGAGTGCCTGTTTTTGTTATAGTAATTATGGGCTATCGCAGTGTTTGGAATGTCATACTTATCTTTGGATTCTGTGGTTTTGTCGTTTGGTCAGCGTGGTTTTGGCTGTGGGTTAAAAAAAGAATTTATGAAATGTCTGATGAAGATAAGAAATAGAATGACATTATAAGAGTTTTCAGAACGTCATACAGATACAGGCACGGGAAAAACAGGAAATAAAAAAACTGCGGTCTTAGTGGAGGCCGCAGTTTTGTTTTTTGCGAGTGTTTTTTTACTGCCAATTGCCGGGGAGGTACACAGAATTGCCCTGTATGTGGAATTTTCTGCAGAGCGATTCCACAAGTGCCATAGCCCTTATTCTCTGGCAATCGGTTGGGCCTGAAGTTTTGCCGTCCGCGATAACGCAGATTCGAATCGTCTGGCTGCTTCCATACCAGGCCTGGCTCGATACGCAGGGCCACTGCATCTGCCATTTTTCCGTGGCCGACAGTTCGCCGTCGCCGCCGCCCAGCCCGTTACACAGGCAGAAGTGGCAGTTAATATCTTCGGTCCTTGCAAGCCCTTCCAGCGAAGCCAGTTGCGCTATATTGCCTGCCTTTGTCCCGCTGTAAAAAATCTCGATGCTGTTCCAGCGGTTCGGCTGCTGCGGCGCCCGTGAGGCCATCACATTCTCAACGGAGTCAAGCCTGTAATAGCTGGAAAGAGAAAACGCTCCTCCCGATGGTGCGTTGTTGCCGAGCGCAATCAAAACGACTGCGCCGCTGGTCATCGAAACTATAAGTGCTAACAAAACTTTCACTAAGCGGGACTGACTGGACATTTTATTAACCTTGAAAAATACCCTGCCTTTTTTATCGAATACAATAGTTATCATCGGCGCAGATTGGTTAAAGACTGTAGCTTTTATCGCGGGAATTTTTAAAATTTTTCTTTCTTTTTTACCTTCGATTCCAGCCCCCCTACCGTCCCATAGTGTGTGCGGAAAGAGACTGTAAATGCGGTGATTTAGAGGTATGGAAAAAATGCGTAATAATGATGCCCGCAGCGCTATCAGAAGAAATTTTCCGGAAGTTTTTTCAGACCATTATTGGCTGTTTTTCTGCCTCAAATTCCCGTTGTTGCCGGCCGATAACACCCCTCATAACGTATGTCCGGCGGGCAATCTTCCACACAATATCGTATGAAAAACCTTAATACGCCCTCAATTTTCACCCCGGCAAAAATAAAAATCGGCGGGCTATTTTTTTGACATCTGCCGTCCGATAGATATTATATTATCGGAACCGGCTCAAAATGCAGATACTTTTTAGGAGTTTTTTATGACAGAGAATTTTCGCCTGCTAACCGAAAAGGAAATCGCACAGTTGACAAACCAGGGATGCTCGTGTTCCGACTGGTCGAAAGTGAAAGTCGCCCAGCGGTTCGAGCCGTCAAGAATCAAATCGACACATTTTTCTGAAGATGTCCGGCTGGGCGTTTTTGAAAAGGATATTATATTCTCTGGCGGGCTGAAAAGACAGGCGGGAATCTCCAACGCAACCATCCACAACTGCCGAATCGGAAACAATGTCTACATTAACAATATAAGGAACTACATAGCAAACTATACAATCGAAGATGACTGCATAATCGAGAACGTTGACCTGCTCGTCGTTGAGGGCGACTCTTCTTTCGGAAACGGCACGAAGGTTGCTCTTCTCGATGAGACGGGCGGCAGAGAAACCCCGATGTATGATCGCCTGTCGGCTCATACGGCATACATAATCGCCTTTTACCGGCACAGGCCTATTGTTATCGAGAAACTCAAGAAAATGATTGCCGATTATACTGCTTCCGTATGCTCCCCCATCGGCCTGGTAGGGAAAGGCGCCAAAATCATCAATTCGCAAACCATCAGGGATGTGAAGATTGGGCCTTCGACGGTCATCGAGGGTGCGACCCGCCTCGAAAACGGCACGATAAACAGCAATGAAAAAGACCCCGTTTATATCGGCCACGGCGTCTTTGCGGAAAACTTTATCTGCTGCAGCGGCTCGAAAATTACCGACGGCGCTATTATCTGCGAATGCTTTGTCGGACAGGGAACGGTTTTAGCCAAGCAGTATTCTGCGGAAAACTCGATGTTCTTCGCCAACTGTGCAGGCTTTCACGGCGAGGCCTGTGCCATTTTTGCAGGCCCTTACACCGTAACGCACCATAAATCCACGCTGCTTATCGCAGGCCTGTTTTCTTTTCTTAACGCAGGCAGCGGCTCTAACCAGAGCAACCACATGTATAAACTTGGCCCCATTCATCAGGGCGTCGTCGAAAGAGGCTCTAAAACCACCAGTGATTCCTATATGCTCTGGCCCGCCAAGGTCGGAGCATTCACTGTCGTGATGGGAAGGCATTATCGAAATTCCGACACATCAGACCTGCCATTCTCCTATCTGATTGAGCATGAAGACGAAAGCTTCCTTGTTCCGGGCGTCAACCTCCGCAGCGTCGGGACCGTCCGTGACGCCAAAAAATGGCCTCAGCGGGACAAACGCAAAGACCCCGACAAGCTCGACTTTATCAACTTCAAACTCCTCAGTCCATACACGGTCCAGAAAATGCTCAACGGCCTGAAGCTCCTCAAAAACCTCAGGGCTACCTCCGGCGAGACCTCGGATCATTTTACTTACCACAACGTAAAAATCAAAAACTCGTCGCTCATCGGCGGCATCGAATTCTACGAGACCGGCATCTACAAATTTCTCGGCAATTGCCTGATAAAGAAACTCGAAGGCAGGCAATTTAAAAACTTAAGCGAACTGCGGACTGCCCTCAAACCCGATACCGCCATCGGAAGCGGCAGGTGGGTTGACCTCGCAGGGCTTTTTGCGCCCGTTGAATGTATTGAAAAGATTCTCGATAGCGTAGAAAGCGGTTCCATCAACAGCCTCGAAAAACTGGCGGATGCCTTCAGGCAAATCCACGAGCAGTATCCTATTTACGAATGGGCGTGGGCAGCATCAATCCTGCAATCCACATGCGGCGGAACAGGGAAAAGTATCGATGCCATAACAGCCGCCGATGTTATCGAAATGGTTAATAAATGGAAAGATGCCGTCGCCGACCTCGATAATAAACTTTATGCTGATACCCAAAAAGAGTTCTCGCCGACCGCCCAGACAGGCTTCGGGCTCGACGGCAACGAGCAAACCAGGAGTCTCGACTTTGCTGCCGTCAGGGGAACTTTTGAGGGAAACAGTTTCGTAAAAGATATTGAAAAACATATTGCAGCCAAAACGGCGCTTGGAAACGAACTTATCAGCCGGCTCGAAAAAATCCGCTGATAGAAAAACAGAGAAGGGCAAAGCGTGAAGGGAGAAGGGTATGAAAAGCGCTTCAGCATAGGATTTTTTTCTGATTTTTGAATTTTCTTTAGAGGTTTTATGAGAGTAATAATTCAGCCTGACTATGAGATGGTCTCGAAATGGGCAGCTCACTTTGTCGCAAAAAAAATCAGGGATTTTGCCCCGACTCCAGCCAAGCCTTTTGTCCTGGGTTTACCCACCGGTTCATCGCCCCTCGGTATGTATAAAGAGCTGATTAAGCTCAATAAGGCGGGCAAGGTTTCTTTCAAGAATGTAATAACCTTCAATATGGATGAGTATGTAAATCTCGCCGAAGACCATCCCGAAAGTTATCACTCCTTTATGTGGAACAATTTTTTCAGCCACATCGATATTCCGAAAACAAGTGTCAATATCCTTAACGGCAACGCAGCCGACCCGCAGGCTGAATGCGAAAAATACGAGGAAAGGATTCGCAAAGCAGGCGGCATCCGCCTTTTTCTCGGCGGCATAGGCCCCGACGGCCACATCGCCTTCAATGAGCCGGGGTCATCGCTTGCATCGAGGACGAGATTAGTAAGCCTTACCTACGATACAATTCTGGCTAACTCCCGCTTTTTCGATAACGATATAAACAAGGTTCCAAAAACCGCTTTGACTGTCGGCATACAGACCGTTATGGATGCGGATGAGGTTATGATTATCGTCAACGGCTATAAAAAGGCCCGGGCTCTTCGCTACGCTGTCGAGGGCAGCATAAGCCATCTCTGGACGGTCTCCGCTCTGCAGCTGCATCCGGACGGCATTATCGTTTGCGATGACGAAGCGACTGCCGAGCTTATGGTTGGCACGGTAAAGTATTTTAAGGACATCGAATCCGCCAATCTCGCACCGGCGAAACTCTAAATTGCCTTTAGATTCCGGCATCGCTTAATTTTAAAAAGAAAAAGGCCGCAGTAATAAACCCTGCGGCCTTTGATATCTATTCTATAGGGGCAGTTTCTCACCCTTTTATTTTCTCTGCCAATTAGAACAGTTGTTCCGCATTCCCCAACGCGGATACCTTACGCAAAAAAACTCTTTTACAGCAAATTTTCTCACCTTTTGCGTAATACCTATTCAATTTTCAAAAAACATCTGACTGGCCTTATTTTTTCTTGCCTATCAGAAGCCCCAAACTTCCCAAGCCGAGCAGCATAATCGTGGCAGGTTCCGGCACCCGATTACAAGCGATATAAACATAATCAACATAGAGGTGTGCGCCGCCTATTGTAAGACTTTCGACATCTTCATTTCCGCCGTTAAGAAGCAGGATAGCGCCTGTCGGAAAGCCCCGAACGGTCACATTTACTCCACCAATAGTTATGCCGGTAAAGTCTGCGAAATTAGCCGCCGTTTTTACGTCTCCGTTGATGCCGAGATTGACGCCGCCTCCCAAATCGCTGAACAGCAGCCATATTCCACGATTAATCCCCACCAAGTCAAGCTGGAACTTGAGGTCAGCGTTAGTAAGTGAAAGTTCCTTGCCGGTACTGCCTGCCATTCCCCAGTTGTCCACGAAAGCTGTGCCACTCAGCGGCGTTCCGCTAAGAGGCTGAAACTTTACGACCTGCACCGGTACGCCAGAGGTAACGAAATTATCTCCAAAGCTGTACGTCTGATGGAGGGGCAGATCTTCAAATTCCAGTATAACGGCAGAGGCATTTTGTGCAGCAATGGCCGTCAGAACTGACACTAATATATTTAGGAATTTCCTTTTCATCATATTACCCTTTTTCCTCTATAACAATACTTCCCGTTTTGTTAACTCCTCAATTTCTATCTTCATCACGGCTCTTGCGTGTAAAATCTCGTGCCGAGTCTGCGGTTCAAAGTACAACAAACACGAAACCCAGCTGAGAAAAAGAAGAAATAACTCTTAAATCAAGGAATTTATTTCCCGATATATTAAAGAGCCTTATCTCTTCGTCTGACGTGCCTTTTACTTGACCTTTTACTTGACCTTTGCCCACGGCGCGCAGACGCAGAACTCCTGCAAATAGAGTTTTCTCCGTGAGTTTCCCACGCCCCCAATTGATTGTATTGAACACCTATGCCTTTTAACGCCGTTAGAGATTTTCGAAATTTTCACCACCGGGCTTGCCGGCGATAGTATCTAACGGGGTAAATATTATACTGCCTCATTGGCAGTACAAACAAACATAAGGTTCACGAGAGCAATACCCCTATTGCCCTTTACTGATGAGTTTTCCCACAAATCCCCAAACTGACAACAGTATTTAATCAGATTGCTTTTTAAAGGTCAAGTTAAATTTTGGATTTTTTGCAAAATTTTTTTGAAAGGCCCTGTTTTCTGCGTTTTCAATGGCAAAAACGGGCTTTTTATGGGACAAAATTTTTACTTGTCGCGGGCTTTGCCTAACTTTTTGCGATTAAAAACACCTTCTTTTGCACAGTATTTTTTCACGTCAGGCCGGTCAATTGTGGTATAGAAATATCCAAATTATCCGGCTTGCACCAACAGGTGGTTATAGTACCATTGAAAATATGCCGGCAGGCGGTTTTTGGGCCGGCCTAAGCCTTTTTCTTGGCTTTTATCTTTCTAACGGGTTTTTCCTGCTGGAAACGGCTGATATTCCGCACGGCCTGCCGCAGCCTCTGCTCGTTTTCCACAAGCGCTATTCTCATAAAGCCTTCGCCGTTTTCGCCAAAAGCCCTGCCCGGCGAAACAGCCACTTCCGCATGCTTTATCAAATCCATTGCATAATCAATCGTGCTTTTGCCCTGCAGGTGTTCCTGCGGCACCTTCGCCCAGACGAACATTGAGGCACGCGGAGTTTCGACCTCCCAACCGATACGCCTGAGGCCCTGGCATAATACATCCCTGCGGGATTGGTATTTCAGATTCTGTGCGACTACATCCTTATCGCAGTGCCTCATCGCAATAATGCCGGCAATCTGTATTGCCTGGAAGATGCCGTAATCATAATAGCCCTTTATGGTGGCAAGATAATTTATCATATCTTTGTTTCCCGCCATAAACCCTATGCGGAAACCTGCCATATTATAAGGTTTGCTCAATGTAATAATTTCGACCCCGACATCCTTGGCACCCTTTGCCGAGAGGAAGCTCGGCGCCTTATAGCCGTCAAAACAGGTCAGGCCATAAGCAAAATCATGTATAACGGCCACGCCCAGCCTTTTGGCCATATCGACGACGGCCTCAAAAAATCCGTCATCTACCGTCATTGTCGTCGGGTTATTCGGATAATTCAGGATAAGCAGTTTCGGCTTCGGGTATAAATGCTCTATTACGCCGGCGATGTTATCGAGGAATTTCTGGTCGTTGCCGAGCGGGACGGATATTACGTTTGCACCCGCCAGGGCTACACCATAATTATGTATCTGAAAGGCCGGGTCCGGCACAACCGCGGTATCGCCATGCCCGAGCATTGCCAGGCACAGGTGGCTGAAACCTTCTTTCGAACCGATGCACGCCAAAACCTCGGTCTCCGGGTCTAATTGGACGTTCCAAAACTGCTGATACTTCTTGGCAACCTCCATTCGCAGATTTTTTATGCCTTTTGACGCACTGTATCTATGATTGCGGGGGTCCCGTGCAGCTTCGCATAGCTTATCGATAACAATTTTAGGCGCAGGGTCCGATGGATTACCCATCCCTAAATCGATAATATCCGCGCCTTCCTGCCGCATCTGCAGTTTTAACGCATTTATCCTGCTGAAGAGGTAAGGCGGCAGCCTTTTAATCCTTTCGGCAGGCTCTATCTTAAATTCTTTCATTTGTCTTTCCCTAAAAAACACTACACCATATTACAATCGGAAAATTTACATTGAATTGATAAATTTTCTCCATTTCAGGTGGACTAAATTACACTTTTTAACCGGCTGTTGCAAGCCTGTTTTTTCTGAAATGGCAAGGTTTGCCGGCAGCCGCAGGCAGATAGGGGTAATTGCGGAAATAAAAAAGGCGGCCCGTTTTTTATTCCGAGCCGCCTATGTTTTCGATTATTGCCCTGCCTGTTTTAGAACGTGTATTTGACCGAAATGCCCAGAGCCGGCGCTGAAGAACGTGCTGAGGCATTGACTTGATCAATTATCAGGTTTTGATTGTAGTCGTCATCAATCAGGCCCAGCAGGTTATAGCCATCAATCCGCATTTCAAGGTCTTTTGAAAATGCGTAAGTTACGCCGAGGTCAAGCTTCATATTTCCGCCAAAAAGCGAATCGCTGGGTATTGGAATCCCCCAGGTATCATGTCTATACCTATTAAATTCCTTTGCTCCCGGAAAACCCCACATAATCCTCAATGAGCCATCAACAGAAAGCTTATCATCTATTTGTCTGCGTACTACAAGTTTTGTCTGGTGGTCTGACCAGAAATCCAGCTCGTTTCCATATCCATAGGGCGAAGATGTGAACGATTGGTCAATATAAGACCCATCAGCGTTTCTTATCGGATTGAATTTATACATTCTTGTGAAACTATGGGATAGAATAACCTCGTTTTTCCCCTTCTTATATATACCTTCTAATTCGATACCATAAGTTCTCATTTCCCCAGCAGGTGATCCAGCCTGTTGTGAGTAACCCCCGGTATATCCCTTTATGCTGTGGTCGTTAACGAATAGCGAGCCTGCCAGCCAGAGATTTTTTGTCTGCTGTCTTTCGTAGCGGAACTCATAAGAATATAAAACCTCGGGTTTTGTTTTCTCGCCGGGAGGGGTAGGGAGAGATAGGCCTGTGGGATTCGGGACAATCCACGGGTAGAGCCACCAGAAGCCGGGAGGCCTCGCCGTTATGTACATTTCAGAGGCAAAGTTAAGTTTTACGGCACGCGAGAACATTAATTTAAAGGTATCTTTCTCAGTAGGCGTGAAAATAAGGGTATCACGCGGCGAATACATAGGGTCTGTAAAGGTGTTTTTATCTGCCCTCATCCCAAAGAAGTTTGTCCACTGGTCGCTAATCTTCCACTGCCATTCACCGAAGACCGAAAAGGTATCGGTGGTCCATCTGGGCATGTAGTTTGCATCTGTAGAAGGATCTAAATCGCTGCCCACCCAGGGTATTCCTACACGAATCATACTCATACAGCCGGGATTGTATCTGCCAAACCAGTATCTATCCTCCGGATAGCCCAGACTGGGCAGTCCGAAAAACTCTCGGAGCCAGGAAGCGCCCAAGGCAAGAGAATGTTGCTCGTTCGGGGTCCACGTTGCCACTACCTTTGTCTGGTATTTATCTTCACGAGAACAAGTGACGCCTGAGCCGAAATAAAGCCCGATGTCCATCAGATCGTAGCTGAAGGATGTGTCAATTTTGAATTTGTCGCTTACTTCGAAGCTATAGTTAGCTCCTGCCGTAATCTGCTGATAGCCATGCTCACTGTATCTCTCATTCGGCGGGTACCCACCACTATGTATATATGGGTCATCTGCCCCCCAACTCATAGGTCTGTCAAACCTGGTACCGCCCCGTGTATAACGTGCCCATAATTCGAATGGGCCGTTCATATAATCTCCATAAAGTTTAATCTTTGGTATATCTCTATACCCCTGCTGGTCGGGGACATATCCCCAAGACCTACTCGGGAAAACGGAATCCCACGGAGAATACTTTTCGTCAGAGCCGTAGTTTTTTGCGATACCCGTGTAAATATACATTCCGCTGCCATCCTTAAACTTTTTTCCTATTTTATATTCTGCGGAATAGTATTGTTCTATCTGGCCCGTCCTGAGGGTGACCTGCTGACCCTGAAACGTCTCGGCATTTTCAGTAATGATATTTACCACACCTGCAAGGGCTCCGACGCCATAAAGGGCTGAGCCCGGGCCTCGGACAACATCAATATGATGAATGTCCGTGAGCATCGGCAGGTCTCGTTCGGAGATAGCGCCGTAATCGGTGTGTTCGTTCAGTTCCTTGCCGTTGAGAAGTATCAATATCTTATCAGACGTCCCAACCGAAGTAATACCGCGCATGCCGATAGACTGAAAATAACTCCCTGTCTGCTGAATCTGCAGGTTGGGAACATAGATATCCAAAAGCTCATCGAGGCTCCTTGCACCGCTTGCATTTATCTGCTCTCTGGTTATGGTTGTGACGGTCGAAGGCTGCAATCTGCGGGTGGTCTGTGTAAGAGCGGAGCTGCCCTGTATCTCGACCTTCATCAAATCTTCAAGCGACATATCGAACAGGTCGCCCTTAGGCGCTGCCTGCAGGTTAGAGACCGGCAGCAAACAAAATGCAATAAACAAAAGACCAAGTATCTGTTTTGACGAAAATTTTCTCTTTCTCATGGCTATCTTCCTAAATTACAGAATTTTTGTCTTCCCAGAAAAATCCCATCTACATTTATATAGGGACTCATCGGAATAATAAGGGGGCTATTTTAGAACTATAACAAAAAGTTACAGAGTATCGCAGCGGCAGCATAAGATAAGGATATTATAGGCCTATACGGCAAAAATGCGAAAGCGACATTTTGACAAAGATTATTACCGGACTCAGGTTTCGCGGAGGCTTAAGAAATAAAAAAGGCGGCCCTTTTTATTATGAGCCGCCTTTATATTCGAGACTCGTCCGCCACTGTGGCACGGCCATTGTTCGTGGCACGGGCATCTTGCCCGTGCTTATCATAGCCTACAACATGGGCTGGAAGCCCGTGCCACACGGAACAGTCTTTACCGTTTTTAGAATGTATATTTGACAGTAAAGCCGAATGCCGGCGCCGAATCGCGTGCCGATGCATTGTTGTGATTAAACGTAATCAGGTTCTGGTTGAGGTCTTTGTCAAAGAAGCCCAGCAGATTGTAACCATCAAGCCTCAAATCGAGGTTTTTGTTGACGTTATAGGTAAGGCCGAGGCCAAGCAGCACATTGCCCCCAAAGATAGACCGGTCAACTCTCGGAACCCCAGCCACAGCATTTCTAAACTTGTTATACCAGTCTGCGCCCGGGAAACCCCAGAGTATTCTCAATGAGCCGTCAACAGAGATTTTTTCATCAACCTGTCTTCGTGCTATAACTTTTGTCTGATGGTCTGACCAGTAAGCCAGCTCGTTTCCATAATAAGTGTCATTTCCATAAGATCCTGGTGCAGAGGTGAACATCTGGTCAAGATAATGAGTCCCATCAGGACTCATAACAGGATTAAATTTATACATTCTTGTGAAACTATGGGACAGGATAACCTCGTTCTTCCCCTTCTTATATATACCTTCCAATTCAATGCCATAACTTCGCATTTCCCCGAGAGGCGTGCCGGCCTGAGCGCCCGGTTCCCAGGTATATCCCTTTATACTCTGGTCGTTAACAAATAATGAGCCTGCCAGCCAGAGATTTTTCGTCTGCTGTCTTTCGTAGCGGAACTCATAAGCATATAAAACCTCAGGTTTTGTCTTTCCGCCGAGAGGAGCATTAGGATCCCACCAAGGATGCACTTTCGCCTTCACGTACATTTCAGAAGCAAAATTCAATCTTACAGCTCGCGAGAACATTAATTTGAAGGTATCTTTCTCCGTAGGCGTGAAAATAAGGGTATCACGCGGCGAATACATAGGGTCTGTAAAGGTATTTTTATCCGCCCTCATCCCAAAGAAGTTTGTCCACTGGTCGCTAATCTTCCACTGCCATTCACCGAATACTGAAAAGGTATCCGTGGTCCATCTGGGCATACGGCTTAAGACTAAACCGTTACCATCAATATTGGGAATACCTGCGAAAATCATACTCATGCAGCCGGGATTGTATGCGTCATTCTCGGTTTTGTCTCCGGGATAGCCCGGACTGCGCAATCCGAAAAACTCACGGAGCCATGAAGCGCCCAAGGCAAGAGAATGTTGCTCGTTCGGAGTCCATGTTGCCACCACCTTTGTTTGATATTTATCTTCACGAGAGGCATTTGGACCTGAAGAGTAATAAAGCTCACTGTCAAAAATATCGTAGCTGAATGATGCGTCGATTTTCAGTTTCTCGTTCACTTCATAAGTATATTTAGCTCCTGTCGTAAGCTGCTGATAACCCTGTTCGTGATATATTTCTGAAGGTGGTGTGGGCATTCCTACCCAGTGCATAGGTCTGTCGAATCTGGAACCACCCCGCGTATAACGTACCCATAATTCCCACGGGCCGTTGATATAATCTCCATAAAGTTTAATCTTGGGTATGTCTCTATATCCCTGCTGGTCATTAACATACCAGCCGTCTCTCGATGGGTAAGCCGACTGCATAGGTGCATAATCTTCACTTGCTCCAATATTTCTTGCGATACCCGTATAAATATACATTCCGCTGCCATCTTCGAATTTCTTACCAATCTTATATTCAGCGGAATCCATTTTCTCGTTCTGTACCGACCTCAGTGTCACCTGCTGGCCCTGAAACGTCTGGGCATTTTCGGTAATGATATTTATTACGCCGGCAAGTGCGCCTACGCCATAAAGAGCTGAGCCTGGCCCGCGGACAACGTCAATGTGATGAATATCCGTGAGCATCGGCAGGTCTCGTTCTGCGATAGCGCCGTAATTGGTGTGTTCGTTCAGCTCCTTTCCGTTGACGAGTATCAATATCTTATCAGCCGTAAGAGACGAAATGCCGCGGATGCCAATACTCGGAAAACGGTACTGCGTGTTCTGAATCTGCAGATTTGGGACATAAATGTCCAGAAGCTCATCGAGGCTTCTTGCGCCTGAAGCCGCAATCTGCTCCCTGGTTATGGTCGTCACGGTCGAGGGCTGCAATTTGCGGGTCGTCTGCGTAAGAGCAGAACTGCCCTTTATCTCGACATTCATCAGTTCCTCGATTGACATATCAAACAAGTCGTTTCGAGGTGATGCGTAAGCCGGCGCCGACATAAGCACAATTGTGGACAATAGTAATACGAGAAAAACCTTACCTGTATTTTTACACGTTTTCATTGTCTAAACTCCCTAATATGTACTTAAATTCTTTAGGTTAATACAGATACACTCTTCCCAGGGCATATCGGGCAAACGAGGACGGGCTATCAGCAATCTTTGAATAAAACGGGGTATCCACGGGTAGGTTTCAGCAAAGAATGGCATTATCGGACTTTATTTTGGTGTAATTTTGCGGGAAAAATTTTATGGGACTGCCGCAAAGCTGCCGGATGACGGCAATCTATTGATTAAGGCGCGAGAAAATTTACCCGTCGAAGAATGCGAAGCCGCTGGCTCCGCATTGCGGAAGAAATGTTAATTAGTCTATATTTTTGTATTTTAACCCGCGGGAAAGTATAATTGTGGATAGTTTTATGGAACGGAAACGCAAATATCGAAGGTTAATCAAATACGCTGGTCTTATCCTGCTGTGCTGCATCGTTTTGTGGGCTGCGGCGATGCTGTATAATAATGTATCCATGCAGAATAATAAGGCTTTTTCCGCTTCTTTGGATAAATCTATCAGCGAAGCAGCAGCCTGGATATCCGAAAGAGAAAGTGCGATTCTCAATACCCCTAATGTCGCCCTGCTGAAAATGCTCGACGAATGCGACAAGATGCACCCAACGCCGGAGTTTTCGGGAATGGTAAAGAAATTTATGTTAAAAGGAGCCCGCCCAAAATGCTGGAAGGCGTTGATAGACCCAAACTGGCCTGTGGACAAGATAGAACTTAACGAAACTATAAAACGGGAATATATTGATAACAAATGGATTCTTTACGCCCTGTCGCCGCAACAGGCTGACGTGACGCCTGAACAATTAGGATTGTTCAATTATGACGCCTGGAATGGGCGCCAGCTTACACATCAGCTTTGGGGCTTAATCCGTTTGCGAGAGCAGGCCGCTGACAAAACGAAACTCGATAAACTGATAGAGCATCTTTGCAGAAGATTGACAAATGAGCTTTATTTTAATGCTGCCGTCGTAGATATCTACATACAAAAAAATGCCTTTGTGCTGAGAGCGGGATACCCACAGAAGATTCACAGACGATGGATTGAGAGGGTTATCGAAAATCAGCGCAGCGACGGCGGGTGGAATGATAAATGGTTTATCTTTACCTCAAGCAGAAAACCCACCCTGGAACAAATGCAATCTGACCCTCACGCTACAATTCAGGCAATATGGCTTCTTTACCAGGCCAAATACAAATATCCCGAATACTTCGGCCTTGCCGACCGGAAAAATTCATCATCGACAAAACTTAAATGACGACGCTTTTATGCCGGTGGCTGTGGCACTCGATATTGACGGCGACGGGCAGCGAGGCTATATGGCAGGGGGCTGTTTCAATCAGGCAGGCAAGGGCGGTTGTGTCGCCGCCGAGACCCTGCGGGCCTATGCCAAGCGAATTGATTGCCGAGAGCAAATCTTTTTCCATTTCCGCATAAAACGGGTCGCTGTTTTTCTCATTCAAATTTCGCAGCAGGGCCTTTTTCGCCAGGAGGCAGCTCGTCTCGAAATTGCCGCCCAGCCCGACCCCAGCTATGAAAGGCGGACAGGCATCTGCGCCGGCGTTCTTTACAACATCAACAATCCAGTCGATAACCTGCTTTCTGCCGGCGGTGGGGTTGAATATTTTGAACTGGCTTTTGTTTTCGCAGCCGCCGCCCTTGGCCATAACGGTGAGTTTCAATTTGTCGCCGCCGGTAATTGTGCAGTGAATAATGGCAGGGGTATTGGTGCCGGTATTTTTTCTTTTTTGCAGGGGTTCGGCTACGACGCTGTTTCGCAGGTATCCATCTTTATAGCCGGCTTTGACCCCGTCGTTAATAGCATCGTAAATGGTCCTGCCCGCCGAACCGGTCGATTTTATCAGGCATTCGCTTCCGATTTCCGCGAACACAACCGCAAGACCCGTATCCTGGCACAGTGGTATCTGCTCATCTGCGGCTATCCGGGCGTTTTCAATAAGCGATTTCAATATCTTCGCCGCACGCGAATTGCTTTCTTTCTTCGCGGCTTCCGTAAGGGCATCGAGAACATCGTGTGGCAGCTCATAACAGGCATCTATGCACAGCGACTTTACGGCCTCGACAATTTTTTGATAATCAATAGTTCTCGCCATAGTTCGACAGACTCACTATAAAACTGTAAGAATGGTTATTCCTGCGACACTTTAATATCGAAACTTTTATACATCGTATTATCGGCATCATCGCTTATTCTTAATGCGATGATATGCTCTCCGGTTTTCAAATCCTTAATCAAAATGGTGAAGTTCTCCCTTGTCGAATCATAAACCAAATCATCCGGCAGGCAGCCAATCCAGTCGCTGCTGCTGTCGATTGTATAGGAAACTTTTCCAATAATGCTTAACTGGTCAGCGACTGTGAGCCTGATTGTCGCATCTTTTTTGTTTATCTTAATGTCGGATTTTTCGATAACAGGAGGCGTATTATCCACTATAACCGGCTCGCTTATCCTGCTGTCGGTAAGTTTGGTTGCTGGGGTGTTGCTTTTTTCATCGGAGGCCGTCACTCTTATTTCGTACCGGCCGTCCTCGACCGTTTTACCATCCCATTCGAAAGACGACGCCTCGACCTGGTCTTTTAATTCAATCCAGGTCCCTGTGCCAATTTTTTTGAAATCAATTTTATAAACTAACTTATCGCCGTTCTCATCAGCGGCCTTGTAATCGATTTTGAAAAATCCTTCTCTGCCGCCGGCCTCAATCCTGCTTACATTAACCGATTCGACTTTCGGGGCAAGATTCGGAACAGTCGCCGCCTCCGCGATTTCTCTTATGACGGGGCTTTGCGTGCCGTCATCGCATTTTAATGTAAGCTGATATTGACAAAATCTGCCGACAGGGCAGGACAGTTGAACCGGTTCCGTTATTTCTGCGGGTTCTGACCACGGCGAAAAGGCCGGGTCGTTGACGTCTTTGACGTTGCCGCTCCTGCAGGAAACTTTTACGCTGCATCCGGCGGGGATGTCGGCCTCAATTTGGAGCTTGCCCCAGTTTGCCGGCTGGCCCGCATCGATTAGATCCGAGCGGTAAGTGCCTTCTTTGGCAAAGGTTTTATTTAACTTTATAAGCTTCGCGGGATTTGCGGCGCCGATATAAATATCGTCGCCCGAAACCGCCACAGCCGTTATCTGCGAGGCCTGCTTATCCTCGAAAGAAACCGACCTTTGTTCAGAATCGATATCGATAGAATACAACTGTGCCTCGTTGCCTGTCCCGACGAGAAGCGTTGCGGCCTGCTGCGACATACAGAAAAATATGGCGTTCTCGCTGAACACATCCGTCACAAAACCTTCCGGCGTTATCTTGTAGATAACACTTGAGGCCGCAGGCTTTATCCCGCGGGGAACCACTACTGCGGGCTGCTGCGCCTTTTTCTCGTCGGTATCACCCTTGATGTTTGCTATCTGGAGTCTGCGTGCCGAGTCGCCGGTATTTTGCTCCGGGGGTTTCGGCTGACCGCCGGCGGGTTCGGGCCTGCCCGCCATTTGTCCGCTCAATACGGACACTGCAAGTCGGCCAGGCTTACCCGCAACCTGTGCGGACGTTCCCGCGGCATATAAATCGCCCTTCTTTGTAATCAGCAGGCTTGTTATTTCCGGCTGGTCGCTGTCATATAATACTGATGCGCTGCCGGCTCGCGGGTTAATTTTATAGACGAGTCCCCGCTCGTCGCTGCCGGCATAAATAAATCCGTCCCCGCCCGCCACCAGCGAGAGAATATTTTTATCCCGTGCATGGTAAATAACCTGTGGATTTTTGCAGAACGAATCAAGCCGATAGACTTTGCCTTTGGGACCGGTTGCGAGGTATATGTCGCCTTTTTTATCAACGGCAATCGCAAAGATATATTTGGCATCGTTGGGTTCAAAAACAGTTTCCATCTTGTCGCCCTTGAGGCGCAGCAGCCGGCAATTCTTCCCGCTCACCGCCGCAATCAAATGGCCCGATATATCGAAACCCATCGCATATATATGCTCATTTGTAAGATATACACTCGTTCCAGCCGCCGGGCTGTTTTTCTGCGGCGATAAACTGCAGGGTTCGTCTTCCGGCGAGGAGCCTTCCGCCGGCAAATCGGCTTTCAAATCATCCCTCGCGATTTCATCTTCAACGCGATGCTGCTTGAGCGAGGAATCTTCCGCCGGATAAATCTTTTTAAGTTTTCCCTCGCTGTAAGAATAAATGCCGCCGTTGGGGCTTGTGCCGAAATAAACCGCAGTGCCATTTACAGCAATGCAGTTTATCGACCACGGCTGGGAATTGGCATCGAATTTATCTACTAAAACTTCATTAGACAGTCCGAGCTGAATTGTCCCTTTGGAATTTATAACAACATTTGTGGTCTTGCCCTTTGCAAGCTGGGCGAGACTATCCTGCCTATAAATCTTCGTATTGACAGCCAGACAAAGGCCGGCAGACAGGCTTATTAAAATCATAACGGCAAAAAAGTAAGACAACAATGCCGGCGAATACTTCAAATTTGTTTTCCGAAAAAACTTTTCTCTGGTTTTCATTCTTTTACCCTGTCAATCTTCCACTGTTATCTGAATATTTTTTCTGTCAGCGGTCACAAGACCCGCTTTCAGGGAGCTTTCAATCCAGTTGGGGTGAGGCTGGGCGCTTAACGAGCGCTTTGCGTCATAAAGTATTACCGCCTTTGTGGCAGGCAGGTCGTCAAGTTCCGCCTTTTCCACCACGATGCCGCTAGCGGGCAGTACCAAAAGGCAATATAACCTGTCGCGTTTTACAGCCAAAATTTCCTTCATAGCATCCATAAGGCTGTCGAAGTTTTGTACAGTAAAACGGTATGGCGCCGCCTGGCTGAGAAACCTGGAGTAATCAGCCGTTCCGCAAACCGCCAGTTCATATTTGCCGGCGGGCAGATTTTCCGGAATTTTCATTTTGAAGCTGAAGTTTTTTTTAGGCTCGCGAACCGTTTCAAGCACAACATCCACATTAACGGCAGAGCCGGCCTTCACCTTTGTATCGGAGACCTGCATCGACCATATATGCGCGGAAATATCCTTCGGGGCGATTTTTATGCGCACGTCTATCGATTTTATTCCGACCGTTTTGAAAGGATTATTCATAAGCAGCCCGACAACGTTCGAAACCTCTTCGCCCAAATCCGACAGGCCGGCCTCGCTCGATATATTCCCAAATTTAATAGGTTCGGCATCCTGCGGGATAATTGCCGCCTGGTACTCGATATTATTTTCCGGGGGCAAATCACCGAGGAACGTTGCCGCCCCGCCGATTATTACGTTAATCAGTCTTGGCGTAAGCACCTTGTGATTGATTACCCTGCACCTGAATTTTCTCGTGGTTGTATCGTTATAGCGGTCGACTTCTACGGTCATATCGAACATCGGGGCTTCTGCCCCAATCCTGCCGCAGACCGCCGACGATTCATCGACCTTTATTGCGCCGACAATTTTTTCGGGGCTTATCAATTTGAATGAGCGGTCCTGGTTTGCAATAATCGTATGTACCGTTCCCGTCGCCATAGGCAAATCGACAGGCCCGTAGCCGAGCATCGAATGGCCAAAACCATAAACCGTATCGCCGACCACTTCCGTCACTGTGCCGCCGGCGGCTATTGAAATATCGCCATAGACCAACGGAATAACTAAGCTTGTTCCCGGCGCTAATTTTTGCGACTGGTTATTAACATCCGGTTTATTATCCGCTGCCTGTCCGCGGGAAATCGCATCCGCGGTTGACGGGCTGCCTGAACCAGTCACAAACATAAAACCCGACGGCTCAAATACCGAATCCAGCTCCTTCATAGCGGATGCGGACAACCCTGAAACGAAAACGGGCATAGGTAAAGGCTGCATTCCCGAGGCCGAATCTTTTTTCGAATCGCCGGAAATTTTAAACCGGCTGTTCACCTCGCTGAAACTTAGCGGCTTTGAAAAATCGAAAGTAATATCGCCGGTTTGGCCTGGCTGTGCGGCGCCGGAATAAGACCCGGCCTTTCCCACGCTCAGCATATCCGCAACCAGCGTGACGCCGTAAATCGGGTCTTTGCTGCCGGGCCACCCGAAAGAGAGCGCCCCCGCAAGCCTGCCGTCAAAATAGACGGGCGAGCCGCTGCACCCGGCAATAACGCCGGCGTGATTAAACAGCTCACCTTCGCACCTTACCAGGATTGTATCGCGGGCAGGGTTCAGATTATGAATTATGCTAATAACCTCCAGGTCAAATTTTTCCGGCGATGTTCCCTGCATACAGCTAATGCAGTACCCTCGCATACCAGCCTTTATTTCGCTTACGGCGATGTATTTATTTTTATCCGGCTCACCAAGGCAAAAACTGCCGGCAGACAAAACCACACAAACAGCAATAACAACTGATTTATATCGTCGATACAGCATAAAAGCACCTGCCTGAACATAAATCGCTTATTTAACCATCCGATGGTTAAAATTTTATTGCCAAACGAAGATATTGCAAGGTAAAAGGCTTTTTTATATAATACTTTGTTTGGCCTGCACTTTCGCTTTCCTGTGAAAGCAAAAGCGGGCTTCGACAGGGTAGTCCTTTTCCGCCACGGGCGGGTAAATTTGAACTGGAAAGGCACAATATGAAATCGAAAGAGCGGCACGAATTGAAGGAAAATGAACTGGCAGAATGGTTTATGAATCTGCCGACGTGGTTCGAGAAAAATCGCAACACGGTTATTTACGTTACGACGAGCATAATTCTCCTCGCTGTCCTCTGGTACTGGTACCGCTATCAAAAATATGTAATTGAGCCAAAGAAATATGAAAGGTTCACGGAAGCCATTGCACAACTGCCCGCTCAAAAGCCTTTAATCCTGAAGGCAAACCTTCAGCAGACAGATGCCACCGGAAATCTGCGTGTCATTGCAAAAAGTCTGCAGGATTTTGCCGATACGACAAAGGACGCAAAGGCAGCGGCGCTGGCCTATATCGAGCAGGCAAAAACTATTCGCACCGATATACATTACCGGCTGAGGACGCCGGATAAAAGCCAGTTTGCAGAGCAGATGAACAAGGCAAAAGAGGCTTACACTAATGCCCTTGCCAAACTCGAAGCGCCGCCGGCTGAAAAAGGAAAACCCATTGACATAACCCTCGCCGCAACAGCAATCTTCGGAACAGGCTTATGCGAGGAAGAACTCGGCAATTTCGACGCGGCAAAAAAACAATACACGGAAATTATTTCTAATCCCGCTTATCAATACACAACAAGTATTGTAGAGGCGAAGCGAAGACTCGACATTATGGCTGACTTTGAAAAACCGGTTGCTTTCGCACCCGCAACGAATATTCCCGTGCAGTTTCAGCCTGCAGAATCCGCACAGCCTCTGTCCGCCGGTATTGAACCGAATGCTGCCCCTGTAATACCGTCTGCCGCCGACGTAAATTTATTAAAAGCCGCCGGCAGTATCGAAACGCCCGTGGTGAACATAGTCGAACCAAATAAACCGTAAGCCTATAAAAAGTGAAGCAGGATAAAAATTCACAAGATTCAATCGGTTCTGACCGGTCGCCCGCGGTCCGCCTGCGGCGGACAGTCGAACCGCCCGTGATAAATCCCGCAATCGACGGTGAACCGCTTGTTCTCGTGGTCGGCAAAGGGATAGTGGAACGCCGAATCGATAAATATCTGCACCACCGTATCGGCGGATACAGCAGGGTTATGCTGCAGGAAATTATCAAGGCAGGCGGCATAACGGTTAACGGCAAACCCGTCACAAAACAATCGTATAAGCTCAAAGACGGCGAGAGGATTGAGATGACGGCGCCGCCGCCCCCGAGCAGGGAAATCACGCCGGAAGATATACCACTCAATGTAATTTACGAAGACGATGATATTATCATTATCAATAAAGCCGCGGGCATGCTCGTGCATCCCGCCAGGGGCAACCGGCACGGAACGCTGGTCAATGCCCTGTCGTTTTATTCGGATAAACTATCCAGCGGGCTCGGCGAATTCAGGCCCGGCGTCGTTCACCGGCTCGACAAAAACACCACCGGTGTAATCGTCATCACCAAGAACGAGAAGGCCCAGTGGAAAATCGCCAAGCAGTTCGAGCGCCGCCAGACGTATAAGGAATATCTCGCGATTGTTCACGGCACGCCCCGCCTGAAGAATGACCGCATTGTGGCGCCTCTCGGTATGCATCCGAGGATTCGTGAAAGGTATGCCGTCAGGTCTTATGCGGGCAAAGAGGCGATAACATTTTACCAAATCGCAGAGGAATTCAGGGGCTTTTCGCTGATGCGGCTTTTCCCCAAGACAGGCAGAACGCATCAAATCAGGGTGCACATGTCTTATATCAAGCACCCGATTGTCGCAGATGACTGGTACGGCGGCAAACTTGTCTACCTGTGGCAGTTAAAGAATGAGAAGCCTGCCATAGAAGACCCGATTCTTAAACGCACCGCCCTTCACGCATACAAGCTCGGCTTCACGCATCCCTCGACCGGCGAAAAAGTTGAGTTTGTTGCCCCCCTCGCACCAGATATGCAGCACTTCCTCGACCTCTTGAGAAAATACAGAAAAAAATCCGAATAGCGAATTGTAATATCAGAAGTGATAACGGAATTTTACGGTAGCCTTCCAGACGTCCGGCAAACCCTTTTGCTTGTCGAGGATTATGCTTTCACATTCGAGATTTGCCCAGCGTCTTTGCAGAGCAGAGAGGAAATTGGCGAAAGAGCTGATATTGACTTTCTGCAAAGTGACGGTTGCTTCCTGCATTTTCCGGTTCTCTACCGTTCTGGCAGGCTGTGAGCTTATTGTCGGCGTGGATATATTGCAGGAACGGGCGATATCGCCGACGGCGGTAAAATAATCGAACGTCTTCGCGGGGTTTTTAACGTTGGCGTTTTTCGACCTGTCCGGGTCGATGGCAAGAATATTAAACATCACCTCGTTTGCGTCGCTATAGCTTTTTTGTTCATTGATAAAGGCCTGCCTGCTGTGCGGCAGAGAGACAAAGGCAACCGAGCAGGGCCAGAGCGCCGCCACTGCGGGGATGAATATGTAATAAAAAACCGGTTTTTTGTAAAAGTCTCTGGAAATCATTTTTTACTTTCTATTTGGCCGAGAGCGTCATACTGAAATTATGACGGTCGCCTTTATAGCTAAGGTCCTCCTGGTCAATTTTAAGATTATTCTGCACAATGGCTTCCCGCAGGCTTCCCGTGCCTCCCGCACCATTGGTGCTGCCTGTTATACGTATTGTTTTTACCGTAATATCAATCGATTGTATCTCCAGTTTTGCAGGCTCGGCGCTGGCATTAAAAGCCCTCAGCAGCAGGGCGAGCTTATCAGGCACAGACTTCTGGCCGTTATCGCCGAGACCCTGTTTTAATTTTTGGAGCCGCCGAAGCTCGCCTTCGAGGTCTTTAATCGCCACCTTTAGGCTGCCCGAAACATCCTTCGAAGCCGGCAGAACGAGCCTGTAATTATTGTTGAACTCTTCGCGTTTTATTTTTCGCGGTTTATTTACGTTATACAAACTTATCTGGGCGAGTATGCCGAGTGCAAGCAGGCAGATTACCGCACAGACGGATATGATTTTGAGATTTTTCTCCAGCCGGATTTGTTTGCCCTTATACGGGCTGAAATCTACCCTGAAGTCAACGCGATTTTTATCATCGAAGGCAATCGCCGCCCCTGTCGCAATCGCCAGGCTCACCTTATCTATAGCGGCTTCCGCATTATCGCCCGCCATCCGGGCTGCCAGGTCGATATTTTCGCTTTTGACGCCGAGCGCTTCGGCAAGCCTGCCCGCCGCAATCGAACCTGATGAATCAAAGACAGCCAGTGAATTGAGTTTTTCATCCTGCGGCAGCATCGCGGTAGTCACCATTATCTGGTTTCTGAGCAGTGCGAACCTGTCCTGGGCGGAACCGACCATAAAAGTGCGAAGCACGGAGCTTTGCCTGCCGGCCGCCGGCGGTACGATAAGGTAGCCGTTGGAAGAAGAGAGAACAGCAAAGAGCTTCGAATGCGACGAGCCTGCGGAACCTGCGTGCGGAGAGGGTTGTGTCGAGTCTGCCTGCGGTCCGCCTGCGGCGGATGCGGCAAAGTTATGTGCGATAAACCTGGATAAGCAAACGATATCCGGCTCGATATAAACCGGGTCAATATTTTTTTTATCGAATGCAGACAAGATGCCGGTAAGCAGCTTTCGGCCGACAGTGAAGACCGACAGGTTCGAGCCGCCCTGCGCCGGGGATGCGACATGGAAGGCGAGTGCAAGCTCGCTTATGTCCGTGGCGACCGCTTCCTCTGTATCGAAGCGGACCGTCTGGGCAATTTGTTTGGTATCTGTAAATTCGCTGTGAACGCGGTGCTGCATAAACATCGAGGAATCGAGAGCTACAGCAACACTTCCATCCTGTAAGACGATTGAACGCTTGGAGCATTCCTGCGCGATAAGCTCCGTCATTTTCTCTGCCGCGTCAGGACTTTCCAGCAGGTTGGTATCAATGTTAACGGTAAAGCAGGCGGCGACCTGCAAATCTTTGCCGGCAGATGCCGCCGACACCGTTGCCGAGTTTGCCGTTATATAAATTCCTATTGTTTGTTTTGCGTCCACTTTTTCGTATTTCCTTTTATCGTCCCTTTTTCCCGCGTATTATGATGCGATTAAGGCGATGCGTTTTGTCTGGTTGCCGTCCCTGCTCACCACAATCAGCACCGTACACCTTGCCGCACCGCTTATCGCGGTCACCTTTATCGTATAAAGGTCGCTCTGGGTCGAAATAAATTTTTTACACCTGTCGATAGAGTCCGAGAAGCTGAAAAGCTCCTTTTTTAACTCGTCAATCGAGTCGAAGGGCTTTATTCGTCTTTTGAGGATAATCTGGTCCGCAATATCCTTTTCATCACCGCCAAAGACAAAAACCGACTCCAGTACCTGCCTGGGTGCGGAATTTATATTGACCTTTGTGGCTGCGAAGGGGCTGATATACTTCAAGGCGGACTCTTTCCTTGTGGGGCTTTCGATGGTCGGCCTTGCGAGAAGGTCGAGGTCGATAAGCGAGCTGTGAAAAATCCTCGTGAAATCGGCGCTTTGCCTTAGCTGCTGGTCCGCAACCGTTGTAGTCACCCTGGCGGTTGTTGGCGTTGCCGGAGGACTTGCTCCTGGTGCAGTGATTCGCGAAGTGCCGCCTCTGGCCGCCGGAGTTTTCCTTTGAGCTCCTGCATTACCTGCCGGCGGTGACTGCGTTTCGGTAGTCGTTATGGGTTTGAAGTCGGTTGTGAACTGTTTAATCTCTTTTATCTGGTCGAGCTGCTTTTCTATCGATTTGATACTCGAATCAACCGTGCTTTCGTCCTCTATCCTGTTCCACATCCACCGCAGAAACGTCTGGAGACTTGCCTCGGATTCACGCGCGAGATTTTCGTCGCTGATTATCGCCAGAGCAAGCGGGTATTTTGCGTTTTCATCCTCCACTTCTATGGTCACTTTTGCGGTGCCTATCTCGAATTCCATCGGGGCGAAAACGAGCGGCCAGGTCTGCCCGTAAGGCCCACGGACAACTGCCGGCTCATTATTGTCATTTGCGTCAGAGCCGGATGCGAGAAGATTGGAAAGGTTATTTGCGGCATTATTGGTATCGTTCACATCTTTTGTAATCCGGTGTGTCCCGATGGAATTTGTGTCGTTGAAGTCAGCTGGCCTGGAGGCGTCTTGCTGCACGCTATTGGCGTCAGATTCGTTCTGTTTTTTCCATTCTGCCCAGTCTGCGAGAAACTTTTGATATTCCGGCTCGGTCATATTGAATAAATCGGAAAAATCCGGTTCGTTCGGCCTGGATACCAGAGATGCCTTGTACTGGTCGATTGTCGCCAGGGCGTATTTTATCCCGGAATCGCAGGCGTAGCGTGCCTGGGTGTAGTCGATGAGGTACTGGTTTCTGCTTCTCGATTCCAGCAGCCTGCTGCCCAGCACATAGCCGAGTGTCGAAAGGGCAATCAGCAACACCAGCGTAAGAAGCAGGACAAAGCCCCTGTTTCGGCTGTTATCTAACCCAGCGAATTTTTTATTTTCCTCTGACATTTCCAACCGGCCTGTTCGAATCCTGAATATTTTGTTTTTTATTTACGGAAGGCGTGTTCTGGTCGCTTACATTATTAGAATCTATCATTTTGATTTCAAATGGGATTTTCCTCGTCCTGTCGAGAGCGATGATTCTGGTAATTTGTTCTGTCTGCGGCACCTGCCATTGACCCGGGGTTATTTCTATCGGGTCGGCGAATGAAACGGTGGCTATGATATTGGCAGGCAGCGGCCCGCCGCTCCAGCGGTCGATGAGGTCGACACTGCCGTCGCCGCCGGTCTGGATATCTCCCGTCTGAAAATTGCCGCTCTTGATACTGAAGCAAGTTATGCCGCCGCAGACAGGGATATAAAGTTGTCTTTCAGCGTCCTGTTTCGGCTCATCGAGCAGTTTGTCTTCGACGGCAAGGCCGCTGTGCCGCCTGTATAAAACCATCCCTTTGGGATTGGCGGTTAAATCGAACGACGTCTGCCAGACAATCTGCTCGAAAATCAGGGGATTGTTATCTTTGTCATATATGGTTTTTATTATTTCGAGCTTTGCGGATTGCAGGCCGTTGTTTTCAATCCTGTTCTGAAAATTTATCCTCGTATCTCTGCTGTCGGAAACTATGCGGTCGAGATCCTCGGCGATAAGCTGCAGAATCTCGCGCGGCAGCTGCCCCCGGTCGAGCCTGCTGATGACGGAAGCGGAAACCTTATTGAGCCGGTTGAAAAGGCTGAAGGCCGCAAGGATTATCATAGAGCTGATAATCAGCGCCGCCAGCAGTTCCGCCAGGGAAAACGCTCTTTTAAGAACAGGATTTTTTATAATCAGTTTCATTTTACTTTTCTATAGATTACTTACCGAATCCATAGTTCAGGACAACTCTGGACAAATGGCCAGAATTTGTCAGGCGGCATCTTATTCAATTCATCTATCGTCTTCCCACAATACGTAGTTTGTTGTGTTTCAGGAGACTTTTGGTCAACGTCAGGTTTATTTGTACCGTCATCAGGTTTATTTGTACCATCGTCGGGTTTCTTTGTACCGTCGTCAGGTTTCTTTTGCTGGTCAGGCTGTGTAGGCGGGGTTGTCAGGCCAGACTTGTTCGGATTGGTCAACAAAGGTAAATATTTATTGCCGAGTATGCTTTTCTCTTCGGGCGGAGGTTCCCCATTATGCTTTTTATACAAATCGAGATAATCCTTTATAAACAAACCTTCATCCGTCACAGGCATACCGCTATCGACCCACTTCTGGATTGTATCAACATCTACGCCGGCATATTCAGCGGCGTCCTCGATTGTCTGGAGAAGCTTGTCGGCGCCGATTTGGGACTTCTGCTGTTCTTTCATTTTCATTAAATCGATTACCTGCTGCTGCGTAAGGTCGGTAAGCCAGTTGGCAAGCTCCACTTTTTGCTTCTTGCCGGAGATATCGAGAAAATCCGCCGAGCAGACTGCCCTTGTCCAGAGCCGGCTGGTTGTCGGCTCGTAAAACGTCTCGACGGTCGTCTGCCATTCGATGGCAGGGTATTTTTCGCTATAGCCGTATTCGACGTTCTCACTGACAGAGCTGGAGGCAAGAAGCTTTTCCATATTTTCCTCTGCCACCTCGAAGGCCTGCATACGGAGCGCAGAATTGGCGGCGGAGTTCATCGAGTTGTCAAATACTACAACCACCCCGCTGCAAATAACCGCCAATATCAGCAGCGCCGCCGCCGTCTCAACGAGACTGAACGCGGAGCGAAAGCTTCCAAATCCGGCAAAATTTTTATCAGAATGACATTTCTTCATTGTATTTAGGTAAAAGAATATCCACATCACCATTTTTCAATTCGATGATTCTGCTGATTCTGCTTACGATAACGGAATATGGCTGGCCCCTGCTGTCAAAGAGGACTATTTTGCCGCCATATTGCCAGCCTGCGAGGCCTGCGCGGAATTTCGCCGTCTGGTGCTGCTGGTCCGTCGAGACCAAATCGTCGAAGATGACGTAATCAGCCCTGCAGTTTTTTCCGAAATTATTCTGCTCAAGAATTTCCTCATCGAGGACGTCTTCGACGTCCGTGGTGGATATTTTCCGGAGTATGTATTTCTGTTCGATTAAATCGATAATTACTTCGTATCTTTTATTGCTGCGTGAAGCGGCGTTCGACGCCCTCTGGAGCGTCGAGATAAATTTCTGCGCCTGCCCCTTAAAAGTGCTTTTGGAATAGAGCGGCATAACAGACATCTGAACGAGCAGCATCGAAAAGGCAAGTATGGCGATGACAACAACGGTTTCGGTGAGCGTGAACCCCCCGCGAAAGTGTGGCCGTCCAATAAAATTATTCATTTCGTTTTTGTTCATCGCCGCAGTCCTGCCTTTGGATGACGGTCGCCCGGTTTCATTTTTCTACTCGATGTCTGTGCTTACCAGGTCGTCGTCGGTATAAAACTCTTTATCGGGACCGGCGCTTCTGATTTCAAAGGGCTTGCCGCTTTCGGGGGCGAGGGAATACTTAAACTCTTGTTTCCACCCGTCTTTGGGTATTTTGGTCTGCTCGATATACCCGCCCGGGTCATACCCTTCGAGACCTGCCGGCGGGGTAATAAGCGCCTCCAGGCCTTCTTCCTGTGTCGGCAGCCTGCCAACATCCATAAAAAACTGGTTGACGGCCGTGTGAAGGGTCTTGAGGTTGGCTTTTGTTGTTTCATACTTGGCCTTTTCAATCTGTTTTATTACACGCGTCCCAACCAGCGTTGCAAGCAGACCTATGATGACCAGAACCGCCATAATTTCAACTATCGTAAAACCCTTATGATTCTTTTTGGCATTCATAATTTTCCCTTTATAATTTCTATATTTGCTGGGTCGATATATTCAAAATAGGAAGAAGCACGGCAATGGCAACCAGGCCTATAATCGCTGCCATTATGATTATGATAACAGGCTCGATAAGAATGGCAAGCCTTTCAATGACAACATCGGTAGTGGCTTCGAGATTTTCGCTGATGTTTTTGAGCATCGTTTCGAGTTCGCCGCTCTTTTCGCCAACCGTCACCATATGCGCGATGGCGGGGCTGATTACGCCGCTGTCGCGAAGCGGGGTGGCAATATCGGCGCCGGCCAGAATTCTTTCGCGTGCTTTCTGAACCGCGGCTTTCATTATGCTGTTGCCCGTGACCTCGGCGACCACGCGGAGCGATTCAGCCATACTCAGGCCGGAACTGAGCAGCGTTGAGAGCGTCGATGCGAAACGTGCGACCACCCGCTGCTTTACTATCGGCCCGAAAACCGGAAGCGACAGCAGCATTTTATCCCGCATGTGAGAGCCGCGTTCAGTTTTGAGGAAACGCCGCACCGAGATGATTATAACCGCCGCAACGGCAATAAAGACAAATATCCACAGGCTTGTAAAAACGCCTCCGACTCCCATAAGGACGCGCGTAATCATAGGCAATTGCTGGCCTGCTGCTTCAATCTGTTTACCGATTTGAGGAATTACCAGCACCGTAAGTATCATAACCGCTCCCGTACAGAAACAAATCAGAACGGCGGGATAAATCATAGCGGTAATCACCTTCGATTCGACGCGATGACGCTTCTCCATAAAGTTGCCGATAGTCGAAAAACTGTTGGCGAGCGACCCGGTCACTTCGCCGACATGAACCATACTGATATAAATTACATCGAAAAATTCCGTGTAATCCTTGAGGGCGTCGGTAAGCGATTCGCCCGTCATCACACGGTCGCGGATATCGACAAGCGCGCTTTTAAAACGCGCGTTCGAGGTCTGCATCGTGAGAACCGAAAGAGCCTCGGTAAGTTTTATGCCGGAATTGAGCAGCGTTGCCATTTGCTTGGTAAATTCAATAATGTGGGATTTTTTTGTCCCCGACATAAATGAAAATATCGAGCGTTTCTCCTCATCGGACGCCGAAATCTCCGCTACCTCTGTAGGATGTATGCCGCGAATGCGCAGCTGCTTTCTGGCGGCATAAGGGCTTTCGGCAATGACGGTGCCTTTGTCTTTTTTGCCCTGCGAATTCATTGCGATGTATTGAAATCTCGGCATAAATTTTTTCGTTTCCGATATAGAATAATTGCTTCGTATTACACGGTATCTGCCTGCGTCACCCTAAGCACCTCGGCGACGGTCGTGACGCCGCTGAGGACTTTTCTTGCGCCGTCCATACGCAGCGTATTAAGACCGGCATTGAGGGCTGCCCTTTTGATGACGCCGGCGCTCTGCAGTTTATATATCAAATCCTGTATCTGTTCGTCTATCAGCATCATCTCATAGATGCCTGTCCTGCCGCGATAGCCTGTCTGGAAACACCTGTCGCAACCTGCGCCGACGCTCACGTTTGATAGCGCCCCCGGCTGCAAATGGCCGAGACCAAGCTCCCGCAGTTCCCGTTCCGTAGGCTTTGACGCCTGCCTGCAATCGGGGCAAACCCTTCGCACCAATCGCTGCGCAAGAATCGCCACAAGAGACGAGCTCACTAAGTAAGGCTCTACACCAAGGTCCAGCAGCCTTGTTATCGCGCCCGCAGAATCGTTGGTATGCAAAGTGCTGAAGACAAGGTGCCCCGTCAATGACGACTGAATCGCCATTCGGGCGGTCTCGACGTCGCGCACTTCGCCGACCATTATCACATCGGGGTCCTGCCGCAAAACGTGCCGCAGCGAGTTCGCGAAATTCATACCTTTTTTTGCCGCAACCTGCATCTGGCTGATGCCTTCGAGCTGATATTCAATCGGGTCCTCGATTGTCATAATATTTTTTTCAGCGGAATTTATTCTGTTCAGGCAGGCATAAAGGGTCGTGCTTTTACCGGAACCCGTAGGCCCCGTGACAAAGATTACGCCGTGCGTGCGGTTCAACAATGTGTCGAATTTATCGAGGTCTTCTTTTCCAAGACCCAGGTCGTTAAGGCCTAATACCCCGCTGCTTTTATCCAATAGTCGCAGGACGCATCGTTCGCCATAGCTCGTAGGAACGGTGCTTACACGCAGGTCTATTTCCCGCTGGCCTAATCGAACAGAGCACCTGCCGTCCTGCGGCATCCTGCGTTCGGCGATATCCATACCCGCCATAACCTTGATGCGTGATACGACCAGCGGCAGGACGTTCCTGTTGAGGCTCAGCGTATCGTAAAGGATGCCGTCTATGCGGTATCGAATCTGGATTTTGTTTTCGTAAGGGTGGACGTGAATATCGCTCGCCCGAAGCTGCAGCGCCCTGAAGAGAACATCGTTGACCAACCTGATGACCGGCGGCCTGTTCACCACGTCAAGCAAATCGTCCGAAGCCGACACCTCATCAGCGAGCTGGTCGATATTCTGCGAATCCAGTTCCTCGGCGACCTCCTCGATAACAGTGCTTCGCTGCTCATAAGCGACGTCGATTGCTGCGGTGATTGCTGTCCTGGTAGCGAGAGCCGGCTTGACGGGCATCTTTGTCATTTTAGATACGTTATCTAACGCATTGGTATCCAGCGGCCTCGATAGAATAACGGTAAGTTCATTGTCTGCTGCGCCGTTATCCTTGGTTTCTTTAATTCCTATGAGCGAATAATGCTGGGCGTAAGAAGCCGGCACAGACTGCACAAATTCCGCGGGCACCTGCTTGGCGGGTATATCGGTGAAATACTGCTGCCCGAGAGCAGCGGCAAACAGCTTAAGGACGCCCTCCTCGGTAAAATACGGGCATTGCAGCAGAACCTCGTCTATCGGTTCGCTGCTTTTGTTGCTCTCGAGAAACCCCGTAAGCTGACCGGCATCGATTATGCCGGTTCGTTTGGCAGTTTGTATAAGCAGGTCTTTCATATCTATTTAATATACGTTCGCACACGTCTATATGTATCCGCACATCTCGGTATTTTTGCGGAAACCCTTCAAGGCTTCAGGTGTACCAGAAAAATACCTCTTTTCGCCACAATGTTCAACAACTTTGTCTAATCAGCCGATTTGTAATTCCTTCAAAACAGGCTTATGAAAAAAGGCGTTTCATTTCTCATTGGGATCGAATATTTTTTTCGGAGCCATAGGTGTTGGTTTTATTCCGGGCCAATCCTGATAATCCTGCATATCTTTTTCGTGTTTTTCAAAGTCCTGTCGATTTTTATCCGAGATACGAATTATGTCGGATTCCATGCCTCTTTGCTCAGGTCTTAATATGTTGGCCTTGACAAAGACATACATCCTGTCCTGCGTATCTGTATTGGCAGTGCTTCTGAATGCGCCGCCAATAAATGGCAAATCGCCTAAAATCGGGACTTTCGTCCCGCCCTTGCTCTGGTTAAGTTTTTCAAGTCCGCCGAGTATTATTGTGCGGTCATCGGGCACTGTTATTACCGTCTTGACATCGCTTGTAAGCAAATCAGGGGGTGATGGACCCGATAATTCGCCGCCGCCAGAACCGGCCTTCAATACATAATCCGGCCTTGCACGAAAATCTGTGCGTGTCATTGTTATCTCTAATCGAAGTAAATTCCCTTCGCTGATATGAGGCGTAATATCGAGCTTTATCTCAGCAGTGTATGGCGTATTAGTCACCGATGCAGTTGATGCGCTCGGTCCAGAGCCACTCGTCACGATACTGCTCTGGGCTGATACTATGGTTTGTACTTCAGAAGTTTTAATTGTGCCTGTCGCATTATCGTTAACAAGCAGTTTGGGTTTTGCCAGTACCCGGCCGTAGCCTTTCTTGTCCATAGCAGTCAACAGTGCCTGTATATGATTGTCGCCATAAAAGGCGCTGCCGGTTCCGTTGTTAGTGCTGCCGCCCCAGACTTTCTGACCAACTGGCTTCTTCGAACACGGGTCAACCGAGAAAGGAATTGCTAAACTAAAATTGCCGGTATCTCCAACAAGCGGTAATGAAGGGCCTTTTGTAAGTACGTTCAGGTCGAGATTGAAGGCGTCATTTTTCGATACCTCAACCAATGTGACATCAATCAATACCTGGGGCCTGCGCCTGTCCAACTGCCTGATGAGGCTTTCAACCCACTGCTGGTTTTTTTTGCTGGCATAGACGATTATAGCGAACGTATTTTTATCGGGTATTATGGCAATCTCTTCGTCAGTTTTTTTGGTGATTGTTGTGCCGACCACTTTACCGCTGGCGTCTTTGTTTTCCACCGTCTCATGTATAAGCTGATTGAGGACCTTGGCCATTTCTTCGGGGTCCTGGCTTTCCAGCGGATAGACGACATAATTTGTAGAGGCCTCCGCCGGCGAGCTGTCAATGTAGCCAATCATGGATGCTATTCGCAGATGCTGTTCAGCAGTAGCGTTGACCAACAATGCGTTGGTAGCTTCAATAACGATAATCTGCGGCTCTTCGCCTGTAATTTCCTGTATCTCAGCGGCAGACGTTGGCTGGCCGCCCTGCCCCGGCTGCTGGCCCGGCTGGGTAATCCGTCCCGAGGTCGGGTATCTGGATGTAGTTGAGCCTCTCGTTGTGGTTTTTGGCTGTGTCGATATTATCCCCAGCTCCCCGAGTTTTGAGACGACGTCCTGAGCATCCGCATTCTGGATTTCGTAAAGCCGCAGCGACCGCAGGTCCTGCTGCTGGACGTCGAGGGTATCGACGAGGCTTTCGATAATATCGAGCTGCTCCTCACGGCCTATCATAAGCAGCCGGTTCGTCCTGTCATCAACATCAATAAAGACGTTCAGCGCCTCGGACGCCGGTGCGGCACTTGGTGTAGGTTGAGTTTGCACGGGCGGCCTGATTAATGGTCTCCCGCCGCCGGGCGGCATTACCCTTGCCGCAGGCGTAGCTACGGTTATTGAAATCGTGCCGAGCTGCTCTGCGAGGGCCTTGATTTTATCCTTGAGAGCCGATGCCATCGTATATTTAAGCCGCCTGAAATGGAACCTCTTCGGTTCGCCGGGCTTATCCACCATACTTATAAGCTCTTCAACCCGGCTCATACGATAGGCGTATTCGGTCACAATTAAAAAGCCCCCTGCCGAAGCGGAGGTATTAATATCCAGACCCATGCCCATTCCCGTAAGCAGATTTTTTGCGCTTTCAGGGTCAATAAATTTGAGCTGGAAAATCCGTGTTATAACAACATCGCCCTTCTGTATTTTCTCGTTGGATGTATCCACCAGTTCAGGGTCGATATTTGCCACCTCTTCCTTGGGCACAATTGTAACGAAGTTCCCGCGTCGGGACATTACGAACCCCTTCTGCTTCATAACCGATTCGAGCAGCGGGTATAAATCTTTCACTCTTAATTTTCCTTCGAGATTATTTTCTAATTTCAGAGTAATATCGCCGGTCACCTTTGTCGGGTCATACATATAATTCAAATGAAGGTATTCACTTACCAGTCCTATCAGCTGAATTATGGAAAGCTTCTCCGGCAGCGAAACCGAAATCACCTCGTTGCCGTCAGCAACGGACTCAGAATCATTCGCCTTCGAAGTTTTTGCCGCAGCCTGCACATTAGGTTTCGTCTGATTTAACTCGGCGGGAGGTTTTGCCGCAGTCCTGCTGCTCATCTGCGCCTTCACCGGTATAGCGGGAACCTTGTTCGAATCGACAGCGGTCTTCCTGCCGAGAGAATCGGTTAATTTGCTAAATACATCGGAAAGCGAACCCGCCGCAGGCGGGTTAGCGTCTTTCTGCAACCGAAGATTTGCATCTGCCTTTTTAATCTTTTCCTTATTGGCAGCAGGCAGGTTATTTATATCAATCTTCAAAAGTGATGCCGCATCAAACAGGCCGGAATTACCCGTCTCTTTTTCGGTATTATTTTGTAAGACCGGTTCGGCGTTATTATTGGAATTTAAGGTAATTGCCGCATTTGCATCCGCCGGTCTTGCAAGAGAGGAAACCACATCCTCAACGGCTTCGTTCTGCTCATCGCTGCCGGTGCCGCTTTGCGGCTCAGCCATAAGAAGCTTTTCGATTTGTTCAATTCTCTCGCCCGGTGCAATAATCAGCACCTTATCTCCCAAAACATCTACGATTGCCTTATCGCCCTGGCCGGCAGGAGGGTTGGCAAAGCTTCCGACCTGAACGTTGCCGAGCTTCGCAGAGATTTCCTTGGCCGCCGGCAGGCTGGAAGCAGCATTAGCCGGAACTATATTCTCTACCTCATACGGTTTTTGTGAATCGACAAGTCTTAAAACTTCTGCTGCTCTCGCCAAATCCAGTTGCTGCGCTGTTATGGAAATGATATTGTTTTTGACGATTTGACTTTCAACCTGGATTGCCGTCTTTTTAAGAAAACCCTGAGCCTGTTCGGCAGTGATGTAGCGCAGGGAAAAAACCCTGTACCGCGGTGCAGGCGCAGTTGCAGTTTTACCGTCGCTGCTTTGCTGCGCAGACAAAACCGGCGGACAGGAAAAGACGACCGCAAACAGAACTAACCATAGAACGTTTTTCAAATTGCTAAGAGAAACTATTCCTGGCTTTCCATCGACGTACATACTCTGCTCCGTAGTAAATAATGTGCATATTTTTCAAGCTTTTGCACTGACGATTTATCGGGTATTTTGCGGTGCTACTGTTGCTAAACCTTCGCTTCAAAGGTGCTTTTGATGTTATGCCGCTGCGAAGGCGTCATGCCCGATATTTCCGTAGTAATTGGACGAATGAACGGGAAAAAAGTTCCACATCTATGCTGTTAACCGGCAAATTAAAGCGGGAAAAGAATTTATTATTTGTTATCGGACAGCCCGTTTTCTCTATTTAGGCGGGACGGCCCTGCGACGCGGTGGTTGCCGGCGGGTCGTATTCGGGTCTTTGGTATCCGGTTTAGCGGGTTCGATTTTTTTGCCCTGGTCGCCCGGAGCTGCGGTTTGCTCACCTCCGGCTTTTGCTTTTTGGCTTTCGGCAAGGTATTTCTCGTATATTTCATCGGCTTTTCTAAAATTTTCCTCTTTGGCTGCGTCATTGGTATCCGCACTGTTGGTAATCGAATCAATTTCATTCATAAACTTCTGGACAAAGGCCTCATCTTCAGGACTTAAAAGTGTGGGTTCAGTATCTCCCGAATTCGCATTCTCCTGGTCAGTTCCAATTACCGCCGCCCTGTCAGGGATGGCAACATTGCCCGTGATAGCAGGAGCAGCCGCTGCCTCGCCCGGCACAGCGAAAGGTTGCGGCGTCGAAAATTCGACCGATGCCTGTGATAACATTTTACCCTTGACTAAACTTACCTGCGGCGACTTCGGTTCAATAGGCACACTAAATGTCCGCTGGCCATCACCAACCACAAGCAGACCATCTTTTATTTCCTTTATTACGAGATAATCTACCTTGCTGGTTTGCCTGACCCATTTTAAACCAGAGCCCGGAAGGTCTATCAGGGCAAGAGAAAGCTGCGGACTCGTTTGATTGACACAGGTTGCAATGAGCTTGAATTTTCCCGACGAGTTGATTGGGGCACGGCCGATGTCCGCTACGCCGGGCGTCTGAACTCCCACAGGTTTGGGGGGCGGCTCCTTCGGCGGCGGATTCAGATACAGGGCAAACGTCTTTGCCTCTTTCACAAGGGCAGAGGTTTCCTCTTTTTCCGCTGAAAGCCGGGCAGACCGTGTCTTTTGAAATCTTTCCAGGATATTGCCGCCTGCGTCAGGATTCGAAACTTTCTTATCTGACACCGATGCCAAAACTGTAGGCAGTATTATCAGAACCGAAGCGATTATCGCTGCCAAAACACATATTATCCTGACGGCCTTCACTGCCTGTTCCTCGAAAAAGACGCAATAAAGCTATATCCAATTGTGAGTAAATAACGTCTCTGTATGCTTAACCCATATTATTAAGACGTTATCGGCCATATTTTGTTCCCTCCAAAGCATAATTTTCTGATAAATTTTTACGCACGAACAGGATAAAAATACCGCTAAATTTTAAAGAGGCTTATTCGAATTGCCGATAGGCTTGTTCTGTTGGGGGACACACGAAGTATTTTATTGGAGATAGGAGATAATAGAGAAATGGCTAATGAGCAGGGAAAAACAAACTTTAACCATGTAACCGTCGCTACCATCAGACAGCAGGAAACTATCGCAGAAGCAGCCAAAAAAATGCGTGATAATAATGTCGGCTGCCTGATTGTCACAGATAATACGGACAAATTGGCGGGTATTGTGACAGAACGCGATATTTCAAGCCGGGCTGCCGCCAACTTTCTTGATCTCGGCAAGTCTAATGTTAGTGAAATAATGACCAGTGATATAATCTGGTGTTCGCCGGATACTGAACCGAGACAAGCAAGAGAACTGATGGCTGCCCACCACATCAGGCACCTGCCGGTCGTGCAGGATGGTAAAGTCGTCAGAATGTATTCTATGAGGGATGTCGTGCATGAGCAGCTCATCGAATCAAGAATCGCCGCTGAACAAGTGGCAATGCTGTCGGCCTGCCTGAAGAGTTCTAATCTCGTTGAAATTACCAGTATGGTCACTTCTGAAGTGACTAAGCTTTTCAATGCCAAGAGATGCCTGCTGTATTTCAATGAGGATTCGTCCGACCATACAACCAACGTGCCTGCCAGCTATAATAATTGTGTTTGCCCAAGGCAATGCCTCAAAGACCTTTTTGCCCAGGAAAACGACCCGGAAGGGTGCAGAATTTGCACAGATTCTATGCCTTTACTCTGCCAGAAAGACGGGGCGACACTGCCGAGAGTTATTATACAGCTTAAAATCGATAAGGTGAAAGGGGTTTCTTCCAAAGGCATCGGCAATATAAAAGGATTTCTCTGTATGTGCGGCCTTGAACACGCAAAGGTCCTCAACCAGTCGCTGCTGCATTACAAGGCAAAGCTCGTAAAAGACATACTCAATCTGCACCTTACCAATGTCGCTCAATACCAGGATGCCAGAATTGCATCGCTTACAGATGGCCTTACCAAGGTAGGCTCCAGGCGATACTTCGAAGATATGCTCGAAAACGAGACCTCGCGGGCGGGCAGATATTCAAGGTCGTTCTCCATCGGCATTATTGACGTGGACAAGTTTAAGGAGATTAACGACAAGTTCGGTCATACCGCAGGGGATGCTGCGCTAAAGCAGCTTGCCGAGTGTATGAAGGGCCTCAAGAGAAATTCGGACATTCTTGCCCGGTACGGCGGAGATGAGTTTGTGATTATCCTGCCTGAAACAGGCATCGAAGGCGCCGAAAAAATGATTGAGAGAATCCGCAATAAGGCTCACGAAATCAAGATTGCGGATAATCTATTCCTGTCGGTAAGCTGCGGAGTCGCACAGGCCCCGCTCGACAGGCCTGTAAGCGGAATTGAGATGATACGAAGGGCAGACAGCGCTCTCTACAGGGCGAAAAATGGCGGCCGCGACTGCACCAAAATCTGGAGCGAAGAGACTGATGAGTCGTCTAACGACAGCCAGGTTGTCCAGAGCGAACTATCGGCCTGAGTTAATCTTTATTCTCGCAAATAACCCGCCGAAGGCGGGTCGCTATTGGTCGGCGGCGGAATCAAGCGTTCCCAATAAATCTGCTTCAAGGGCTTGGCGGAAAGTATCATAACCTTCTGAAGACAGACCGGCCATTTCCGCTTCAAGCTCAATAGCGTCCGTCCATTCAAGAATCGCCTCCGCATCACCTCCCGCAGCAACGGCCTGTGCCGATAGTTCAGCAGTCCGCACGAGAGAATTGAATGTAAGGCTAAATTCTTCGCCCTCTTCTCCCATCGGTTCTTCTCCGCCTTCGTCCTGGCCTTGAGCGATTCCTGATGACTTCAGCCAGTCATCGCAGAATAATTTAAGGTCGCCGGCGTTTATTGCATTATCAACATCAACCTTAAGGTCGCAAATTGAATTCCAGTTATTATTGATGGGCGTTGACAGCCAGGCCTTGGCTAAATAAGCGTAATCATAAAAATCTACCGTTCCGCTTTTGTCAAAATCCGCAGCGGAATGATAGTAATACTCATCAGCGCCAATATCGACTACGCCGTTTAATCTGCCCTCGCCGTCAATGTCAGTCTCTCCATCATAATTTCCCGCAGGGTCGCCAGTGTCTTTGCACGGCGAATTAGCCTTTATATGCAGGTCATAAGGCGGATTCGGATTTACAAAACAGGGGTCGTTTGCATCACCGTATATGTTTTTAGTTCCTGAATGATAAGCTTGTAAACAGCAATAATTGACATTAAATGCGTTGCCATCACTGAAGTCCCTTGCATTTCCGCGTATAATACAGTTGCGTATTATTGGGTCTGGCCCAGATTCTGCCAAAATACCACAATAGCGGTTATTGCAGATAGTATTGTTTCTGAAGACTGGTACATAAGTATTACCACTGTAGTAGTATATACCACTACCCCATAAAGAATACGGGTCTCCATTATTATATATCCAGTTGTTTATTATCGTGGTTTCACGGCTATCTTCGAGATATACCCCATCTCCCTGGTTATAACTGATGTTGTTGTTTTTCAGAATCAGACTGGATTCATACACATATAACCCTTCACTGTTATTGCTGAAGATAGTATTGGCTACAGTCAAATTGCTGCTCGAATCCGCATAAATTCCAACTTCATTTTCACTGATTTTACAATTCTGAACTATGACATCGCAATCATAGAGATAAATGCCACCATTATATAAGCTAGAACCTGCTTTTTGAATTGTGAAGCCGTCTATGGTAACAGAATTAGCAATTGACCGTCCTTTTATGACGCTATTGACCCTGTGTACAGAGTCGATTAGGCCGTCGAGGATAGTCTCACTATTCACATCAGCCAAATCCCGCGCATCCAGACTTGTCTCGTTGCCTGCGAAATGGCCATACAAGTGAACGCCTTCGACAAGTTCAAAACTCGCCTCGGCATTATCAGGAATATTCGTTGGTTTATAATTACCCGCAGCAACCCATATTTGGCTGCCGCAACTCATCAGTTGTGCCCCGCCGAGGGCCATCTGCAGATTCGAGTAGGCATTTTCCCAGCTTGTACCGCTCCCATCGCCGCCTGCCACATGTTCGTTAACGAATACTATATTCGTCCAGTTACAGACATTTACATCCCGCAAAGCTACGCTGTAGTATTTATCACTTTCCAGACAGGCGGTGTTTGTAATTTTTCCGCAGGGAACGTTTCTTGTATTCACCGTTGTTGTAATATGAACGGTGCCGGAAGAACTTCCGTTAAAATTAGGCAAATTCCATTTTACAGTGTGGTAGGTCGAATTGTAATCAGCAATAGGGTTAGAAGAGACATAATCGAGTTCTCTCGGCAAATAATCTATCACAAATGCATTTGTGTCGGGATGAGTGTTTGCATCATAGTGGATATTGAAGGTAATCAAATCATCAGGATTGGCACAGTTATACGCAGGGTTGTTATTATCCTTTGTTATCTTAAAAAGCGGCTCCTTATATCCAACATTCGCAGCTACAGCTACTCCCGCAGGATTGCCGATATCTTCTGAAAACCAAAGCCTTTGCAGGCTGGAGTTATAGACCATAATACGGTCTTGCGGCGGGTCCGGGTAATTTGTTACATCACCATTTACCCCAAGTGTCGTTATATAAACAAGGCTTGTTGACTGGTCAACAGCGATACCGGCTACAGAAGCATCAGGACAGCAGCTACTGCTACAGTTGCTGCAATTACTACATAAACAGACGGAACTTTCATTTTGTGCAGATAAATCATATTTATAGAGATTAGGGTCTCCCTGCCCATAATAACCTATGCTGCCGTAATAAAGAAACTGATTCTGAACATCAATAGCAACACCGATTGCATTGCATGAGACGTTGATTTCCCCCTCTTTTGCCCACGTCGTTGTGTTGTAGTATTTTATGGTATCTGTGTTATCTGCTACATACAAAAAACCATTTTCTTCATCCAAAGCAATTCCAATTGCACCTTCACCAGATTGGTTTGATATCCCTTCCAATTCAATATAATAAGGCTCATTAAAATCTGGCGTAAGTTTCCTTATTGCGGGGTCCCAGGACCAGGAATACAAGTTTTTTGTAAAACGGTCAACGGCATAAAGCTTGCTCTTGCCCTTATCCATTGCAATACCGGCAAGATCAGATGCTCCGGGAGCTATCACTTTATCGATATATTGCATTGTTTTTGCATTGACCAGTTCAATCTCATCAGAAGTTTCAAAAGAGAAAAAAAGAAAATTCCCAAACCCTGATTCATCGATTGCTACTGCCACAGCGCCTGCATCTGTATTGGGTCCAACATTTGGATCCAATCTACAAAAATATTGGGTTTGGTAAATCAGGTTTGTTCCGCTAACTTCATAAGCAAACACTTTTGATATTTCCGTATCAGCAATTACATATACAGATTTTGCAGCGTAAACAAAATTTGAAAAAACAAAAAGAACAGATAGAAATAGGACAGCCACATAAAGTCTCTTTCCGTGGTACATCTTTAATACCTCCTCTGAAAAATAGTTTAAATCCTTTTATTTTTTATGGTTCTTAACAGTAACCCACCTAAACCCAATAAAAACAATGTAGTTGGTTCCGGCACAGTTCTTATATGTGAATAAGTATCTTGACCCCATAAATCGAAAGCAAAATAGTTATTTGTAACAAGATATCTTCCTTCGATCCAACCGTCATCCCAATGTCCTCCCGTTAGATGATATTGTATATCATATGCATAAAGATTTACTTGGCTATTATCACCTGCCCCCAAACCAATTAATAACCCTCCTCCATAGATATTGACAACGCTGTTATCATGAGCAAGGAAATAATACATTTGTCCTTCATACCAGTTAGTTGTAGTTGAATTGAATGCATACACATGCAAGATATCGCCTCCAAAGATATCGAGTTTAACATCGTTATAAATAGCCGACTCCCCATAATTTTCTCCGGCAACCATCTGGTGATAGCCTTCTGTCCAGATAACAGCCCCAGCCGGACAAGCGCTGAATAATATCAGCATGATAATTACAGTTTTGATTTTGGTTTTCATAATTTTCTCCTTTCCAAATTTTGGGTGTTTTTAATTTGTATAACTTTTATCATATAAAACCATTGCGTTTGAATCCTGATAAATCGAATAGGGATTTCTCCTCTTCCGTTTTCTCCGTTCCTCTCCCGATAAATCGGTGTTTCCCATTCCCTAACCATCATCATTGAAATTCTCTCAAAACCTTAATCTATATTATACCATTATACCACGAACCCATCCCATATTCAATATAAATCTGGAATAAATTGTTAGATTTTGTTTGATTCTCCCGCCCCTTCTATCTGCGGCGAATCCTGTTTATCCTGTCAATCCTGTTTATTTTCTCTCCGCGGTTTAAAAATCTGTGTCAATCCGTGTTAATCCGTGTCTAATTTTTTTCCTTTTGCCTGCCACGCCGTAGGTTCGCCGCAGGCGAATCCGTTCATAGATTTTTGCAAAGACGGAACGCAGATTTACAAAATAGCATTAAACTTTGAAGTAAAACAGGCTGGTTGTCCGAAAATAAAATAGGAAAGGAAATTGAGGTCGCAGATATGAAAAGCAATACAGGTCAGACAGGTTATAAGAAGGCGGGACGGCTGCTTCAGGATGGAGCCGCACTTATTTCGGTCGAGCAATACGCCGCCAAAGAAGGCTTGACGATAGAACTGATAGAAGCCTGTGCTTTGGCAGGTGTTGTGCAAACCCGAAGGCACAAGGGAAAAACTTTCGTTGTTGACCATCCGCTCACGCCATACTCGCAGGGCTCCCCGGATTCGTCCGCAGTAAGTCCGCAGCCTGCCGCTTATCCGGCAAAGCCGGAACAGCAGAGAGAAAACAAAATCGAAAGAATCAAACCAACGTATCCCGCTAAGGCAAACAGCAACGGATTGAACGGCCGAACCATAGCAGCCGGTTCAATTACAAACCTGGCAAAGAAAATGTTTCTCAACGCTCAACAGTTAAGCAGCAAATTCGCCGAATTGCCTGCGGTGACCGGGCCTGTCCCCGGTTCCGGCACAATCGAAAAAAGAGCCGAACCGGCAAAACCGCTTATTGCAAATCCAGCCTGATAATTTTTTTCCGCGAATAATACAGCCACAAGTCCGTCGCGAAAGCTTTTAAATTCTGGTTTTCGTTTTGCACTTTACGCTTTAAATTTTAAGCTTCTTCTCTTACCAGGGTTTCGGTGGACTCGTTCCAAGTCCCGGGCCGAGCAGGCAGGCGTTCAAAAATAATCTCTGCTGGGCCGATAGCCACGTCCTGTATGTGGGGTCTGATGCGAAAAGAATAATCTGGCCTCTGCCGACGGATTCTGTTGTAGCGTAAGCGGTGTCGGCGATTCTTTCCCTCGCTTCAGGCCAGAGCAGGCCGCTGAGCCGCAAATTTTTCTGCCCGGCAAATCTTACAGCGCACCTTACGGGCTGTTTTGCCATAAAGACATCACTTCCTTCGAAAAATACCGGCAATTTTTCATCCAGCCCGAAAGATAGCCAGTTTTCCGTGTCGCTTGTCGCCGAAAGGAAGACGCCGGTCGGGCTGAATAATTTTTTCCATTCATCGTCGCGTTTGAGTTTATCGATGCCCTGCCCGGCTGCCTTGTCGGCATCTTTATCTTTCGCTATTGTTTTGTTCGGCTCAGCTGCAACCCCGCCTGCGGCAGATTCGCTTGCCTTACCCCATATACTATTGGAATCAATTTTTATATTCAGGCCTTCTTTTTCGTGGAGAAGAGCCTCCTGGTACTCGGGCAATTTATCGAGGACGTCCTCGCCAAGCCTGGCTGACGAAAGATTATTATTGGCGTCAGCGGCAAAGGCTGCGGAACCGCCGATGGCAATCAGCGTCCCGCCGTTCTCGACCCATTGCTTTATTTTTCTGACGGCCGCTTTGCCGAGAACTTCTCCGGAACCATACGAATCCGGCAGAACAAGGACGTTATACGTTCGCAGGTCGATTTCGCCGAGGTTCTGTATATTTATAATGGAGCATTTTAGCCGAACCTGATTATCCAGGAGAAACCAGACGGAACCGAACGAGCCGGAAGAGATTGGCCACTGCGACGCAATCGCTGCCCGCGGCTCAGTCAGCAGAACAAATTTTGATGTCCCCAAATCCGGGCCGTCTTCAACCAAAGCCGTATCGACAGCCTGTATGTCAAAATGAAAATCGCCGGCGGCTTTCTGCAAAATTTCGAAAAGATTGTCGGGATTTTCGTTGGAGCGGAGAAGTATTGTTCCACCCTCGTAATTTTTTCCTGCGAATTTAAATGGTTTGGTGGCGGCCCTCAGCCGGCAGTTCTGCTCGAAAAGCCGCACGATAACCGGATAAACCTGCGAGCCTGAAAAATCTATTATGTATCCAAAATTACCTTTTTTTGCCGGCACGGCGGCTGACGCAAGCGGGTATTCCTTCATTAGCTGAACATCTGAAATGCCTCCTGCGCGGTATGAATCCAGGCCGAACGCTATCGGCAGGCTCCACGAAGTCATGTCATAAATCATACTTCCGCGGTAATTGGTAATTTCTGTCCGCTCCTTCACCAAAAAGCTATCGGACATCCGCTGGTCGAAACCGAGCAGGCAATCGAGCAGCCGCCGGTGCGGTTCATTCCAGTTGATTACCGCGGCGCCTTTTGGAAACTGCTTTTTGTCGATAATATTTCCCCACAAATCCGTCAATTTTTCCGCCTCAAAATCCGCAGCGGCAAATCCGACCTCTATGCCGTGCCGCCTGACGGTATCGATAAAAACTTTCCATCTGTCCGCGTCTTTGTTCTGCGGGATGATAAGAAATTTCCCGTCTTTGACAGGCTCATTGATTGCCCACTTTCTATCTTCGAAAAATTCCTTCAGTATCTGCTTTCGATTGGCCGCCAGAGTCTGCAGGTTGGCAAAAGTGCTTACAATATGATGATGCACGGTTTCGCGGTAAGTTGTAATACTGCCCGTCAGCTGCTTTACCGAGCCGGAATCTGCCCGCCCCTGCTCGTAGAGAATTCCGACTGCACCCAATAGGTTTGCCCAGGAGTTGGTATAAATCGGGCCCCAATCACTGTACCAGTCCCTGGTAAAATAGCTCCAGCCGAATTTATTGAACGCAGCGGACTGGTCCTCGCTGAAAGTTTTTCGCCATTTGGTTATGCTTTCCGATATCTGGCTGTTCACCGGGTCGTTAGGCGGGTCAAAAAGATAAGTGTCGTAAGGCCCCTGCTCGTGCGAATCGACTAAGAGGTGCGGATTCCAGGATAAGATAATCGGCGCCGTTGCCCGTGTCTCCGCCTGGAGCTGGACGAGCCAGTCGCGGTTCAAATCGAAAAGATAATGATTGCCTCTGCCCCGCGACCAAAGTGCCTGATGATGCATCGCCTGGACGTCGGGATTTTCAACTGCTCCCGTCATCTGGCGAATCTGGCCGAGAAATCTTTCCCTGCCGTCGGGGTTCATCATCGGCTCGATAATAATTACAAGCTCATCGAGCAGCTTTTGTGTTTGCTTATCTTTCGAAGCGGCCAGGTGATAGGCGACATACATAGCCGCATCGCTGCTGGATAATTCATCGCCGTGAATGCCGTAATTTAGAAATGCGACAGCCGGCATATTCTCAATAATTTTGTCGGCGTCTGCCGGGTTCTTTAGTTTGCGGGGGTCGGCAAGTTTTTCGTTGTCGGCTTTTATCTGGTCGAGCCTTTTGTGATTTTCTTTACTGGTTATTATCAGATAATAAAGACTCCTGCCCTCGTAAGTCTTGCCGTATTCGACCAGTTTAACGCGGTCGCCTGCCTGGTCGAGAGCCTTGAGGTATTTGACAAGCTGCTCGTAAGTAACCGCACGCTCGCCGGCGGGAAAGCCGATTACGGATTGCGGCGTCGGAATATTTTTGTCGAAGTCCGCTCCTTCGATAAATGCAGCCGAATCCGCCCGCGGTGAGCCTGCTTGCCCTGAGCTTGTCGAAGGGGTCGAATCCGCACGAGTCAGCCCATTTGTTAGGGCAATTATTGCGAAACTAATGACAATTAAAAAAAGTCTTTGAATTGCTTGGCAGCTCTTTTTCACTTTTTAGCTCCTTATAAAAACCAGAAGGTTAAAATAAAAACATCACCAGCATACAAAAGAAGTTTCCTTTAATCAAGAAAACAGTTAAACAGTTCCAACACAGCCGCGGAACAAAACATAAAATACGATAGGCCCTTTAAAAAAAGTATTTTTTTCTTGCAGAATTGATAAAGGTTATTATGATAATTCTAAAATATTGAAATAATGTGGCCGAAATTCATGAAATCCATGGATACGGGGAACCCGGTTTTCAGGGGCGTATTCCCATACAGGGATAAGGCACTTCCAGGCCTGAGCCCGTCAGCTAACCTCGTAGGCGTTTGGAAGAGCATTGCACAGAAACTATAAAGACTGCTGCTATGCCGGCAGTCTTTTTCTTTTAAAGGATATAAAAAATGGACATCTTTTTCACAGTCATAATAGTTCTTTTAGCCGTCGTTTCATTTGCATTTATCGCATTGTGCGACAGAGTTAAGGAGTAATTAAATATGCCTGTTATTTATTGGATTGGCGGAATAATTGCATTGTTTCTCTTTATTTATTTGCTGATTGCTCTTCTGAAGCCGGAGATTTTCTCGTGAATTGGTTCAATCTTGTCCAAACTGCCATTTTTCTCAGTGCACTGCTTTTGTTAGTTAAGCCGCTGGGCATCTATATGGCACTGGTTTATGAAGGTAAACCTGCCGGACTCAATGTATGGCTGGCGCCGGTGGAAAGATGGATTTACCGGCTGTCCTTCATTAAACCTGATATGTCTATGTCCTGGAAGACTTACGCAGCGGCAGTGATGTTGTTTAATATTATAGGCATTATTGTTGTCTATGCCCTGCAGCGTTTACAGGCATACCTCTTTTTAAACCCGATGTCTATACCGGCAGTACCGCCGGATTTGGCATTCAACACTGCGGTCAGTTTCGCCACGAACACGAACTGGCAAAGTTACGGTGGCGAGACAACGTTGAGCTACCTTACCCAGATGCTGGCATTGACAGTGCAGAATTTTGTTTCCGCGGCAACGGGTATGGCGATACTTGCAGCCTTAATCAGGGGATTTGTTCAAAAACAGGTAGAAACAATTGGTAACTTCTGGGTGGATTTAGTCAGGTCAACAATCTATGTTTTAATTCCTCTCGCCTTGATTCTATCTTTGATTTTAGTATCACAGGGAGTTGTCCAGACCTTCAAATCGAGCGCAAAAGTCGCTCTGCTTCAGCCGACAAAAGACGCGGATGGGAAAATTATTTCAGAGCAGACTCTTGCCCTTGGCCCCGCTGCCTCGCAGGTTGCCATTAAACAATTGGGCACCAACGGAGGAGGCTTTTTTAACGTCAACTCCGCTCACCCTTACGAGAACCCAACGGCATTATCAAATTTTCTGGAAACTCTCGCGATACTCCTGATACCGGCCGCCCTGTGCTACACCTTCGGATTTATGGTCAGGGACAGGCGTCAGGGCTGGGCAATTCTTGCAGCCATGCTGATTATTTTTATCCCCTGCCTATTAAGCTGCATATACTTCGAACAAAAAGGTAACCCATTGTTTGACCGTTTGGGCGTGGACCAAAATGCAACGGCGTTACAGCCCGGCGGAAATATGGAGGGAAAAGAAGCACGATTCGGCGTCACCAGTTCGGCTGTCTGGGCAACAGCCACCACGGCGGCTTCCAACGGCTCGGTCAATTCAATGCACGATTCCTATATGCCTCTGGGCGGTTTAATCCCGATGTGGCTTATGCAATTGGGAGAAGTGATTTTCGGAGGCGTTGGCTCAGGTCTTTACGGAATGATTGCGTTTGTTATTATCGCCGTTTTTATTGCGGGCCTTATGATTGGCCGAACACCCGAATACCTCGGCAAAAAAATTGAATCTTACGAAATGAAAATGGCGTCCCTTATGATTTTAATCCCGCCCATACTTGTTCTTGTCGGGACAGCAGTTTCAGTTGTTTTACCTCAGGCCAAACAGGCAATTTTCAATCCCGGCACGCACGGCTTCAGCGAAATATTGTATGCCTTTTCCTCAACAGCAAACAATAACGGAAGCGCGTTCGCAGGTTTATCTACCAACAATTTCTTTTATAATTTAACTCTGGGGTTAGTGATGTTTTTCGCCAGATACTGGCTGGTGATACCGATACTGGCAATTGCAGGCTCACTGTCGAGAAAAAAAGTTGTCCCCGCAACCCAGGGGACTTTGCCGACGCATACGCCTCTTTTTATTTTATTCCTCGTAATGGTCGTCTTAATCGTCGGCGCCCTGACCTTTTTCCCTGCTCTTGCACTTGGCCCGATTGTCGAGCACCTGATGCTGGGCGGAGGTTAATAGAGGTTTTCTATGAGTAAATCGCAAAAAGCAAAATCCTTGTTTGAGCCGTCTATCGTGTGGCCGGCAATCATCGATTCGATGAAAAAACTGGACCCAAGACATCAAATTAAAAATCCCGTGATGTTCGTGGTTTTAATTGGAAGTATATTGACCACAGGATTATGGCTTCAGGCTCTTTTGGGATACGGCGAGGCCCCCGCGGGTTTTATCCTGGCTGTCTCTTTGTGGCTGTGGTTCACTCTTCTTTTCGCCAATTTTTCAGAGGCTATGGCCGAAGGTCGAGGAAAAGCCCAGGCCGCAAGCCTGCGACGTGTACGAAGAGATACCCCGGCAAAAAAACTTCTAAAACCAAAATATGGCTCAACCTATGAGACTGTTTCCGCTACAACGCTTCGTAAAGGAGATGTAGTCCTCGTAGAGGCAGGCGATTTTATCCCGATGGATGGCGAAATCATCGATGGAGTAGCCTCTGTCGATGAAAGCGCTATTACAGGAGAAAGCGCACCGGTCATTCGTGAAAGCGGCGGCGACCGCTCCGCAGTTACAGGCGGGACACGCGTTCTCTCCGACTGGCTCGTAGTTCGCATAAGTGCAAATCCAGGTCAAACCTTCCTCGACCACATGATTGCTATGGTCGAGGGAGCAAAAAGACAAAAAACTCCAAATGAAATCGCCCTCAGCATCCTGCTGGCGGTCTTTACGCTTATTTTTCTTCTGGCTACGGTTACGCTCCTGCCGTTTTCCATTTACAGCGTTACAACTTCCGGGCACGGAAATCCTGTCACCGTGACTGTGCTGGTTGCATTGCTCGTCTGTCTTATCCCGACCACTATCGGCGGCTTGCTTCCGGCAATAGGCATAGCAGGTATGGATAGAATGATTCAGGCCAATGTTGTTGCCGCTTCCGGCCGTGCGGTAGAGGCTGCCGGCGATGTGGATGTTTTGCTTCTGGATAAAACCGGAACCATAACACTCGGCAACAGGCAGGCGGTGGACTTTATACCAGCCTGGGGATTGACCGTTGAATCGCTGGCAGATGCAGCACAGCTTGCCTCTCTATCAGATGAGACCCCGGAAGGGCGAAGTATTGTCGTATTGGCCAAGGAAAAATATCGTATAAGAGAGCGTCATATCCTTGAGCTTAACGCAAAATTTATCCCCTTTACTGCTCAGACACGGATGAGCGGGGTGGATTTGGGCGACGGCAGGCAAATCAGAAAAGGTGCGGTTGAAGCCATCGAAGCATACGTAAATAAACTCGGCGGCTCATTTCCCGAAGACTTAAAATCAACCATCGAATCCATATCCAAAAGCGGAGGCACTCCTCTTGTTGTGGCTGAACAAACGCGAGTGCTTGGCGTCATTCACCTCAAGGACATCGTAAAAGGCGGTATCAGGGAGCGTTTCGCAGAACTTCGACGAATGGGAATTAAAACCGTAATGATTACCGGCGACAACCACCTGACCGCAGCGGCGATTGCTGCAGAAGCCGGCATGGATGATTTCCTCGCCCAGGCCACTCCTGAAACCAAGCTTAAGCTTATCCGCGAAATGCAGGCAGGCGGAAGGCTCGTTGCTATGACAGGCGATGGAACCAACGATGCTCCCGCGCTTGCACAGGCGGATGTCGCCGTCGCTATGAATACAGGTACTCAGGCCGCCAAAGAGGCGGGAAACCTGGTCGACCTTGATTCCAACCCCACAAAACTTATTGAAATCGTAAAAATCGGAAAGCAGCTTCTTATGACTCGCGGCTCTTTAACCACATTCAGCATCGCCAACGATGTATCAAAATACTTCGCAATTATACCGGCTGCTTTCGTCAGCACCTATCCGGCCCTTGCAACGCTTAATATTATGCGTCTTGCCACACCCGCCAGTGCTGTCTTATCGGCGGTTATTTTTAACGCGATCATTATCATTTTTCTTATCCCGCTTGCACTGCGCGGCGTGCCTTACAAGCCGAAGCCCGCAAACAGCCTTTTACGGAATAATCTCCTGGTTTACGGACTCGGCGGAATTATCGCCCCATTTATAGGCATTAAATTGATTGATATGATTCTCGTTGTTTTACATTTAGTCTGAAGGTGTTGAAATGTTTAAAGAGCAGATTAAACCGGCCATTCTTTCTTTTTTGATCTTAACGATTATTACAGGCGTTCTTTATCCACTGGTTGTTACGGGGATTGCTAAAGTTTTTTTCCCCAAACAAGCCAACGGCAGCCTGATTTACAGAAACCAAAAGCCAATCGGTTCATCACTTATCGGCCAGCCCTTTGATAATCCCAAATATTTCTGGGGTCGCCCTTCGGCAACGTCTCCGGTTGCATTTAACGCATCGGCCTCATCGGGCTCTAATCTGGGCCCCTTAAATTCCGCATTAGCTGAAACGATAACAAATCGCATCAAACTGTATAAAGCTGCTGACCCCAATAACACTGCCCCTGTTCCGGTTGACCTTGTTACCTCTTCAGCAAGCGGGTTAGACCCACACATCAGCCTGGCCGCCGCCTTTTATCAGATTTCTCGCGTTGCTCGCCACCGGAACTTATCGCAGGATACCGTTAAGAAAATTGTCCTTCAGCATACAAAGGGACGCCTAATGGCAATTATTGGAGAGCCGGTCGTAAATGTCCTCGAAGTGAATTTAGAATTAGATGAGTATAAAAAATAGGTTGTTTTGAAACCAAAGAAAAGGTATTACAAAAAGAATGGAACGTCCTAATCCGGATGAAATCCTGGCAAGGGTTAATGCCGAAGAAACACATCGCGGCAGGCTCAAAGTCTTCTTCGGAGCGGTGGCAGGCGTAGGAAAAACCTACACAATGCTCGAGTCCGCAAGGCTTAGAAAAAAAGAAGGTGTCGATGTTGTCGTCGGATACATTGAAACTCACAAGCGGGCCGAGACAGAGGCCCTTCTTGAAGGCCTCGAAATCCTGCCACCCAGGTTCATCGAATATAAGAATGTCCGGCTGCGAGAGTTTGACATCGACGCCGCCTTAAAGAGGAAACCCTCTCTTATCCTGGTCGATGAGCTGGCACACTCCAATGCCCCGGGCTCGCGACACCTGAAACGTCTGCAGGATATCGAAGAGCTTCTCGATGCGGGCATTGATGTTTATACGACTTTGAATGTTCAGCATTGCGAAAGCGTCAATGACATTGTCTATCAGGTTACAGGCGTAATAGTCCGCGAAACTGTTCCCGATACGTTCATCGAAACCGCCAACGAAATAGAGCTTGTGGACCTTCCTACTGAAGAGCTCCTGAAACGCCTCAAGGAAGGGAAAGTTTATCTCGGAGACCAGGCCGAGCGGGCAGCCCGGCACTTCTTCCAGCCGGGAAATTTGATTGCATTGCGCCAGCTTGCCCTGCGTTATACCGAACGTAACGTGGATTCCAAACTGCTTTCATACAAACAAGCCCATTCCATTTCAAAGGTTTGGGGCGTGCGAGACCGCCTGCTGGTTTGTATTAGCTCAAACCCCGGCGCTATGCGCCTGATTAGAGCCGGCAAAACCATAGCCTCGGATTTGGGGGTCGATTGGATTGTAGCATACGTAGAAACTCCCTCCGTACTTTTAAATCAGGAAGATAGAAACAGAATCTCAGAAATGATGCGTTCTGCGGAAAAACTCGGCGCCCAGGTAGTAACGCTCAGCGGGCAGGATATAGCAGAAACATTGATTTCTTATGCCCGCTCAAAAAATATCACAAAAATAATCGTCGGAAAACCCGGTAAACCCAGATGGCGAGAGCTTATTTTCGGTTCTATGATTGATAACCTTGCTCGCAAGTGCGGAGAAATAGACCTGCATTTATTAAGCCCGGATATCCCGGAACAGGCTGTTAAACTCAAACCGGCAGCTCTTTCCCATTTCTCATGGAGAAATCTTGGCTGGGCAATAGCCATAGTTTCTCTTTGTACCGCAGTCAACGGAATTTTATTTCCATATTTACATCTCGTAAATTTAATAATGCTCTATCTGCTCGGTGTAACATGGGTCGCTTTTTGGTACGGTCGGCGAATGTCGATAATAGTATCTTTTCTCAGCATTTTGCTTTTTGATTTTTTCTTTGTGCCTCCATACTTTTCTTTTGAGGTGACAGACCTTCAATATCTCATCACTTTTGCAATTATGCTAATCGTTGGTTTCACAATAGCACATTTGACGGGGCTGCTCCGCCGCCAGACTGTTGCAATGCGGCTTCGCGAAGACAGAACCCAGGCCCTGTATGCCATAAGCCGTGACCTTTCAAAAAGCTCTTACCCCGATGAGCTTTTCAGAATTGCTCTCGGGCACGTCCAGGAATTTTTTAAATGCCAGGCCGTTGTCTTTACGCCGGATGAAAATAAAAAACTCGCTGCTCGTATCGGCCGGTTGGATGAATCAAATTTGACTCCAAATGAGCTGGCGGTCGCCCAGTGGGTATATGAGCATAAAAAAGCAGCAGGCAAAGGAACGGACACACTGCCGGGCTCAAACGGCATATATCTTTCCTTTACAGGCTCAGAAAAGACTGTGGGAGTTATTGGCGTTTTTCCGAATGATGATAAGCAGTTTACGGACCCGGACCAGTTGCACATGCTCGAGATGTTTGTCGGCCAGACGGCCCTGGCAGTCGAAGGTGCTCAGCTTGCCGCCTCTGCACTGGACGCAGAATCCAGTATTAAAAGCGAGCGTTTCAGGAACTTGCTTTTGACTACTTTTTCTCTTGAGCTTCAGGAACCTTTAAAATCAATTTCCAATACAGCTTCGGAACTGTTGAAACCTGAAAACATCGATGACTATTCAAATCGCAAAGCGCTGATACAAAAAATGCGAGACGAGGTAGAGCATTTAAATAATCTCACCATCGAATTACCGAAACTAATAAATTGGGAAAGCTAAAACCCGGCAGGTATGATTATTTTAAATTTGGCTGGCCGGAAAAATCCAGCGAAAATCCTTTGAAGCTGTTGCGAAGGATGCCAATAAGGCAGATTTGATTTAGGTGCAAAAACCAGCCCCCTCGCCGGCTTTCTGCCGGAAGATAAAAGCGGGGGCTTTTTTATGCGCCGGGAGAAATGTTTTTTAGAGCAAAAAAGAAGGCGGATGTGTCTATAATATAAATGAACGTTCATAATAAAGGTGTGCAGAATTGCTTGAAGATAAAATTTTAGTCTGGAGATTCAAAAGAGGCAGCAAAGACGCCCTGGCTGCAATTTATGAAAAATACAGGGACGATTTGCTGCGGATAGCCTCTTCCCTGCTCAGCCGGCCGGCTGCCGAAGACATTGTGCACGATGTGTTTATCAGCTTTGTGCGGAATCGCGAAAATTTTGTCCTGAAAAGCTCTTTGAAGGCATACCTTGCAGCAGCTATCGTCAACAGTGCGCGGAATTCTTACAGGCTTAAAAAGACCAGCCAACTCGACGAATCGCCCGAAATCGAAAGCAAACTGCAAAGACCTGAACACTGGATAATACACAACGAACAAACGCAGATTGTAAATGACGCACTGAAGCAATTGCCCATCGAGCAGAGAGAAGTGGTCGCCCTGCACATTCACGGCAATATGAAATTTCGCCAGATTGCGAAGGTGCAGGATGTCTCGACCAAGACCGCACAAAGCAGATACCGTTACGGAATCGACAAACTGAGGTCTCTTCTTAATGGAAAGGTGACATTATGAGGCCGACAGAAAAAATAGAAAAGTTTTTGCAAAAGGCATCGGTAAGCTCTAACCCGGAAGTTAATAAAGCTGTGCTGAATGAACTGGCCGAAGAAATGGAAAAAACAAAACAGACAGGCCAAAGCCTGAATATGTGGAGAATAATTATGAAAAATAAATTAACAAAATTCGCCGCCGCAGCTTGTATAATTATCGCAGCGGTTTTAATCCTGACTATCTTTAATAAATCTGTTCCCACAGCTTATGCCGCCGATTTGCTTGCACAGGCGGTTAAGGCACTCCCGGATTTTAATTCCATTCATATAAAAGCCAGGATGAGAACCTTGCCGGCTGATAACTTCTCACTTATCAAGCTTGACCTCGATTTTGTGCCGATTGAATTGTGGAAAAAAGTTAATGACTCAGGCCTGATAAAATGGAAAGTCGAAAAACCCGGAAGACTCCTTGTCATGGATGGAAACTCTACAACCTTTCTTATAAAACCTAACATGATTCAAAAATCAGGACCGTCCCCCTATATCAGGGGCTATGACTGCGAATGGTTTGGAAGAATAGTCGATGTCAGGAACCTACTTGAAAGTGAATACAAATATGTTTGCCAAACCGGAAATACTGGATCGCTGCTCAGGCACCAGACAATCGACGGCAGGGATAAACTTGTGCTGGAAGTTAATTTTACCGCCCAAGGCAATTACACAAACGACTATGTTAAAAATGCTTTCATAGATACTTCAGACCACACAAAGATTTATTATTTTGACGCTGAAACCAAACTGCTGGAAAACTTCGAAATAATTGTCCACACAGGGAAAGAAGATGTCCTCGTTTTTGAAACCACCCAGATAGAGTATGACCCTCAAATCGACGACAATGTATTTGTCCTTAATCTTCCTGAAAATACAATAACATTCAAAAACCCCCAAGTTCTGCCTGACAATGATAAATACCAGAAGATGTCACCTAAGGAAGCGGCAACGGCCTTTTTCGAGGCCTGTGCCCAGAAAAACTGGGGCGAATTTTTGAAATTCTGGATGATGTCCGATGTGAAACCGGAAACAAAAGATCGTCTCGGCGGTTTGGAAATCATTAGTATTGGAGAGCCTTTCAAATCAGGGATATATCCGGGCTGGTTTGTCCCTTATGAATTCAAAACGAAGGATGGTACTGTCAGAAAATTCAATCTTGCGGTCCGAAACGACAACCCTGCAAGGCGATATGTCGTTGACGGCGGGATTTAACAAAAAACAATATAACAATCGCAAAAAAGGCCGGGCGTTTCTGCTCGGCTTTTTTTATGCGCTGCGGGTAAATTATATTTTTCTGCGCACTTTTTAAGGAGAATAATTACTTATATAATAGCACTGGCTAGTGTTTTTGATTGCTGGATGAAGATTGGATAAACAAATACAAAAACAATTGGTGGAATCGGCCTGCAATGGCGATATCGGCAGCTTCGGCAAGCTCTACGAGCATTACTACGCCACGATGGTCTGGCTGGCATATTCGATTGTGCCGGATTACAGCCTTGCGGAAGACGTCGCCCAGCAAAGCTTCGCGATAGCCTGCAAAAATCTCAGCTCTTTGAGAAATAAAGAAAAGTTTGCCGGCTGGCTTTCGGCAATCTGCCGAAACGCGGCATATACGAATCTTGCCAAATCTAAAAGGGAAAACGTCTCAAGCATCGACGAAACAGTTCTTGCTTGTAACCAGGCAGGCAACGATGAAGAAAATAAGATTGTTCAGCAGGCGGTGTTCTCGCTGCCGCAAATGTATCGCGAGATTGTAGTGCTGCATTACTACAACGATATGAGCTATGAGCAGATAAAATCCGCGCTGGGCATTTCGCTGAACTCGGTAAAAGGCAGGCTCCGCCGGGCAAGGAAAAAAATCGAACACTATCTCAACGGCCGGCTTTTCAAAGAAGAGGTTTAGTATGGAACCATTAGATAACGACAAAATAAACGAAAGCCTTTCGAAGACAGGCAAAGACTTTAAGCCTCAGCCGGATTTTGAAAAATGGTGCAGGGAAAATCCGCAGGCCGTTAATGCCCTGAAGCGGAACGCTGAAAAAAACAAAACAAAAATTGAAACGCAATTGTGGAGAATAATTATGAAAAGTCCAATTATAAAATTTGCCGCTGCTGCAGTAATAATAATTGCTGTAGTAATCGGTTTAGATTTTCTGGGTGTGATGGGTAAAGGCGGCGTCGCTTGGGCGGATGTTATAAAGCCTATCCTTTCCGCCAAGACTGCCAAATTCGATATGATTATCGGCCAGGAAGGGTCAGGGGCGGTAATCACGGATATGGTCAAGGGTTCTCGAATACACCGCACTGTCGAAGGAATAAATCAGGCTTCGATTATTGACTTGGAGGCATCAAGAGTTTTGGTTCTGGAAGAAAACACAAAAACTGCAATTTATATTGACCTGAAGAATCTGCCCCAGATTAAAAATTACCTGGAGGTCATAAGGGATATGATATCAAAGTTAGAAGATGACCCCAAATTCAGAGTTGAGAAACTGGGAGAAAAAAATATTGACGGTAAAGATGCTGTTGGTTTTATAGCAACCTGTCCGGGACTTGAAGTAACAATTTGGGCAGACAAGGGAACGGCCAAACCAGTTCGTATAGAGCAGAAAGAAAATAATCTCACTATTATATGCAAAAACTTCCAGTTCGACCTCCCGATGGATGATTCGCTCTTTAGCATGGATGTGCCAGCAGACTACAAACTGCAGCAGATGAATATCGACCTGACCGGTTCAACAGAAGAGGATTTTATCGCGGGATTGAAAATGCTTGCAAAAATATCTGAAGACAAAACATTTCTGCCGGATGTTTCTATCGGATATATAACAAAAAATGCAGCGGATCTCGGCAAGTTAATTGATAAGACAGGCTTAAGCCAGGATGAACAGATGCAAATGGGATTGAAGCTTGGGAAAATGATGGCCTTTCTTAGATTCTTTAAAGGCGAAGGCAAATGGCATTATGCGGGCAATGGTGTTAAACTTGGCGATTCATCAAAAGCAATCTTTTGGTATCAGCCGAAGGAGTCAAAAACCTGGCGGGTTATATATGGCGATTTGAGCGTAAAGGATGTGAACGAAGCAGACCTGCCAAAATAATAACAAAATTGTTTAGACCCCGCATCTTGCTTTCGCAAGAAAGCAGCGGGGGCTTTTTTTATGCGCACATTTTTAAATATTTTTATGTTAAATCGGCAACTCGTGTGTTTATATTGTTAGAAAGGCCCGCCTGCCCGAAGTAAATTGGACTAAAAAACGTTTGCCTGATGAGTGTGGCAATCAGAAATAAATCAGGCTGGATACAGAAAGGCAGGAGTTCGGCGGGCAGGCCTTTTAAGTTCGCTGGAGAATTGTGAAAAAGTGAAGTTTTTTGAGAAAAAAACAGGACAACTGGGCATCAGAGACCTCGAAGAGGTTTACTTGAGCCATAAAAATGCACTTTTGAAATTCGCTTATGTGCTGGTTGGTAATGCCGCGACGGCTGAAGATATTGTTCAGGATGCCTTTGTCGGATTCGCACGGGCGGCAGGCAGAAAAGAAACCTTCTCCAATGTTAAGGCTTATCTTGTGACGGCGGTTCTGAATAAGGCCCGCAATTATTATCGCGATAGTAAAAAAGACGCGGCACAACCTCTCGATTATGCTTATGAAATTCCATCGAATGACAAAAGTGCGGAACAATGGGCGATTCTCAGCGAACAGCTCGAGCTATTAAGTAAGGCAGTTAGCGCTTTGCCCGCCGAACAGCGGGAAGTCGTTTCAATGTATATGGATGGCGACCTGACGTTCAAGCAGATTGCACAGGTTCAGGAAGTGCCGGTAAGCACGGTTCAGGGGCGATTCAGATACGGAATTGAGAGACTGCAAAAGCTTCTCGGTAATGAGGTGATAAAATGAAGCAGGCAGATAATATAAAAAGAATATACGAACAGGCCGGAATCGACACGCGCAGCGGTGCGGACAAGGCGGTTCTGGAAAAAATGAAAGAAGTATTTCTTGAAGAAAGCAAGGCGCCGCCTGAAAAGGCCGAGCCTTCTGTATGGAGAATATTTATGAAAAGTAAAATGCTAAAAGTGGCAGCAGCAGCTTGTATAATCATCGCAGGTTTAGTGTGTATCCAGTTCATCGGCGGCACGAGCGCTTATGCCCAGGTCATCGAGGAAATAAAAAACGCCCGCACTATGGTCTATACGCTAATCAGGCAAGCCAACACCGGTACCGGCGAAACTATCAATGTCGATGTGGCATATAAGGAGCCCGGCTCCATGCGGACAACGACCGTTGATGGTTATGTCTGTATTGTAGATTTCACAAGCGGCAAGATGATGTCTATCGTGCCGCAGGGCGGATACACCATCGGCGACACGAAGGACCTTAAGTCCAATGTTGGCGGGCCTTTCGCCAATATTGAGGCGATGAAAACCTTGCCCGCTAAGGCAGACCTGCGGCTTGCATCCAAAGATATAGACGGCATCGAATGTGATGGCTACCAGGTCGCCAAGGGCGACACGACAACAACAGTCTGGCTGAAAACAGATACCGGCGACCTTGTCGAGGTTGAGCTAAAATATGCCAGCGCTCCTGGTATGAACACCATAATGAAGAACATCAAGCTGGATGTCCCGCTGGAAGATTCGCTGTTCAGCCTGACGCCGCCGGCAGGGTTTAAACCGTCCAGCACCGAATTAAAGAGTGACACAGGCGCCCAGACCGAAGAAAAATTCATCGAGTGGCTGAGGTGGTGGGCCAATGGAGCTGTCGATGAGACCTTCCCGCCTATAGTGGCAGGGTCCGAGATAGCCAAAGTCGTGATGGATATGGCCAAACAGGGCAAGCTCAAGGGTGAGGTATGGGAAAAAGCTGACCCAACACAGATGTTTAATTCGCTGCTCTTTGTGGCTAACCTGCCAAAGGAGAGCAACTGGCGATATGCCGGCAACGGCGTGAAGTTAGGGACCGCGGATAAGGCGATTTTCTGGTACAAACCTGCTGGTTCAGAAAAATATCGTGTAATCTATGGCGATTTGAGCGTCAAAGAAATTAACGAAGCAGATTTGCCAAAATAACAAATATTATGATTGTTTAACGAGGTTTTCTTTTCGTATTTTCCACAAGCCCCCGGCTTCATGTCGGGGGTTTTGTTTTTATGCGCTTTATTTTGATTCTAATGCCAGGCGAGCGAATTCACGGCCTCGATGCTCGTAGTTCTCAAACATATCGTAGCTCGCACAGGCTGGACTCAACAAAATTATATCACCACGATGGGCATTTTTTAGAGCAGCGGCAACAGCTTCAGCGAGAGAATTGGCAACTATAACTTTGGTGACTCGTCGCTCGTCGCTCGTCGCCTGTATCGCCTCGGCGATTTTGGGAGCGGTTTGACCAATTAGAATAGCGGCCTTTGCACGCCTTGCGATTTCCACGCCGAGAGCATCGAACGGCAGATGCTTGTCGTAGCCGCCGGCAATTAAAATTACGGGTCTATCGAATGCCTGCAGGGCAACAATTGCGCTGTCGGGCGTAGTTGACTTCGAATCGTTATACCACTGAATTCCATCTTTATCAGCGACCAGTTCCAATCGATGGGGCAGCGCCTTAAATGTCGAAACGGCATTTTTTATCTGCTCATCGGTAAGGCCTAAACATTTCGTTATCGAAAGGGCGGCGGCCAGATTTTGGAGATTTGCCCACCCGGGCAGTTTGTAATGTTTTTTTATTTCTTCGCTCACATCGGATGCGGAAAACCTGACGCAGGTTCGGCCTTTATCATTTTTGTATTTTTCAAACCATTGATTTGAGATTTTGTCCCCGGCGTTGAAAATTGAAACGGCAGGATTCTTTTCGTCGAGTTTCTGGAATTTGAAAATCAGCTCCTTTGCCCCGCAGTAGTTTTCGAATATGCCGTAGCGGTCGAGGTGATTGGGCGTAAGGTTTGTCAAAAGTGCAATCTGCGGCATTTTTTTAATCCGCGCCAGATGCTCAACCTGAAAGCTCGACAGCTCAATCACAACAAGGTCGTCCTTTCTGATTTGCTCGAGCAGACACAAAAACGGCTCGTTGCCGATATTACCCGTCAGGAAAACCTTGCCGTATCTCTTTTTCTGTCCTCTGTCCTCTGTCATCTGTCGTCTTACGTCTTTAAGAAGATGTGCGGTTAAGGCGGTAGTCGTGCTTTTGCCGTTCGAGCCGGTGATGCCGATTATACAAGCGGGGCAAAGCTCAAAGAAAATTTCAACCTGCGAAGTAATCGTTTTGCCGAACCTTCGTGCGATTTCGAGAAATTCATTATCAGGTGCGACCGCGGGGTTTGCGACAACGATGTCAGCCTGTTCAAAATCAGTTTTGCTGTGCGAGCCAAGATGATATTCGATGCCGTCCAAATCTGAAAGCTGTTTTAACGAATCAGCAAGTTTCTCAGCGGGCGCCGTATCGGTCACTATTACTTTGGCGCCGGCCTTATGGGCAAATTTTACGACATCGACGCCCCCGCCAAACCGCCCAAGTCCCATTACGAGAACTTTTTTATCTTCAAAGATTTCTTTTCGCATTTATTTCACCGCCGAGAACGCTTTGCGGTAAATTTATAGTTTCGACTGCATAGCGTTAGCGAGGTCAACCTTTGCGTCGATGACAGCCTGCTCGATGGCGCGTTTCCAGTCGCCGCCGAACTGCTCTTTGTATTCCGGCTTTTCGTAGGCGTAAATAATCGAGCGGGATGCGTTAATCAGTGCGCCGCTGCCGTCATTTTTGCAGAAACGAATGCAGTCAACGGCGGTTGCACCCTGCGAGCCATAGCCCGGAACGAGGAAAAAGATTTTGTCGTATTTTTTGCGAAGTGCCGCCGATACCTCCGGCGATGTGCCCGCAACGACCATGCCGATATTGCTGTAGCCGCACGAGCCGATACGCTCAGGCTTATTGGCAAGGGCGGCGGTAATCTCGGCAAGCTTTTCGTAAAGCTTTTGGCCGGATGCGTTTTCAAAATCACCAATTTCAGAGGCGGACGGGTTGCTTGCCCGAACCCAGACAAAGACACCCTTCTTCTGCTGGTCGGCGACCGCCGCGAATGGTTCGATTCCCTCAACGCCCGCAAAACCGTTGATAGTAATCGCGTCGGGCGTCACAGTATCGTCGAGGCCTACAAGCTCGGAATTTTCCAGATGAGCGGCTGCGTAAAGCTCAGCGGTATGGCCGACGTCGCCCCGCTTAACATCGCCGATAACCTCAAGGCCCAAATCCTGTGCCTCTGCAACCAGCGAATAATATGTCTCGATGCCCTCCCAAAGGTATTTTTCAAAATAAGCGATATTGATTTTTACCGCCGGCACCATCGGGGCGACTATCCGCATCGTCTGCGTGCAGAAATCGAATATCGCATCAACAGCGGCAGCGGCGTCAAATTCGTCATTCATTTGCCTGTGGTTTCTTATAGCTTCCGGCAGCCGATTATAAACCGGGTCCAGGCCGACAATCAGGGGGGTCCTTTTGCTTTTTACTGCTTCACAAAGTCTGTCGCCAAAATGTTTTGCCATTTTTGTTATCCTTAGTCTGCAAAAAACATAAAAATCCTAAAAAACTATTTACCAATTGTGTGAAACACTATAATCTTAGAAAGCGAATTCGGCAAGACAGAAATTTGAAAGGTGAAAGAAAATTGGAAAATTCTCAAATCGAAAGTAAGCCGCAGGACTCCGCAAAAATGAAAAAACGCAGGCGAATGCGGCTGTTCCTGCTAATCGACCTGGGTGTATCGCTTACCTTAACAACAATTCTTGTCCTGCTGCTGCTTCACAGGCCAGCCTCTTATAACCCCGCCAAACCTGCCGAGACTAAAGAGGTAAATCAATACTGGACGCACGTCGTCTGGCCTCAAATTTACAACGGCGCCCAGCAGCAGAAGCCTTTCGAAGTGGAAATAACCGAAGAGGGGATAAACCAGGCGATAACCGCTTCAGGCTGGCCAAAAGTTTCGGAAGGCGCGGTTTTTACCGCACCACAGGTAATTTTTACAACCGACGGCGTATCGCTGATGGGGACGGCTACTATTGAAAACGTGGATTTTGTTGTGACGATAAGGGGAAAACCGGCTATTGAGCCAAACGGCCTGTTGAGCCTGAATTTATCAGCCTTCAAGGTCGGCGCATTAAACGTCACGCCGCTAGCGAAGGTAATCGCCCGTAAAATGTATGCCCAGCGACTCTCGAAGGTTGAGGCAAACCCCGACGACATTAACATCAAGATTCTGAATTCCCTGCTCGATGGCAAGCCGTTTGAACCGGTTTTTACTATTGAAGACAAGAAGATAAAAATTGTCGGCGTTGAAGCCGGTGAGGGAAAAATCGCAATCAAATTCGCCGCCGCAGGATTTCAGAGAGGCAAAAAGTGAAGCTCCACAGCTTTATCCGCCACAGCGGATGGCTTTCTGCGAAGGCGGGTAGAACAAGCAGGATAAAAAATTTTCGTCAGGCGGATAAAATTTATTGAGTCTGAAGATTGTTTTGATAGAATCAGCAAAATTAGAAAATTTTGCCGTGTGTTTCAGGAGAAAATAAATGGCTCTTGTCCCAGCGAAGGTTTTTTTGACCAAAGGTGTCGGAAGACACAAATACCAGCTCAAAAGCTTCGAGGCTGCCCTTCGGCAGGCAGGAGTCGCACAGGTGAACCTCGTCCAGGTTTCATCCATTCTGCCGCCCCGCTGCAAGTTAATCAGCAAAGAAAAGGGCGTTCAGCTTTTGATTCCGGGCCAGATTGGCTTCTGCGTTATGGCCAGGTCCGACACAAGCGAGCATGGCAGGCTCGTGGCATCGGCAATCGGCGTCGCCCTGCCGAAAGATAGAAAGCAGTGGGGTTATCTCAGCGAGGTTCACGGCCACGGTATGAATAACCAGCAGGCTGCCGACCTTGCCGAAGACCTTGCCGCAGGTATGCTGGGAACAACACTTGGTTTTGAAATCGACCCGGACAAGGCCTGGTCGGAAAAAGAGCAGGCCTACAAATCCAGCGGGCTTTTCATCAGAACGACAAACATCTCCCAGACCGCGCTCGGCAAAGAAGGGGTCTGGACGACTACCGTGTCAATTGCGATGTTTTTGTTCGAATAGATGGAGGCAGCCTGAATGAAAAAACCTGCCGGCTTCGGAGACCTGCCCCCGCAATTCCGCAACGAGGCGAAAAGCCGAATCGTTATGGTGCCTGTCCCCTATGATATGACCAGCACCTGGATAAAAGGAGCGGACAAAGGCCCGCAGGCGATTATCGAGGCCTCCGCCAATATGGAATTGTACGACATCGAGACCGACAGCGAGGTCTTCAGGCAGGGAATCTTCACCGACAAACCCGTAATTTGCAAAACCGCTCCCGAAAAAATGGTCAGCCTCGTCGAAAAAAGAGTGGCCGGCCATCTCGAACGGGAAAAATTCGTCGTATGTTTAGGCGGCGAACATTCGATAAGCGTCGGTGCGGTTGAGGCGCATGCGAAAAAATTCCGGAAATTAAGCGTCGTGCAGTTCGATGCCCATTCGGATTTACGCGATGAATATCACGGCTCGAAATATAACCACGCCTGCGCAATGGCGAGAATCAAAGAATTTTGCCCGATTGTGCAGGTCGGCATAAGAAGTATGGATACCTGCGAGAAAAAAAATATGGATTACAAAAGAGTTTTCTTCGCAGAGGATATTTATAATAACAAGACCTGGATGAATAAAGCGGCCGGCCTGCTGACAGAAAATGTTTATATTACAATTGACCTCGACGTTTTTGACAGTTCAATTATGCCATCCACCGGGACGCCGGAACCGGGCGGACTATTTTGGTATGACGTTGTGTCGCTGTTAAGAAAAATTAGCCGGTCAAGGCGTATCGTCGGGTTCGATGTTGTCGAGATGTGCCCGAACAAACAAAATAAATCGCCGGATTTTCTCGCCGCAAAGCTTATCTACAAACTCCTCAGTTATATCAAGTGGGATTAACCGCAGAATTGCGATTTCTGTCTGCTGTGCCGAAGGTCCGCCGCAGGCGGATGTTCTGCTTTTATCGTTGCCGCAGCCAGAGGACAATTTCACGAAATGAAGGTTTCTTGCCGTACATAAGGATTCCGGTGCGGAAGACTTTTGCCGCCAGCCAGACGGCGAGAATCACAGAAAGAATCAGCACGATTATTGTGGATAAAATTTCCAGAAAACCTGCCGATGAGCCTGCCGACAATCTCAGCACCATCACCATTGACGTCACAGGCGGAAAGAAAGATAACGCCTTCGCATACGGACCGTCAGGATTCTGAGTAATCATCATAAATGACACCATCGGAATAATAAAGATAATGGTTAACGGCATCATCAGGTTTTGTGCGTCCTTCAAGGTATTGCAGATTGAGCCGAATCCTGCCATTATCGAACCGAGCAGGATAAAGCCGAGTATATAATAAATTATATAGAGCAGCATGAATATCCCTGTAATCTCGATAGTGATTCCTCCCCACCGTGCTGCTGAAGACGCCATTGCAGTCCAGATGCCGACAACGGTAAGGCTCACGGCGCACAGGCCGATGATTTTCCCCGCCATCAGCTCGAATGGACTCACGGCCGCAAGCAGAACCTCGATAATTCTCGATGATTTTTCCTCGATAATGCTGGTCATAAGCTGCTGACCGTTGGCAAAAATACCGAGGAAAATCAGATACATAAAGAAGAACGGCACCATCATAGAAGCTGACCTGTCGCCTGCGGTTTTTTCCGCCTCGCCTGTCGAACTGATTTCCATCTGCTCGGTTGAAACAGATTGCAGTTTATCGATAAGACTGCGGTCGATATTAAATGTTTTATAGCGATATTCTCTTATCGCCTGCCCGAACGTCCATTCAATCGCGTAAAGTGCATCCACGTTGGAGGCTTTCATTTTGTATGTATAAAGCCGAACCTTGCCATCTCCGTTTATGATATTCGGGTCAATTGCAACATAAACATCCAGCCAACCCTTGCGAAGATTGTTTTTTTGTTCATCGGCAATGCTGTTGAAATCATTTATATCCGCCTTTACCAATTGTATTCCGAACTTCCTGCTTGCGGCTGCCTTGTTATGCTCGTCAAATGACCTGATTACCTGCCCCGAGAGTTTTCCTGAAAGGTCTGTAAATGCGACCCGCAGAGACGGCTGTTCCTCCTTGGAAATATTGGACATTTTGCCGGTGAAAAAAATGACAACCCCAAAAACCAACGGAGCAAACAAAACGCTTATGATAAACGTCTTGCTCTTGACGCTTTCAATATATTCTCTTTTTGCAATTTTAAGAATTCTATCCATTGCCCTGGCTTACGAGTTTAATAAAAATTTCGTGGAGTGACGGCATCTGTATTTCGAACAAACGCACCCGGACCTTGCCGACCAATTCAGCAAGAAGCTGCTGCGGGTCTGCGCCGTCTTTCAGGATAATCTGCAGCCGCTTTTGATTTTTATCGACAGCCGCAACAATCGGCAGACTGCCGAGAAAGCTGTCGTCGCCTTCGAGCTCGACCAGAACCGAACCGGTGCTGAACCGCCGTTTGATACTTTCGAGAGGCCCATCGATTATCGTCCTGCCTTTATTGATAAGGATAATCGAGTCGCACAGCTTTTCCGCTTCCGAAAGGACGTGCGTCGACAGGATTATGGTTTTCCCCTGCCCTTTTATCTCAAGGAGGATATTTTTTACCACCTCCTGGTTGACGGGGTCGAGGCCTGAAAAAGGCTCATCGAGAATTAAAAGGTCAGGCTCATTTATCGCCGCTACCGCGAACTGCAGTTTCTGCTGCATACCCTTCGAAAGCTCCTCGACTTTTTTATTTGCCCAGTCCGCCAGTCCAACCCTCTCAAGCCACGCAGGGACGCGGCTGGAAAGCTCTGCCGCTGAAAGCCCTTTTAATGAGCCGAAATATGCCAGAATCCTCGCAGCCGTCATCTTGCGGTAAAGCCCCCGCTCCTCGGGCATATAACTGACGCGGTTTTGATTAGAAATGGATATTCCGTCTCCAAATATCGAAATTTTGCCGCTGTCCGGCCTGATGATGTTCATTATCATCCGGATTGTCGTTGTCTTGCCCGCCCCGTTTGGCCCCAGAAAACCGTAGATAATACCCCCGTCAACTTCAACAGACAGGTTATCAACCGCCCTGAAACCGCCGAAATTTTTGCTTATCTTGTCGATAACGAGTGCATTCATTTGCTTTTCCGCTGTAAAGTATCAGGTTCACAACAAAAGAAGAGTTTATGCCGAAAGCAATTCGTCAATTGCGGTCGAAATTTTACTTTTGTCGGTAAGGCCTGTCCACTTCTGCTGAATCTCTCCTGCCTTGAATAACAATAGGGTTGGAATCGAGGTTATCCCGAATTCGACGGCGCTGTCGCGTGCGTCATCGGTATTGATTTTGCATATTTTTGCTTTGCCGGAGTAATCGTCGGCAATTTCCTCCAGAACCGGCGCCATCATCCTGCACGGCCCGCACCACGGCGCCCAGAAGTCCACAAGAATCGGCTCATCCGAATTATGAACTATGTGGTCGAAATCAGCATCAGTAAGTTCTATCACATTGCCTGCCATAAAAGTATGTCCTTTCTTCAAGCCAACGAGTAAGCATTCTAAAGAAAACAAAAGAGCGAGTCAAATATTAATTTGTTTTGCAGGGGGACGGGAACGAGACGCCGTATTCATCCGGTATGAACAGACAGATTCCTTTCTGAGAAGACATCGGCAAAGACTATCGAAAAAAATCCGGGATTTAGATTTTTTCACTCACGTGATTCATTTTTTAACCACATAAATTTGTCAAAGCCGGCATTATTTAAACTATGATATTTGCTTATATATTATAGGACTACTCCTTATAGGACTGCCTTTAGCCTCATAACATATACCAAGCTGGTTCGCAGATTAACATTTGCTGTTTTTCATACTAAAAACAGCGGTATCGCCAGCCTTGCCGAAAGTATGAACAATAGGGGTTATACGGGGTTTTTTGCGAAAAAAAGCGAAATCTTAATATTTTTTTACCCATCTTACCTAAATTCTCTTGACTTTAGGGATATACCCGCTATGATGTAATACAAGAGATAGATTGGTTACCCTTGCAGGTACTGTGAGGGTGTTGAAGAGGGTGATTGTAAATATAGCTATTTTGCCCGAAGGGGGGCAGGGTGGAAAAAGAGATGAGAGAGAACGAAAGAACAGAGTCTCCCGATAAATTCGGTATGTCGGGTGGTGATGGTTCAGCTCAAAACAACGCTGGCCAGGCGTCTCCTGATAATTCCTCTATAATTTCCGGTTCGGATGTAATTATTGGCAAATCGCCGGCTTTCTATTCTATCCTCGATAAGATAGAGGCTGTTGCTGCAAGAAAATGTTCCGTCATCATAACCGGCGAAACGGGCGTCGGCAAAGAAATGATCGCCCAGCAGATACATAAGGTAAGCGACCGCAGTCAAAAGGTCTTTGTGCCGGTTGACTGCACGACCTTAACAGGCCAGTTATTCGAAAGTCAGTTATTCGGTCATGTCAAAGGCGCATTCACAGGCGCCGTTGACAATACAATCGGTTTCTTCAGGGCTGCCGATGGCGGCACTATATTCCTCGACGAAATAAGCGAAATTCCTCTCGAATTGCAGGCAAAGCTCCTGCGAATCCTGCAGGAAGAAACCGTCACGCCGCTCGGCTCGACAAAATCGTTCCCGGTTGATGTCCGCGTTCTTTGCGCATGCAGCCGGAATCTATCAGAAATGGTCAAACAAGGCAAATTCCGTGCAGACCTGTATTACCGTCTGAACGTTGTCACACTCGAAATACCGCCTTTGAGACAGAGAAAGGAAGACATATTGCCCCTGGCGGAATTTTTCCTGTCAGGACAGTCGGAATTCTATAATGAGCCGAAAAAGGTTCTCACCGACGAGGTCAAGAGTCTACTCCTGCGGTATTCCTGGCCCGGCAACATAAGGGAACTGGCCAATGCTATGGAAAGGGCTTACGTCCTTACTATGGGCAGCGACGTTCAGCCTTCAGTTCTCCCGTTCGATATTATCATCGAAGAAACGGAAAATTCCGGCAAACAGGAACTGCCTACCCTCGACGAGGTAAAGCGGAAGGTAATTACGCGGACTCTCGAATACACCAGGGGCCGCAAGATTTCTGCCGCCAAGATTTTAGGCGTCGACCGCAGGCAGCTCAACAGGCTCATCGAAAAACTCAACATCGCAATCCCAAAATAACATCTACACGAGGGGCCGCAAGATTTCTGCCGCCAAGATTTTAGGCATCGACCGCAGGCAGATCAACAGGCTCATCGAAAAACTCAACATCGCATCCCCAAATAACAACGTCTGAAAATATCCCGTTTTTAACCCTCAATTTTTTTGCCCGCTGACCGACCATCTTGGTCGGTAGCGACCATTTGCGCCGCTTTATTGTTAACCCGCCTGAATATATATACTTATCTTCAGCCCGCCTGTAATTGTCGACCAAAAAGGTCTTTTATGTCCCGCTGCGCATTTTTTGCCGGTTTTAAAATGCCAAAACGCAACTATCAGAACTATAAGCAGTTATAAAAATTCACACAAAATTTTCTCTTCTGGCACGCCTTTCGCATTACTAATACCAGTGAACTTTTGATGTGCAGCACAGATGTAAGGCTCATTAAAAAATAAATACTTGAGAGCAGACACTGGTGAAACAAATCAGTGTTTAAGATAAGCTCATGAAGAGTTTTCTCACCCCCAAGCTGGGCTTGATAATTATCAGGCCTGGCAAGAATTTTGACACAGCAAAGCTGTGATTAGATTACTAAAAGCTATCTCTCTCTCTTCTCTTCTTAGCTGGGTTTGAGTATAGAAAAGCATTCTCAATACCCAGCGCGAAATCTGCACGGCAAAGCCGTGATTAAGATATAAATTTTTCAAGAACTCTTCTCCTGCTGGGTTTGATACGCCGAAAGGCGATTATCGGATCAGGGTGAAAAGCAAACCCAGCCACGAAATTAACTCACGTTTCGACGTGATACATATAAAAAAAATAAAGTAACAGGACCATACAAAAGTACGGATACACCCAAAGACGTTTATTCTGTGGAAACTGAAATGATTTTTTTTGCGCAACCCAAGATTCTTACAGTCGGCCTGAATGCTAAAGAAAAAGTTTTGGACAATCTGCCGGTAAGCGTAATCAGTTGTGAAAGCGGAGGCAGGGCCGCTAATGTTTTAAAGGAGGAGCGAGTGAGTAGCGTAATTGCCTTGTGGGACCTCAATGATATGCCGAATGGCCTGTTCCTCAAAAGACTGAGAGCCGTTAAGCCTGACGTGAAGACGATTGTTTTTATAAAGTCCGGCAACCCCGCTGAGGAAATAGCAGCCCGAAGCATCGGGGCATCAGTCGTGCTAACCGACAAAACAAGTGATGAATTATTCCGGAGAGCTGTAATCGAGACAAATAAACTGCCGGACAATTACCTGTGCGAAAAAATTAGCTGATGAAATTTATTGAATAAGTGTTCTTTGACAATTCTTTCAGCAAGTGAGAGCAAACACGGATGAAACTATCCGTGATAAAAATAGGCTCATAAAGAGTTTTCTCACCCCCAAGCTGAGCTTGATGGCTGTTAACGCAAAGTTAAAGGATTTTTTGTCGGCAGGCTCGGCACGAAAATTAGCACGGCGCGGCCGTGTTAAAATAGGAAAGTTCTCTCTCTTCTTTTTGCTGGGTTTAGGCTGAACACGAACTCTGATACACCACCCAGCAAGCAAATTGCCGCTCCGCCCAAGGGCAGAGCGTTGAAATATGTTGTTGAAAATTTAATCGCTTAATTTAAGAAGCGAAGGTCTCTGACGCAGCAACTTGCGAATGCCTGCTCATGCGGGCAGCAGTCTGTAAAAAGCTGGCAATAAGGATTTTGCCAAACGGAGGATGAGCGAAACAGATTTTTTATTAAGCAGAATTATATCCGTAAGTCCTGTTTGAGAATCCCGATTAAATCGGGATTAAAATTTGTGACTTTTTCTAACAGGATAAAATTTGTGATTTTCGGATGGAGAGTATGATGAAAAGAAACTGTCTTTTATTCGCTTTTATTGTTTCGTTAATTTTTGTCCTTGCGCCCCCGTCGCCGGCAGGCTTCGTGCCTTATATCTCCGGCACAAGCACCGCAACCCTAATCGAAAGCGGCGATTTCGCTGGTATGTATCGTTACGATATTTCCATCGACTGGAAAGTTCGCAAATCTTCATCCAAGATATCCCAGATTGATTTGCTGCTTACAGATATCACGCAGGATTCCGATTACGAAGTTGATTTTTCATCGCCGGCTGCTTATTCAAACAACAGGAGACACCACAACAACCTGCACGCTGCCACATGGAATGCATCCCTGGAGAGCAGCGGTCTTAGCCTTTTCGGTGAAGATGACCCGTATATTCAATACGTATATGCCGCCACTCGACATTCCTCAAAACTCACTAAAAATGGTTCTGGAACGTTTTCATTTTATTCGGATATTGCACCTGAGTACGGCACTTTCGATGATGTTCTTCTGGCACAGTTGAATTGCAGCCAGAAAATCCTCGGCGATTTAACCGGGGCATATCCTTATTTCTCTCCCGACATTGGCGGCGGTACCGGCGGCGACACTGGCGGCGGCACTGGCGGCGGCACCAGCACACCTGAACCCGCTACAATTACACTGCTCAGCCTCGGCGGCTGTTTGGCAGCGCTCAGGAAAAAAAGGTAGAGAAGCCCTTACTCGATACAGGCCTTACAACTTAAGGCAATCCCTAAAAATTCAGGAAATCCGCTTTCGGCGGATTTCTTTCATTCCAGCAGCCGTTCAAAATTAAATTGACTCCGCCTTAAAAAAATTATATCCTTTATATCTTTACCCGCGGATGTGGCGGAACTGGCAGACGCGCAGGCTTCAGGAGCCTGTCCCCGTACAGGGGGTGGAGGTTCAATTCCTCTCATCCGCATTTACCCTGTTAATCCCGTTTAATCCCGGTTTGCCGGGATGAATCGGGGTTTTTTTACAGGATTATCACGCCGCAAAAATATTCCCGCAGCCGGTAATCTATTCTTTGCCATTAAACCGATAAAAATAATACTATGAACCATTGTTTTCAAAACCCCTTTATACTTGCAGATGCCCAAAATCCACAGCAGGCCGTTTCGCACTCCGACCCTGCCGTCCTGCTTATTCTCTTTGCGATTGTCCTGCTGGGATTGGTTATCTGGCTGGCGGGGCTCGGCATAAAAAAAATCCTGCTGCCCATAATCGGCATTTTTGTCGGCGCAATTATCGGCTATCTCGTCTCCGGCAGTATTAAAATCGCCCTCATTCCAGCCGCCATTGGCCTGATTGTCGCAATAATCGTTGCGGCAAAAATCACGACACAGTCCGTAAAAGGCCAACTGCTCTGGGCGTTTATTTTTTCCCTTTGCGGGACAATTACGGTCTTTGTCGCAATGATTCTGCTGCTCGTCTACAAAGGCGCCGAGCCTATAAAGGCCATAAGCCGCAGACCGACCCTCTATATCGCTTTTTTTGCCGCTATGACCCTTTTCGGCACTATTATCCAGGCCTTCTTCTGCAAACGGCCAAAAAAACAGTCGAAAACCGACGAGATTGCCGATAATAATTAACAAATCTATTGAGAACCTGATATAAAACTAAACTAATATACAATTCTCCCAGATATGAATTAAGGAGCTTGAAATGATAAATACTTTTTCCCTGCTCGCAGAGGCAACAAACGCAGCCGACCAGAAAGCTGTTCAAAGCACTATCATACCGGTCGCTAAATTCTGGGCGCACATACAAACCATCGGCATTCCGGAGTCGCTTATGTTTATCGCCTTCGGCATCATCTGCCTGTTTTACGGCTGGCGAATATTCAAGGCACTGACAATAATGACCTTCGCCCTGTTCGGCCTGATTATCGGCGTCCTCATCAGTCAAAAAATGGGAAGCCCGAGCAATCCCATTCTCGGCATTATGCTCGCTATCGTTCTCGGCATCGTCTCCGTTCCGATGATGAGCTGGTCAGTCGGAATTTTAGGCGCCGTTGCAGGGGCTATACTTACCGGCGGACTCTGGTTCGCATTCAAACTGCCCGACCAATACTTGTGGGCAGGCGCCCTTACAGGACTCGTTGCGGGCGGTATGATTTCCTTTATCGTCTTCAAAATCGCTGTTATACTCTTCACAAGCGTCGGCGGCAGCGCTATGCTTGCCGTAGGAATGCTTGCACTGCTCTTTCAATACTCCGAAACAAAACTTAAAACGCAGGACCTGTTTCTCGGCCCGAAATGGTTCATACCGTTTCTCCTGATTATCCCCACCATTATCAGTATTTACTGGCAGAACAGGTTCTCAAAGAAAAGTTCCGAATGGAGCGTCTGATTTTGACGCCATCTCAAAACGCAAATTGTCATTCTGTCCCTCCAGTGACTTCCTAACCTCGATTCCCTGGGGCATTTTACGCACTTAGACATACGCATTACGCAAAACGCACTGCGAATTTATCCTTGAAAAATCACCCTCTGCGTTTTCTCAACAAAGCTAATCCGCCCAAGCCAAGCAGCAAAAGCGTGGCTGGTTCGGGGGTTACTGTGAATTGGTCGTTTGTGACATTAACAGATACGTTATTGGTGGCACTATTAAGAAAATAAACATGATTTAGACCAAAGCTTAATGTTTGTTCCATTAAGCTTTGGTCAACCGCGAAATAATACCACCCTAAGTCTCCCGTTCGGTTTTGGGTTCCTCCATCCCAAACATGACATCCTCGAGCATTATCAGTTAATTCACCAGATGAATCCACTAAAGAATCAACAAGGTTACCATTTTGCTTCATTAGTACTCCGTAAAAAAAATCGCCTGGATTTGTGCTTGGATTATTTTGGCTGGGAAGTTCTGCTCCAGTTATAGTTACTCCTGCAGGAACATAAATATGCCAAGAAGCAGCAATAATCGTATCACTCGGAATATTAGTAGAATCAGCAACAATTCTCAATTTATACACTTGTCCAGGCTGAACCTGGGATGTTTCAGGAACAGAGCTTATGTTCATGTATACTGCATTAGCTGCAGAAGGCATAAGCGCTATAATTACTCCCAATCCCAAACTTGCTAATTTCTTAGCTGATTTTGCAATATTTTCCAAACTCATAAAACTTGCAGCAAAACTTGCATTTCGGAATGATGCGAACATTTTTCATTCTCCTCCTAAAAATTATTGAGTTTCATTTAGCGAAGAATTTGAGCAGATAGGAAAAAGGGGGAATTACAAGAAAAGAACCAGCCTGTGCGGCCGTCTCTGAAATGCTTTCAATTCTCCTGTCTTTCATCGCCCTAACCTCTCGGCAAGCTTGTGCACAAAACTTACCTATCGTTCATATTATATGGTATTTTACCCCATCTCTATCCGAAATGTCAAGTCAATTACGAAAAATACGGGGGTTTTTTGATTGTTCCACCTTATTAACACCCGGAAGTTCTATATTTTACAGCGTTGTTTTACACTTGAAAAATTACCCTCTTTATATTAGAATTGCCGTTTCGCACTGATTATCAGCTTCGCAAAATAGTTTTAAACAGGGTAAAAAAAGGTGTTTGACGCATTAACGGAAAAACTTAATTCGGTCTTCAGGTCGCTATCAGGCAGGGGCAGAATCACCGAGGCCAACATCGGCGATGCGATGCACGATGTCCGCAAGGCCCTGCTGGAAGCCGACGTCAATTACCAGGTCGTCAAGCAGTTCTGTAAAGACGTGACAACTGCCGCCCTCGGTGCAGAGGTAATCAAAAGCCTGCATCCCGGCCAGGTGATGGTCAAAATCGTCCACGACGAGCTTACAAAACTTATGGGGCCTGTCGATACGAAGATTTATTTCGTCTCGCCGGGGCCGACCATAATCCTGCTGGCGGGTTTGCAGGGCTGCGGCAAAACCACCACCGCCGCCAAACTCGGTCTGTATCTTCTCGCAAATGGCAAACGGCCGCTGCTCGTTGCAGATGACCTGCAGAGACCCGCCGCCATTGAACAATTAAAAATTTTAGGCCAGCAGACAAATATCCCCGTTCATAGCGAAAAGAGCAAAGATGCTGTGCAGGTTGCCAAAAATGCCGTGCGCTTCGCAAAGGACAATGGTTTCGATTGTGTCGTTCTCGACACCGCAGGCCGGCTTCACGTTGACCAAGAGATGATGGCAGAGATTTCCAACATCGCAAAGGCGGTCAACCCGCACCAGATTTACCTTGTCTGCGATGCGATGACCGGCCAGGACGCCGTCAACAGCGCAAAGGAATTTAACGAACGTCTCGAACTCGACGGCATTATCCTCACAAAATTGGATGGCGATGCACGCGGCGGAGCGGCGCTGAGCGTAAAGGCCGTCACAGGCAAACCCATAAAGTTTATCGGCGTCGGCGAAAAATTAGACAAGCTCGAAGAATTTCACCCCGACAGGATGGCAGGCAGAATCCTCGGTATGGGCGACGTCGTCACACTCGTAGAAAAAGCACAGGAGCAGTTCGATGCCGAAGAAGCACAGAAAATGCAGACCAAAATGGCAAAGGGCAGCTTCGATTTCGATGACTTCCTAAAACAAATGCAGGCCGTCAAAAAAATGGGCGGTATGAAAGATATGCTCAAGATGATGCCGGGCGTCGGCAGCCAGCTCGACGAAATCGACCTCGACGACAAGAGCATAAACAGGATGGAAGCAATCGTACATTCGATGACCAAAAAAGAAAGGCAGGACCCGGAACTTATCGATTCATCGAGGCGCCGCCGAATCGCCGCTGGCGCAGGCGCACAGCCCCAGGACGTGGCGGGATTAGTAAAAACCTTTCTTCGCAGCAGGGATATGTTAAAGGCAATGAGCGGCGGAAAACTCGGCGGCCTAAAGGCCCTCTTTTCCGGCGGACTCAATATGGAAACGCTGTCGTCTGCCATGTCCTCAGGCAGGAAAATTAAACAGAGGTCGCGAAGAAAACAAATTATAAAAAGACGTGGGAAAATTATACGGCGATGAAAACAACCACTATCGAACAATATCTCGAAAAATTATCCAAATTTGCCAATACCGATTACGGCAGGCTCGTAAGAGAGCAGTTCGCAGATTCCAAAGGCGACAGCGAGCTGGCGATGCTCGTTGCGCCGAATGCCGCCGAGCTTGCCGAATTTAAAAAGGCCGTTGCGATTATGACGCCTGATGAAAAGGCCAACGCTGCGCATCTGACCGATGAGCAGGTTCAGAAAATCGCAGCCGACGCGCAGGCGGACCCCGCTAATATCGCGATATTTTTCAACGGCTTCGCTTTACATTGTAAACGTGTTTCGTAATCAGCGATGGTGCGATTACGAATATTAAATATATAAAGTTTTTGAAAGGGTAAAAAAATGTCAGTAAAATTAAGATTGGTACGAATGGGCAGGCGGCACAGGCCGTTTTTCAGAATCAACGCCGTTGACGGCCGAACCCCGCGAAACGGCAAAATTCTCGAAACAATCGGCCACTACGACCCCATCGAAAAAGACAAAAGCAAACAGGTCGTCCTCAATACTGAAAAAGCCAAATCCTGGCTCGAAAAAGGCGCTATACCGACCGCCTCCGTAGCGGAACTGCTTCTGCGAGCCGGCGTTAAAAATAAATTCGTCAAGGAAATGGTCTCCAGGCGTTCAAAGGCCAGAATTCTTGTAAGGAAAAAAGGACTTCCATTTACGAAGGCTGAAAAAGAAGCGCTGAAGAAAAAAGCCGAGGCTGAAAAAGAAGCGTTGAAGAAAAAAGCCGAGGCCGAGAAAAAACCGGCAGAAGCAAAACCGGAACAAAAAGCTTAAAAATTATTCGTCCAGAATATACTTGACCCCCGGTTTTGCCGGGGGTTTTTGTTATTATCAAAATTTATTTTTAAAATATAATAACACGATATGAGAATTGATTGTTTAACCTTGTTTCCTGAAATGTTCGATGGGCCTTTGAACCACTCGATAATCAAACGGGCATCTGACGCCGGCATCGTGCAGATTGCGCTTACGAACATCAGGGATTTCTCCGCCGACAAACATAAAAAAGTCGATGACAAACCTTATGGCGGCGGGCCCGGGCAGGTGCTGATGTGCCAGCCCGTTTTCGACTGCTTTGAGCACATCGAGAAACTTTCCGGCGATAAAGGCCTGCCTATTCTGCTCACGCCGCAGGGTCAGAAATTCAGCCAGGCTATGGCTCAGCAATTCAGCCTCGAAAAAAGGCTCATCCTGATTGCCGGCCGATACGAAGGCTTCGACGAGCGGATACGAACCGGCCTGAATGCCAGGCAGGTCTCCATCGGCGATTACGTCCTCAGCGGAGGCGAGCTCGCTGCGATGGTAATCATCGACGCCGTCGTAAGGCTGCTGGCGGGCGCACTCGGCGATGAGGACTCCGCAAAAGACGAATCCTTCAGCGAACTGGCCGGCGGTTTTCTCGAATATCCGCAATACACAAGGCCGGAAGTTTTCAGGGATTTGAAGGTGCCGCAGGTACTTTTAAGCGGCGACCACGCCAAAATCGCCGATTGGCGACGCCTACAGGCCCTCGAACGCACCCAAAAATGGCGGCCCGACCTCCTCGAAAAACATCAATAATCCTCAAAAAAAGACTTGTCTTATTTCTTAAAATTGCTATACTGCTTTGCTCGAAAAAAATGGCGTCGATTGACGCCCTTACGAATCGGCTTACTTAAAATTGTCTAATGCCGCAGGAGTGCGAACAGTGAAAACAGATATTATGAAATTAGTTGAGTCCAAAAACCTCAAAAAAGTTATACCGCATTTTGAAGTCGGCGATTCCGTCAACGTCCACTGCAAGATCGTCGAAGGCGACAAGGAACGCGTCCAGGTCTTCAGCGGCACCGTCATCGCACGAAGGGGCAGCGGCATCAGCGAAACCTTCACCGTCCGCAGAATCGTCGCCGGCGAAGGCGTCGAAAGAGTCTTCCAGCTCCACTCGCCGGGCATTGTTGACGTAAAGGCAACCAGAAGCGGCAAAACCAGAAGGGCCAAACTGTATTACCTGCGGCAAAAGACCGGCAAGGCCGTAAAGCTCGCCCAGAAATACAGCGAACACGCCGCCGAAAAGACCGCTGCAACCAAGGCCTAAATCGCAGCAAACCGATAACGATAAAATATTAATCGTTCGCTATTTATCATTTATCGATAATTATTTATCATTATTTTATGCTGCTGCTGAAAAAAAGATTATTTTCTGACCCGAAACTGCTTGGCCGCTGGGGCGAAAAACGCTGCGAAAAATTCCTCAAACAAAAAGGCCTGCATCCTCTCACTCGCAACTTCTCCTGCAAAACCGGCGAGATTGATTTGATTATGGTCGACAGCATCGGCTCAATCGTTTTTGTCGAGGTAAAATGCCGGATAAACGAGGACTTCACGCCCGCCGAAAATCTCATCACAACCGAAAAACAGCGAAAATTGTATAACGCCGCCCGATACTTTTTAAGAACCCAAAATATCGATAACCGCCCCTACCGCTTCGACATCGTCACAATAGTCCTCGAAAGCAGCGGCTGCGAAAAAATCAACCACTACGAAAACGCATTTGTCCTGTAAAGAAACTTTATTTTTGCCAATCCGCATTTTACAAATCACCAACCACCGATTAAAATTTGCCATCTATGGAATTGATTGATACACATTGCCATTTGACCTTCGAGCAATTAGCAGGCAGCGTCGATGCCGTTTTGCAGAGGAGTATCGAGGCCGGCGTGTCGAGCTGGATTACTGTCGGCATTGACCTGAACGAAAATAAAAAGGTCCTGGCTCTATCTGAAAAATATGCAAACCTGTATGCCGCCGTCGGAATCCACCCGCACGAGGCAGCGAAAACACAGGACGCCGACATGGAAAATTTGAAACAATCCGCAAAACATCACAAGGTCGTTGCAATCGGCGAGACGGGCCTCGATTACCATTACGATTTTTCTCCCCCTATCGACCAGGCCCGAATTTTCAAGGCACAACTGCAGATTGCCGCCGACCTGAATTTGCCCGTTATCATTCACTCGCGAGAGGCCTTCGACGACACCCTGAAAATTCTAAATGATTATCGAAGCAGCCTGAAAAAGGTCGTATTCCATTGTTTCAGCTATAGCCCCGAGCAGGCGAAAATTTTACTGGATTACGGCTGCTTTTTATCCTTCACCGGCGTCGTCACCTTCAAAGGCGCCGAGACTACCCGGCTGTCGGCCAAATCGACGCCGCCCGAAAGATTGATGATTGAAACGGATTGTCCTTATATGACGCCAGCGCCGATGAGAAAGCAGAAAATCAACGAGCCTGCGTTTCTGGTTCATACCGCAAAATTCATCGCTGAATTGAAGCAAGTTCCCCTCGAAGATTTCGCAAGCGCCGCCGCCTCCGCCACCCGCTCCTTCTTTAACCTCACCAAAAAATAAAAATCGCACTCCCCATACGTCGGGATTTGTCAGGTTAAGGAGTATTTATTATACATCATCGTCTTTAAGATCTGGCTGACCAGGCAGTTTCAAAAATCGGGCATTAAATAGGTCATATCTGCTAGATTGCATCCATACCCCTACGCAGGCTTCCTGCCAATGCTGCCAATATTGCCAAAACCTAACACTTATTGCTGACATTTGAGGAAATACAAATTTGATTACACCATCGGAATCACCAAAAAGATTGAGCGTGAGAGACCTGAATTCTTCAGGTTTTGCAAGACACCAGTAAGGCAAAACATCAAAAACTAATTGTTCCCGTTTCATCAATGCTTTATTACAATTGGTTGTTTGGCAACATACTCTGAACTCAACCATGGAAGCCAATAAATTGGACATCAATAAATTATTAGCCAAGCGTTTCTGGTTTGGGAAAAAACCCTTTATGAGTTCAAATTCGCTTATTTTTAAAAGAAATTTAAAGGGTTCTTTTATATCAACCTGCAAACCTCCTGGTGGGTAATGAGCAGAACGATTTTGTAACCAACTTACCTCGCCGTTACGTAACTCGTTCGGCATTTTCAGTATCATCCATTCATCAATCAAATCAAAAAGTTTTAAGCCGACAGCAATTGACATTCCTAACCGACCGACAACATAAAGCATGTAATTTCCTATGTTGATTGTCGATATAAAACCACCACCCATTTCATCTTTGAGAACAGCGAGTCTTCTGATAAGCCCAAAAGACTCCTTCCAGTAATTTTTTTTACCTGTTTCGACTGCAGAAAAAATTGGAATAAATCCGGGAAGGCAAATATTTCCTGCTTCTAAAAGGGTATCTTCCCAATCTTTACCGCCTTTTTGAGCAGCCATATCCCCTTTATCTTGTTTCCATTTTTTTAATTGCTCTGGAATCGGTTCTGTAACTTCATCAATTAGTTTTCGCCATGCGATTAGGTCGTCTTGACGAATTATATCAAGGCATTGCTCCCTTAGTCCGTATTTGCCCTTGTCTTGAAAAACGGACAAAGTGTTGGGTAACTCCTTTTCACTGCACACATCAAAAACTTGTGCAACTACTGCATCTATACCATCAGAACTTCTTGCCGCCAATTTACTTGCTAATATAGGGGAGAATTTCCCGACTTCTTCTGCTTCAACCTCATGCCACACAGGAAGAATGACTTTTTTGCCTACATTATTTTGTCGTGCAACTAAGGCGTCAAGTTCAGTTTTTGGCCATTCTTTTTTAAAAAATGATTTGCTTAATATAACCACGCCATATCTACTGTTTGCCAAACCATAGTCAATCTTTTCACGCAAATTATCTCCCAGTTTTAATTCAAATCCGTCATACCAAACCTTAAGATTAGAATCTCTAAGTTTCCCCACCAATGGTTCTACAAAAGACTTTTTATCTTCAGATGCATGGCAAATAAAAACGTCATATTCCACTTTAAAATTCCCTAAATATTTGTTTTTCATTAAGAACTTGAATTTTTCCGCCTTATTCCCAAAAGATATATTTCTATGGTATTTTACATCCTAAATTCTTATAAGACAAGCGGTTTGGAACGCATTTTCGTAATTTATTATTGAATCCTGTCAATCCTGCTATCCTGTCTTAAAAATGATTAACGGCAAATGATAACTGATAAATTCTTCTCTCTGTGTCCTCGGTGACCTCTGTGGTGAAATGAACAAGTTCCGCGTGCAGCGAGTTCACAGTTTTCTGTCGAGCCTGCGGTAGCCTATGGCCTCTGCGATGTGTTCAGACCGGATTTCTGCAGAGCCGGCGAGGTCTGCGATTGTGCGGGCAACCTTGCAGATTTTATCGTGCGCCCGGGCAGACAAGCCGAACTCCGTCATCGCCTGCTTCAAAAGCATCTCGGAATGTAAATCGAGCTTGCAGTATTTTTCGACTTGTTTATGCGACAATCGCGAATTGGTAATCACCTTGCCATCAAAACGATTGGCCTGAAGCCCCCTTGCCCGAACAACATCCATCCTGATAGTCTGCGAATCTGTCTGCGCCGCCTTCGAGCGAAGCTTGCTGAAACTGACCGCCGGCACTTCGATATGGATATCGATTCTATCGACCAGCGGGCCGGAAATTTTCGACATATAACGTTCGATTTGGCCGGGCGTGCATTTGCACCGCCTCGTTTCCGAGCCGAAAAAACCGCACGGGCAGGGATTGCACGACGCAACGAGCAGAAAATTCGCAAAGTATTTTATGCTGCGTTTCGCCCGCGATATGGTGACGGTGCCTTCTTCGAGGGGCTGGCGAATCATTTCGAGGACGTGCCGCGGAAATTCGGTAAGCTCATCGAGAAATAAAATGCCGTGATGCGCCAGCGAAAGTTCACCGGGCCTGGCGTTTGTGCCGCCGCCGATAAGAGCCGGCCCGCTGGCGGTATGATGAGGCGCTCGCACAGGCCTGGTCGCCAGCAATGCCTTGCCTTTGCCGAGCAGGCCTACCGATGAATAAATCCGCGTAGTTTCGAGAGATTCCGCCAGTGTAAGCGGCGGCAAAATCGTCGCGAGCCTCTGGGCAAGCATAGTCTTGCCTGCGCCGGGCGGGCCAATCATCAGGATATTATGCCCGCCGGCAGCCGACACGATTAAAGCACGCTTTACACTTTCCTGACCTTTAACATCCGAAAAATCAACGTCATACTGGCTTTCAATATCGAATATTTTTTCGATGTCAATGCCGGCTGGTTCAATGGGCAATTGCCCGGACAAAAAGCCCGTCGCCTGCGCTAATGAACCGACGCCGAAGACCTCCAAATCCTGCACGACAGCAGCCTCGGCGGCATTATCCAGCGGCACAATGATTCCCCTGAAATTATTCGCCTTTGCGGTCATCGCCATACTCAAAACGCCGTTGACCGGCCTGACCCTGCCATCGAGGGCAAGCTCGCCGACGATTGCGTAATCTCTGGCAATTGAACTTGCAAACGCACCGCTGCCGATTAGCATGCCGAGCGCAATCGGCAAATCGAACGCGGGCCCTTCCTTTTTTGTGTCCGCAGGCGCAAGGTTCACCAGCGATTGAGTCTTCGGGTATTTGTAGCCGCTGTTGATTATCGCGCTTCGGACTCTTTCGGTGCTTTCCTTTACGGCGGCGTCCGGCAGGCCGACGATAAGCGTTTTTTCAAAACCGCCGCGAGCGACATCCACTTCGACCTCGCAGATTATCCCCTCAATCCCTTCGAGTGCCACGCTATGCAGTCTCGCCAGCATATTTTGTTCTCCGTTCCGACTTACAGTCCGCCGAGGCGGAACCGAATGAGCTTATCGAAGCCCGATTTGAAAGGGATTATTCTAATGGCTGGCTGTATCTATCTGCAAGGAATTTTGGCTTAAATTTAGATGGAACGAAAAAATTAGCCACAGATTGCACTGATTAACACTGATTCTTCTTATAACTAAATACTGAATACTAAATACTGAAGACTAATTTTAACCACAGATTAACACAGATTTTCACTGATTATTTTTTAAAAAATTAATCGAAAAATTTGAAAAATGGGGGATTTTTTGGAAATTTTTTAGAATTTTTTGGGATGAATATTTGTTTTTAGCTTAAAAATGAAGATGAGGGGTCGATATAATCGTTAAATTTTATGTATCTTACCCAGATTAAGCACAAAATGACACCAGTTTTGGTCAGATTTGGGTCACTTTCGAGCACTTTCGGGTCAATTTCGGGTAGTTTCAGGGTTAAATCGAGTGGTTTTTGGGTAGTTTTTGATGGCAAATTTTGATGTTAAGATTGGAGATTTTGTTGTGAACAAATAGGCAATACAGGCAGGATGGACAAATAGGCGGGATTGTTTCACCACGAAGAAATTAGCCACAGAGGACATCCGCCTAGGCGGACCTTCGGCGCACAGAGCAAAAAAATTATTTAACCACTGATTAACGCGGATTGACACGGATTTTTTAGCCACAGAGGACATCCGCCTAGGCGGACCTTCGGCGCACAGAGGGTTTTTTGCTGACTTGGGTGTATTCGTAAAAAATTGCTTTTTTAAGCGAGCTTAAACAGCAATTTTTCACTCGTACACGAAAGCTGTTCGCTTTCAATTCAAATTACAAGTCAGCAAAAGAAGTTTTTAACCACGGATGCTGAATAAAAATGCTTGCTTTTATTTCCAGTTTAACAGTATAATATTGCCCTAAGGCCGGAAGAGATTCGCACCTTATTCTTCTGGTTCTATTACAGAAGAATTGAAAGTTTAAAAACAATTCACTTGAGATGAAAATATATGGCCAAAGATTTTCATGCTGAGCCGTTTGACAGAGAAACAAAGCTGAAACTCGAGATATTTAGGGGATATATCAGGGAATGGCTGCCTGTGTTTCTTTCCAAAAGGACATTCAAAGCGATTACTTTATATGACTTTTTTGCTGGTCCCGGCAGGGACATAGAAGGTGAAAAGGGTTCGCCTCTTATAATAATTGATGAAGTGGAGGCGTATCTTAATAATCCGACAACGCCCAAGGCACAGGGCGTGGAAATCAAACTATATTTCAACGATGACGACAAATCAAAGTACATAGTATTAAAAGAGGCGATTGAAAAAGAGGGGATAAAGGGATTTTTCAGTGTCGAGGTAGAAAACAAGGATTTTACTGCGGCCTTTAATGATAAGTTTTCTGCGATAGGCGCCGCCGATACAGCAAATCTTGTCATTCTCGACCAGAGCGGGATAAAACACATTACTCAGGACATATTCAAAAAACTGATGGCCTGCCGTTCGACGGATATTTTGTTCTTTATATCGTCTGCTACGGTAAAGAGATTCGTGGGGGAAAATTGTATAGACCAATACCTGCCAAGTATTTCCAAAGAGCAGATCGACAATCTCGATGCGGGTCATATTCATAGGTTTATATGTAATGAGTATTACCGAAAATTAGTGCCGACCGGAAAAGATTATTATCTTTCGTCGTTTTCGATTAAGAAGGATTCGAACGTTTATGGGCTTATATTCGGCTCAGGAAGTTTATACGGTCTGGAAAAGTTTCTAAGGGTATGCTGGGCTATCGACCCAAAGACAGGCGAGGCAAACTATAATATTGATAAGGATGACTTCAGGGACGAAGAAAGCATGTTCAAGGAGCTCAATGTAATTCATAAAAAAGAAGAGTTCCAAAAAAATCTAACAGCCGAACTTAAGAAAAAGCCTATGACAAATAAAGAGCTTTACCGATATTGCCTTGAGAGCGGTTTTTTGCCGAAACATGTAAATGAAATACTGAAGACCTTGCAGAAAAATGGTAAACTTATTGTTTCGCCAGAAGGTTCTAAGGGATTTTATATCGGCTGGGATTACTATAGCGACAAGAAGGATAAAACGGTAACCTTAAGAGTGAAAGAATAGAGGCCCCTTTATATGGGAAACACTAAAATAGAGTGGACAGAATCAACGTGGAATCCTGTTACAGGTTGCACAAAAATAAGTACAGGGTGCAAGAACTGCTATGCGGAACGTATGACAATTCGCCTTCACTCTATGGGACAGTATAATTATAGGAATGGTTTTAAGCCGACTTGTCATCCTCATACGCTTTCTTTGCCACTGAACTGGAAAAAGCCTCAGATGATTTTCGTAAATTCCATGAGCGATCTATTTCATGAGAAAATACCGGTTGATTTTATTCTCGACGTGTTTGATGTGATGAAAAAAACGCCTCATCACCAGTATCAGGTTCTTACCAAACGGGCGGAGCGACTTGCCTCGCTTTCAAAGATTCTCCCATGGAGAGAAAATATTTGGATGGGTGTGACTGTTGAGGCGGCTGATTACAAACACAGGATAGATTGTCTTAGACAAACAACCGCACATATAAAATTTCTATCTTTAGAGCCGTTATTGGGCGATCTTGGCGATTTAAACTTAGATGGCATTGATTGGGTTATTGTTGGTGGCGAGTCGGGAACTGGAGCAAGGCCGATTAAACCCGAGTGGGTACGAAATGTACAGCATGAGTGCTGCTACCAAAACGTGGCTTTCTTCTTTAAGCAATGGGGCGGCGTAAATAAAAAGAAAAATGGACGATCATTAGACGGACGCACATGGGATGATATGCCTCCTCAAGCACTGGCCTTTAAATGAAGAAGCAACGGAAACTCGAAATTTGGGGTGATCCTCCACACGAATGGTCCGCTCCGCCTTCGGCGGACCTTCGGCATGGCGGATAAACGAAAAAATATACCGTCGCCGTGCCGGCGACGGCTAAACAAGACCAGTAACAGCCCGGGAAATGCTGAAAATTGATGTAGAAAGGGGGTTTTTATGGGCGGTTTTGCGGGAAAAGGCGGCAAAACATAAAAATAAAAAAAAATTAAAAAATATTCAAAAAAAGTGTTGCAAAACCAGATTTCCGTGGTATAATGAAGCATCGAAATAAAGGTCTTTTCTTTTTTTAGTTTTGGTTTCGTAGAGGCAGCAATACTTTATAAAGCTGTATTCTTCAAAATTAACGGCTGTCTCCGGCCGGGGCAATTAAACCCCGGCTTTTTTATTGCGCATTTTTGCTATTCCTACAATAAACCATCAGCCGAAATTTGCTTAAAGAGCGGGTTTTTTGTATAAAAAGGCAACAAACCAGCATACAATGCAGGAAATAAGCTGGAATATTGCTGCAATCTGAAAATATTCCAAAAATAATGGAACAGCAGGGCTATTTTGCGCATCTTTAAGGTTGGTTTAAGGGCTCGCGTTCCGAAAGTATTAAGGATGGGCATTTGGAACAGGAAAGTGAATTACTAACGGCCCGGCTGGCGGCAGGTGAGCGGGCGGCGGCTGAAGAGCTCGTGAACAAGTACTATGAGAGAATTTACCTGTTCTTCAGAAGGATGGGTCATAACCGCCAGACCAGCGAAGACCTAACGCAGGAATGCTTCCTGAAGGTTTGGCAGCATGTAGGCCAGTTGAAATACAGCGGGCAGATTGGCAGCTGGTTATACAGAATTGCCGGCAATACTTCAAAATCATATTGGCGAAAGAACCGGCATTACGCGATTTTGGAATGCGATATTGAAATACCGGATATAAAGCAGGATGGTTCGAATGCAGTGGAACACGCAGAGCAGCTTTGCAGGGTAAAGAACGCCGTGGCGGGGCTGCCGATGAAATACAGGCAGGCTGTTGTGCTGCATTATCTTCAGCAGCTGACGATAATCGAATCGGCTGAGGCGATGGGTATCAGGGAAGGCACTTTCAAAAGCAGATTGAACAGGGCGTTAAAGATATTACAGCAGGCTGTAGAAAAACCTGCGGATAGATAACGACGAAATTAAAAAAAGTTTGTCAGAAAAATAGAGAGTTTGTTATGGAAAAGGAAAAATTAGAAAATTTGTTAAGTGAGCTGTCTCAAAGGACAGCGGAACCTGCCAGGCCGGGACTGGCTGATAAAATCAAGGCCCGTATTCCGGATAATCCGGCGGGCCATAAAGGCGGTTTCAATACCTTCAGGATTATTATCGATTTAAGGGTTGGCAGATTAGCCGTTGCTGCTGCCATACTCGTCACTTTGTCTTTGTTCATCGCCTTTTATGGCGGCAAAGGGCGCAGCGGCATCGCCTTTTTCCAGGATACAAAAGACCTTGTTCGGTATCTCTTCCGGGCCGATAAGAACGCCCAGTTAGCCCACTTTGCAACAGGTCAATTTCTTCCAGAGCAGAACAGGGAATTTGTATACTATGGTGATTTTGCAAATTCTTCCGACCCTGATACGCTACTGATGCACTGGAAATTAGATGACGACAAGTACAGGGTGGTCTTCAGCAATTTTCGCTCTGAGGTTGTGACGGGCAACGACCTGATAAAGCTGCAGGCTAAGATGCTGAAAAAAATGGCTGCTAAATGATTTTTTGCGGGATTTTAAGGCTGTTTCTCATTGACATTTGAATATGTGTTTGTTAGAATGGGCTGTTTAGGAAAAATGTAAATACCCCTGTTCATCGGTGGTAATTTAAGTTTGAGTTTGAATTTCAGGTAAATTCTGACAATTTAATAATTAAAGGAGAATAATTATGAAAAGGAAACACGGTTTTACACTTGTTGAGCTTCTGGTTGTAATAGCTGTAATAGCCCTGTTGATGTCAATCCTTATGCCGGTTTTGAGAAGGGCAAACGACCAGGCAAAAAGAATCCTTTGCGCCAACCATATAAAAAACCAACTGATTGCAATGGTGATGTATGCGGATTCCCATAACTATAAGATTCCCGTTGGCGGCGGCTACTGGCCCTGGGATGTCGAGGCGACTGTGACGAACCAGATGCTGAAGAATATGGGTGTGGACTTGAGTTCATTACCATCAGCCACGGATATACCGGTAGAATTTTCAGTCAATTTTTATTGCCCTGCTAATGCCCAGCAGAGAAGATTCCGCGATCAAAACTGGAATTACACTGTAAATCTCATCACAGGGGCAGGCTTTCGTGTTCTCGGCTACGCCTATTTGTGGGCCGCGAACTGGAATGATAAGGGAAATATCACGACTTACCCAATTTACAAACAGGACAAAGGTGCTGATAAAACTGACCCGGCTAAAAAATGGGTTACCAGAATGGATATGCCGCAAGCATCAGACGCTGAACTTATTGTGGATGCTACTTTAAGCGATCCGTCGTATCCCATTGATAAATATCCCAATGGCAACTTTGCCATAGTAACGTGTGGCGGTAATGGCAATGACAGTACAAGCCACCTGATTGACGATACCAAGCCAGCCGGCGGTAATATTGGTTTTGCTGATAACCACGTTGAGTGGCGGCCTTTCACCGATATGAATAAAAGGTTCGTAGTCGGCGGCGGAACCGACGGATGCCCTCGTTGGTGGTGGTAAGATAAATCGTTTTTTTTGCTGTGAACAAACAAAACCATATCTCCCAAAGGTATGGTTTTGTTTTTTTAAAGGGTTTTCCCCGTTAGAAGCCACAGGGCTACCCGCAAGTTTGTAAATACCGACACAGACACAATTATAAAACACCGGCTTCTAACGGGATTACAGGTTTTTGTTGAGTTCAATCATTTTTGCGGCGGCATCGAGAATGTTTTTGCGTAATGCTTTTGGCGTCAGCACCTGCACCTGGTCGCCGTAGCCTAAAATCCACCAGGTTATCTCGCCGAGACCGTCGACGCGAAACTCGACAATAGCGGAACCATCCGGGTTAAATGATACCTTTTGCGTGCTGTGCCACTGCACCTCCGCCACATTGCCCGCCACCTTAGGCAAAAATCGCAGCTTCACATTATGAATTTTTCCCTCGGGTATCATCGACCATGCCCTTCCGAGGTAATCAGCGGGGTCGAATTTACCGCCGTCAAGAAAACATTTATCGAGTGTCTGCAAACTGGTGATTCTGTTGAGTTTGAATGTCCTTAAACTTTTATGCATAAGCGAATGCCCGACCACATACCATGCCCGCTGATTATACATTAGATGATACGGGGCAAATTCAAGCTCTATGTTCTCGTTTTCGAAGAGGGAGTGATACTGGATTTTTACCTTGTGGCTGGTTTCGATGGCTTTCTGGAGCTGACCGAAAATTTTATCGAGGGCGCCTATCGGCGCCTGGGGATTAAGCCGGGCCGAAATACTGTTCAGCGAGCTGTTGCAGTATTGCCTTATCCGGACGGGAAGGTTGTTTTCAATTTTCAATGCCGCCAGCAGGGCCGAGTTTTTGTATGGAATCTGCATCTGGCTGCTTACCTTATAGACCAGCAGGAGCAGGCTTAACGCCTCCTGAAGATTCAAATCTATCGGCGGCAGAAAAAACTGCGGGTCTATGGTGTAGCTGCAGCTTCGGCTATCGTAGCGATACGGGATACCTATCAGCTGAAGCTCTTTTAAGTCGCGAAATACGGTTCTTCTGCTTGTGCCGAAGGTCGTTGCCAGCTCGTCTGCGGTGCAGCTCCTGCCGGCCTGCAGCGTTGTCAATATCTGCACAATCCTGCTTACTCTTGCGCTCTTCATTTGGACTTCCCCTTCTTCTAACGTTACGGATATTCTATAAAATCAACCGCATTAGCGCCAATTCTATTAAGAAAAACACCGGAATGCAATTATACCATAAATAATTATAAAATGCACTACAGAATACCAAAAACAGGTGTTGTATTCGTTCAATCCGTAATACTCCCTTCGGCAGGATAAATCCCCTTTTGCGGCTGAATTGCAGAATAAAAAAACTCTCGAAGTTGAAATTTGTGAGCAAATATGTTAAAAGCCATTTCATAATTGTCTCCCCCGCGCACCTGTCGTGAGCTTGCCTGTGGTGAGTTCATTCGAACCGTCGAAGGAAGCGGGAGTCCAGATTGGCCTGTAGATTGTGGCACGGTCATCTTGGCCGTGCTTTAAGTAAGTTTATAGCACGGGCTGGAAGCCCGTGCCACGATAGGATGTTTTGTTTGGTAATATCAGAAAAAAGCGAGTAAAGCTGATGGCACATAAAATAATAAGTAAATCGCAGTTAAGCGAAGACGTTTTTACGGCGGACGTCGAGGCTGGGCATATAGTGCGTGCAGCCAAAGCGGGCCAGTTCGTTATTATAAGCGTTAATAACGAGTTCGGCGAACGAATACCCCTGACGATTGCCGGGGTTAATCCGCAAAATGGAACTATAAAAATTATCTGGCAGCGGGTAGGGAAAACGACTGCGCACCTTGCCGATTTAAAGGGGGGCGACTCAATAGCCGCGATTGTCGGGCCATTAGGGAGGCCGACACATATCGAAAATTTCGGAGCAGTCGTCTGCGTCGGCGGAGGCATCGGTGCCGCCCCGCTTCTACCTATCGCAAAGGCTCTTAAAGAAGCGGGCAATAAAATCACGGTAATTTTAGGCGCGAGAAGTAAATCCATCCTGATTCTGGAAGACGAATTCCGAAAGATAAGCGATGAGATAATAATTACGACCGATGACGGCTCTTACGGCAGAAAGGGATTCGTAAGCGAAGCCCTGGCTGAGGTCTGCCGACGAACACCGAAACCGAATCAGGCCTTTGTCATCGGGCCGGCAATTATGATGAAGGTCTGCTGCGAAGTGACAAAAGAATTTGCGGTCCCGACGCAGGTATCGCTGAATACGATTATGGTGGACGGCACGGGTATGTGCGGCGGATGCAGAATCGAATACGACGGCAAACCGAAATTTGTCTGCGTGGACGGCCCGGAATTTGACGGCCACAAGGTGAATTTCGATTTGATGATGAAAAGACTGGCCGCTTATAAAGAAATGGAAAAGACTTCTTACGAGCAATACAAAAAGCACGTTTGTAAAATATACCGTCGCCGTACCGGCGACGGCTAAACAACACCCCCGACCACAGGGGTCCCGCCGATGGCGGGCTAACCATAATAGGGAACAAGGCACAAAGAAAAATAAAATATCAAATATAAAAAAGGTAAAAAGGCGTGAAGGGTAAAAAAAGTGTGAAGGGTGTGAAAAAAGAAAATAACAAATTTCAAATATAAAATTCGTAATTTAAGATATGGCGAACGATAACAAACAAACTAAACAAAACAACAATCGGGAAGCAGGCGGATTGACAGCAGCCGAGCGGTACAAAATCCCTCCGCAGGATATGCCGGAGCAGGCGCCAGAGCAAAGGGCAAGGAATTTTGAGGAGGTGGCAACTGGTTTTACCGAAGAGCAGGCCCGCAAAGAGGCCTTACGGTGCCTGGGCTGTAAAAACGCACCCTGCGTGAAAGGCTGCCCCGTGCGGATTCGCATAAAAGATTTTATCGCGGAGATAGCGCAGGGCAATTACAAGAAGTCACTGGAAATTATAAAGGAAAATTCGCTGCTGCCGGCGGTCTGCGGGAGGGTCTGCCCGCAGGAAAACCAGTGCCAAGAGCAATGCACGGTCGGAATTAAATTCAAGGATATCGCCAAGTCGGTTTCGATAGGCAGGCTGGAAAGATTCGTTGCCGACCTCGACGTGGACGACAAAGACACTCCGAAGGTCGGAGCGCCGACAGACAGGAAAGTAGCGATAATAGGTTCAGGCCCGGGCGGAATAGTTGCAGCCGCTGACACGAGGCGGGCAGGACACGACGTTACCATATTCGAGGCTTTTCACAAGCCGGGCGGCGTGATGGTTTATGGAATTCCGGAATTTAGATTGCCAAAATCAATTGTTCAAAAAGAGATTGATACACTCACAAGGATGGGCGTCAAAATCGTCCCGAATTTCGTGGTGGGAAAGACCAGTACCATCGAACAGCTCCTGAAAGAGGACGGTTTCGATGCTGTCTATATCGGCGTCGGGGCGGGGCTGCCGAAATTTATGAATATCGAAGGCGAGTCGTTTGTCGGCGTCTACAGCGCAAACGAATATCTTACTCGTGCAAATCTTATGAGGGCATACAAGTTCGGCGCCGGAGCCGACACGCCGATTGCCCGCTCGAAGAAAGCGGCGGTAATCGGCGGCGGAAACGTGGCGATGGACGCCGCGAGAATGGCGGTCCGGCTGGGAGCGGAAAAGGTTTATCTGATTTACCGCAGAACAGAAAAGGAAATGCCCGCCAGGGTCGAAGAGGTTCACCATGCAAAACAGGAGGGCGTGGAATTTCACCTGCTGCAGAACCCGAAGCGGATTATCGGGGATGAAAACTGCCGCGTAAAGGCAATCGAATGCTTAAGATACAAGCTTGGCGAACCTGACGCATCCGGCAGGCAGAGGCCGGTTGCAATTGCCGGCTCTGAATTCCAAATCGAAGTGGACTGCGTAATCGTCGCCGTCGGCAATATTCCGAATCCGCTGATTCAGCAGACCTCGCCGGAGTTGAAATTCAATGAGGAAGGCTGCATAATAGTCGATGAAAAAGGCCGGACGTCTATGGAGGCTGTCTACGCAGGCGGGGACATCGTAACGGGTGCCGCCACAGTTATCCAGGCGATGGGTCAGGGCAGAACCGCCGCCCAATCCATAAACGAATACCTGCAGCAAAAAACAAAAATCCGCAGTTAAAAAACTGACCTTGCAAGAAAGTTTCAGCCGATAACCTGATGATTACGGGCCATTTTTCGGATTTGACAATCTGTCAATTTTTTAGTAGCATATTTCGCTCGTTAAGTTTGACAAAAAGAAGCCGCAAACGTTTTGGCAGCTGACAGGCAGCGGAAGGTTCGGTGTTTAGATGGAAATTAAGCCGTTCAAAGCATATAGATTTAATGCTGGGGTGACAGGCAATGCCGGCGATTGTATCGCCCCGCCTTACGATGTTATCGACGCCGGCCTGCAGGAAAAACTCTATAGCAAAAACGAATACAACATCGTACGAATAACCAAAGGGAAAACAGAACAATCCGATAATGAAAAGAATAACCAATACACCAGGGCGGCAAAATACCTCAACGAATGGCTGGCAAAAGGCGTATTAAAACAGGATTCGAAGGAAGCTATTTACGCATACATTCAGAGTTTCCAGCTCGGTGGCAGGAAATTCAAAAGAGGGACGTTTATCGCACTCGGCAAACTCGAAGAATTCGGCGGCTCGGTAAAGGCGCACGAAAATACCCTGAGCGGCCCGAAGGCAGACAGGCTGAACCTGCAAAGGGCGACCGCAGCCCAGTTCGGGCTGATTTTTATGTTATACGAAGACACAAAAAAGGTCGCGGATAAACTGATAGAAAAGGCTTCCGCCGGCAAGGCTGTAGTCGAATTTACAGATGAGGACGAAGTTAAACACCAGTTGTTTGAGATTATCGACAAGGCCGACGTCGAGACAATCTGCAAGATGATGTCGGAAAAAAGCTGCGTTATCGCAGACGGGCATCATCGATACGCAACGTCGTTGAATTATTATAACGAGACAAAAAATCCCAACGCAGCATACCAGATTATGGCCTTCGCGAATATTCTCAACGAGGGGATGATAATCCTCGCAACGCACAGGCTCGTCTATGGTTTAAAAGGTTTCTCGACAGAAAAACTGCTCGGCGGTTTGAAGGCGAGCTTCGATATTACAGAATACAAATTCGATACCGACAAGGCAAAACAGCAGGCAAAGAAAAAGATGCTCGAACAGATGAAGAAGGCTTCAGAAGATAATAAAAATGCCTACGGGATATACACGGGGGACGGGGCTTTCAGGGTTGCGACTCTGAAGGATAGCAGCGTTATGGATAAATCGCTTGCTGATAAAAGCAAGGCATACCGCCGGCTCGACGTGGCAGTATTGCACAGACTTATTCTCGAAGATCTGCTGGGAATCGGCGAAAAGGAACTGGCGGCAAAGACCAATCTCGAATATGTGAAGGATACGCCCAACGCGGTCGATAATACAATCGGCAGGGTCGATGCCGGTCAGATTCAGGCGGCGTTTTTTGCCAATCCTGAAAAAATGAAAATGATACAAATGGTGGCGGATGCGGGCGAAAGGATGCCGCAGAAATCCACCTTCTTCTTTCCGAAAGTGTTTTCCGGACTTACAATTTACAAAATGTAACTTTTTTACAGGAGTAATAAAATGGCAGACTGGAGAAATCCGCCGAAACTGTACATACCTGGACCGATTCAGGTTCCAGACGATGTTTTAAAAGAATTGTCGAGGCCGGTTCTTGGCCATCGCGGCAAGGAATACGCACAACTTCAGGCCGAGACGGTCGATATGCTGAAAAAAGTTCTGTTCACGAATCAAAACGTTTTCTTGTCAACATCGTCGGCGTCGGGTATCTGGGAAGCGGCGATTCGCAACTGCGTCGCGCCGGATGAGACGGTGCTTTCAACCTGCTGCGGCGCGTTCAGCGACAAATGGGCAGAGGTGGTGACGATGTGCGGCAGAAAAGTCGAGACGCTGAAGGTTGACTGGGGCAAACCCATAACGGCAGAAATGCTCGATGCGAAACTTGCGGCCGGCAAATACGCAGCCGTCACTTTGGTGCATAACGAGACAAGCACAGGCGTTATGAACCCGATAGAAGATATTTCCAAAATGATGCAGAAAAAATACCCGAACGTGCTGGTCTTTGTAGATTCGGTGAGCGGTATGATTGGCCTACCGGTAAAGTTTGACGAGTGGGGCTGGGACGTTGGCTTTGCATCCGTGCAGAAGTGTTTCGGGCTGCCGCCGGGGTTTGCCGTTGCTGCCGTGAGCAAAAGGGCACTTGAAAAAAGCAAGACGGTTCCGTTCCGCGGCTACTATTTCAATTTCGAGGAATGGGCGAAGGCTGCCGAGAAAAATCAGACGCTCGTCACGCCAAGCGAGCCGCATATTTACGGACTGCATTACCAGTGCACCAAACTCCTGAAAGAGGGAATGGAAAACGTCTGGGCAAGGCATAAAAAGATGGCGGACTTCGTACGAGGCTGGGCGAAGAAAAGATTCGGATTGTTCTGCGAGGAAAAATACGCATCGAACACACTTACCACCATTAAAAATACCCGCAACATCAACGTCGCGGAAGTAATCGCAGCGGTTCAGAAAAATCATAACGTGGTGTTCGGCAACGGCTATAAGAAATTGAAAGAAGCGACCTTCCGGATTGCACACATGGGCGATATTTCGCTCGATGACATGAAAAAGCTTACGAGCTGGATTGACGAAGTAGTCGGTTAATAGGCCGATAGAGGGTTAAATTCCCGATTGTAGCGATAATTCAAGCGAGTCCTGAAAAACGGGCTCGCTTTTTTTTATTTAATTTTGCCGGAAACAGCCGGCTTGTAAAGGTTGACTAATCGATGGTTTTTTAATAGAATTCTGCTTATCGCCAACGTAGCTCAATGGTAGAGCTCCGGTTTTGTAAACCGGGGGTTATCGGTTCGAATCCGATCGTTGGCTTTTCGATTTGACTTTTCTAACTCGTAAAATCGCGTATTAAAAAAGGCCGTGTGCATAGAGATGCACACGACCTGAAAATGCTGCAGATGAATCCTACTTTTTATGCGACTATTTCTTTGCTTTTAAGGGGGCTGCGCTATACTCCGTGATTGTCAACCACTCTGCGCCTGCTTTCTCTGACAGCATGCCCTTGACATCCACTCTCTTTCCAGCCATTTTCTGACCCAGCTCTTTTCCCTTTTCATCGAGGGCGATATGGTATGTGTGCTTGATTTTTTGGCCAACCTTTAAATCCACCGTATTGATGTCGCCGACTTTGTCTTTGGCTACTTCAACTATTCCTATGTAGCTCTTAGGTTTTGTCTTTGAGGATTCATTGGCGTCGCCGGTTTTTTTTGCATAGGCAGCACCTGCAAGAACTCCTGATACCAATAACACTGTGACTGCTGTTTTCAAAAACTTACTTCTCATTTTTGGTTTCTCCTTAATAAATAACTTCTGATTTATATAATTATCGGCATTCCCGGCCTTTTAACATAAGTCCCCGTGGAAAACCTTATTTAAGAAACACTGTTTTTGATTATGCAAAGTTAATCGTATCCATTACGCCGGCCTCCTCTGCGACAGTCGCAGTCTCGATTGCAATCAGGTATGCCGGGTGCACATCACATTACACAGCGAGAGACAATGGACGAGTTAATCCTTTGCGGACGGTTTGCTTTGCAGTAGAATAGCACGCGATGGAAAACGATTTGAAAAATACCATTAGGCCGACTCAGACGCGATTTAGCTTCGGCACCACCTCGGCCATCATCACCAATCTGGGCATTATCACAGGCCTCGATACGCTGGCGCATCCAAAATTAAGCATCATCGGCGCACTTTTGGTCATCGCACTGGCCGACAATATATCCGATTCTTTCGGCATCCATATCTATCAAGAGTCGGAGCACCTCAGCAAAAAAGAAGTCTGGCTCTCCACGCTGACCAACTTCTTCGCGCGACTGTTTGTTTCATCGACCTTCATCATTCTGATAATTCTGCTGCCCGTTAAGATTGCGGCTGCCTGCTCAGTAATCTGGGGGTTGTTGATATTAATCATTATGACTTACACAATAGCAAGACAGAGAAAAATGAGTCCTTATTCTGCAATTCTTATTCACACTATCGTTGCAGCTCTAGTCGTCGCAGCGAGCCACTTCATCGGAGCATTCCTAATCGCACGGTTCCAGGGCTGAAAAATCTTCACGGTGCTTTAACCTGTTTGGTTCTCTCTGAATAAATACCTTGATTTGCCGGTGCGTTATCCTATTATGTTCGTCCAACCCGGCAAATATTTTTTATACAGTATCCTCTTGTGAGGATAAATTACATTAAGGAGATTATGTGGAAACCAGTGGTTCATTTCTGCATCGGCAGCGAAAGGTGATATTATTTATTTTAATCCTGATGTGGACAGGGGCTTTCGCAGCTACGCACATTCCCGCCAGATACATTCCCAGCCAGATTGCCGGTCTTGGAGATATTGTCCTTCACGGAATCGGATTTTTGGGGTTAAGCAGCTGGTTAATCCTGACAATGGCGGCATTCGGCGTAAAGCCGGTAAAACGCATACTTTTTGTTCTATTGGTCATGATGATATATGGAGCCCTCGATGAATACACGCAGCAGTTTTTTGGCCGGTCAACCGAACTAAAGGACTGGCTCACCGATACGACGGCGACTGTGGTATCGCTGATATTGTGGGAAACCATTTTGTTTTTGGCACAGAGAATAACTCGAACAAAGGTTTCGCAAAACAAGTGAATCTTTGGCTCTTTTCCGGACTACTACGCCCAATTATGTGACCGAAACCATCGAATTCAAGAGGTTTCCTTCTCCAATAGGAAACCTCTCGCAACTCTCTCTTAACCAAATGTCTCAAACTGTGTCACTTCCGTTAACGTCAGACAGTTATAATACTAACTCTATTTAAGCATGAGTATAAATGCTATTATCGGACTCCGATTTACAGTGAGTGGTAAAGTCTGTATAAATTTTTAAAATAATCGAACATTATGGGAAATGGATTTACCTTTGAGCTCTTTCCTCCGACAATCATAGTAGAAGCAAATAGTCCCCTCGATTTGCTTTGGCCTGGCATTTCTGCAAAAAACGCTAAAAAAGCAGGAAAAGCTGACTTGTGCAGGCCTGCGGCAAGACGTTTATATTCAGGGGCAAGGAGATAGAATTATGGCAATCAGCAGCAGCATTAATGCAGTTTCAAATTCACAGAGTGCGGCGGCGGCAGCCCTGCAAGAGGCCAGCGAAACCACTGCGACCACGATAAAGGAAGCTTTACACGGTGACCAGCAGGCAATCCGAAAACTCGCGAAACAACAACAGCAGGAAATGCAGCCTCCAATTCGAACACCAGAGCCAGGCGTTGGCAAAGCAATTGACTATAAAGGCTGACCCTGTTATAACAGGAATTTACTAAAGCCCGTAAACATAAAATTTACGGGCTTTTTAATTTCTCTTTTGTGCGTTGTCAACCAAAATAGGCCTCTTTACTGTCTCGTTTAGACTAACGATTTCCTCGATTAATTCTTCTTCGACGCCAAAAATGCGCGCTCACTAAATATGGAACAAACATCGGTTTTTATCTACCCCTTAAAACTTAAAACTATTAAGCTGAAATGCCAAAATTGAGGAAGGCAAAGACCCATAAAACCTGCTAAAATAAGGAATTGCGCAAGGTTAGGGCAGAAAATGCCCCATAAAAACGAAAAATATTTGAAACAAAACGCAAAATAGCGTAATATATAGAGGGGGAAGCAGGCTTTCAGAAAGGAGTAAAGGGTATAGCAAGTTAATTCGCTTTCCGCCTCCGGCATTTACACCCAAAAGGGGCGGGCAATAGAAGTTAAGGTATTTTTATATAAATTCTCTGGTTGGATTTTTGTTTTAAAATTCTTCGATGGAAGGGTGAAAAATGATTAAGAAGCCTGGCATTATCGTTATCGTAATTTTGGCTCTTGCATGCAGTTATGCACAAGCGGTAAATCCTGTCGGTTGGTGGAAATTCGATGAGGCATCTGGAACGACCGCTTATGATTCAGCCAGCCCTGCGCACAATGGAACGGTTAACGGCGGAGCGACACTCAACGGCAGCGGAATTCTTACACTCGATGGCACCGATGATTATGTAAGTCTGCCGATCGGCTCGGTGATAAACTCGCTTACCAGCTGCACTATAACAGTATGGATTAATTCCTCCAATGTGAGCACCCAGTGGCAGCGGATTTTCGATTTCGGGACGGGGCAAACAAAAAATATGTTCCTTACGCCGCAAGCAGGCACCGGAACAATGCGATTTGCAATTACCACTGCAGGCGGGGGCAGCGAACAGCAGCTTACTTCCGCGAGCGCATTACCATCGGGTGCGCATCTGATTGTGGTGCGAATCAACGGTTCTACAGACGTAGGCACGATGTTTCTCGACGGCACTATCGTCGCTACGAACAATAGTATGACACTTGCGCCATCGAATCTTGGCAGCACTACCAATAACTGGCTGGGCAGAAGCCAATACCCCGACCCGTATTTCAACGGCTCTTATAACGAGTTGCGGATTTATAATTACGCAATGACTGATGCCGAAGTAATGGCGTTAAGTCAAAAATTGACGGCAACGATTCCGAATCCTGTGAGCGGGGCAACCGTGCCTCGAAATACGGACCTTAGCTGGCTGCCTGGCACAAATGCTGCTTCGCACGATGTCTATTTCGGCACCGATCAAACACAGGTGACTAATGCTACCCGCACAAGCCATACCGGCGTTACCTACACAAACGTTGACGTGAACAGCTACGACCCGGGCATTTTAAATTTCACTCAGACCTATTACTGGCGAATTGACGAGGTTAATGGCTCCAATATTTGGAAAGGTACAGTCTGGAATTTTACCACCGACGGGAATATTAACCTTGAGAATGACTTCTTTAACATCAAAATGGATATCGTACACGACGGTATTACGATGTTAAAGAAAGTCAATGACAGTTTCGACACTGATTTCGTATTGAGTCCTGCTGATTATACTGCTTATGGCGTTACAGACCCGGGTTGGCTGCTCGGCGACATTATAAGCAAATACAGAGTCAACGGCGGAGGCTGGCTAACGGCAAAAACGCAAGTTTCCACGGATAACAGGGTTGTGGCAGTAGATGACGCAAATAAAACGGTGACGTTTTCGTATTTGACAAATTCATCGATTACCGGCGGAATTAAAAACTTCCAGCTTACGCAGGTCTGGCATCTCGACGGCAACAACCTGTCTTTGGATATGAAAATCAAGAACACCAGCGGGGGCAATTTGGAATTCGGCGACCTGGCGTTTCCTATGCCATTTGACACAATTTATTCAGGCTCAACAGCTGATATTCAATCCAAGCACGTGATGAGGCACGAACTTATCGCCGGTTACGGCTCTTATATGCTCTGGATGAAGGTCAACGGCCTCGGGCCTTATCTTGTTATGACTCCAACCGGTGAAACCAAGCTGGAATACTACGAGGTTGACGATGGCAACGGCAAATTCCTGCCTTATATGTATTCATCCGTGGCAGGTCCTGCGGTTTCAGGCACATGGCGTCAGCCTTATACCAGCAAGGTTCTCTCTGCGGGTGGGGAGCTTAATTTCGGATATAAATTCCGCTGGGCAGATAATTACAAGGAAGCAAGCGATGTTCTTTATGACTGCAATGTTTTTGATATCGAAGTCCTGCCCGGTATGACGATTCCGCAGGATTTGCATGCGATGATTAAGCTTCGAACGAAAAAGGCGCTGGATGCAAATTCGCTAACCGCTGAATATCCCGCACAAACAGTAATTACTTATGCCGGCAATCCTCAGACGGATATATATTTATACAAGGTTCAGTTTAACCGGCTTGGTGAAAATCTTATAACAATAAACCACGACAGCGGCCAAAAGACATACCTCGAATTTTTCTCGACACAGGACCTCGAAACCTTAATCAAAAAGCGTGCCAGTCACTTAGTCAATTATCAGCAGGTTAAAAACCCGGCCAAGTGGTATGATGGTCTTGTCGGCCTCTGGGATATGCGAACTGCCGTGCTGCGCACGCCTGACAATACCGGTGGTTTGACTTATCATATTGCTTCTGATGACCCTGGTCTTTGTCATGTTCCCTACATCGCATCGAAAAACGTCACCTATCCTGACCAGAATGAAATTAATGCCTGTGAATACTACATACAGCACTTTGTCTGGGGCGGCCTACAGCAAACCACTACAGAGGCGTATCCTTACGGAATTTACACCATACCCAATTGGTATCAGCACCGTGTTACTAATCCTTGCCCAACTTGCATTGGCCGTATATTTGATTACCCGCATATAGCAAATTTATATTATTGTATGTATAAAATCGCCAAAAATTATCCGGATATGGTTCACTACCTTAATAAGGACGGTTATCTCGAGCGGGCATACCAGACGGCACTGGCTAACTATACCTTACCTTATGCCATCAACGGTGCGACCTGGCAGTGGGAAACAGGCACGATGGATGAAGTAATTTATCCTGAACTGATAAGGTCGATGCACGAGGAAGGCTGGGACGCGAACGCTGTTAACCTCGAAAATCAGTTAGACAAAAAAATTAAATACTATGTATATGATAATCCTTATCCGTATGGTTCGGAGTATTCGATTGATTCGACGGCTTTTGAAAGCACACAGGCCCTTGCGAAGTGGGCTTTGGAAGACCATCCTTTGACGCCTGACTCAGACCATCCGAACGTAAGTCAGCAGGATGTAAGAGATTTTATGGACAGGCAGATGTATGCGAATATCTCAGTTCGCGGATGGATTGAACCTGCGTTTTATCATCTCGGCAGTGACTACCGCAGCAGCCCTGACTATTACATATTAACTTATATGGCACAGGAAGGCGGCTGGGCGGTAATGGATTATGCACTCGATTTCGCTCCGGAAAAATTGCCGTATATAAAACTGGGTTATGCTTCTTATCTCAGTTCCTGGGCTTTGATGAACACCGGCACGGCAGAGACCAATTACGGTTACTGGTATCCGGGCCTCGCCAATGATGGCGCTATTGGCTGGGCATTCGAGCCTCAAAAATATGTTACGATCTGGCTTCAGGGCTGGACGCTTAACCGCGGCGTATGGTACTACGACGGCGAAATCGACCTCGGGCTTGGCGGAGCATTGAGAATGGCAAGGTCGGTTGTAATACAAGACGACGTGTTCGGTCTTTTCGGACTCGGCTGTGACGCATCTTTCTCTGCCGGCAAATACTATGTTGTGCCGAAAGACGGGCTGCGCGAGCATCTGGTTATGAACAATATCGGGCTGTCGATGGACCTGGACCGCGATACGTTTGCGAAGAACCAAAATGTAGTGGTATGCAGTTCATTAACTTCGATAAAATTTGTCCTGGAAAACGAAAGAGCTAACGCTCATACGACATTGCTGAGTCTCTATGGCATGCCGAGCGGGAGTTATGCTTTAAGAATAAACGGCGTTATTCAGTCTACATTCAGCCACATCGCTTCTGAAAAATCCGTTATCGAGCTTAATGTCGGTTCGGCTGCGACAAGCACCGTTTCAATCGGCTTTAAGGCAGATATTGACGGGGATGGAAATGTGGATTTTGCCGATTTTGCTATACTGGCTCAGTATTGGCAGGAGAGCGGCTGTGGAGCATGCGGCGGAGCAGACCTTACAGGCGACGGAAAAGTCAACGAAGATGATTTAAAAGAGTTTGTCAATCAATGGCTGTTATAGAACCTGCAGCAGAAACCTTTGTCGCAAAACAGGCTGACAGGTTCGTTGTAAATTTTAGTTAGTAAGATATAAATTTATTGACGCGCGTAAAAAACGGGACGACTTCCATCGTCCCGTTTTTTTTATTGCTAACCTATCTATAACCGCAATTTATCGCCTTATGAATTTTTCATAAATCCCCTTATACAGAGGTCGCCGTTCAGGTTTTTTATTTCAAGATTATGCGGGCGAGCCTGATTCAGGGCATCAGCCATTAGTTTTGTCGTATGAGCAAGGCCGCTGCGGGCAAGATTTTTCGGCGCGATATAGACAACAATCTCGTCGGCAAGACCTGCCCGCAAAAAAGAGGTAATCACTGTCGGGCCGCCTTCGACAAGCAGCTGCTGAATGCCTTTCCGGGAAAGCACGGCGATGGTTTCTTTGAGACTACATTTACCTCCTGCAGAAGAAACGGTAATAATTCTCGCTCCTTTTTTCTGAAGCGGCATAGTTTTCGTATTATTTTTATTCGCAGTGAATACAAGCACGGGCGCTTTTTTTGCGGTTTTGATTAGATTGCAAGTTGGCGGGATTTTTAATTTGCTATCAAGCACAACCCGCAAAAGTTTTTTATCCTTTCGGGCAGGTCTTGCGGTAAGGAGCGGGTCGTCTGCCAGCACCGTATTTATGCCAACAAGAATCGCGTCAGCCCTGCGGCGAAGGATTTGGGCGTTGCTTCTGCTTTTTTGGTTTGAAATCCATCGATATTTTTTTGACGCCAAAAAACCGTCCCGGGATTGAGCCCATTTTACGATTACCCAGGGTTTGCTGGTTTTTGCGAATTTGAAGAACGGGGCATTGAGAAGTTTCGCCTGGTTTTCGCAAAGGCCTGTCTCGATTTTGATGCCGGCTTTTTTGAGCAGCCTGATGCCTTTGCCGTTTGCGTGCGGCGACGGGTCGATTGCTGCGATGACGACCTTCGCAATTTTCGCTTTTATTATCGCATCGGTGCAGGGCGGGGTTTTGCCGAAATGGCAGCAGGGTTCGAGCGAGACGAACATTGTTGCGCCGGCGGGATTATTGCGTTTTTTTCGGCAATCGGACAGCGCGTTGATTTCTGCGTGCGGCCCGCCGAACTTCCCGTGGTATCCTCTGCCGATAATTTTGTTATCTTTTACGATTACGCAGCCGACAGCAGGATTCGGTTCAACAGAGCCGATACCCTTCGCGGCAAGGGTCAGGGCATCGAGCATAAATTTTTCATAGCGGCTTTTCATTTCAGCTTGCCAATAATTTCCCGGCGTCAGCCAATTGTCTTTTGTATTTTTCAGGCACGGTCTGGTCTTGAGTTTGAGCAGCCATACCGATAAAAATTTTACTCTCAACCTTTGCACCCACACATTTAGCGGCGGATTTGAGGACGCTCATTGCGCCGGGATAAAGAAGCCTTGCAATAAACTCAGGCGGAGCGGCAGATGTCATTATAACGGCTTTTTTGGTCGGCTTTTTTATTCGATTTTTAGGTGCATGAGCCCCCCAGGGCCAATAGCCGTAAGGAACAAGTCTTTCGATGAATACCCTCATAACAGCCGTCACATTGAACCAGTTGACGGGTGCGGCCAGAACTATCCCATCGGCTGCATCAATCCCGTCGAGAATTCGTTTCGTATCGTCGTCAAGAACACAGTCGCCCCGTTTTTCGCCCGGCTGCTGCATACAGCAGCGGCAGTTGGTGCAGAATTCGATGTGTTTATCGAGCAGGAAAATTTTCTCTGTTTGAGCCCCCTGCTGCCGGGCGGCTTCGAGCAGCTCATCGACAGCAGTGTCGATGGTTTTGCCCTTTCGGTATGTGCCGACAATTGCGATTATTTTTTTGCTCATTGGTTCAAATCTTCCCAATCATTTTGAGAAATTCTTTTTCATCAATTACTTTTACGCCCAATTGGGTTGCTTTGTCCAATTTGCTGCCCGGTTCTGCGCCCGCGAGAACAAAGTCGGTATTCTTACTGACGCTTGACGCCGTTTTCCCGCCGAACTGTTTTATGGTCTGCTCAATCTGAGGGCGGGAAAAATTTTCAAGCATGCCTGTGACAACAATCGTTTTGCCGGCAAGTGCGTCCGATTTTTTCTCTTTTTGGTGAACGGGTTTTACGCCTGCTGTGAGAAGCCCGTCTATAACTTTCCTGTTTGCTTCGTTTCTGAAATAATCATAAATATTTTGTGCGACAACCGGCCCAATCTGTTCGATTTTTTGCAGGCAATCTATGGGTGCGTCCATAAGTTTTGGAAGCGAGGCAAATTCATCTGCGAGGATTTCCGCGGTTTGCGTGCCGATATTTCGGATACCGAGGGCGGCGATAAAACGCCAGAGAGGTCTGTTTTTGCTCTGGTCGATTGCGTTAATAACATTGGTTGCGCTTTTTTCGGCCATTCGCTCAAGTTCAAGAATATCTTCTTTTTGCAGTTTGTAAATATCGGCGAAATTTTTTACAAGGCCTGTGTCAACAAGCTGCTCGATAAGGGCAGGGCCTAAATTTTCTATATCCATCTGGTCGCGGCCCGCAAAATATCTCAATTTTTCCTTTAGCTGGCCGAGGCAATTCGGGTTCAGGCATCGCAGGTAGGCGCCGTTTTCATTTTTTTTAACCGGGCCTTCGCAATTAGGACATTTTTCAGGCACTTTAAATGGTTTTGTGCCGACAGGCCTTAATTCTTTTTTTACTTCGACGACCTGCGGGATAATTTCGCCGGCCTTTTCGATAATAACGGTATCGCCCTGCCGCACATCAAGCCTGTCCACCTGGTCAAAGTTATGAAGGGAGGCGCTTTTTACGGTAGTGCCCGCGAGAAGAACCGGCTTGAATTTCGCAACGGGGGTAAGGATGCCGGATTTGCCGACCTGGACTTCGATGGATTCGATAATCGTCTCGGCCTGTTCGGCGGGGAATTTGAAACTTATGCACCAGCGAGGCGACCGGCCGGTAGCGCCGAGAATTTCCTGCTGGTCGAGGCTGTTGACTTTAATCACCATACCATCGATTTGAAAATCGAGGTGGTGTCTTTCTTTCTCCCAGCTGCTGCAAATTTCGATTACCTCGTCGATGTCCGCCGCTTTTTTTATATTGGGGTGAACGGGCAGACCGAACTTTTTGAACCGATGCAGGACCTGCCAATGCTCATCCGCAAGAGGCTGTGAGACTTCGCCAAGGGCATAAGCAAAGAAAGACAAGTTCCGCTGAGCGGTAATTCGCGAGTCGAGAAGTTTAAGCGAGCCGGCGGCGGCATTACGCGGGTTGGCAAAAAGCGGCTCGCCCGATTCGGTTTTCTGCCGGTTCAGGGCGATAAAGGATTTGGTTGGCATATAAACCTCTCCCCGCACTTCGATGGTCTCCTGGATTTGCGAATCCGAAAGCAGCTTAAGGGGAATCGCCTTGATTGTGCGGACGTTCGCGGTGACGTCGTCGCCGGTCTCGCCGTCGCCGCGAGTAGCAGCGTTAACCAGAATGCCCTTTTCATACCGCAGGCTGATTGCAAGGCCGTCAATCTTCAGCTCGACGACATAATCGTAATCCGCCCCTTCAAGACCTTTGGCGATGCGTTCATCGAATTTACGCAGGTCATCGGCGTTGTAGGTATTATCGATGCTGAGCATCGGGATTGCGTGGCGGATAGTTCCGAAACCTTCAATGGGTCTTTCCGAGACCCGCTGGGTCGGCGAATCGGGGGTAATATATTGCGGATGCGCCTGCTCCAGCTGCCTGAGCTGCGCAAAGAGACGGTCGTACTGCTGGTCAGGAATTTCCGGCTGGTTGAGAACGTAATACAGGTAATCGTGCGTTCGTAATTCCTGACGCAGCTTTTCAATCTGTTTTTTTATGTCTTCGGCCATAATCGTTCACTCACAAAAGAGAAGAGTGAAGGGTAAAGGGTGAAGTCCGCCTTTGGCGGATTCATCCCGAACTTTTTTTGCCCGCGGCGCATTCTGCCGTGTTGATAAAACCTGTAAGTCTGCTGTATAATTATGCCAAAATATGCCTTTTTAAGAAAGGGAAAAGCGATGAAAAAAACAAAGGCTGCAGTTGTTATTATTTTGGCGGTATGTGGAAACATTTTCGGATACGACCGGCTGACGGGGCTGCCGTTCGCGAGCAGAAGCGAGGTGATAGCGTGCAACGGGATGGCGGCGACGAGTCAGCCGCTGGCGACACAGGCGGCGATTGATATTCTTAAAAAAGGCGGCAACGCAGTCGATGCGGCGATAGCTGCCAATGCGGTGCTGGGGCTGGTTGAGCCGGTAAGCTGCGGGGTGGGCGGGGATTTGTTCGCAATCGTCTGGGACGCGAAGACGAAGAAACTTTACGGATTAAACGCGAGCGGCAGGTCGCCGTATTCGCTTACGATGGATTATTTCAGAAAAAACAATATTGAAAAAATTCCGCCTTACGGCCCGCTGCCAGTGACGGTGCCGGGGTGCGTTGACGGGTGGTTCGAGCTGCACAAAAAATTCGGGAAGCTTTCGATGCCGGAAATTCTGGCGCCCTCTATAAAATACGCAAGAGAAGGTTTTCCGGTGACGGAACTTATAGCAAATTACTGGCAGCGGAGCGCAAAGACCCTCGGCGAATATCCGAATTTTAAGGAAATTTTTATGCCCGCAGGTAAAGCACCCGCCAAGGGCGAGATTTTCCGCAACCCGCTTCTTGCAAATACGCTGGAAAAAATCGGTAAAAAAGGACGCGATTGTTTTTACAAAGGTGAGATTGCGAAAAAAATTACCGACTTTATGCAGAAGAACGGGGGATTTTTATCGATGCGGGATTTGGCGGAGCATAAATCGGAATGGGTAGAGCCTGTAAGCACAAATTACCGGGGGTTCGACGTGTGGGAGCTTCCGCCGAACTGCCAGGGAATCGCGGTTCTGCAGATGCTCAATATCCTCGAAGGCTTCGACCTGAAATCGAAGGGGTTCGGCAGCATCGAACACCTGCATTATTTTCTCGAAGCCAAAAAGATAGTTTATGAGGACAGGGCAAAGTATTACGCAGACCCGGATTTTAACAAGATACCCGTCAGAGAGCTTATCTCGAAGGAGTATGCAGCAAAACGCAGGCAGCTTATCGATGCGAACAAGGCGGGAACTGATTTTGAGCCGGGCAATCCCGATTCCGATACGAGAGATACGATTTATCTTACGGTGGCGGACAAATACGGCAATATGGTTTCGCTGATTCAAAGCAACTACAGAGGAATGGGTTCCGGGATGACGCCTGACGGCCTTGGGTTTATTTTGCAGGACCGCGGCGAGTTGTTTAATCTGCAGGATGGTTTTTTGAACAGCTACGCCCCGCACAAAAGACCTTTTCATACGATAATTCCGGGTTTTATAACGAAGGATGGAAAACCATTTATGAGTTTCGGCGTTATGGGCGGTGATATGCAGCCGCAGGGGCAGGTGCAGATTATTTTGAATTTGGTTGATTTCGGTATGAATTTGCAGGAGGCGGGCGACGCCCCGCGATTGCAGCATACAGGTTCTGCCGACCCAACGGGCGATAAAAAGGCGGGCAGCGGAACCGTGTTTCTCGAAAGCGGCTTTCCAAAAGAGACGGTCGAATTGTTAGAGAAGATGGGACACAAAATCAGTCCGCAGAAAGAAGATTACGGCGGCTACCAGGCAATAATGTTCGACAGCAATAACCATTGTTTTTATGGTGCATCAGAATCCCGCAAGGACGGCCAGGCGGCGGGATACTGAAAGTCAAAACTTAAAGTGTAAAACTTAAAATTGTGGAAGGTTATTTTACCAGCAGGTTTCGGGTCTGTGCAATGAATCGCAGCATACCGGCGGCCTGCCGGCGAATCTGGGGGTCGAAATTGGTGACTCGGCTGCTCCATTTTTTATACTGCTCATTAAGAAGCAGCCGGGTTTCTTCGCTATCCATATCGGGACGGACGCCGAGGAAAAATTGTTCATCCTGAACTTCGCAGATGTCCGGCGTGAGAATTTTCTGGACGAGAGTGATAACAATATTTTTATCCACCTCAAGCCAGCCGGCGATATTTTTCAGCAGGGATAATTTTGTGCGTGAAACGGTGCCGCCTGACCTTGCCAGCTGCAGACAGAATTCCAAAGTATCACTGCGTAACGCGGGCGAAGCAATTTTGGCGATTTCGAGGCAGACTTTTTCCGCGTTGACAGTATTACCCGAGCGAAGAAGCGAAATGGTTTTATTCAGTGCGCGTTCAATCTGTTTTTTTGCCTTGTCGGAGTCGTCAACAGGGTCGATGTTTCGCCGTGCCCATTTTTTTATCATCTCGATTTCGCAACCGGATAACGAGCCGTCGGCGCCGCTCACGGTGAAAGCGAGCGTCACGGTAAGTATTTTGGAGCGTTCGATATTTTCGTGCAAGTCGATAAAGCCCGGCGAGGGGCTGTCGTAAATAAATACGCAGTCGGAAGACGCCACCTCGACCGGATTATCAAAGCCGGAAATGGAAATTGAAAATTGCAGGGTTCTTTTGCCGCTGCGTGGAAGCTGCAGCCAGAGCGGGTCTATTTGCGCAATTGTCGTCCAGTCTGCAAGTGTGGTAATCGAGGCGGGCAGAGTGCCAAGCTCGGTGACAAAGCAAAACCTCAGGGAATCGGGCAATTGCCATTGTTTGCTGCTTCCGCGGACGGGCAGGGGATTTTCGGTGCCGTCGGTAATATCGGCGGCGGTTATCTGAACACTGGTCCTTGGAAGGTCAACGGAAGAGTGGATTGAGCCGCGGATTTTTATCGCGAGAAGAGGAGTCTGTCCTTTCTCTTCTTTTAACTCGACGGAACTATCAAGGGCAGAAGACGGGACAAACGGCTGGGTGAAGCTACCAAGCCGAAACTTTTGCAAAAACCGGGAGCGGATTTTCTCAAAATACATAAGTTTATCAATTTCGGCATAATTTACTGCACTTTAAGAGTTTCGAACCGTTTGGCCTTTTCTTCGATTTCGTTCTGCTTCATATTGCCCTGACGGTCGAGAGCGAAATCGACTTCAAGCACGCTGCCGGACTGGACGTCCTCGAAGAAACAATGCATCCTCTGATTGACATCGTAGCTGTACGTCACCTTGATTGGACATTCAGCAGGCCTGTTTGGCGGCAGCTGAAGCTTGTGGGTGGTAATCTTGTTGACATATTCGGGAGCGGTATCTTCGCCCTGTGTGATGTTTATTTCGAGCTCCGTCTGTCCTTCGGCAACGGTGTAGAAGGTTTTTGTCGCCTGGCAGGGAAGCGGCGTGTTTTTCCTGAGGATGATTCTGTTTTCGACAACGCGTTTGCCGCTTTTCTTGTCGATTGGCGCACAGATAGTGCCGTAGCTGTGATTGCAGACGTCGGTGAGGCGGATATTTTTCAGGCCGCCAATGATTCCTGTTGAAAGAGCCAGCGGGTTATCGCGGATGAGCGTCATGCCTGCGTGAATAGCGGCTCCAAGCGATACGCACTCGTCAACGTTGACGGCAACATCCGGGTCGAACCCAAACATTTTTCTAAGCCGTTTCTGAACGATGGGCATCCGGCTGCTTCCGCCCGACAGCAGAACCTTGTCAATCTGCGACGGTTTCAATTTCGCTTCTTCGAGAGCGACTTCGAGCAAAATATCTATACGGCTCATCAGGGGAGCAACAGCTTCTTCGAAAACCTGTCGGGCAAGCTCGAATTTCGTTGAGCCGGACCGGCCGTAAAGAATCTGCTTGGCGACGTCTCTTCTCGACAGTGTCTTTTTAACATCCTCGGCCTCATCTTCGAGTTTCGCCCTTTCTTCTTCGGTATTGATAAGTTCGGCGCCTAATTTATCTTTGTAGAAGCTCCGCATAATTTCGAGTATTTTTCTGTCGAAGTCGATGCCGCCGAGTTCGTGGTCTCCCTGCGAGCAGATGATATTCATATCTGTGCCTTTTACATCCATAATAGTGACGTCAAAGGTGCCGCCGCCGAGGTCGTATATGAGGATTTTTCCGTAGACGGGGCAGGTGGTGGCATAATAAAGGGCGGTAGCGACAGGTTCGTTGACTATTCCTACGACGTTGAGTCCGGCAAGTGTGCCGGCGTCCATAGTCGCCTTGCGGCGTATTTCATCGAAGTGCGCCGGAACAGAGATAACGACATCGCGTATCTGCCGATTATCAACCGAGCAGTCATCTTTGAGTTTTTTCAGTATCAGCGCAGAGAGTTCAACCGGCGACCATTCTTTGCCGTCGAGAAATTTTTTGTAGGAGGCGTCTCCCATCTGTCTTTTAATCCAGCGGACAGACCTTTGCGGGTTGAGGTATCGGCAGTGCAGGGCTTCGATTCCGACGCGTATTATACCGGAACTTTCCTCGTCAAAAAATATTGCCGACGGGGTCAGCCTTTCGCCTTCGGAGTTAGGGACGATTTCCGGCCTGCCGATGGCGTTTAGGATGGCCAGCGAAGAAAAGGTTGTCCCAAGGTCGATACCGGCTATCGTATCTATTTTAGACCCGTTATTAGACATTATATTTCACCTCGATTAACTATACAGTTTAACCCTTGCAGCGCGGACGACCTTGAAGTTATCCTCATCAATAAAGTGCCTGTAGCCCGGCTTTACGACGGCTGCGATTTTGCCTTTCATTTCCTTTTTTTCCGTGACTTGTCTTTCCCTGACAGCCTCTGCGATTTTTTCCTGGCCGCTGTAATCACTGTCGATTTCAGGCTCATACTGTTCGATGCCGCTTGATTCGAGGGCAAAAATCAGCTCGTCTCTGATTTCCTCGAGGTCTTCAGTTCCCATAGAGATATTTTTGAATTGTTCTATGCGGTCATCGAGATTGTCGATACTGCGAATGACTTTAAGCCCGAATGTTTTGATTATATTCCAGTCGTAACCATCCTGGAGTTTTTTCATCCTGTCCTGCTGACTAATAGCGTAGTCTCTTATGGCAGAGACCTGATGAGTAAGGTCTTTAATGAACCCGCCGATAGGCTCGGAGCGTTCGGCAGCGGTTTTGACGGCTTCGGCCATCTGTTTGAATTCGGAAACCTGCTGCTCCATTTCTTCTTTCTGGGCATTGAAGGCTTTTTCAATCCTTACGGTGTTTTCGTCGCCGGCACTTCGGATATCGGATGCCTTTTGATGAATGCTGTGGGCTTCCGAACGGAGTTTAAATGTTTTTTTGGACTCGCTCACCTTTTCATCGGAGAACAGCAGGTCAAGGCTTTGAGGCGCGGTGTTAAGCACATCGCTGAATGACTTAAGAGCCTGCGCCGAATCATCCGGACCTTTAGGCGCAGGTTTATCGCCGGAATAATCAGTTTTGAAATCGTGCCAGCCTGCTTCTGCCAGTATCTTGGAATGGTCCATCTCTTTTTTCTTTGATTTACCTTTTTCGGTTTTCCTGTCGAGTCCGCCTTCGGAGGCTTCGTTACTCGCCGTTTCCGGCTGAATAATAACAACCTTTCGGTGGTCTTTTTGTTCCGAAGCGGATTTACCGGACCTGTGGAGCAGACCCCATAACGTCTGGAAGAACCAGATAATGAACCAGCCTGCCAGAATTGCAAAAGAGGTAAGAATGAATACAACAGAAACATCGACGAGCGTTTCCCGTGCTTCTCTTTTTGTATTGTATGAATCAAGTCTCTGCTTCCAGTCGTCAGAGGAAAATATATCGGCAAGCATTCGAACGCTCACTTCATCGGCATCAATATTTTCGAGCTTGTCGAGGCGGGCCTTGATAACATCGAGAACCTTTTGTTCTTTCTTCTGGACGTAACGTCCCCAGATAAAAACAGCGGAACCCGCAAGCAGCATAATCAGGCCTAATGCAACGAGTTTTTTACCCATTATATCTTCTTCCTACAGAGCCCAAATAATCCTGTTTAAAACAGCCCCCTGACACCTGGTCGCACAGCCCGGCATCAGAAAACCACAATAAAAGATGTCTATCGGTACAGGTTTTTCACAAACTGCCTAATATACTATAAGTAATAATCGAGCATTTCTCAAAACGGCTGAAATTTAAAAACGGCCCGCCTTTCAAGGTTCCGATATAATCAGGAAAAACGTGCCAAAAGTGGCCGTCCGGCTGCGGCATAAATCGCCAATCTGCCGCGGCGATGCCGAGTTGTAAAAGTATTACGAACTTCTTTGGAAATTCAACGTCCGAAAAAATATACCAAAACGTATTCTGTGAATACTACAATTACAGATGAATAACCAATCGTATTCGCAATCTATTGCTAATATGGGACGTTGCAGCAGCCAGGTATATTTGCGGTTTTCTTAAACCGCAGGAGGACAGGCGCTGTTTTCGCTGCAATTAACGAATCCGACAGCGGCGGATTGCAAAGTTCAGTTAAATAAAGATTGATGCCCGCATAGTCTGATAACTATTGATGAACCCGCCGCATCGCCTGCTGCCGGACCGGCATCCGCCTGCGGTCCGCCTGCGGCGGAGGGCTTTATTGCCCCCGCCACTGGTGCGGGGGCTAACCACGCCGTTGTCGTCCGCCACACGAATGGCGGACAAGTTTATGGTCCGGATAAAAAAAGGCATTTTTGGAATTTTATCAAGCGACCGTCCGGCATAGCCGAAATTATTTGCACGAAGGATTGGTAAAATGAAAATAAATATTACTTTTAGAAAAATCGGGGTAATGAATAAAAGGCTATCAAGCCGGTTTCGGCTCAAAGAATACGGTATAAATGAACAGAAGGGATTGTATCCGCTAAAGGCGGAGTAGCGGCGGGGCCATAGAAAAAAAGTAAAGGTATTAAAAAACTTATTACAGATTATCGGGAATGACAAGGATTGTTGCCCGGGGAAGACAAGTGTTATAGGACAAAAAATGATAATCTGAAAACAAAATGGAGCTGCTGCAAACATTGAATAAAAAATTATACATCGTTATTTTGGTTTTGAGCCTGCTGGCAACGATTTGTTATGCCCTTAACGAAGCGGAAACCAAGGAATATCAGCTCAAGGCGGCCTTTCTGTATAACTTCATGAAATTTGTCGACTGGCCTGGAGATTTTGCGGACACCAATGAAATAACGATAGGAATTATCAGCAAAGAACCCATCGGAAACCTGTGTGAGCCGCTGAAAGATAAGAAGGTCAAAAATAAGAGCGTTAAAATTATACAGTACCCGAGTTTCGAGGAGCTAATCAATCTCGGCAAACAGGATAAAAAGGCGATGGACGAGCAAATTGAATCCATAAAAAAATGCCATCTTTTATTCATATCTGCCACCGAGACTAAAAACGCCAAAGAAATCCTCGACCAGGTAAAGGACAAAAATATCCTCACAGTCGGCGAGCTGGATGGTTTTCTGGCAATGGGAGGGGCGATAAATTTTGTTGTTGAGGACAAGAAGATTCGTTTTGAAATAAATCTTGAAGCGTCCGATAAGGCAAAATTAAAGATAAGCTCGCAGCTTTTACAACTCGCAAAAAAAGTGATTAAAGCAAAAGAGCAGGGTTAAAATCACCGATAACACTTCCCAGGAGGCAGGAACAAGGGATATTTTTGGAGATAGCTTTTTACTCTGAGGCCTGGGAATATGAAAATTAGACATAAATTAACTGCAATCATAATGCTCACCAGCGTGACCGCCCTGCTTCTCGGATTAATCGCCTTCATCACGTGGGAGTATTTTGATTTGAAGAATCAGATGGTTTTCAATCTTCTGACGCACGCATCGATAGTAGCTGACAATTCAAAAGCGGCGGTTGCCTTCGATGATGCCAAGGGCGCCAAAAGTATTCTGAACGCTCTTCATGCCTCCCCGTCAATTATTCACGCACATATTATAAAGGCAGACGGCAACTCCTTTGCAAATTATAACCGGGATGCAAATGACCAGAGCATTCACATACTTGATTTGAGAGGTAAAAACTACGCATTTACCCAGGACTCGCTGAACCTGAAGCACAATATTGTCGACCCGGACGGCGAAAACATAGGCACAATATATCTTCAGGCGGAATTGAAAGAGCTGTATTCCGGAATAACAAGAACAGCATATATAGGCCTGGTGATTGCCTCAATTGTCATTTGCGTGACGTATCTTCTGTCATCGAGGCTGCAGAAAATTATATCCGGCCCAATATTAAAGCTGGCTGTAGTTGCCAAGGACGTTTCAGATAAAAAGGATTATTCCGTTAGGGCAATAAAACATACCGAAGATGAAGTAGGCCAGCTTATCGAGGCGTTTAATGAAATGCTGTATGAGATTCAACAGAGGGATATTGAGCTTCGGGAAATAAACGAAAAACTGGAAATCCGCGTAAAGGAACGAACGGCAGACCTGGTTGTTGTCAATCAGCAACTTGAAGAACTGAATACGGAACTTAAGACAACAATAAGCAAACTTACAGCGGCCAACCGCGACCTTTCTGATTTTGCGCACGTGGCAGCCCACGACCTAAAGGCACCACTGCGGGCAATAGGCAGTTTAGCCGGGATAATGCACGAGGATTACAGTGATTATCTCGATGAGCAGGGCAAAAATTATCTTAAGATGCTCATCCAAAGGACTGAACGGATGAGCGAGCTTATCAATGCGATACTGAGATATTCGGAAATCGGCAGGCTTTCCAGCGAGAAGGAAGTGGTAGACCTGAATAAAACGATAAAGGAAATCACCGATAATCTGGCCGTGCCGCCGAACGTCAAGATAACGATAGAAGACAAACTTCCGACAATAGTTGCGGAAAGAGAAAAAATAACACAGATCTTCAGAAACCTTATCGGCAACGCAGTAAGATATATGGATAAACCAAACGGCGATATAAAGGTAGGCTTCAAGAAAAGTGAAGATTTCTGGACCTTTTACGTGTCCGATAACGGGCCCGGCATCCAGGAAAAATATTTCGATAAAATATTCACTATCTTTCAATCGCTGAAAAGAAGAGATGAGCTCGAAAGTATAGGGATTGGACTATCTATAGTGAAAAAAATCGTTGAACTGTACGGCGGGAAAGTCTGGGTCGAATCTAATTTCGGGAATGGTTCAACTTTCTACTTCACCTGGCCCATAAACAATTTGGAGAATATTAATTATGAGAAACTCAAAACCTATTCTGTTAGTTGAAGACGATGACGTCGATGCCCTGACTACTAAAAGGGCGCTGAAGGAAATCAAGGTTACCAACGAACTCGTTCATAAGCTCGATGGTGAAGATGGATTGCAATACTTAAATGCCGGCAATACTAAACCTTGCGTTATCCTGCTCGACCTTAATATGCCGAAAATGAACGGGTTTGAATTCCTCAGGGCAATTAAGGCCAATGAAGGTCTAAAGAAAATTCCGGTCATAGTCCTTACTACTTCCGATACCGACCAGAATATACTCGACAGCTACGAACTGGGCGTCGCCGGCTATATCACCAAGCCCGTCGATTACCGTCAGTTTGTAGAGGCTATGAAAACCGTGGATATGTACTGGACTTTAAGCAGGCTTCCCGAACACGACCAGTAGTCCGTCATCAATCATCTGTAAAAAGACAAAAGAGAAAAAGACCTCCCATAGAGGTCTTTTTTGTTATATATATTTGCTTGAATAGAACCAACACTTCTGCCCTTTGTCAACATCAGGTCTCGATTCGCCTGCGGTGAAGAACATAGCGGTTAATCCGCCTGCGGCGGACCCGCATCTGCCAATTTACTTTTAAGCCAATCCCGCCCCCTGCCGCTCTTGAGCCATCGCTCACGCTTCATAGCCTCGGAACGAGTCGTGAAAACATCGGAATATATAAGTTTCCAGGGACCTTTCTGCTTTGTGGTATATTTCGCAGGATTGTGTTCGCGGCTGTTATGCTCGCTGATACGGCGGCTCAAATCATTAGTATGGCCGACATATCGCCGACCTGTAGATATGCTTTCGATTACATATACATAATACTCCACAACTCCCCGAGTAGGGCTCGAACCTACGACCTGGCGGTTAACAGCCGCCCGCTCTGCCAATTGAGCTATCGGGGAATAAAACCCAGCTATATATTATTATTTCAAAGCTGATACCCCTGCAGCTCCGGCGGTTAATCCGCCTGCGGTCCGCCTGCGGCGGACTCTGCCAATTGAGCTATCGGGGAATAAAACCCAAAAACAAAGGTTTTATCCGACCTGCAAAAACATCAGGCACAGTTATGATATATTATCCACAATTTGAGGCCTTTGTCAATGCCGAGCTTCAATAAAGCCGATATTTGTAAAAGTTTCGGCAAGTATGGACAAAAACATAAATTTTAGTATAATAGACCTTTTGCAAACGTCTTATATTACAAAGACCTGGATGGACGAGAGCTAAACGTATTTGTTATCATAGTGTTTTTACGGGTTCTTATTTAAAATGGCAAAAGATATTCTTGAAGTTGGCGGCTTCAGTATTAAAAGGCGCATCGGTTCCGGCGCCCGCAGCACTATTTATGAAGCAGTTGATGATGAGGACAACACCCCCGTCGCCCTCAAGCGGGTAATCTACGAACGGGCTGAGGATGTTCGCGTATTCGAACAGGTCGAAACAGAATTCAAAACGGCTCAGCGGGTTGACCACCCCTATGTGCGAAAATGCTACAAACTCAAAAAGATTCGGGTAATGTTCCAGGTTCGCGAGATGATTCTTTCTATGGAGCTTTTTGACGGGGTGACGCTCGAAGAGCATCCGAATTTAAGCCTGCTGGACGTGCTGCTCGTATTCCGGATGGTGGCCAACGGACTAAACGCGATGCACCAGCAGGGTTATGTGCATTGCGATATAAAGCCCAACAATATTTTATTGAGCAAAACAGGCGCAATTAAAATTATTGATTTGGGTCAAAGCTGCAAAATCGGCACGATAAAGCGCCGCATACAGGGGACGCCGGATTACATTGCCCCCGAACAGGTAAGGCGTGCGCCGCTCGGGCCAAAAACGGATATATTCAATCTCGGCGCGACGATGTACTGGGCGCTAACGGGCAAGAACGTTCCGACGTTAATTCCGAAAAAGGACACCCTCGACGTGTTTGTCAAGCAGCCTTTGCGGGCGCCTCATGAACTGCAAAAGCAAATACCGGAACCTATCTCGAACCTCGTTATGGAATGCGTAAAAGAGGACCCGGCAGCAAGACCCAAGAATATGCTCGAGGTAGTTTCGAGGCTTGATATGCTCATTCATGGAATTATCGGCGGCGCATTAAAACCTCAAAACTCTTATGAACAGGACCGGAAGCGAAACAACCCGGAGGAGAGCTGATATTAAGCGGCCCGCAAGATTCGTCTGATTTATCTGAAGCGAGTTTTGAAAAAATGGAGCAAACGATAACAGGATTGCTTGAGGACGGCAGTAATGCCAACTACTCTGATAAATTCAGGACAGGCAACATTGTTTATATTCCTGCCGATGCCGAGCTTATTGCCACCGGAGACATTCACGGCCATCAGCGCAATTTCGAGAGAATAGTTTCCTTTGCCGCCCTGGCGAAAAACCCGAACAGACACCTGCTGCTCCAGGAGATTATTCACGGCGGCCCTGAAGATGACCAGGGAGGATGCCTGTCTTATAAATTGCTGTTCGACACCGTTCGTTTGAAGGTTCAATTTCCCGACCGGGTGCATTTTATTATGGCAAACCACGACACCGCATTCATCAACGACGGGATGGTGCTTAAAAACGGCAAGGAAATGAACAGGGCGATGAAATCAGCCATCAACAGGGAATTTCAGTGCAACAGCCTCGACGTGCAGGCAGCGATAACGGATTTTTTTATGTCCCAGCCTCTCGCCGTTCGATGCGAAAACCGGATATGGCTGTCGCACTCACTGCCGAGCGACCAATACGTCAATTTATTCGATAAAAATATTTTCGAGAAAAAACTTACAATCGAAGATACTATTCAGCCTGGTTCGGCGTATTTGCTTACGTGGGGAAGGCGGCACAGCCAGCAGACGCTCGATGAGATGGCAGAGCTTCTTGACGTCGATATTTTTGTTCTCGGACACCAGAGGCAGGAGAACGGATGGAGCCGGCAGGGCAATAATTTAATTATTTTAGCTTCGGATCACAATCACGGCTGCCTGCTGCCGATAAAGACTGGCAAGCCTTACACAATCGAACAGCTTGAAAGCTCGATAATTCAGCTATCTTCCATAGCTTGACAAACATATCCATTTAGTGGTAAAAGCTTTGTAGTTTAAGCTTCAACATCACAGGAAAAAAGCTGAAAAATGAACTGGATATTTTTAACAGCGATAACGGCAGTCCTTTCACAACTGCTTTTTGTCTATTTTGTGTATCTGAATTTCCGCAATGCGCGCAAGAAGCACAAAAAAGACAGAAGCTCGTATAATCCGCCCGTTGCGCTGTTTATCCCGTGCAAGGGAATAGACACAGAATTTGAAAAAAACATTGAATCATTTTATACCCAGCAATACAGCAATTACCTGCTTTGGTTTGTCGTCGCCGATACGGCAGATGCAGCTTACGGCAAACTGCAGGAGCTGAAAGCAAGATTCGCCCCGATTTCAAAAGCAAAGGAAGTCCGGATTCTGACAAGCGGGCAGAGCGAATTGTGCAGCCAGAAGATTCACAACCTACTCTATTGCTACAGGCAGCTTCCGCGCGGAATCGAGATTATGGCATTTGCAGATTCTGACACCTGCATCCGGCCGGACTGGTTAAGCCATATCGTCCATCCGCTGAAAAAACCCGAATTTGGCGCCACCAGCGGATACAGATGGTTTATTCCGAAGAAAACCAACCCGGCCTCGCTCATTCTGTCGGCATTGAACGCAAAGGTGGCACAATTACTCGGCAATTCTCCTTTCAACCAGGCCTGGGGCGGCTCGATGGCAATAAAAATCGAGACGTTCGGCAAACTGGGCATCGATAAAATATGGGCCAAAGCTGTAAGCGATGACCTGTCGCTTACCATTGCGGTAAAAAAGTCGGGACAGAAAATCGCTTATGTGCCGGCCTGCTTAGTCGCCACTTATCAGCAGTGCAGCTTTAGCGAGCTTTTCGAATTCAGCCGGCGGCAGTTTCTGATAACGAGAATCAACCGGCCTATTGTCTGGTGGTTCGGCCTTCTGGGTTCGTTTTATTCCGTGGCTGGCCAGTGGGCGCCATTGGCGGTGATTTTCTTTGTGTCCGCATTAAGACGTGACACCGTGTACCTGCTGTTATCAATATCATTCGTATTTTTTGCGGGCGAATTTACCCGTGCAATACTGCGACAAAAAATGGCGGCCTTATTATTAACAAAAGACCGGACTAACCTTACTGCCGCCGCCGCATGCGATATTTCGGGCTGCTGGCTCTGGACAATTCTTAATCTTTTTCTGCTGCTGTGCTCAGCTTTCGGCAGGACAATCTGCTGGCGTGGCCTGCGATACAAACTTATCAATCAGGGAGAAACTGTGCTTATCGGGGCTGCCCAGAAATCCGATTAAAACGGGCCTTGCGGCTCTTAATCTATACTACCAATATCGTCCTGAGATTTACCGACCAGGTATATCCTATTTTTCCCGCTCCTTTTTGCTTCGAGCAAGGCCCTGTCAGCCTGTTCGAAAAGCTCTGCTGCGGTTGAGCCGTCGCGAGGGAAACTTGCGAGGCCGCCGCTGATTGTAAGAACCCCCTGGCTTTCAGCGCCGAGGAGTGATAACTGTGCCTTTTTAAGCTCTGCACGAAACCGGCTTGCAATCAGTATGGCTTCTTTTGGGTGTTCTGATTGCAATGAGCGTCTGTCTGTTTCAGTCATGGTGGATTTTTCATCCTGCACATCCCAGAAAATCACCACAAATTCGTCGCCGCCGATTCTGCCGACGACATCGTGAGGCCGGCAGCTGCGGCGAATCAGGACGGCAACCTGTTTGAGAATCTCATCGCCGGCACTGTGGCTGTAGGTATCGTTGTAGTGCTTGAAATAATCGATATCGAACATCAGCAGGGTTACCCTGCCGCTTCTTACCCTCGTATATTCTATAATCTGACTGCAGAACTCCCAGACGTATCTCCTGTTTTTCAGACCGGTAAGGTCATCGGTGGTAGCCAGTATCTCAAGCTCCCGCAGTTTTTTCTGCATCTGGACATCTGAGTCGGCGTCCTGTAATCCCGGTCCGCCGAAGGCGGACTTCGAGAAAACGACTGAATGAAAGAAATCGCTTACCTCAAGAGGACAAATCAGGTAATCGTCAGCGAGTTTTGAGCCGTTGTTTGACGATTTGACCAGCTCGATAGCCGCCGGCTCTTCGCTCATCCTCGACAGCAATACAATTTTAGCGCCCGGGATGGTCTTTCTTATACTGCTGAGAACTGCTTTTAGTTTGGGTCTGGCTGATGAAATCACAAGTACGATAGTATCCCAGCTGCCTGTCGCAGCAGCGTTAACGCCCGCATTAATATCTTCGTAGAGTGAAATGCCCTGCCCGTTGAGGGCATGCCCCTCGACAAATGCCTCTCTGGCATCGCCAATCAATAAAATCCTGTCCTTGAAATCATTTTTGCCGGAATCAGATGTACCCATTGCAGTCAAATCCAGGAATAACTTTTTGTCCTCGTCCGTAAAAATCCTGAAGATTACATCCTGCCGAAACTCTCCAAACAATTTACGACCCCAAAACCTCATAACGGGTATTTGGTTTCCGCCTCCGGCGGACTCCCCGCCCTTCGCAGAGCATTACCTAATCATTTATTATACAATCAGTTATGGAAAAGTCAATAAGGCTTGTCCAATAAAGGGGGGTATCTGCACTATTGCGACAAAAAAAAGGATATTATATGCCAATGTTTTTTCATTTATTCGGACTTTGGCATGTCCGCGAGGATTTTCTTTACCTTTTCAGCGTAAAAATTATCGTGGTATCGGTTCAAAAAGCCGGAAAGCAAATCCCTGGTTTCCGAGAGCAGCTTTTTCTTTTGTTCGGAAGCGGTCTGCTGCTCCGACCATAATCGTTTCTTTAGCATTGCCAGTTCATAGAGGGCCTGCATTCCGCCATCGGTGCCGGTATATTTTGTGTACAAAGACGCCAGCTTTTCCATTCGCAACTGGTCGTCAGCAATAAGCATTATCCTGGCGAGGAGCAGATTATCATACAAGCCGTCCTTTTCGCTTGTCTGGCTGATAAGCTCATCGAGTTGCTGGGGGTAATCAGTACTGTGGGGATTGAGCATAACAAATCTTGCCAGCCTGGCCTCTGACTTCTGGCTGCCTTTAAGGTTTTCAGGTCCAATGAGGCTGCGAAGCTGATAAATTCGGGTCTGCAGCTCGGTAAGTTTAAATGGCGTCATAACGGTATCTGCGGGCGGCCTGAAAAGGTTGAAAATATTATCTTCCTGCTTAGTGTCCTCATTGGCTTGCGCAAGTTTTTCGTCGAGCATCTTCTGGGCTTCCGCCAGCAAACTATCCGCCTCTGTAAATCTGCCCATCCCCGCCCAGTGTCTCGCGATGCGCCATCGTGCCTCGAGTGATTCGATGCTGTTGGGATATTCCCCGAAAAGACGAATCCAGATTCCAAAAACACTTTCATAAGGATAATCGCTGTAAAAAGAAAGGGTCTCTTTCTGTTCAAGCTCCCTGATATCAGGACTATACTCACTGAGAATGGCCTTATAATACAGGGCTATAGGCATACGCCTGCTTTCAGTTCGCGTCTCAATAAACCTGTCAAAATCCCTGAGCAGCTGTTCTCTTTTGTCCTGGAATCTCAATTCAGGGCCGGCATTAAACCACCAGGGCCAGGTGCCATTAGCAAGCCGTTCCAGTATCACGCCTTTTAGTTTGCCCCGAAGCACTATCGGTTCAGCGGGATAAAAATAGGCCTTGAGCAATCTATCAACAACCGGCTTATCGGCCAATGTTTTGTCGAGGGTTTGTGTAATGCCGTGAGAGCGGAATTCCTCGACAAGCTCTGGATTGTTCTTTGCCACATATAATTGGTAATCCAGTTCATCGAACCCCATACGGGTATTAAAAACGACAGCCGCCAGCACAAGCACTAAGCTCGTTGAGGCAAAGACGAGGCCCGGCCTGTATCGCACAAAATGACCAACACCCACAACTGCGCCTGCGATACATAAACCCGCAAGCCAGGCACAAATCCACGGCGTATATGCAAAGCCCCAGACAAGCGGTTCGGAACCTTTGACCCTGCTGAACAATGCCCAGTAAAAAAGCTGAGGAGCGATACAGAGGGCAATTGATGCAAAGCGGGAGCGAAACCGCAACGGCCTGACAGCTACCGCAAAACAGCTTAAGAGGACAAAGAAAGCAAAACCCGGCATACCGGCAAGCAAAAATATCTCCGCGACGAAAGGCAGGCAGTACCGGAAACTCATAAGCTGGGATACAAGCACAGGTTCAACCGCGAGGATACCCATAAGCAGGCCGAGCACAAGTATCTGCCAGGGGTATTCAAAAATAGAGATGCCTTCCGTGACAAACCTGCCAAGGTCCCAGCCCCTTAGATAAACAAGAGCGTCAAAATCAAACCCCCAGAAGCTGCCGGTAAGCATCTTCGACCAGAACAGGCAGGTAATCCCAAAGACTAATATCGAGAAAAACCAAAATATCAGGACGTTGCGGTGGCTATAGTGGAGGGTGGGGCCAACCGTCATAAATGACTTGGTGGTGACTATTTGCGTTTTTTCTGTTTCCTGCTCTGGCATTATCAATCCGGCTGTTCTGCACAGCAAACTCCGCAAAACAGCATCTGAAAAGAATCGTTAAAATTTTTAAAAACAGCTCCGGCCTGCCTTCCTTCGAATTCGCGTAATTGTAACCAAAAACGGCAAAAAATAATAGTCGAAACTGCGAAATATTTGCTTTAAGTCCGATGTCGAACCTACTTGAAATGAAAGGATGCCGCCGGCACGCCAAAAGGCTGGAGGGTTCGTGGAAAAATCAGAAGACAAGATAATTTTGAGCCTTATTTAACCTAACACCGGCCATCCCAGCATCGCCCAGATACCGCAGCTTGCCCATTTCCCTAATTTCTAATATTCTATTAACGGTAATCGGGCCAAGCCCCGGCACGCGGAGCAGCTCCAATTTTGAGGCCTTATTAACATTCATCGGGAAAAACTCCGGATGCCTGTTCGCCCAGACCTGCTTGGGGTCCAGTTCCAACGAAAGGTTCTCGTTATCATCGAAAAAGACGTCTGATTCGTCAAAGTGATATTTGCGCATCAAAAAATCTACCTGATAAAGCCGGTGTTCCCTGATGAAGGAATTCGAGGACTGTTCATCGGCGGCTCTTTCGCCATCGATAGACGGGTCGCCCAATCCTTTTTGGTATGCGCTAAAATAGACCCTGTGCATATTGAGGCGGTTATACAATGCCGCGGTATATTTTACGATTTGCCGGTCGCTCTCCCCTGCCGCACCGACGATGAACTGGGTTGTCTGTTTGACATTGGCATATTTTTCGCCTTTTGCGGTGAGATTGCTTATTAGTTTTATTGGCTCGATAATATCGCGGATGTAATCCTTTTTAGCTGATAGCTTTGCGAGATTCTGCTTACCGGGGGTTTCGATATTCAGCGATACGGCGCTGGCAAGCGACAAGGCCTCTTCGATGGCGGCAGGACTTGAACCGGGGATAATTTTCAGATGAATATAGCCTCTAAAGCGGTGCTTGCCGCGGATAATTTTGGCAACGGAATTGAGCCTGTCCATCGTGGTATCCGGCGAGCCGAAAGTGGCGGAACTTAAAAACAGGCCGTGAACCTCGCCTGCCCGCAGGTAATCCATAAAAGAACTGGCTGTTTCATCGGGGCTCAGGCTGCAACGTCTTATATCCGATTGCTGCCTGAGGGGGCAGTATTTGCAGTCGTTAACGCAGACGTTTGAGAGCAGAGTCTTAAAGAGAACGCTTGTGCCGCCGTTGGGGAGCGTGACGGGGTAAATCCACTTGCCCTGCGGTGTTCGCCTGCGATGCTCCTCTTTTTTGCTGCCGCACGCACAAGCAAGGTCGTACTGCGCATCGGAGCTGAGCATCTGAAGTTTGGCATGCGTATCAGGCCTGCTTACTATCGAAACCATCGCAAACAACCCCTGAAAAAAAGGTATTCATTTCGGCTTAAAGCAATTATACTTTAATTGTCAGGAAGCTGTGTGTAAAAATAATTTTTCATTTTAGGAATTTAAGGATGAACGATACGGCGGCACAGGTTAACCCGGCAAAGGGCAGAGGACTTTCGATTCTCGAAAATATTTTATTGCTGATTTGCGCAGGCGTAATAGTTCTGCGTACCAGCATAGCGGAAATGCCGCTGCTGCAATCTTCCGACCGTCTTCCATATCACAATCTTGCGCCATACAGCCTGATTCTATCGATAATCCTGATAGGCGTTTTTCTGCTGTGGCTGACGGCAAGTATTCTGACTAATCAGTTTATTTACCGCAAGGCGTATAAATCGGGAATGGAAATCGGCCTGGTGCTGCTGATAATCGCATCGTGCATCGCAGTTGTCATCGCATCCAACGGCAGGGCGGCGATTACAAACGCCATTATTTTCGCCGCACCGTTTTTTATGGTGATTTTCCTGATTCAGGTTCTCGATTCAGGATTGAAAATCAAACTTGTGCTGGCGGCAATCGCGGCGGCAGGATTTATGAACGCCTATCAGTCGGCGGACCAGTATTTTAAGGGTAACCAAGAGCTTATAAAGCAGTATAAAGAAAATCCACAAAAAATGCTCGATACAATGGGTATCGAAAAAGGCTCCATAGAACACTTTCAATTCGAGCATCGCCTGTTTTCGAAGGACATAACCGGATATTTTACGACCAGTAATTCAACAGGCTCTTTCGCAATACTGGCGGTGTTTGCGGCAGCGGTTTTTCTGATTGAAAAGATAAAGAGCAGGAAGAACCCCGGCGCCGACCCCTGGCACATAATTACCTGCGGTGTCGTTGCATTGGCAATCCTCGCCACACTACTATTCACCCACAGCAAAGGGGCTATCACAGCATTTATCATTGCAGTTATATTTTTTGCGGGCGCCCTGCTTTTCGGAAAACAGCTTTATGCCTATCGCAGGAAGATTGCATTTATCGCTGTCTTGCTTGTGGCAGCCGCTTTAGCTGCATTATTTTATTATGGCCTGTCTCACCATAAGCTGCCGGGCGGCAATTCGATGCTGGTAAGGCAGCAGTATTGGCAATCGGCTGTCAGGATTTATGAAGACCATCCGCTTACGGGCATAGGCGGGGGCAATTTCGCGAATTACTATTTTCATTATAAAATGCCGCAATCCCTCGAATCGGTTTCAGACCCGCACAATTTTCTGCTCAGTATATTAGTTCAGTATGGCCCGCTGGGGCTGGCGGGTTTTTTGGCGATAATAATTATCCCGTTATACCTGATTATTTTTCCTCCTCTCACGAGGACGGCACAGTCAGTTCGTAGCGCAATTGACGAGCCTATAAATTTGAAATTTGAAATTTCAAATTTCAAACTTAACAGGATTGTTGTTGCGGGAGCTGCCTTTGCAATGCTGCTGCTTATCAGGCCCCTGGTTGACCCCCTGCCCAAAGGGGTTTTGCCGGAAGAACGAATTGCATCCCTGTTTATTTTATACCTTATACCCGCGGCTGCTTTTCTCATAGGATTCCTGCTCATATCAGCCGGTGGCTTGTTCAATCAAACCGCCGGCACTACACTCCAAAACGAAGCGGGAGAGGCGGCTTACCCGATTGAAATTGTTGCCGCATTATTTTGCGCTGTGGCGGGCGTTCTGATGCACAACGTTGTGGATTTTGCGATTCTTGAGCCGCCGGTTCTTACTGCATTTTGCGCTTGTCTTGCCTGTTTAGTCTCGACCGATTTAAATTACCGCGGGCAAGGCGTTGCCATTCGTAAACTGCAGCCGGCCGGCAAGGCGTTGCCGGTTGCCGCATCGATAGCAGTATTTATCGCTGTTTTGTATTTTGGTTTAATGCCGGTCAAAAAGAGTCTTAACGAAATGGCCGGTGCAAACAGTTTTGCCGTAATCGGGCAATTCGGCCAGGCTCATTTACTCCTCGAAAGTGCGACCAAAGATGACCCGTTAAGTCCGCTGGGCCCATCGGTCAACGGCAGATTTTATACGGCAGAATATCTGGGGGCTGCGGTGAATGCCGCCAAGGCAGGGAAGCCGGACAACAATACCGGCTTGTTATTCGACAAGGCAGAGAAAAACCTGCTCGAAGCGATAAGACGGGACAAGGCCAGCTACAAGGATTACGAACGGCTGAGCAATTTGTATGTGCTGTCGGCTGAGCAAAATTCAGAGCCGCAAAAAAAAGCCGAATGGTTAAATAAGGCTTATAAAACAGCGGAACAGACTGTTGCTCTTTATCCATCGTCCGACAAGCTCCGGTTTTATATTGCCCAAATCGCCGGCGAGCTCGGCAACAAAGATGTTGCGCTGGAGAATTACAAAAAGGCGGTAGAGTTCGAGGACGCATTCAGGGAGCAATTCAGGATAATGTATCCCGGCTGGAAGTCTTCCTCCGGCGAGTTCAGCAGGCTTGGCCAGGACAAATACGATGCGGCGAAAAAACAAATTGAATTGCTCTCGAAATGATAGATTCGGCAGGCTCACTACATGACCGGCAAATAAATTTTCGATGATTGACGCTACATATTTATAAGTTGGCGAGCGATTAGTTCGGCGGCGTTTCTTTTGGCAATCGCAAGGCAATTGTTTTTCATCTCCGCACGTTTCGCATCGTTCTTCATCAAATCCGCCAGCTCTTCGGCAAGCCATTCTTTCCTATCCTGTGCATCGGGCAGGTCGTCAACGATTATCGCTGCACCGGCCTCGACGAGTATGCCGGCGTTTAGATACTGGTGTCTGTCCTTGTGATAAGGATACGGCATACAAATACTGGGAGCGGATGCAACGGCGTATTCGGCGACGCTGCCCGCGCCGCTTCTGCCGATAAGCAAATCCGCCGCCGACAGGAGGTCTGCCATATCATCGTAATAGTCGACTACTTTATAGGTAAATTTGGCGCCGGCATATCCGGTTTTTACCTGTTCAAAATTATTGACGCCCGCCAGATGTACGACCTGCCAGGTATCGGCGAAACAATTCAGGAGACCGGTGAGCGAGCAGAGCGTGGTGTTGATATTCTGCGAGCCGCTCGATGCGCCGGTGATAAGCAGAATCTTTTTGTTTTTATCCAAACCGAGCCGTTCGATTGCCCTTTTCGGTTCCGGATTTTCAAATGAGCTTCTTAGCGGGCAGCCGACAACGCTGATTTTGTCTTTTTGCTTTTTTAAATATTGTTTAGTCTCATCGAATTGAACGAAAATTTGTCCTGCCCAGCGTGCGATGAGCTTATTTGCCTTTCCTGGGACAATATCGACATTAATAAGGAATAGCGGCAATTTTCGTTTGTGCGCCATCCAGCAAACAGGGGCGGCGGCAAACCCTCCGATACCGATTATGACGGGATTGGGGCATTGTGCGATTTTCTGCCCCGCGATTTCGGCGCTCTGGAAAAACGTCCTGAAAAATTTCAGCAAAGCTGCTGGGCGCAGCGAGAAACCTTCCGCAGATAGCTGCGTAAATTCAAAGCCGGCTTTCGAGAGGATTTTTTTGTCGATTTCCCTTTTGCTGCAGAAGAAGTGAATTTTGGAATCTGGTTCGAGTTTTTTTATTTTTTCCGCAACGGCAATCGCGGGGTAAATATGCCCGCCCGTTCCGCCGCCCGCAAAGAAAAAGCACCTGCCGGTCATTGCACCTGCTGCTCCTCCAGTTCTTCATTCGGCTGAACGCCCGACGAGCCTGGAACATCAGAGGGAAATTTCGCAGAAGGGATTTTTTGTCCCTGCGAATAAAAAGATACAATCGGCTGCGAATGCACGTCCTGCTGAACGCCTGCCTGCTGCGAGGCGGCAGTATTGCAGAAAGCGGCAGACCCGGTCGCCCGCCACGCGGCGGGCTGTGATTTTGCAATATTGAGCAGGACTCCGACAGCAGCAGCGGCGAGCAGCATTCCGGTGCCTCCCGCACTAACAAACGGGAGCGGAATGCCTTTTGTTGGTAAAACTACGGTGACAACGCCGATGTTGATTACCGCCTGCAGGCCAATGGCAAGCACGATGCCGGTTGCCAGTAATTTGCCGAAGGGGTCGTTGCATTTTCTGACGACCGATGCCGCGAGGATGACAAACGTAATAAATAAAATAATCACAACAGTCGTGCCGGCAAAGCCAAGCTCCTCGCCGATGATTGCGAAGATAAAATCAGTGGTATCTTCCGGCAGATGACCGTATTTGCAGATGCCTTTACCGAGGCCTTTGCCGAAAGCGCCGCCGGAACCTACGGCGATAAGCGACTGGCTCGCCTGATAATTGGATGAACCTGAAAGCTCCGCCGGGTGCAAAAATGAGGTAATCCGCTGCATCCTTTCGGGGTAAAGCAGCAAGATAAGCAAAAAGCCAACAAGAATAAAAGGAACCGGTATCAGCAGATGCTTCCATTTCGCACCGCCAAGTGCGAGGATTAAAAATGCGAGCAGCGAGAGGAAGGCAGCGGTGCCGAGGTCTTCGATAACGATAAGAAAGACAGCCGCCCCAACAACGCCGCAGAGCGGGACGAATCTCTGTTTAAACTGGTGCAGGGTATCGGCATATTTTATACAGGCGCCCGAGAGGAAAAAAACGACCGCCCACTTTGCAAGTTCTGAGGGCTGAAAACTCATTGTCATAGGGCCGAGCGGAATTTTCAGCCAGCGGTAATGCTGATTGACCTTCGGAATAAATGAGTGCAGAAACGGCACAACCCTCTGGCTAAGAACAAGCGCCAGCAGAATTATGCTAACGACCAAAAAGCAGACGCTGGCAGATTTGAGCAGGGGTTCAGTGAGGGCAAATTTTTTGTAATCGAACCTGGAAGCGATAAAAAGGATCGCAACCGCCACCGGAAAAAAGAATATCTGCCTGAGGTTCGGCGATTCGTAAAACCGCCGCCAGTCAATATCCGAAGTGACGCTGGCCGACGCCGAAAAGACAAAAATAGTGCCGACCGCCATTAGCACAATGACGATAAAGCCTATAGCATCAGGCAGCCAGTTCTTACCGCTTTGTATAACCATTGGTTCGACAGGCTCACCACTTTTGTTAATAATAAGGTTATGAAAACTGCACAATAAAGTAAATTTCAACTCTACAGGATTATTTTCGGCGTTTGAAGGCCAATTACAGCAGAAATTTATTCTTCCGGTTTCAATACGCCATTGACGCAGCAGCGGATGAAAATCGTAATGCTGCCGTCAGGCAACATAGCATTCAGGAGACGCAGGAGACTTGCGGTAATTTTACCGATTATCGAAAAAGTTATTGAGGATTTGAACAACCCTTTTTGAGGCGTTGCCATCCCACAACGGCGGAGGCGTATAGCCGGCTTTATCAAAGTGCCTGGCCCAATCCAGGGCAGACGACACTTTAGCAAGGTCGAGACCCGTTATGCGATTGGTTCCTTTTTCCACGGTAAGTGGACGCTCGGTGTTATCCCGCAGGGTGATGCAGGGTATTCCGAGCCAGGTGCTTTCCTCCTGGATTCCGCCGGAGTCGGTAAGAATGAAACTCGAAGAAATCATCAGATTGATAAAATCGAAATAGCCGACAGGCCCAATCATTTTAAGATTTTTTATCGAATTAAATTCGTTTTCCAGGCCGAATGTATTCAGGTTTTTTCTGGTTCGCGGATGAATCGGGAAAACCAGCTCATCCTGCGAGGCTGCCTGTTTCAATATGGACAGCAGAACTTCGAGACAAGGCCTGTTATCGACATTCGATGGGCGGTGCATAGTCACAAGGCCGAACTTTTTACCCTTTAGGTTCAATTTTTCTGCCGTCCCGTTATTCCTGATTTCACGGAGATTATTTTTCAGGGAATCAATCATCAAATTTCCCACCAGATAAACTCGCTCTTCATTTATACCCTCGTTTTTCAAATTCACCGTGCCGGACGGCTCGCTGGCAAAAAGCAGGTCTGAAATCCGGTCGGTAAGAATGCGGTTTATCTCTTCAGGCATAGTCATATCGAAACTGCGCAGACCAGCCTCAATATGAGCAACCGGGATGTTTAATTTTGCGGCAGCCAGCGCGGCAGCGATAGTGGAATTAACATCGCCGACAACTACCACAAGCGCGGGCGGCTTTTGCAGCAGAAGCTGCTCCATCTTAATCAGGACCTGTCCCGTTTGAAAGCCGTGCGTCCCGGAACCAACGCCGAGCGAAAAATCCGGTGTCGGGAGTCCAAGGTTTTTAAGAAATATATCAGACATAGAAAAATCATAGTGCTGGCCCGTATGAACAATCCGTGTCTCGAAGCGAGATTCGAGAGGCTTTAGGGCGTGCCAAAGCGGGGCGATTTTCATAAAATTAGGCCTGGCACCTGCAATGAGATAAATTGCTATTTGTCCGGGCATCTGGTTGACCCTTTTTTAAGTTTTTCCAATAACCTGATTATCCAATCGGTAAGGTCGACACATTCCCTTAACATTATCTGCCTTTTGTTTTGCCAATTTTCTTTCAAGTTCGGCATCGAGAGCCACTCGTTCATTTTATCGATAAGTTTTTCAAAATTTTCAGGTCTTATGCCGGCTGTCAGGCCGTATTTATGCTCCAGCTCTTCCAGGTATGAAAGGCGGCCTACAAAGCTGTTGCATCGCAATGCGGGCGTTCCGAGCACTGCTGCCTCGGCAATCATCGTCTGGCTGTCGCCGATAACCATATCTGCAAACGCCATCACATCAAATATTCTGTCGGCGGGAACAGGCAGCAGGTAAGAATTCATAGATTCATCGATTGTTCTTTCTGCGCTGATAAAAACTTTACCGTGTTTCGAGAGATGATTAACCAGGAACGTGGCCTGAGCGGTACTAATACCTTTTGCTCCTATGTCGTGGTGAGCTGTAAGAGAGACAAGCCGAACCAAAAAGTAATGTTCGCCCTGGCGGAGACCCAGCAGATTCAAAATCGAAGGGGCAGGCCTGAAGTAGTTGGGATGGAGATAAGCCATCTCGTGATATCCCTGGTACCTGATATGCCTTTTACCATAATCTTCGTATTTCAGGCTTTCCGGCGTCACTATGTAATGTGCAAGAGGATAGGCTAATTTGGCAAATATGGGGACCACTTTCGCATCGTCTTCATTAAAAATCAGTGAAACAGCGCCTGTAAGCCGCGAGACTAAACCGGCAACGGCAGAGGTGCCTATAATAAAATCCGTTCGTTTCCTGGCCGCCAGGAAAAACGCTGCAAAGAATGTTTTCACTGTCTGCCAGGCAAGCGGTAAAAGCCCCTTTCTTTTTCGGGATATTACATAATAAGGCCAGCCCGTCCTGGAAAGAAGGTCAATCAGGCAGTCTTTTTGTCGGGCAATTATCCGGACATCGTGGCCGGCCTGCTTGAGACTTTTGATAGAATTTTTAAATAGATGAAAATGAGCGGGATGTCCCAGGTCAAAAATAATTCTCATATATTATTCCCACGCGGGCATCGAACCCTGCTATTCTATCCTGCACATTCGGCGACATTGTATCAGCCGGGTTAAAACCATTTAACGTTTTTTCAGGAGGATAAGGGGGACGGCCCCTTCGCCGCCCGGCTGCACAGTTTTATCCTGTATTATCTCGTATCGGGCCAGAAGCTTTTGAAATTCCGGTTTTTTGCTCAACTGCACAGTCTGGTCATCGGCAATCAATATCGCATAGTCGTAATCGCCTTTTAAGATATCCGCCTCGGCGCCGTCGATAAGCTGGCTGTAAGAAAGCTTCTGATTAAGCCCGACATTAAAAATCCAGGTTTGCGATTCCTGATTTCTTCCGAGCATCCAGGTATCTTTGTGCACATTTTGAGATACGAGAATTTTCTTATTTTTATCCAGTTCCAGGTATTTGCCGAATACCGAGAGAGGAGCGAAACGCCATTCGCTTCGGAATTTGAGGGCATTGGATTTCACGTCATTTATATTATTTTGCAAAGGCAGATACACTACCATAAAGAGGCAGAAAAATGAGACGAATAAATACAGCATATTTTGTTTATTCGTCAGCATTATCAGAATCAAAACCACTAAAACCGTAAGGGGCATAATGGCGACCGCATAAAAAGCACTCGGCTCTTTCGGGTTTTTATAAAAACCAATAAACGAAGGAACAAGCCACATTAAAATGCCGACGAGAATAAACGCCGCGGCTATGGCCAATATCGCAGCGATATATTTGGAAAGTTTGGAATTTTTTGTGATTGTAATCCTGCTGAAATCAAAGTCAAAAAATTGGGCGGCAAAAACGCACAACACCGGCAGCGCAGGCGAAAAATAGCGGGGTAAAACAGTAAATGAGCTCCTGATATAAGTCAAAAAAACCAGCGTAATAAGCGGGACTATGCTTAACAATCTTTTGCGTACCCCGCCAATCACTGACGATTGTTTCGCCGCCAGTATATAAAAAACAAGCAGGGGGAAAAGCGGCGTCGTTGTCATATAATTGAACCAGGAAATAATCGGCCTTTGCGAATAGTAAGGGTCATACGCGCCGGTGGGGGCATTAATGTTAGTGCCGAGGACATTCGCTATACTGGACGGGCGAACCGAGAAGAAAAAGTCGCGGATAAAAATACCATCCAGCATCATCAGCAGAATGCAGCCAGCGAGCATCCCGACAAGCACCAGCCCGGCATCCTTGAAAAATCGTTTCAGGCTAAATACATCCTCATCCCTGCCAAGTCCGCAAAATAAAACGATACTACAGATACCGGTCTCTTTCGATTTCACCGCCCAGAAGAAAAGCAGGCCCAGAAGAATTACCATATATTTATAAAGTTTATTTGCCTTCGCCGGCAGGAGGAGATAAACCAGGGCCATCGCCGCAAAGATAAACATTACCGTAAAGTCGGATAGCGTGCAGCCCAACTCCTCGGCAAAACCCGGCAGCATTATAAAAAACAGGACGGCAATTACCGCAACGAGCCGGCTTTTCGAGAGGTCGATGAGCCTGGTACAAAAATAAACAAGCACGGAAGTTCCGAAAAAGATGAACAGCCAGAATATTTTGCCGCCGGTTATCGCATCGCCCGCCAGGAACATAAAAAACTTTTGCAGATAGATATGGCCATACCTGTTAAGTATCCAGGATTCGGGGCCTGTGTTCTGGGATAAACTCATATAAAGCAAATCATCCCAGTTTTTGGTTGTTCCGAGATGTGAATAAGTCCACAAAGCACCGACAGCCGCAAATAGAAAGAGGCCGACAAGCTCAAGTGTTTTGAACGATTTGTTATTATTTTCTACAATCTGTTTCATTGCCTGCTGCTCTTAAATACTTTCCAGTAATCATCGTGATAGACGAGACTTCGGCCTTTCAGGTCGGGCCAATTGGGCGGCACGACAATATAATCCGCCTTCGATTCCGCGGCAAGTGCGAGCAGGCCGTTAAGGTCGCCTTCGGCGGTAATTTTTTCGAGTTTGGCCTGATAGTCCGACCATCTGAGGAAACCATCGGGCTTATTGAACCTGGCAAAGTCGCCGCCATCCCGCGTGGTGACCATGCTCCTCTGCGCATATATCCGGAACGGACTCATAAAATTATTGGCGAACAAAAAGAGGGACTCAGCCGGCGTGTTCGTCTTTGCCCAGTTCGATACGCCTTCGACGTACTGGTGCCAGCCAGCTATTTCGATTTTATTACCGTTCAGGAGCTGGTTTAACTGGGCAGAATTATATTCCCACTGACCGAACGGGTCATCTGAATTGTTGACAAAAAGCGGCAACAATACCACTATCACCGCACAGACGGTTATAAGAAGCGCTTTTGCGCTTAAGCCAGCCGAGCGTAAAATATCGGCAAGCAAATAAGCCGTATATATGTATAACACAAGGTATGCGAACTTCTGACCCCGCATAAAATTATCGAGGAAAGGATACGTTTTCATAGATAAATAAACCTGCTGCAAAACGGCCTGCCCAATAACCGTCCCCACAAAAGACAGCACGGCAAAGACGATAAGGAATTTGTCAAAAGCATTTCTTTTCTCTTTCCTGATGCACCAGCCGAGGGCAGCAATGAAAATAAAAGGAGCAAAACAATAAAAAGGCTGCACTAATTTCGATGCCGGCACGGGCAGAAAACCAATCTGGCTGAAACGATATTGCAGGGCCTGGTAATACTGCTGGGCCTGCTCCGGCGAAAACGGAGGCGATACGAGATGATTAACATATATGGTTTGAATCACAAAAGGCAGGGCGCCCGCGATAAATGCAACGCCGGCAAACAGCAAAATCAGGAGTTTGCCGCGGTTCTTCAGGGCGAAATATAAAAGAGCCAGCCAGCAGAGAACGGCAAAATCGAGCGACTCGGGGGGATTCAGATTAAATAAAATTCCCGTTATAAAAAATGGAATCACGAGCAGGAAGCTGTTCCTGTATTTCCAAACGAGGATAAAAACGAGCGGAATAAAAACAAGCACGAAACTCCTGGGCTGGACGGCCTGAAGGCGGTCAAGCCCGTAATATGTTTCCGCCATGCTCCATCGCCATATAATCGCACAGCAGGCGGTAATCAGGGAAGCCCAGACCGAACGGGTAAGATAATAAAGCGAGCCGTAAATGATAAATAAAAACGCGATGGAAAGCGGAAACTGCGCGACCCTGTGCCCGCCGATAATTCCCCAGTTGCTTATGAAAAAAGAAATGATTCCTCTTATCAGCGGAGGATAAGAATCGGCAGCCTTGCCGGCCCAGATTGTATCCTTCGCGAAATTTTCTGGGTGCTGCTTTGTCTCTATCATTGTGACGATGTTCATCTGGTCGCCGTGGATGACAGGAACCGGGTTCAGCATCCATACCCAGCCCGCGAAAATTACCATAACGAGGCCTGCCAGAATATGCAGGTGAATATTTTTTCCGCCCGCAGGCTCAATTCCGAAAAAATCATCGGCTGATTTTAACTGTCCCGCATAAGAAGGATTTACTTCGTTTTTTTTCCGTTTGGAACCAGTTTTATCCTGCATCATAAATTCCAAAAACAATTTAAATCATAACATCCCGATTCCACTAAAACATAAGGTTCACAGCAGGCATTTGGCCGGGAATTACTTTAATTCCTTATTTGCCTCCATATCGAACCACATCGCAAAGAGGGTGAATTGTGCGCAGCTCATAAAACTGAACATAGCCGCCAGTGCGTTTGTGGGCGGTATTCTCCCGTTCTCGGCCCAGAACCAGAATAGCCTGATAAACAGCAGAATAGTAGCCAGGCCGAACAAAAGCCCGAGAGAATAAAAGAACACGAGCGGGTGAAAATCCCTGATGATATATTTTTCCTTCATCCGGTACAAAAAACCTTTCAGCAGGAGAAGCGGTATTGTGAAAGCGACAATGCTGATTTTGATTTTGGACTTTTCGCCGATATTATACACCGGCCGGACAGGGATATCCCTTACCTTCAAATTATAGACGTTGAGCTTTATGAGCATATCGTTCGGCATACCGAATCTTTTATATATACCGTCGAGGTCGAGCATCTGCAGGGCTTTTAGATTTATAACCGTATAGCCGGTCTGGGAATCGGCAACATGCCAGTATCCGGAAGCGATTTTAGTAAGCAGCGAGAGGTAGGAATTGCCGAGGTATCGCACTTTCGGAATAATTCGCCAGGCGTTGCCGGTGAAGAGACGGTTTCCTTTTGCGTAATCAATCTCGCCGGACACTACCGGGTCAAGCAGGCCCGGCAAATCCACGGGGTCCATCTGAGCATCGCCCGCCATAACGGCCGTCGCATCCATCCGGTTGTCCATGGCCCATTTATAGCCGGCGGCAATCGCCCCTCCTACGCCTGAATTATTATCGAGCCGGATTAGAACAACCCTGCCGCCGGATTTTTTTGCAAAATCATCGACAACCTGCGCGGTTTTATCCTTACTCTTGTCATCCACGACGACAATTTTATCGACATAGTCCGGCATTGTTTCGATAACCCTGCCGATAAGGTGCTCTTCGTTATAGGCAGGCACAACCACACAAACCGTCTTGTTTTTATACATACATTTCTCCCGTTCTATGTGGCCCGTCATTCGAAATCGCCCCGTTAGAAAACCTACAGATTTTAATCTCTGCTAAACAGGGACAGTTTCTAACTGGGTTTGCCGGCGACAAAAGCAAGAATGGTTTCGACGACATAATCCTTCATTTCGTTTGTAAGCTCCGGATAAACCGGCAGGGCAATGACTTCTTTGGCGGCCTTTTCCGAATGCGGGAAGTCGCCCTGTTTATATCCCAGATATTTGAAACATTCCTGGACATGCATCGGCACCGGGTAGTAAACTTCACAGCCGATTGTTTTTTCCTTCAGGAATTTTATAAGCTCATCACGTTTCGGCACCCGAATCACATACTGGTTGTAGATAGTTCCGCAATCAGGGCTGATGAACGGAGTTATAACGGGTGAACCTTTGAATTTTTTATCGTAATAGGCGGCATTATCCCTTCGGGCCTGCGACCACTTGTCGAGATGCGGCAGCTTAACCAGTATAGCGGCGGCCTGAATCGGGTCGAGGCGGAAGTTGCCCCCGACATACTTATGATAATACTTTGGCTGGCTTCCGTGATTTCGCATAATGACCAGCCGGTTATACAATTTTTCATCGTTGGTCACCACCATCCCGCCGTCGCCTACCCCGCCGAGATTTTTGCTCGGGAAAAAGCTGAAGATACCGGCCGTTCCGACGCTGCCGGCTTTTTTGCCTTTGTAGGTGCTTGTGATGGATTGTGCCGCATCCTCAATAACCGCGATATTATTTTTAGCGGCAACATCCATAATGGGGTCCATATCCGCCATCTGGCCGTAGAGGTGAACGGGCATAATCGCCTTCGTTTTTTTCGTAACGGCAGCGGCAACCTTTTTGCTGTCGATGTTATATGTCTTCGGGTCAATATCGACAAAAACGGGTTTCGCGCCGGTTCTGGCGATGCAGCCAACGGTGGCGAAAAAGGTGAACGGCGTCGTGATTACCTCATCGCCGCTCTTTATATCGAGGCTCATCAAGGTATTCAGGATGGCATCGGTTCCGCTGGAGGCGCCGACGGCAAATTTGCAGTTGCTGACGGCGGCAATCTTCTGCTCAAGCTCCGCTACTTTGGGCCCGCCGATACAAACCTGCGATTCGAGAACCTCTGAAACCGCCGCCAAAATTTCATTTTTAATTGTCCGGTATTGTGCCTTCAAATCCAAAAGTGGTACTTGCATACAAAACTCCTAAAAAAGTTAAAAGTCACAAGTCGTAAGTCAAAAGTCATAAGTCATAATTATTTCGTCGAAGGTTTTTTGAAGTCATCGTATTTGATTTTTCCGACGGCCATTTCCGGGGGCAGCGGCGCCTCCTCGTCAATATCGAGACATCGCAATACGCCCGGTTTTGTTTCCTTGTACTTGTAGCCGCTTTCGGGGCATACCATAATGCCTTTGGCATCGGGTTTTCCTAATTTTATTCCGTGGCGGCTCATCCAGCCGACCTGCCGCCCGGGATTACCCACCATCAGTGCGTAATCGGGAACGTCCTTTGCCACAACCGTGCCGGCTGCAATAAAAGAGTATCTGCCAAGCTCTATGCCGCAGACAATTGTGGCGTTTGCGCCGACGGTGACGCCGCGATGAAAAATCGTTTTCTCGTACAGGCTGTGCCTTATAACCTGCGAGCGCGGGTTGGTGACATTGGTAAGGACGCAGGAAGGCCCGAGGAAGACGTCGTCTCCGACAATCGTGCCGGTATAAATCGAGACGTTGTTCTGCACCTTGACGTTATTACCGATAATGACGCCATCGGCAATAACAACGTTTTGGCCGAAAATGCAGCCCTTTCCAATTTTTACGTTCTTCATAATATGGCAGAAGTGCCAGATTTTACTGCCCTCGCCGATTTCGCAGGGCTGGTCAACAAAAGCCGTTTCGTGGACAAAATAATTTTTCTGCTCACTCATAAAAGGTCCTCCGTACTTACAGGGGCGCCGTTATTTTTCAGCGACTTCTGCCCCGCTTCGAGAATCTGCACGACGCGCAAACCGTCAAGGCTGTCGCTTCTGATTTTTTTATCATCGAGAACGCAATCAACAAAGTGCGCACATTCGAGCGAGAGCGGCTCGCCTGACGATATTTTCGGTATCACGATGTCGCCGAACCGCAGCGAAATTATTTCCGGGTACGAGGCAACGGTATCTTTTTTCACGGCTGCACCCTTATCCCAGATGCGAATTTTTTCGCTGGCCTCCATATCATCGAAGGTCGCCATTTTTTCCGAGCCGACCACCGTCATTTTGCGAATTTTGTGCGGGTCGAGCCAGCTGCAGTGGATATTCGCCATTTTGCCGTCGTTGAATTTGACGGTGGCAAAAACCACGTCTTCGATGCCGTTCTGCAGGTAGCACTGCCCCCATGCCGACACCGAGACCGGCTGCGAACCGAACAAATAGCAGATAACCGATATGTCGTGCGGCGCAAGCGACCACCAGGCATTTTCGTTCTTGCGAACGATTCCGAGGTTGACCCGCTGGGTGTACATATAATACAGCCGGCCGAGTTTGCCGGTATCAATCATGTCTTTGACAAAATTAACGGCGGGGTGATATTCGAGGAGATGGCCGACCATAAGTTTTACATTTTTTTTCGCCGCAAGCTCAACAAGCTCTTTCGCATCGGCGACCGTAAGCGTTAAAGGCTTTTCGACGTAGATGTGTTTGCCGGACTCGAGGCAGCGTTTGGCCACATCGAAATGTTTCGGCACATCAACCGCAATAACGACCGCGCCAACGGTTTTGTCGGCGAGGACGTCATCGAGCCGGGTCGTAGTCTGCACCGCGGGAAAACTTTTCTTCTGGGCTGCCAAAATTTTTTCATCGAGGTCGCAGACAAATTTGAGGCTGCACCTTTTTGCGGTTGCGAAATTGCGGACGAGGTTTTTGCCCCAGTACCCCGCCCCGACTACCGCAAGATTTAAGACCTTTTCCTGCATTATTCACCTCTAAACCGATAATTAACTTGGCTGCCCAAACAAAAACGATAGTTTCAGCAGCGTTTTTTTCCTTCAACAAACACCCTTTACATCCGCCCATCCTGCCATTACGATAACACAACCCCTGTATCTTGCTGCGGGGCCGGCAACGGGGCAAAACCGGGCGTAGATTTTCCGGCAGAATAATACAAGATTTGGCCGATAATTACAACTAAATATCCCGATTCTTTCGGGATGCCCGATTACGCCTGCCGGCGTATCGAATTAAAATGAAAAAGGGCCTTGAAACCTTATTATGAAAAGAGCCAGAAAACAACAACCTATACAGCCGCCGCTACCCCCGATGCAGCCTGTGCGGCTTGAAAAATTTCACCTCTTCTGGATTTTGGCGATTGGTTTATCGATTCTCCTGACGGCCATTATGGTCCGCGACATAACCAAACCTTTTGTCGAGATGCACAGCTGGGGTCATGCCCACGATGCCTGGGTCGCCCGCTCGCACGTCAAATACGGGCTGGGCTACACCAAGGGATTCGATACCTTCGCGGTAGGCAACCCGCCGGCAGCCAACCCGACCCGATACCTCGACCATCCGGTGCTTTTTACGCTTATAAACGCAGCGGTAATGTATGCACTGGGGATAAACGAATGGTCGATGCGGGCGGTAAATATAATCTGCACGATAATTGCGCTGCTATTGTTTCTAAAAATTCTCCGTCATCTCTTCGATGACGCTACGAGCCTTCTTGCGGGCCTGTTTTTCTGTCTCTTTCCGCTGATTGCATTTTACGGCGTAAATATGTGGCTGTATCCTTTGGCGCTTCTGGCGTATTGGTGCTACCTGTCGCTAATAGGGGCATTGAAGGATTCGGCTGTAAAAAAATGGCACAAACCCGTTCTTGCTATAGCAATTTTTCTGGCAATACAAATGACGTGGGAAGGGTTCTTCTTTGCGATGGCGATGGGTATTCACTACGTATGTCATTGCATTCATAAAAGAAAAAGGCCTGACGGGTCACTTTTACTGATACTCGCCATTGCGCCATTTGCGAGCCTCGCTTTGGATTTTATAGTTCTCGCTGCCGGCCAGAACTGGGATTTCAAGCGGTTATTCGAGCTTGCGAGAATCCGCTCGAGCTCGGGTGAATTAGGCAACGCCCTTACGTGGACCGTATGGTTTGCCCGGTTCGTCGAACACGCATTTACCAATTTTTCACTGCCGGTAATTATTGTTGTGATATTCAGTCTTACAATCGGGCAACTTTACGCCGCTATCAGGAAAAACATTCCCCGCCCCTACTCGATAAAATTCAGCCAGTTCTGGCTTTTCTTTATGCCGGCATTCTTCCAGCTTACCCTGCTGAAAGGCACGTTATACCCACATCAATACTGGGAAAGGCCGATGGTTCTTTTTATGGCGATTGCAGCGGCGCTGGCGGTAATGATTCTCTTCGACATCGTAAAAAAGTTGAAATTAGAAGTGGCGGTTATCGCCTCCGCAACTTTGATAATACTGCTTTGTGCCGGCTGTGTTTATGGAATCAATTATTATTACGGCATCAGGTGGCAGAACCCGAAGCGAATAGAGATGTTCAAATACCTGAACTCTAAAATTCCGGAAGACGAATCTCTTTTGAGCTTAGACTCTTTTACAATCGACCAGTTTCCGGGCGTAAAGGCTGCCTCGTACAGACCTGAAACCGCTTGGTATCTCGACAGAGAAATCGTCTGCCCGCCCGGCAGCATTTACCAGGTAACCAGCCAGGATAACGCAATCATCAATATCCCAAAATTTATGGCTGACACCGAACAGAAGGTCAAGACCGGCAAATACACGGTTTATCTTATCCCCGTCGTCTGTGACTACACGGACAAGGCGACCGGCCAGCGGTATTCTGTGACTAATATTCAACAGGTTATAAATGAGTTTGCCAAAAAGTACAAATTCGATTCCGAATATGGTTACATAGAAGGGATTTCGAGGAAAGTACCCTGGACGGATTTCGCACCGTGGATTTACAGGCTGAATCCTTATGCGGGGCAGGAAACATTTTACCAGCAGGCAATGCTGCCATATCTTGTATTCGACCTGAAGGGAAATCCGCCAAACAAGCAGTGATTTCCGGTTAGGCGGAAGGTTTCGTATCCGCGGGCGAATTTTTGTCCTGCGGTTTGCGTGCGGTGTCAATCGCAAATCTGCGCGAGAGCTTAGTGACCGTATCAGCAAGCCCGGCCATCCGCCGCCACAAGCTTACAATCAGCAGAAGCAAAAACAGGTGCGACAGGTAGAAAAGCAAATCGACGCCCCTGCCGACCCCAAGATGGTGTGCTGCGTAATTCGAGACATCGGGAAACAGGACCAGGGCGACCAGAACCAAAAACAGGACCAGGGCGAAAAGTCGTTTTGCGAGCAGAAGGCCCCTGCCGACCATAAAGGCACGCAGGATAACCAGAAGCAGGATAATCAGGAGAATTTTAATCCACAGAAAACTACCTGAGGCTGCCTGTTCAGGCAGCTGATTTGAGAAATCGGCGATAATCATTTTTTCGCTCCGGTAAGAAGTTCGTACATTATATTTATCGAATTGAAAATGGACTGTCCCTTCGCCTTGGAATAATCGGTGTAGCGGATGCCTACCGGCACTTCGCAGTATTTGAGCCTGTTGCGGGAAATTTCGGAGAGGATTTCCGACGCGTGCGCCATCTGGTTCTGCGTGATAACAATTTTTCGCAGGGCATCTGCGCGAAACGCCCGCAGGCCGTTATGCATATCCGTCACTTTCAGCCTGCCCGTTACCCGCGTAAAAATTACCGCGAGCCTCAATAAAAATTTTCGCAGTGCGGGCATCCCTACCGGCTGAACATTCAAAAATCTCGAACCGAGGACAACATCGAAGCCCTCTTTGATTTTAGCAACCATTTTATTTATATCCGAAGGGTTCATTTGTCCATCCGCATCGAAGGTAATAACAATACCTGCGCCCTGGCCGAGAGCATATTCGAAACCTGTTGCCAGCGCGGCTCCCTGCCCGAGATTTACCGGATGATGCAGCAGGTGAACCTGCCTGAGGCGTGCCGCCTCCGCCGCCGTCCCGTCTTTAGAGCCGTCGTCAACCACAACAACATTAAATGCCGGATTGCAATCGACAAGCTCCTTCAGGACGCCGCCGATAACCTTTTCCTCGTTATAAGCCGGCACCACAACCCAAATTGAAGATTCAGCCATATCCAAAAACCTCAATTTTTAATTTGCGTAAAATTTAGTCGGCAAATCCGAACTTCGAGCAAAGCGTTTCGACGATTTGCCTCGTATCAGCTATGAAGTTCCTGTCGATTTTATAGCCTGCATCCGTAATCACGAGCTGTCGTAAGATTTTATCTACGAGACCGGCGGCGACAACCATTTCTTCTTCGCCCATTCCTCTTTTTGTCACTATCGGCGTGCCGACCCTTATCCCTGCCGTCCGGCAGGTCTTTTGGTACGGCAGGTCGATTTTATCGACTACAACTCCACAATCCTCAAGCGCCTTCTGGGCAATATCGCCCGTCAGGCCGGCTTTCAGGCCCGTCACATCCACAAGCACGAGGTGATTGTCGGTGCCTCCCGTAATGACACTTAGCCCGTATTTGCCGAGACTATCGGCGAGAACCGCAGCGTTATCGATAATCTTGAACTGCCTCTGCCTGAATTCCGTATCGACCGCCTCTTTGAAGAAAACGGCCTTTGCGGCGATGTGGTTAAAATAAGGCGTGCCTTGAAGGCCGGGAAACGTTGCGGCATCGAGCAATTTTTCAAAGGTGGTTTTTTTGCCGCCGACTACGACCTCATTATCGAAATCTTTTCCCATCAGGATAATGCCGCCCCTCGGCCCGCCGCACTTATAAGTGCTGGTCGTCGTAAAATGAGCGAAATCCACCGGCGACTGATGAGCTCCGGCGATAACAAGACTGGAGATATGCGAAATATCCGCCAGCAAAAACGCACCGGCCTCGTCGGCAATCCGCCTGAAGGCTTCAAAATCAATCGCCCGCGGGTAGAAACTTGCGCCGCAGATAATCATTTTCGGCCTGCACTGCAGGGCTTTTTTGCGAATTGTCTCGTAATCCAATAACAGGCTTTCCGGGTCAAGAAAATAATTTTCCACGGTGAATAATTTGCCTGTGAGGGACTCTGCCGAGCCGTGCGAGAAATGGCCGCCCTGCTCATCCGGCAAAGATAAAATTTTATCGCCCTTCTGCAGAACGGCTGCGATTACAATCTGGTTTGCCTGCGTACCGGAATGCGGCTGAACATTGGCATACCTGGCGCCGAAGGCCTGCTTTGCCCGCTGTGCGGCAATCTGCTCGACCTCATCGACGACGCCGCACCCGCCGTGAAGACGCCTGGCGACTGGACCTTCGGCGGTCTTATTCTGCAGGACCGAACCCAGCGCCGCCAGCACCGCCCGTGAACACTGATTTTCCGCCGCCACAAGCTGAAGCGTATTCTGCTGTCTATCGAACTCATCCTCAATCAGCCGGCAGATTTCAGCATCGCTGTGCCTTAAGGCATCGAGCAGGCCGCTGTGCCAGCAGTGACAATCCAGTAAATTCTTAACTTCCATGTAAGTATTTTCCTAAACAAATCCATTCAAAAACAATCCCTGTTTATCAGGATGAGCCGGAAACGAAATTAAAATAATCTTAAAACATCGTTAAACGTGACATACAAAAAGAGACCGCCGACAAGCACCCAGCCTGCGTTCAAAAAGGTGTTCTGTATTTTTTCGCTCACGGGCGAACCCTTTATCTTCTCGATAAGCAAAAACAGGGCAAGCCCGCCGTCAAAGGGCAGCATCGGCACAATATTGAGGGCCGCTATACACGCGCTCAGCAGTGCCAGCAGGTAGAGAAAATCCTGAATGGAATAACTGCTCACAATCCTGTAGCTTATCGTGGCTATTCCGACAGGCCCCATCAATTCATTCGAGCCGACCAATCCCTCGGCAAGCCTTCTTATAGATACATACGACATCATAATAAAAGACCACGTCTTATGATAACCCATCTGCACCGCCTGGATGATATTTTCGGCCTTATAGAGTCTTACAACAGGCTCAAACGGGACATCAACAATAAAAGACCGGACCGGCTTGATTGCTTTCCAGTCCTGCTCCAACAGGACGGCGGTGCCATTTTCTGTCCCTTTTGTCCAGTCAAACTGCAAATCTTTTCCCGTATTGCGATAAGCGATTTCAAGTATATCGTAAAAACTGGATACTTTTTGTCCATTTACGGAGGTGACAGTCGCCCCCTTGGAAATTTCGAGTCCTTTCGGGCCGCCTTTAATACCCACCGTCTCTGCCGCAACAGGCCTGTCCAAATCAGACCCCATGCTAACGCCGAGAATAACCTTCCGAAGGCTCCTGTTATATCTGGGGATAACATCCAGCCGAACGATTTTGTCTATCCCGTTTGTGCCGGCACGGAGAACTTCCACCGGCATATCCTTATCCTCGTATTTATTGATTGCATCGACAAATTGTCCATAATTGGGGTCATTTACGTCTGCAATTTTAACTATCACGTCGCCTTTTTTGAACCAGTTCTCGTATTGACCCAAATCCTTATCGTCTAATATCTTCAGTCGCGGCACGAGTGTATAGAAATTACCTAAATCTTTATTGTTTTTGCCTTTTTTAGAAGCGGTTTGTTTTGATGATGTGCTAACGACAAGATGAGCTGTGCCTTCAATCAGTTTAGTTTGTTTCACACCGTTAACGTCGCTTATCCGCTCTGCCAGAAGAGTAATCTTCGGTGCAAAAGTGTTGCTTACTATCTGATAAAACTGCCAATAAGCTTGAACCGGCGTTCCATTGACAGCTACTATTTTATCACCGGGTTTAAGAGCGGTTTGTTTAAACAGCTCGTCAGCATCTTCCCTTGGAAGCTTATCTGTCACAACGAGGGTGCCGGTCTGCATAATTCCAAACTGCCTCATATCGCCGTCCTGCTCGGCGGCAATTTCATACTGCCCGACTGAACCATCATTGTGGCGCACCTTCATTGCGACCTTTTGGTTTCTGCCGGAAAGTGCCGCCGCCATTGCGATATCTGAAAAATCAAGATACGACTTGCCGCCTGCAATCTCGATTATCTCGTCGCCTTCGACCAATCCGGCTTTGGCAGCGGGTGAACCCGGCTCAATTCCTCCCACAACCGGGGGCGGCAGTTTTTTGCCGACGCCGAAAATCAGCATAAACATCACAATAGCCAGTATGGTATTGAAAATGACGCCCATCACGACCACCGCAAATCTCTTCCATATCGACTTATTGACATAAGAGCGGGGGTCATCGCTGTGCTGGATAGAACCGACATCCTCCTGGCCGACAATCTTGACGTAGCCGCCGAACGGGATAAGGCCTAACCTGAATTCGGTATCATTATTTTTGCCGGCCTTTCCAATATAATAAGTAAGCTGGCTATCGTCAGTCTCATCATCCGATGATGCGGTTTTTTTGAAAAGCGAGGGGAGTATCCGCACCCGGCAGCCCTTCTGCGTTTTTTTAATGCCTATAAAGGTCGGCGGAAACCCGATTGAGAACGCCGTCACATTCATATCAACAGCCTTGGCAGTGATAAAATGCCCGAACTCGTGCGAGACAATAATTAAACCGATTCCGAGAAGAACTATCAGAACGTTTGTTAAAAACGCAAATCCGAAATGAAAAATAAGCCAAAAAATTGCCGCCGCAGCAAGGACAGACCACACCAAAATCTGCCTGTTCCTGGCTTTTTGCAATTTGCTCTCTTCTTCGGCTTCGATTTTTTTTATATCTTCATTAACGTTCATCAAAAAACTCCAAAAGAACTATCTGCCTGCGCCCCGGCGAGCAGCGGACTCAACGACGAGCCTGCGTGCCCATTTATCAGCTTCGAGAAGCTCATCGAGGCCGGCAGAATTCAAACAACTATGTTTATTAAGACACAACTCAACAAGCTCGATAATATCCAAAAATTTAATCCTGCCGGCGAGGAAAAGCTCAACCGCAGCCTCGTTCGCGGCGTTAAAGACCGCTGCCGCTGTTCCGCCGACCCTTGCGACATCGAAGCCGAGACGCAGGCCTTTGAATGTATCCAAATCGGGCCTGGCAAAGGTAAATTTGGCAACCTGGTCGAGCCGGAGCCGGCTGGTTATTCCCGGCAGACGCCGAGGCCAGGTAAGGGCATACTGTATAGGCAGGCACATATCGGGCAGCGACATCTGCGCAATACAGGAACCGTCAACAAACTCGACCAACGAATGTATTATCGACTCGGGATGCACTAAAACTTCGATTTTATCAGCTGGCATATCAAAAAGCCATCTGGCTTCGATAACCTCAAGGGCCTTATTCATCATCGTGGCGGAATCAATCGTAATCTTCGGCCCCATATTCCACACTGGATGCGCAAGTGCCTGTTCGACCGTCACATTGCGTAAATCCTCTTTTTTGGCATTTCTGAATGGCCCGCCGGACGTTGTGAGGATTATTTTGCTCACTTCATCGGGCTTCCCCGCCTGCATCGCCTGAAAAATAGCCGAATGCTCACTGTCTATCGGCAAAATATCCGCACCATTTGCCGCCGCAGTTTCCATAACAAGCCTGCCGGCGATAACGAGCGGCTCCTTAGCGGCAATCGCAAGTCTCCTGCCTTTTTTTGCCGCTGCGAGAACCGCCTTCAGACCTGCGGCGCCGACAACCGCTGCCAAAACAATATCAGCCTCATCAATCTGTGCAATCTCAATTAAACTTTCAGGCCCAGTCAGAATCTTCGTATCTGCATTGCCGACTAATTCTTTTAGCCTGTCGTAATTTTGCGGGTTGGTTATCGCTGCGTATTTCGGCTTGAACTTGTGCACCTGCTCCGCCAAAAGCTCAACATTATTATGTGCCGAAAGAGCAACGATTTGGTAATCTGCACTTGCGTCCCCTGTTCTCTGTCCCCCATCATCCGTCACCCGTCCTTTGTTTTTGAGCGACAAATTTAACGCCTCTATTACGCGCAAGGCGTTTTTGCCGATTGAGCCTGTCGAACCCAGTATAACAACACGTTTATTCATAATTTTGTTCCGCCTGCGGCGGATAAAAATTGGCGTCCGGATTCCCGCCTGCGCGGGAATGACAAATACGGAACTCGATATACTAATGATGAGAAACAAAAATTCGCCGAAGCGAACACAAAGCAAACGAACAATACTTAAATAACATCGAGCCTGCGGAGGATGGCCTTTGCCCATCTCATACTGCGAACCTGTGCGAAAATCAGCAGGCACATTTCGACCAGCCAGAGGACAAAGAACCGCAAATAATGCAGAATCTGGTCAACTGTATCGCCCGACTGAACAGTCAGGCAGGAAGTAAGCAGCTCCTGCGGACTATATACGGCGCCGACGACAAGACCTGCAAAGATTTTCTGCCACGGCAGCAGGAGGACAACAAAAATAAGCGACAAAAAGAACCCCCTGCTGATGTGGTTGATGCCGCCGAGCCTGCCGGATATGGCAATCTGAAGACTGGCCAGCAGTATCAGGCAATAAAGGATTGCGCCAAGTATAAGCACAGAGTTGACAAACGTGATAAACAGGCTCAGGTTGCCCCTGTCAATCTCTCTTAACAAGCCGAGCATATTTTTAAGGTTATGGTGCCTCTCTATCACAGACAGGTTCGGTTCGGTTTTTGGCGCGGCAAAATCCGCAACCGGCTGGCCTGACGGGTTGTAAGCTTGCGTAACGGCAAAGGGTATCTGGGTGCCGGCGGTGGTGAAGATTATGCCGGTATTGGCGAGCCAGAAAACGATTTGCACTACGAACATCGCTATGAGCGTTATAGTGAAGATAAAGTTTTTCCAGCCCCTGATAGCCTCGACGGCTTCGAGACTGTCGGTAGCGTCTATCCAGTCGTTCGGCCTGGCCTGGTTCGGCCTCGATTCCTTTGATTCGTAGGCATCATCAAAATCAAATTTCATTTTTGCTAACCCCAAAAATTATTTTTTTACCCCGTTAGAGAAAGCCGCCGATTTAATCACTCCCGATTTAGCGAGGTTCTCTAACGGGGTCTAATACCGGCTGATTCCAGCAGGGCTATTATCACCATACTTAGGTTCAAGTTCAAGTGAATTGTTTCTATATCTATCCGCCTTCGTTTACAAGGTTATTTAATACCCTGCCGTGGTAAATTGCAATCGGCAAATAGTAATTATGGCAGTTTTGCCCCAATTGACTATTTAACCAATCCCGACAGGCTGGGGATTTGTCGGTATTGAACTAAGCCGGTTGATTTGTCGTATTAAATTTAGAAGAACGTTATTTTTTTCTTGACTGATTAACTCAGGAAAGATATTTTGAGTATAGCAGCTTTGTTTTTCGGGATTGCAGGGCAGATTGTTATAAAATTAACAAATCTGCCCATGCAGGCAGAACTTTGCAAGCTTTTGTTTGACAAGCATTTAGGTTGATAAAGTGCTTCAGAATGCTTATGTAAATTTGAATTTGTACTATGTAAGCGGCTGGGGCAATGTAGAGAAAGTGGTTTGGGCGTGAAACAGAATCAGCGTAAAGCAGGAAACGAAGTCAATCGGGCAAATCCCGGGATAACCCGGGAGAGGGGGAGACATAAGTCCGATTTCGGATTGGATAGCGTGTCGGCGCTGCAATTTGCCGCTGACAAGTCAGGATTAAAGGTGTTTTCTATCCTGCAATAATCTGAAAAACGGCTTTTGTGAGGATTTCGTTTTCGCGGCAAACCATATTTCTTTAGCCTGCCTTCATACAATCCCTTATGGTTTCGGTCAATTTTGCTATTGAAGCAATTTCAGGCCGATGAAATGTTTTGTGATTATTTAACAAATTATGAGGGAAGAAGTATGGGAAACATATTATTAGTTAGTGAAATCACGCCGTGGATTGCATCTATTGCAGCCTTCCTTGCGGGGATAGGCCTTACCATAGTTATTTACCAGATTGTCAGGCGGGCGAAGTCCAAGACCCTCAACGATGACCTTCAAAGACAACTCGACGGGGCAAAAAAAGAGGCTGAAAACATAATAAAGTCAGCCCAGATTGACGCAGCCTCTGAGACAATAAAAAGAAAGGAAGAATTCAACAGGGAATCCAATCAGACCCGTACGGAACTTCGCGAGATGGAGGCACGGCTTTCGAAACGCGAAGACGCAATAGACCGGCAAGTTGAGCAGCTTCAGCAGCGGGAAAATCAGCTCTCTGAACAGCTAAAAGAGGTTGAAAGGCGTTTGCAGAATATTGGCAACAGGGAGAAGGAATTGAATTCTATGCTTGCGCAGCAGAAAAATCAGCTCCTGAAGATTTCCGCAATGAACGCCGATGAGGCCAAAGAGCTGCTCCTGAAACGACTCGAAGATGAGTGCGAGCACGAGATGTCCATGCTGATTCAGAGGAAAATGGACGAGGCCAACGAGACGGTGGCAGAGAAAAGCCGGGAAATTATAACCACCGCGATTCAGCGCTACGCAGCGGAGCATACCTGCGAGGTGACCGTATCGACAGTCGAGATTCCCAATGACGATATGAAGGGCAGAATTATCGGCAGGGAAGGCCGAAATATTCGCGCCTTCGAAAAAGCAACAGGCGTCGATGTTATCGTTGACGACACGCCGGGTATGATTGTTGTGAGCGGCTTTAGCCCGGTCAGGCGCGAGGTGGCAAGGTTGTCGATGGAAAGGCTGATTCAGGACGGCAGGATTCATCCGTCGAGAATCGAAGAGCTGGTCGCACAAACCAGAAAAGACGTAAGCCAGAAGGTTTTGCAGCTCGGCAAAGACGCCTCGGTGGAAGCGAACGTAAGGGGTCTGCCAAACAAGATTTTGAGCCTGCTCGGCGCACTTAATTACCGGACAAGCTACGGCCAGAACGTGCTGAGGCACTGTGTTGAGGTGGCGTTCCTGTCACAGATTATGGCCGATGAACTCGGCCTTGACAGTACGATTGCCCGAAGGGCGGGACTGCTGCACGATATAGGCAAGGCGATAGACCACGAGGTCGAGGGCGGGCACGCATTAATCGGCGCCAATTTACTCAAGCGGTTTGGCGAGTCTGCGGTTGTCTTAAATGCGGTGGGAGGACATCACGGGGATGTGCCGCCGGATAATTTTTATACGCCCCTGATTTCGGCGGCAGATGCGATAAGCGCATCGAGGCCCGGCGTCAGAAGGGAAACGCTCGAACGGTATATCAAGCGGCTCGAACAGCTCGAAGAGATAGCCAAGAGCTTCGAAGGCGTTGAGAACGCCTACGCCATTCAGGCGGGCAGGGAAATTCGCGTGATTGTCGACGCCTCGAAGGTAAGCGACGATTCGGCAGCCAAGGTCGCGCGGGAAATCGCAAACAAGATAGAAGGCCAGATGGTCTATCCCGGCGAAATTCAGGTGACGCTGCTGCGTGAAGTCCGCTGCATCGAATACGCGAAATAATCGTTGCTCGTCGCCCGTGCCCCGTGGGTCGAGCGACGAGACACAAGTGGCGAGAGACGGTTTTATGAAGGTCAATATTCTCTGTATAGGCGATATAGTCGGCAGGCCCGGCAGGCGAATCCTGTCGGAAAAACTCAAGGCGTTTATCGCTGAAAGAAATATTGACTGCGTAATTGCCAACGCCGAAAACTCTGCGGGCGGCTCTGGAATAACGCCCCCGATTTACGAGAAACTGCTCCGGTGCGGCATCAACCTGATTACGCTCGGCGACCACACATACCGCAAAAAAGACATCATACCTGTTCTCGAAAACGGCACAAACATCGTAAGGCCCGCAAATCTTTCGGAGCTGGCAGCAGGAAAGGGATTCGCGACATTTAAAACCGGAAAAGGCGTGGCAGTGACGGTTGTTTCACTGATAGGCAGGATTTTTATGAAGCCCGCGGACTGCCCGTATAACGCGGTTGAAAAAATACTGGCAAGACTCGCGGGCAGCGGCGGCATTATATTTGTCGATTTCCACGCGGAGGCAACCAGCGAGAAGGCCGCTATGGGTTATTTTCTCGACGGGAGGGTAAGCTGCGTGTTCGGAACGCATACGCACGTTCCGACAGCCGATGAGAAGATACTGCCGAAAGGGACTGCTTATATTACCGATGTGGGAATGACCGGCGCCCATAACTCCATTATCGGCAGAAACGTCGAGAGCGTGCTGAAATCATTCAGGACGCAGATGCCTTACCCGTACGAGGTGGCGACAGGCGACGTGAGGATGAATGCCTGTTTGGTCGAGGTGAACGGCGATACCAAAAAAGCGGAGAAAATCGAACGCATTATGATAAAGGCCGACAACGACGAAAGATTAGGCTATGATGAAGATGACGGCCGGCCGGAATATCTCAACGCATTTTAATCTCACTGAAGTATTTGCCCGCATTCATTAATCCTTAATAAATAAAGCAAAATTATAAAAATTGTTTTGACTAACGTTAAAATATGATATAATGGAATGCCGATAAAGCAGGTATACCTTTTGGAAAAGGAAAAATGAAGATTTCAGTTTATAACAATTCGTTCAGGATAGCACAGGCAGAATGGCGGACTTTTGCCTTCATCTTTAGCTTTAGAAGCGAAAAAGAGGTGCATAGGAAGCTCTGAACGAATGTATAAATAAAAAAAAGGCCTTTCAGAGCCCTGTGTTCTGAAAGGCCTTTTTTATTTGCCCTGGAAAAAGGAAAATGCCGGTGAGAAAAGAAATAAGGTTGAGAAGATTCGAATTAAGGGATTTGGAAGAGGTAGATGCCTTGATAGAGCGGGCGATAAAGGCCTGCTGCAGAAGGTTTTGCCGCAAGGAGATAATCGCCTTTTTCGGGATGTACCGCAGGCAGGAAAATATTTTAAAGACGGCGAGTGACGGGTACGTGACGGTTGCGGATGTCAACGGAAGGGTCGCGGCGACGGGCAGCCTGCTGGGCGATTTGGTATTGAGAGTTTTCGTTGACCCTTTGCGCCAGAAGCNNGTTGAGGAGCTGCGGCTTCGCTCGCCGGCGGGTGTGAGGGGATTTTACGAGTCGCTCGGTTACAGAACGGCTGGGCGCGGGTTCGAAGATGCAGGCGGCGGTCCGCCGCAGGACGGGCTGGTGTATTACAGGATGGTTAAGGCGATAGGCTTTGAAGAAGCGGTGAGTGTGCCTGCTGTGCTGCAGGGGGCAGGAGCGGTTTGAAAGGTTTTTTTGCATCGGCTTTAAGAAAAAGCCGGGGCAGGACATTTTTAATTATGGTAGATTGTGAGCAATAACGATAAATTTTGGTTTTAAGGAGATTTTATGATGACGTACAAAACAATGGGGGAACAGTTCGGCAGAAGGTCGTGGGCGGAGCCGTGGAAGAT